>NZ_JBIRVQ010000002.1:0-766170 GCF_044386975.1 Nocardia sp. NPDC020380 | reverse complement strand
GCCGAATCGGTAGCCCGGATCCACGCCCGCACCGAACGCGAATCACGCCGCCACCGCGAATGGCTGGCCCAACGCGCCTGTTCGAGTGCAGCGCAAAGCCCTACGCCAAAAACCGGATCAGATGTCGAATCGGGCATCGAGCCAGAAGCTGGGCTAGGGGCAGGTCTAGAGGTCTAGTTAGTCCGACAGAGGCACGACCAGCACACCAGCGCGGGAACGCAGACAAGATCCCGCACTGGTGTTCCGGTCGTGCCTGCGTCAGTTTTCTTCAGGTTTCGGGGTTTTCGTGTTTGCCGTTTCCGGTTTTTGGTTTTGGTCTCGAGAAGGTGAGGCGTGCAGTCCATGGGCCGGGACAGGGGTCACGGCTCCCAGCTGGGCGTCAGCCCCGGCCCGGCAGGGCAGGGCAGGCGACGCAACCACACCTCCAGTTTTTATCTTTGTCTCTGTCCTAGCGGCGCAGCGCCCGGTAACCCACCCACACCAGCAAGCACGCGCCCACTACTACGAGCACGCCACCGATGTAGCTCCACTCGGAGTGCCCGGTCATCGGGGAACCGTGCAGAGATCCGGCGCCCTGCACTATCCATATCGCGCCGATGACGCACAAGATCACGCCGACCGCCGCCATAACGATCCGTTTCATGACACCTCCACTCGGATGTGATGACCGTATCGCCGTGTTCGGTGACGGCGATAGGGATTGCCGCTAATCAGGCATTTCAGTTGCGGCCGGTGAGCAGCCTGCGGGTGAGTTCGTCCAGGTGCCGCGCGGCGGAAGGGGCGAAGGGCGAGCCCCCTGTTGGGATGCGATGACCTTCGACGTGGGCGGTCAGTAGACCTCCACGCTCGACCTCGCGAGCGTATCGGGTCGGGGCGGTGGATATCGTTTCAGTCATGGTTGCCGACACTTTGCTGGTTCGGGTGGACAGTGAGTTCGCACCGTTGAAGACGGTGGTGGTTTCGCAGTGTGAGTTCCGGGGGCCTGCGGATCCTTCGTTTGTGGGGCACTGGATGCCGGTGGAGGCGGGGGCCGTGGAGATACTCGACGCGGTGTGGGGCAAGACGTTCGGGGAGGTGTATCCCGAAAAGCAGGTGGCTTGGGAGGGCGAGCGGGCGGCTTTGGCGGGGGTGTTGCGGCGGCATGGGGTCGAGGTGTTGCGGCCGCGGTTGTTCACGCGGGCGGAGCGGGCTGCGGCGGGGCGGGCGGGGTATGCCAATTTCTTCGTTCGGGATCCGTGGTTCACGGTGGGTGAGCACGTGATCGAAGGGGGGCTGCAGTTTCCGCATCGGCGGATGGAGGTGTTGCCGAGCCGGCCACTGCTGTTGGAGCGGGTCATGCCGTCGGATGCGCGGTATGTGTCGTTGCCGCAGCCGGAGAAGTCCGCGCTCGGTGAGCCGGGAGCGGGGCCGTTTCTCGAGGGCGGGGATGTGCTGGTGCTGGGTAAGCAGATCTTCGTGGGGCTTTCGGGCATGGCCACCAATGAGATCGGCGTGCAGTGGCTCGCGAAGTACTTGCAGCCCTTCGGATTCACCGTGACCACCGTGCGACTGCCCGAGCATGTGCTGCACCTGGATTGCGCGATCGGGCTGGTTCGCGAGGGTCTTCTGATCGTTTGCCCGGACCGCCTGCCCGAGGGACTCCCCGAGGCCTTGCGCGCTTGGGACCGCATCGAAGTCAGCGAGGACGAGGCGGCGGCCATGGCCACCAATGGACTGCCGATCGATTCCCGCACCTACATCACCGATCCGGAATTCGAGCGGGTCGGCGCCGCGCTGGAGGCGCGCGGAATCACGGTGGAGTACATCGATTTCTCGATATCACGGCTGTTCGGCGGCGCCTTCCGCTGCTCGACCCAGCCGCTGCTCAGGACCGAGTGAAGACTGACCGACCGATCAACTCTGCTGGCAGTTCGGGCACAGCCCGTGCAGGGTGAGCCCGGCGGTCTCGGGCAAGGCGAATCGGCTGCGCAGGCGAGCCTCGGCCAGCGCATCGGTGAGGTGTTCGGACGGGACTTCGTCGATCGCGCCGCAGCGGTTGCACACCGCGTGGTGGTGCGGAATATCGGTGAGCCCGTAGCTGGTCACGCGCTCGTCGATGACCAGCGCGTGCAGCACATGCGCGTCAACCAGCGTTGACACCGTGCGGTACACGGTCGTGAGATCCACATCGCGACCGGCTTCCGCGAGCCGCTCCTGAATCTGCGACACCGTCAGATGCCCCCGGTCCCGCGCCCGATCCAGGGTCGACAACACCGCCAATCGCGGTGCCGTGCACCGCAATCCACGACTGCGCAATAGACCACGCGCATATTCCTCCCCATCCCCCACCGGGGCCTGGGCACCGCCTGCGGCGGCGTGGGCGTGATGCGGCACTGCGGGCATGGCCACAGTCTGCCCCGTCCACCCCCGCCTCCGCCAACGTGTTCCCGGTCGGCGCATCACCGCCCCTCCTGCCAATGACTTGCAACAAGGAACAGTCGCGCCTACCTTCAAGAAATTCGGTTCGCACGGAGAGGGCAGACGGTGACGTCGACAGTTCAGCAGCGCAGGCCCTTTCGATTCCTCGAGCGGCTCGCGCTGACCAAACAGGAGTGGCTGCGCCTGGGCGGTATGGCTGCGGTGATCATCGGCCTGCACGTGATCGGCTGGTTCATCCTGGTCACCCTGGTCGCGCCGCAGCATTTCAGCCTCGGTGACCGCACCCTCGGCATCGGCGTGGGACTCACCGCCTACACCCTGGGCATGCGGCACGCCTTCGACGCCGACCACATCGCCGCCATCGACAACACCACCCGCAAACTCATGCACGACGGGCAGCGACCGCTCTCGGTGGGATTCTTCTTCTCACTCGGCCATTCCACCGTGGTGTTCGGCCTGGCGCTGCTGCTCTCGATCGGCGTGAAGACCATCGTCGGCCCGGTCGAGGACGATTCCTCGTCCCTGCACCACTACACCGGCCTGATCGGCACCACGGTTTCCGGCACCTTCCTGTACATCATCGCGATCATCAATATCGTCGTGCTCATCGGCATCCTGCGGGTCTTCCGGCGCATGCGCAGCGGCGATCTCGACGAGGCGGAACTCGAAAACCAGCTCGCCCGAAGAGGTTTCGCCAATCGCCTGCTGGGCCCGATCATGAAATCGGTCACCAAGCCGTGGCAGATGTACCCGATCGGCCTGCTGTTCGGCCTCGGCTTCGATACCGCCACCGAAGTAGCCCTGCTGGTGCTGGCCGGCACCAGCGCCGCGGCCGGGCTGCCGTGGTATGCGATCCTGTGCCTGCCGGTGCTGTTCGCCGCGGGCATGAGCCTGCTCGACACGATCGACGGCACCTTCATGAATTTCGCCTACGGCTGGGCTTTCGCCGAACCGGTGCGCAAGGTGTTCTACAACATCACGATCACCGCCCTGTCGGTTGCGGTTGCACTCATCATCGGCAGTGTCGAACTGCTCGGACTGCTCGCCGAGCAACTCGGCTGGACCGGCGGTATCTGGGATTGGCTGAGCGGACTCGATCTCAATATCCTCGGCTACTTCGTCGTCGGCCTGTTCGTTCTCACCTGGGTCGTCGCCTTGCTGACCTGGCGGTTCGGCCGGATCGAGGAGAAGTGGAACGCGGGGCTGAACACCGAAGGGGCCCCTGCCATTCGACCCGGGGAGTAGCGTGAAGCTACTCCGATCGTCGAACCGAGGCCGCCATGCACGAAATGGCGATAACCCAGAGTGTGATCGACGCCGTCTGTGAGCATGCGGCCGGCAGGCGCGTGCACCGCGTGACGGTCGAGGTCGGCGCACTGTGCGCGGTGGTGCCCGAGGCCATGGAGTTCTGTTTCGAACTGATCGCCGAGGGAACCGTCGCAGCCGGCGCGCACCTCGACATTTGCCTCGTCCCGGGCACAGCGTCGTGCCGGACGTGCGGATGATCGGGCCGGCGAGAGCGAATTATGCCCCGTGCGACTCATCCTCAAGGACGCTGAACAGCTTCGATCGCTGTGCGAATACCCAGTCGTACCTAGCGGGCAGGCCGGCGCCGGTGGTGGCCGAGAGCGGCAGCAGCTCGATACCGGGGTTGACAGAGTTCGCATATTCGCAACATTTGCCTAGCAGGAACCTGGCCTGGTGGCCGACAGCTTCAAAAGCTTCTGTAAGGGGTGG
This sequence comes from Nocardia sp. NPDC020380, assembly GCF_044386975.1. Lineage (NCBI taxonomy): Bacteria > Bacillati > Actinomycetota > Actinomycetes > Mycobacteriales > Nocardiaceae > Nocardia > Nocardia sp. NPDC020380. The sequence continues at coordinate 762,015 of NZ_JBIRVQ010000002.1, read as the reverse complement.
CGTCAATGCCAACTCGTGAAGCAGTCAAAGCCGAAGAGACGTTGATCCACGTTCTTTGGATCAATGCCGGCCTCAGTTGTGACGGTGATTCGGTGGCGTTGACTGCCGCCACCCAGCCCAGTATCGAGGAGATCGCTCTCGGATCCCTGCCCGGGCTGCCCAAGATCGCCGTGCATTGGCCGCTCATCGATTTCGAATGCGGCCCCACCGGCGGAGCCGACGACTTCCTGGAATGGTTCTTCAAGGCCGACCGCGGCGAACTCGACCCGTTCGTGCTGGTCGTGGAGGGCTCGATCCCCAACGAGCAACTGCACACCGAAGGCTACTGGTGCGGATTCGGCAACGACCCCGCCACCGGCCAGCCCATGACCACCAGCGAATGGCTGGATCGTCTCACGCCGAAAGCCACCGCGGTGGTCGCGGTCGGCACCTGCGCCACCTACGGCGGCATCCACGCCATGGCCGGTAATCCCACCGGCGCCATGGGCGTCCCCGACTATCTCGGCTGGGAGTGGAAGAGCAAGGCCGGCATCCCCATCGTGTGCGTGCCCGGCTGCCCGATCCATCCCGACAACCTCTCCGAGACCCTCACCTATCTGCTCTACATGGCCACCGGCCAGGCCCCGATGATTCCGCTCGATGAAGCGCTGCGGCCGAAATGGCTGTTCGGCGCCACCGTCCACGAGGGCTGCGATCGCGCCGGCTATTACGAGCAGGGCGATTTCGCCGACGAATACGGCTCCCCCAAGTGCATCGTCAAACTCGGTTGCTGGGGTCCGGTCGTGAAATGCAATGTGCCCAAACGCGGTTGGATCAACGGCGTGGGCGGTTGCCCGAATGTAGGTGGTATCTGCATCGGCTGCACCATGCCCGGATTCCCGGACAAGTTCATGCCGTTCATGGACGAACCGCCGGGCGGGAAGCTCTCGTCCACTGCTTCCGGACTCTACGGGTCGGTGATCCGCAGTCTGCGCCACATCACCGCGCGCACGGTCGACAAGGAGCCGCACTGGCGGCACCGCGGCACCGAGCTGGAAACCGGTGCGACACGCACCTGGTAGGAGAACTGCGATGACTCAGATCATCCCGGAACCCTCGCACCGCAATATCGAACCCGGCGCCCTGGTGGAAATGGCGTGGGATCCGATCACTCGTATCGTCGGCAGCCTGGGTATCTACACCAAAATCGATTTCGCCAATCGCGAAGTGGTCGAGTGTCACAGCACCTCGTCCATCTTCCGCGGTTATTCGATCTTCATGCGCGGCAAGGATCCGCGCGACGCGCACTTCATCACCAGCCGCATCTGCGGTATCTGCGGGGACAATCACGCGACCTGCTCGTGCTACTGCCAGAACATGGCCTACGGCGTGAAGCCGCCGCACCTCGGTGAATGGATCGTCAATCTCGGCGAGGCCGCGGAATACATGTTCGACCACAATATCTTCCAGGAGAACCTGGTCGGTGTGGACTTCTGCGAGAAGATGGTCGCCGAGACCAATCCGAGCGTGCTCACCCTCGCGGAGAAGACCGACGCCCCGCAGGCCGGCGCGCACGGCTACCGCACCATCGCCGACATCATGCGGGCGCTGAACCCGTTCACCGGCGAGTTCTACCGGGAGGCCTTGCAGGTCAGCCGGTACACGCGAGAGATGTTCTGTCTCATGGAAGGCCGCCACGTACACCCCTCCACGCTGTATCCCGGCGGAGTCGGCACGGTGGCCACCATTCAGCTGATGACCGACCACATGTCGCGGCTCATGCGGTACGTGGAGTTCATGAAGAAGGTCGTGCCCATGCACGACGACCTGTTCGACTTCTTCTACGAAGCCCTGCCCGGCTACGACAAGGTCGGCCTGCGCCGCACCCTGCTCGGCTGCTGGGGCTCCTTCCAGGACCCGGAAGTCTGCAACTTCGCCTACAAGGACATGGAGGAGTGGGGGCGGCGCATGTTCGTCACCCCGGGCGTCGTGGTGGACGGCAAACTCGTCACCACCTCGCTGGTCGACATCAACCTCGGCATCCGAATCCTTTTGGGCAGTTCGTATTACGACGACTGGACCGATCAGGAGATGTTCGTCAAGAACGATCCGCTCGGCAATCCGGTCGACCGGCGCCACCCGTGGAACCAGCACACCAACCCCAAACCGCAGAAACGCGATCTGGAGGACAAGTACAGCTGGGTGATGTCGCCACGCTGGTTCGACGGCAAGGACCACCTCGCCCTCGACACCGGCGGCGGACCCCTCGCCCGACTGTGGTCCACCGCACTGGCCGGGCTCGTCGATATCGGCTACGTGAAGTCCACCGGGCACAGCGTGCAGATCAACCTGCCCCGCACCGCCTTGAAGGGCCCCGTCGAATTCGAATGGAAGATACCGGCTTTCGGTAGCAACACTATCGAACGCAACCGCGCCCGCACCTACTTCCAGGCCTATGCCGCCGCGTGCGCACTGCACTTCGCGGAACAGGCGCTCGCCGAGATCCGGGCCGGGCGCACCAAGACCTGGGAGTCCTTCGAGGTCCCCGACGAGGGCATCGGCTGCGGCTTCACCGAGGCCGTGCGCGGCGTGCTGTCGCACCACATGGTGATCCGCGACGGCAAGATCGCCAACTATCACCCGTATCCGCCCACCCCGTGGAATGCCAACCCGCGCGACAGCTTCGGCACGCCGGGCCCCTACGAGGACGCGGTGCAGGGCCAGCCCATCTTCGAGGAGAACGACCGGGAGCACTTCAAAGGCATCGACATCATGCGCACCGTGCGCAGTTTCGACCCCTGCCTGCCGTGCGGGGTGCACATGTACCTCGGCGACGGCAAGTCCCTCGACCTGCTGCACTCCCCCACCCAAACCCCGCTCGCCCAGTGAGCATGAACCGATCGGCGGTGGGAGCGGCAGATGGCCAACGAACAGCCGGTCGGAGCCGGCACATACGGTGCAGCCGGAACACCCGGGTCACCCGGAAAGGAGAGCGCCCACCGGGCCGGTGACGCCTACTGGCGCGACGCCGGGCAGCGGATAGAGACACTGCTGCAAGCCAGTTCGGCCGGCGGCGCCGCGGCCCGGGAACGCGCCGAGCAGCTCGTCCACGAGTTGCTCGGCCTGTACGGGGCCGCGCTCGAGCGCATCGCGGTAGTGCTGGGCGATACCGAGATGCGCAAGCTGGCCGACGACGATCTCATCGCCAGCCTGCTCCTGGTCCACAGCCTGCACCCGCACGACGTGGACACCCGGGTCCGGACCGCCCTCGACAGCGTGCGCCCCTATCTCGGGTCGCACGGCGGCGACGTCACCCTGCTGGGCGTCGAAAACGGCGTGCTACGACTGGAATTCGCGGGCAGCTGCCGCACCTGCCCGTCCTCCTCGGTGACGCTGGAGCTGGCCGTCGAGGAAGCGGTCCGCGCCGCGGCGCCGGAGATAGAAAGCATCGAAGTCGTTGCCGCCCAGGAGGACAAGGCGCAATCCGGGGTGTTCTCCACCGAATCGCTGTTCGGCCATGTGCGTCCCGCCGGAGAATGGATCACGGTACCCGAACTGGCCGAGCTGGCGGCCGGTGAGGTCGGCGGATTCCGGATCGGCGGCGTCTCCACGCTGGCCTGCCGGGTGGGTGACAACCTGCTCGTCTATCGCGATCACTGCCCCGCCTGCGGCAATTCCCTGGCCGGGGCGGTGCTGCACCGCCGTATGGGTTTCCCCGCGGGCGACGCCGTACTGCGCTGCCCGACCTGCCACGCCCACTACGACGCCGTCCACGCGGGCGCACGCCTCGACCACGAGGAGCCGGCCCACGCGGCAGCGCTCGTGGCCGAGCATCTCGATCCGCTGCCGCTGCTCATGCGTGACGGGCTGCCCGCCGTCGCGGTACCCGCGGAGGTGCCGGGGTGAATCCGTCGTTCTCGGTGCTGCGCCGTCTCGCTGCCGCCGGGCCGCCGACGGATCGGGCCGAGCCGCGTTGTGAGATGTGCGCGGTACCGATCTCCGAGCCGCATACGCATGTGGTGAACATCGAAGGGCGGCAGCTGATGTGCGTATGCCGCGGCTGCTATCTGCTGTTCACCGAGCCCGGAGCCGGGCTGCGCTACCGGGCCGTACCCGACCGGTATCTGGCGTTCCCCGGCACGGTCGTGGGCCCGGCCGAATGGGATGCGCTCGAGATCCCGGTCGGACTAGCGTTCTTCTTCCGCAATTCGGCGCTCGGGCACACCGTGGCCTTCTATCCCGGGCCCGCCGGAGCCACGGAATCCGAACTGCCGCTGGAGAGCTTGCAGGCGGTATTGCAGCAGCACCCGGAGCTCGATGTGCTCACCGACGATGTCGAGGCGCTGTTGATCCGGATGCCCGAACGGGGCTCGGCGGGCGGCTGCCTGCTGCTGCCCATCGACGCCTGTTACGAGTTCGTGGGTCGAATGCGTCTGCTGTGGAAGGGATTCGACGGTGGTTCGGAGGCCCGGCAATACGTGGAATCCTTCTTCACGACCATGAGCGGCCGAGCCCGAGGCGGTGGGCGGCCATGAGCCCGGCCTACTCGATCACCTTCGCGGTGCTCGATATCAAGCCGGAAGCTTATGCCGTCAGCCCGACCCTGTCGGCGCGGGTGGGCATCGCGGCGCTGGCGGACGATCCGGTGCACGCCATCGCGCTGCGCGCACAGGTGCGGATCGAGCCCAACCGCCGGCCCTATACCGAGGGCGAAAGCGCCGGACTGCTCGATCTTTTCGGCACCCGGGACCGCTGGCACGATACCCAGCGCTCGTTCCTGTGGATGCACGCCACCACCATGGTGCCCGGATTCTCCGGCGGCACCGAGATCGATCTGCCGCTGCCGTGCACCTACGACCTGGAGGTCGCCGGGTCGAAGTATCTGCACGCGCTGCGCGACGGAAAAGTGCCGTTGCTGTTCCTGTTCAGCGGGACCGTGTTCTTCAAGGGCGCTTCGGGTTTCGCGGTACAGCAGATCCCCTGGGATCGCGACGACCGGTTCGAGATGCCGGTGGCGGTGTGGCAGCAGCTCGTCGACCTGCACTTCCCGCATGCGGGATGGCTGCGACTGCGCACCGAGACCCTCGATGCCCTCACCGCCTACAAGTCCGAGCACGGACTCCTCGACTACGACCAGACGGTCAGCGACCTGCTGGCCACCCGTTCCAAGGGGTCGGTATGAGCAGCGAGACCGGGGCCGACATGGTGCGGGCACACGCCCGCGCGGTCGCCGACGCCGTCCTCTACGAGGGCTATCTCCTCTACCCGTACCGCGCGAACTCCCGGAAGAACCAGTCCCGCTGGCAATTCGGCGTGCTCGGCCCGCAGGGCGCCGCCGCGGACGGCCTCGGCGAGGACTCCGAGCTACGCGCGCAGTTCCTGCTCGAGGGCACAGACACCACCACGCTCACCTTGGCCTTGCGGTTCCTGCAACTGCAGCAGCGCGCCGTCCACGACAGCGACGGACAGGTCCGGGCCGAACTGCGGGTAGACGGCCGCAGCCGGCTCGGCTGGGACGAGGCCGTCGAACAGGAACTGAGCTTCGGCCCGATCACCTTGGCCGACAATATCTTCCGAGCCGAGATCCACGGCGGCACCGAAACAGAGGAGATTCCCGCCGCCGACGGCACGCACGCCGGACAACTCGTACGCACCCGCCAACCACTCACCGGCCTGGTCGAGGTCACGGTGCACCCGGCCGGCGACTACCGGCGGATCAGCATCTCCGTCCGCAATACCGGCCGGCCCGCCGCCGACAAGGACGAGGCCATCGCCCGCTCGTTCATCGGCGCGCACCTCATCGCCGAAACCGGCAGCGGCGCTTTCGTTTCCCTGCTCGACCCGCCACCCGATGCGGTGACCGCGGTCGAGGACTGCACACAGCACCGCTGCTTCCCGGTCCTCGCGGGCCCCGAAGGCACCCGCAACCTGCTGCTGATCTCGCCCATCATCCTCTACGACCATCCCGAGATCGCCGAGCAGAGCGACGGACCACTGTTCGATTCCACCGAGATCGACGAGATCCTCACCCTCCGGGTACTCACCTTGACCGACGACGAGAAGTCCCAGGCCCGCGCCACCGACCCACGCGCCGCACAGCTCATCGACCGCTGCGAAGCAATGACACCCGAGCAGATGCAGCAGCTACACGGAGTTCTGCGCAGTCCCGTAGCAGAACCCCCACGCGTGCTTCCCGATCCAGCGGCGGACCTGCCCTGGTGGGATCCCTCGGTCGACGAGGCCGTGCGCCCCGACGCCGACATGATCATGGTCGCCGGCGTGCCGATCGCCAAGGACAGCCATGTGCGATTGCGCCCGTCCCGCCGGGCCGATGCGCAGGATCTGTTCTACGCCGGGCGTACCGCCCGCGTCGCCGCCGTGCACGAGGACGTCGACGGCCAGGTCCACATCGCCGTGGTCGTGGAGGACGACCCGGCGGCGGAAATGCACGAATGGTACGGCCGCTACCTGTATTTCGCGCCCGACGAAGTAGAGCCGCTCGATGGCGCACCGTCGTGACGACCCGACCGCGGGCCGGCACGGCAACCCTCTAGGAAAGGAACCAGCATGGAAGTCGTAGGAGTGATCGCGACCGTCATCGTGGCGCTGATCGTGGTGGCGCTGGCCGCCGTCGGCCTGCTCTCGATCCCGGATGTCAAGCGCTACATGAGAATTCGCCGCATGTAGCGCACTCGGCAAGACTCGGAGACGAGGTGATCCCGTGACGCGAGTGCTGATCGCCGGCATCGGCAATATCTTCCTCGGCGACGACGGCTTCGGCCCGGAGGTGGTGCGGCGCCTGCCGCCGCTCGCCGACCCCGCCGTGCGCGTCACCGATTACGGCATTCGCGGCATGCACCTCGCCTACGACCTGCTCGACGACTGGGACGCACTGGTACTCGTCGACGCGCTGCCCGACCGCGGCGCACCCGGCGAACTGCGCGTCTTCCGCGCCGAACCCGATACGACCGCCGCCGGACTCGACGCCCACGCCATGGATCCCGGTGCGGTGTTCGCGGCCGTGCGAGCACTGGGCGGCACCGTCCCGCCCACGGTGATCGTCGGCTGCCAGGTCGCCTCGATCGCCGACGGCATCGGCCTCACCGCACCCGTGGTCGCGGCGATAGAACCCGCTGTCACCGCGGTCGAATCGGTGCTGGCCGACATTCAGCACAGCCACAACCCCGGTCACCGGCAGGAGGTGTGAATCATGTGTCTCGGCATCCCCGGCCACGTGATCAGCATGGTCGAGGGCTACCACGATCAGATCGCGCTCGTCGACGTCTCCGGCGCCGAACGCACGGTGAATGTCGGCATGCTCGAAGACGATCCGGTCCATCCGGGTGACTGGGTGATCATCCACATGGGTTTCGCCGTCGAGAAGACCGACGCCGCCGGCGCGGCCACCGCGCTGCACGGACTGCGCCTGCTCGGTTCCGGCGAGCAGTCCGGAGAGCAGCCGTGAACACGCCACGGATCAGGCGGCGGATCCTGGTCCGCGGCGTGGTCCAAGGCGTCGGATTCCGGCCCTTCGTCTACACCACCGCCGCCGAACTCCACCTGTCCGGCGAAGTCTGCAACGACAGTTCCGGCGTGATCGTCGAAATCGAAGGCACACCCACCGACGCCGACGCCTTCACCGAACGACTGCGCCTACGACCCCCACCTCTGGCGGTCATCGAATCCATCGACGAGACCGGCATTCCGGTGCGCGGCGGCACCGGATTCCGCATCGGCGATACCACCCGCGGCGGCGGCCGCACCCTGGCCTCCCCCGATGTCGCGCTCTGCGCCGACTGCGCGGCCGAACTCCGCGACCCGGCCGACCGGCGCTACCGCCACCCGTTCATCAACTGCACCAACTGCGGTCCGCGATTCACCATTATCGCGGCGCTGCCCTACGACCGCCCGCAGACCTCGATGGCCGACTTCCCGATGTGCGCCGAATGCGCCCGCGAGTACGCCGATCCGGCCAACCGCCGCTTCCACGCCCAGCCCATCGCCTGCCACGCCTGCGGACCCACGCTGACTTTCACTACCACGCAGTCTGTCACCACCACGCGGTCTGTCACCACCACGCGGTCTGTCACCACCACGCCGTCCTTCACCACCACACAGCCGTTCCCCGGCCCCGACCGGCCCGATCCCGACATGCCGATCCAGAACGCGCGAGAATTGCTGCGACGCGGCGGAATTCTCGCCGTGAAAGGCATCGGCGGCTACCACCTGGCATGCGACGCCGCGAACGAGCAGGCTGTCACCGAGTTACGCCGCCGGACACGGCGCGGCGACAAGCCTTTCGCCGTCATGGTGCCCGATCTCGCCACGGCGCAATCCATTGTCGAGGTGGACGCCACCGCCGCGGCCCTGCTCACCGGCCCGGCGCGCCCCATCGTGCTGCTGCCCCGTAGAGCAGCGGCCCCCACCGCCGACGCCGTGGCTCCGCGCAATCCCGATCTCGGCGTGATGATCGCCTACACCCCACTGCACGTGCTGCTGTTCGGCCTGCCCGGCGATCCACCCGGCCCGCAGGTGCTGGTCATGACCTCGGGAAACCTTGGCGGCGAACCGATCTGCTACGCCGACGCCGATGCCGACTCGAGGCTGTCCGGCCTGGCCGATGCCGTACTCTCGCACAACCGCCGCATCCTGGTGCCGTGCGACGACTCGGTCGTCAGAGTGATCGACGGCTTCGAGATGCCGCTGCGGCGGTCACGCGGGTACGCGCCACTGCCACTCGCCTTGCCGATACCCGCGCCGCCCACTCTCGCGGTCGGTGCCGACCTGAAGAACACCTGCGCGGTGGCCGACGGCCGATATGCCTGGCTGAGCCAGCACATCGGCGATATGGACGATCTCGCGACCCTGCAGGCCTTCACCGCCACCGAGAAGCATCTGGAACAACTGACCGCGGTGCATCCGGAGCAATTGACCGCCGACGCCCACCCCCGCTACCGCTCTTCGGCCTGGGCCGCCCAGCACGCCGAAGGCCGCCCGGTACATCTCGTCCAGCATCATCACGCGCATCTCGCCGCCGTCATGGGTGAGCACGGCCTCGACGCCGACGCCACGGTCCTCGGATTCGCGTTCGACGGCACCGGTTTCGGACCGGACGGCGCCATCTGGGGTGGCGAAGTACTCGCCGCCGGATACAAGGGCTTCCACCGCCTGGCACACCTGCGCTACGTCCCGCTCGCCGGCGGCGACACCAGCGTCCGGCGGCCGTACCGAATGGCCTTGGCGCACTTGTACGCCGCGGGCATCCCCTGGTCGGAGGACCTGCCCGCCGTTCAAGCCTGCCCGCCCCAGGAGCGGGATGTGCTCGCCCATCAGCTCGAAACGGGATTCGGTTGCGTACCCACCTCCAGCATGGGCCGCTTGTTCGACGCGGTCGCCTCGCTCTGCGGGGTCCGGCACGTGGTGGATTACGAGGCGCAGGCCGCCATCGAATGGGAGGGCCTGGCCCGCGGCATCGACCCCGGCACGGCCGGTTACCGCTTCGGAATCACCGAGCCGGAGACCGATGAGCCCGCCGTCATCGACCCGGCCCCGGTACTGGCAGCGGTGATCACGGACATCCGGGCAGGCCGATCCCCAGCGGTCATCGGCGCGCGATTCCACGCGGGCGTATCGCGCTTGGTTCTCGACATCGCGCTCCACCACGGCGACCCGGCAACCCCGGTAGCCCTCTCCGGCGGCGTCTTCCAGAACGCACTACTACTCACCACCGTCGTGCACCTGCTGCGCGACAACGGTTTTCACGTCATCACCCACCACCGGGTCCCGCCCAATGACGGCGGCCTCGCATTCGGACAGTTACTCGCCACCGTGGCGAGATGAGCGGAGAGGAGAACAGCGATGTGCCTGGCAGTTCCCGGAAAGGTGCTCAGCCTGCACGAGCGCGACGGCACGCAGATGTCGATCGTCGATTTCGGCGGCGTGCACAAGGACGTGTGCCTGCAATACATTCCGGACGTGGCGGTCGGCGATTACGTCATCGTGCACGTCGGCTTCGCGCTGCAGCGCCTCGACGAACAGTCCGCCCTGCAGACCCTGGCGGAGTTCCAGCATCTCGGCGTACTCAAGGAAGAATTCGGCGATGGTTTCGCGATCGCCGCCGCGCAAGCGGGTGTGGCCAATCCGGAGACCACGCCACGGGCCGCGGAACCGGAGGTGGAATCATGAAGTACCTCGACGAATTCAGCAATCCCGAGCTGGCCAGGATCCTGCTCGACCGCATCCGCGCCACCACCACCAAACGCTGGGCGATCATGGAAGTCTGTGGCGGGCAGACACATTCGATCATCCGCCACGGCATCGACCAGCTGCTGCCCGACCAGATCGAGATGATCCACGGACCGGGCTGCCCGGTCTGCGTCACCCCGCTCGAGGTCATCGACAAGGCCCTCGAAATCGCCGCCCGGCCGAATGTCATCTTCTGCTCGTTCGGCGACATGCTGCGCGTGCCCGGCAGTTCCCAGGACCTGTTCCGCATCAAGAGCCAGGGCGGCGATGTGCGCGTGGTGTACTCACCGCTCGACGCACTCGAACTCGCCCGCGCCAACCCGGATCGCCAGGTGGTGTTCTTCGGCATCGGCTTCGAGACCACCGCACCCGCCAATGCCATGACCGTCTACCAGGCCAAACGCCTCGGCGTGCAGAACTTCTCGCTGCTCGTCTCGCACGTCCTGGTGCCGCCGGCCATCGCCGCCATCATGGAATCCCCGAAATGCCGGGTGCAGGCATTCCTGGCCGCCGGTCACGTGTGCACCGTGATGGGCACCGCCGAATACCCCCCGCTGGCCGAGAAGTACCGGGTTCCGGTGGTGGTCACCGGTTTCGAACCCCTCGACATCCTCGAGGGCATCCGCCGCACCGTGGAGCAACTCGAATCCGGCCGCCACGAGGTGGACAACGCCTACCGGCGCGCGGTCACCCCTGAAGGCAATGCCACCGCCAAGGCCATGCTGAACGACGTCTTCGAGGTCACCGATCGTGCCTGGCGCGGTATCGGCGTGATCCCCGCGAGCGGCTGGCGGCTCTCGGAGCGCTATCGCGAATTCGATGCCGAACACCGCTTCGCGGTCGCAGACCTGCATACCGCGGAGTCCTCGATCTGCCGTTCCGGCGAGGTGCTGCAGGGCCTGATCAAACCGCACGAGTGCGCGGCCTTCGGCAAGGAGTGCACGCCACGGAATCCGCTGGGCGCCACCATGGTCTCCTCCGAAGGGGCCTGTGCGGCGTACTACCTGTACCGGCGGCTGGATCTGCCCGCAGAGGTGGCTCATGCCTGACATCATCGGCACCGATTCCGGGGCAGTCGTTTTCGAGAACTGGGTATGCCCCATGCCCTTGCGGGACTCGCCGAACATCGTGATGGGTCACGGTGGCGGCGGGGCCATGTCGGGTGAACTCATCGAGCACCTGTTCCTGCCGGCCTTCGGTTCGGCCGCCGAAGCCGGGCTCGGCGATTCGGCGGTGCTCACCTTGGACGGCGCCCGGCTGGCGTTCAGTACCGACTCGTTCGTGGTGAAACCCCTGATGTTCCCGGGTGGTTCGATCGGCGACCTGGCCGTCAACGGCACGGTCAACGACATAGCCATGTCGGGCGCGCGGCCGGTGGCGCTGTCCACGGCCTTCATCCTCGAAGAGGGCACCCCGCTGGTGCGCATCGCCGAAGTCGCCTCGGCCATGGGCACGGCGGCCCTGGGTGCGGGGGTCAAACTGGTCACCGGTGATACCAAGGTGGTCGATGCCGGGCACGGGGACGGCATCTTCATCAATACCGCGGGCATCGGCATCCTCGACCCCGGCGTCGACATCCGGCCCGAGCTCGCCCGGCCCGGCGATATCGTCCTGGTCAGCGGGGAGATCGGATTGCACGGCGTCGCGGTCATGTCCTGCCGCGAGGGCCTCGAATTCGGGACCACCGTGTGCAGCGACACCGCACCGCTGCACGGTCTGGTCGCCGCCATGCTGAGCGCCGGGACCGCCGCCGGCAACGGCAACGGCAGCGCCGCCGGCAGCGACAACGCGACCTCGGGCGTGCACGTGCTGCGCGATCCGACCCGCGGCGGGGTGGCGGCGAGCCTGAACGAGATCGCCCGCGCCGCACAGGTGGGAATCGCGCTGGAAGAGAGCCGGATTCCGATTCCCGCCGGGGTGCGCGACGCGTGCGGGCTGCTCGGTCTGGATCCGCTGTACGTGGCCAACGAGGGCAAACTGGTGGCCTTCGTCGCCCCCGAGTACGCCGACCGCGTACTGGCCGCCATGCGCGCGCACCCGCTGGGCGCACACGCCGAGATGATCGGCCGCTGCGTCACCGAGCACCCGGGCATGGTCACCGCGCGCACCGCGCTCGGCGGCACCCGCGTGGTCGATCTACCGGCAGGAGAACAGCTTCCGCGCATCTGCTGAGCCGTACCCGGAGACCGGGAGGAGGACCGCGATCGACCGATCACTGATCCGCGTGGCGCGGGATGCCGCGGGCGAGCGCATGTTCGCGCGTTATGCCTACGCGCCCAATGCGCTCGGCTACTGCGGCCCACCCGACACCACCGCACTCCGGCACGGCTCCCCCGCCGAGATCCGGGCCGCCGCGCGCCGTTTCACCGGCGCCTGGCCGTATCTGCGGGTCATGTCGGCGATGACCGGCATCACCGACCCGCTCGATCCCCGCCTGGTCGAATCCTATTGGCACGGCGGCGGAATCGGCGCGACCCTCGACCCCACCGCATTCACGCGCGAGCTGCTGGCCATCCTGGGCCCGGCGGCCGGGCACTACTGGACCCATCTGAGCATCGAGATCGCCGAGGAAGCAGCGCCCAATCACTGCTTCCACGTCTTCGGCGTCTATCCCTGGAGTCACCTGCTCGGCTCCCGCGCAGCCACCACCGCCCTGCAGGTGCTGGACAGCTGCCGCATCACCGCCGCGCTGGTGACCGCCCGCGACGGCCCCGACCTCCGATTGCGCAGCCGCCCGCTGGCCTGGGACGGCGAGCGCCTCACCCTGAGCCCACCGGCGGACCGCCACTTGACGATCGGCCCCGACGATCACCCGGCAGCCGACCCACGCCCCGGCGATGTCGTTGCGCTGCACTGGGATCGGCCCGTCGCCACCCTGACCCCGGCTCAGGTCACGGACCTGACCGCGAGCACGGCCCATCAGATCGATGTCACGAACCGGCGACTGCTTCGCGACTCCTGAGCGCTCCCGCCGCTACTCCGTCGACTTCGGCTGGAGGGTTTCGCCTGGTGCGCAACGGGCATCCGGTCTGCGGGGACAGTCCGCACTGAGAAGGAGCGTCTCGATGACCGCCGACTACGCCACACCTGCCGCCCGGTCCGAACTGCCGGCCACCGTCCTCGACGGAGTCAACTGGCCCGGTCCGGCGCTGTTATTGCTCGGTGTCTCCACGCTCGCCTGGGCATTGACGGACACCGACGGTGATGTGGCCATCCGCACCGTCGTCGGTTCGGTCGTGACGCTGCTCGCGCTGATCGCGGGCTTCGTGTGGATCACCGTCGAGCACACCCGATTTCGCGCCCATGAGGACGCGAAATCGTGACGTGCTCGCTATGTTCCCGGCACCCGCCGGGCAGGCTCACGATCCACCACCGACTCGTTGTCCAGCATGACCGCTTCCCACCAGTCGTCCAGGGGGCTCGGATCGGGCCATACGACGGCAATCTCGCCGGATTCTCTGCTGCGACCGCGATTTCGATTGGTCATGATTCAGCGCAACGTCCGCGGACCGCGTGCACGCCGGGGGCGCCCTGAGCGCACCGCGTCCTTGACGCGCTCACCCACATTCCTCAGGTCGGCTTTCAGCTGCGTGCGGCGGCCGCGGTCGACCATGCGCTGATCACCGAGAACCTGCCCGGTCGCTTCCCGGACCTGGCCGCCGAACTTGTCGATCTTGTTCCTGATCTTGCCGCTCTTCATTTTTCCGTACCTCAGATCTCAATACCGCTGTGCTGCGGCAGTACCCGCTACACATCGATCGAATCGCATTGGGCCACTTCGTTGTGGCCGTTCGGCATAATGCGACCGTTTCAGGCCGCTCGGCTCTGTTCGCGCAACTCGGCGAGGGTTCGCGAAAGCAAACGGGACACGTGCATCTGCGATACGCCGATCTCGCGGGCGATTTCGGACTGGGTCTTACCATCACCGTAGCGCATGACCAGGATGCCGCGTTCCCGCTCGGGCAGGGCGGCCAGCAGTGGGCCGGCCGTCAAGGAGTCTTCGACCAGGGCGTATCCCGGGTCGTCGGTGGCCAATCGGTCCAGGCGGGAAGCGATTCGATCGGTGTCCTCCCCCATTGCCGGACCCGCTTCGAGGGAATCGGTGCTGTAGCAATTGTTCGCGATGAGCGCCTGGGTGATCTCGAGCAGGTCCAGCTCCAGATGGGCGGCCAGTTCCCGCGCGGTGGGCTGATGTCCCAGCTGCTGGAACAGCTCCGGAATGGCGAGCTGCACCTGCCGGCGCACCTCCTTGGTACGCCGGGGCACTCGCACCGCCCAGGTGCTGTCCCGGAAATATCGCCTGACCTCGCCCATAATCGTCGGCACCGCGAACGACAGAAAAGATGCGCCATTGCCGGGATCGAATCGGTCCACGGCGAGAATCACCCCGACCGAGGCGATCTGGGCCAGGTCGTCGAATTCCACGCCGCGCCCGCAGTAGCGGCGGGCGATGTGCTCGCCCAGCGGCAGGCATTTGCCGATGATTTCCTCGCGCAGCCGCGCATGTTCGCCGCCGTCGGCGGGCAGGGCGGCCAGCTGCTCCAGCCAAGGTTCGATGTTGTCGTATGAATCGCCACCGCCCGGGCCATCGAACGATGTTTCCGACCGAGCTGCGCATTCATTTGACATTGCAATTCCTCACTATAGGGTACGAGGATTCCGCTGTATTTATCGTTTACCCAGTACCGTTTACCCGGTATCGAGAAGTTCCAAACATCCATCTTTCATATCACAGGCAAATAACGAGCAGCATGACTCACCACAGACCCCGAGGTCTGCCCCCGTTTCCCGCGGTGCGGGCCCGAACATCGGCTACGATCTGACTGCCCTGTGGTCCAGAAATCGCCGTGGAGCTGGCGGTTGCGCCATTCGCAACATGCGACCACCGTGGTGCCCGTGCCTCATGCGAATGTGCTGCTGATCGAAGACGATCCGGCCGACGCACTGCTCGTCGAGGCCATGGTCGAGGACGACACCCCCGGCATCCGCCTGGCCTGGGCCCGCTCGCTGGCCGAGGCGAACGACAAACTGCGGCAACAGACTCCCGACTGCGTACTACTGGATCTGGATCTTCCCGATGCCCAGGGCCTGGACGCACTCGCCCGGGTGCGCGCCGCCACCGAGGCGGCGATCGTGGTGCTCACCGGTCTCGACGAGAAACTCATCGGCCTGGCCGCAATGGCCGCCGGCGCACAGGATTACCTCGTCAAGGGCCGGGTCGAGGCGGACCTGCTGAGCCGCGCCGTGCGCTACGCCATTCAGCGCAAGCAGGCCGAGCGCACCAGTGTGGCCTTGCACGCCAGTCAATTACACGCGCAGGAGAACGTGCGCCTGGAACGCGGACTGCTGCCCACGCCGCTGCTGAGCGCCGGCAGCGCCGTCGCCGTGGTCCCCCGCTACCGTCCCGGCCGCGCTCATGCGCTGCTCGGCGGCGATTTCTACGATGTGGTCGAGGATGCGGACGGACTCGTGCACGCCGTCATCGGCGATGTCTCCGGGCACGGACCGGATGCGGCGGCCACCGGCGTCGCCCTGCGATTGGCCTGGCGCACACTGGTTTTGACCGGCGTCACCGGGGAGCGACAGCTGCGGCTCATGGAGCGGGTCCTGCTGGCGGAACGCTCGGACCGCCACACCTTCGCCACCGCGACCACCCTGACCCTCGCGCCCACGCAGCGCACCGCCCGCATTCGGCGTGCGGGACATCCAGGCGCGCTGCTGTATTCGGCCACCGGCTGGGAGTGGTTGGAGGTATCGGGCGGTCCCGCACTGGGATTCCTGCCGGGCCGGGCGACATGGCCGGAAACCACCGTGGCGCTGTCCGCGGACGCCGCGCTCGCCCTGTTCACCGACGGCCTGTTCGAAGGCTGCGTCGACGCGCACCGCGACCGGCTCGGCGAAACCGGCCTGCTCGCCCTCGCGCGGGCGATCGAGACCACCCGTCCGGAGGCCTTCGTGGACGAATTGATCGAGCGCGTCGAGGAACTCGCCGTCCCCTCGGGCGGTCTCGACGACGATGTCGCGCTGCTCTATCTGCGCTGGAAGTCCGCCAGCGCCGCCTCGAGCGAATCGAACAACACCAGCACCTGATCGAGTCCGGTCACCTCGATCGGGCGGCGCACCTGCGGGGAGACCACCACCCGCACCCGATCCGGATCCGCCTTCTCCGAAGCCGCCAGCAGCAGGCTCAATCCCACCGAACCCATGAACTCGACCAGGGACAGATCGACGACGGGACCGGGGGCGCCATCCGGAAGGTCCTCCAGCACGGTGCGCAGGCGCGGCGCCGAGGTGATGTCGATCTCGCCCACGGCCCGCACCACGACGGCGTCACCGGAACGGCTGAGCGACACGGTCAACAGGTGCGAAACTCCGCTGTCGGTCACGGTCTCTCCCTCTCTGCCCGCACTTGTCGATGCCCCTCGGCATCATGCGTCCGCTCGGCCGGTTACCCCACCTGCACGGACCCAATCCCGATCGATCGGATCGACCGATATCGGCCCGCGTATGGGGACAAACCGAATAGCTCTGCGAGCCAAGGGTATATCCATGGAGACCCCCGGACGGGGGCGCGGGACGACAGTCGAGCGGAGAGGTGCGGACTATGCATTCGGTCCACAGCGAATCGACGGAGACCACCGCACGAATTCGGCTGTCCTACGCCGCCGAGGCGTCGGCCCTGGCACCGATCCGCCGGAGTCTGCGGAACTGGCTGTCGCACTCGGCCATCGGCCATGAGGACACCTGTGACCTGGTGCTGGCCGTCACCGAGGCGTGCACGAACTCCATCGAGCACGCCTACAGCGCCGAGGCCGGCACCCTCCAGGTCGAGGGCGAGCTGCTCGATGACCACGTGTGGATCGCGGTCACCGACGACGGCCGCTGGCGCCCGGCGGTGCAGGACGCGGAGGCGCTGCGCGGGCGCGGCATCGGGATCATCCGGACGCTGATCCCGGATTCGATCATCTCCACGAGCGCGGCCGGCACCACGGTGGAGATGCGGGTACCGCTGTGCGCCTGACCGCCGGGGCGACCGTCAGGCCCGTCGCACCCGGCCCACGACGAACAGCAGGATGACCGCACCCAGCAGGCAGGTCAGGAAGCTGAAGATCAGCCCGCCGCCCGAGACGTCGACGCCGAACAGCCGCAGCAGGAATCCGCCGATCAGGCCGCCGACGACGCCGACCACGATATTGAGAAAGATGCCCTGCTGAGCGTCGGTGCCCATGAACTTGCTGGCAATCCAGCCCGCGAGCCCGCCGATCACGATCCAGCCGATAATCCCCAGTCCGAGCACAGCTCCTCCTCAGAGTGCGCGGCGCCGCCCTGCAGCGCCCCGTATGGCTAGCTGGCAGAGCCCCAGCGTGACTCGATGGCCGAGCCCCGGTATGGCTCGCTCGCAGACTACGGTCCGGCGCTACGAAGACGTGGGAGGCATACCGGTCTGTTGTTCAACAGCCGCCCGATGCCCTGCCCCGACGCCGTCGAACCGCAGCGTCACCCGGGTGCCGTGCAGGCTGCGCATGGTATCGGCCGCATCGGCCAGGCCGTCGATCAGCACCAGCCCGCGCCCACGCGCCGGATCCCGCGGGCTCGCCGCGCCACTATCCGCCATCCCGGAGTCGGTGACGGTCGCGAGCAAGCCCGCACCGCGACCGGTCACTTCGACCGAAACGGTCTTGCGCGGATCCAGACCACTGCCGTGCTCGATCGCATTGGTCAGCGCCTCACACACGGAAAGCAGGATGTCGTATGCCCGTTGCGGTGGAATGCCGCGATCGTGCAACCATTCCCGCAGGCCGGTGCGCACTTTTGGCAACTGATCGGCGGCAGCCGGGACCGCCATGGTGAAACTGTCCCGCGTCGTGCCGGTCGGCCGCAGCGCGAGCAGGACCACGTCATCGCCGTAGCCGCCCGGCGGCCGTATCCGCTCGAGGAGTTCGCCGCACAGGACGGCGGTCGGCAGATTCGCACATTCCGCCGCCGCGGTCCGCAGCCGCTCGAAGCCGTCGTCCAATATCTCGCCCGGCCGTTCGATCAGGCCGTCGGTGTAGAACAGGAGCGTGCCGCCGACCGCCAAAGTGTGCCGCCCGCTGCGGCTTCCGGCGGAGAAACCGATGGTCGCGAGCGGTAGCCGCCGGCCGGCCTCGAGATAGACCGGCGGGCCTGCCGCGGGCATCAGCAGCGGATAAGGGTGTCCGGCGCAGCAGTATTCGACGGTCTGCGCAGCGGGATCGACCACCGCGTAGATCGCCGTCGCACAGTGCGCGCCCGGCACCGCCTCCGCGTATCGGTTCACCACATCGAGCACGGCGGCCGGATCCGTATTCGTCATGGCGGCCGAGGCGATCGCGGCGCGCAGCCGGCTCATCACGACCGCCGCCGAGAGACCGTGGCCGACAACGTCTCCGGCCGAGATGCCGATGCGGCCGGCCCGGTCCAGCGGCACCGCCAGATACCAGTCGCCGCCGACGCGCATGGCCTCTTCCGCCGGCTGGTATACGGCCGCCACCACCGCGGCGGTCGATCCGCCGTCCAGATCCAGTAGCTGTTCCTGGAATTCGAGCGCGATGCGCCGATCCCGGCGCTGCGCCCGGATCCGATGCAGAGCCGCCTGCACGAGTTCGGCCGACCTGGCCAGCGAACTCAGCTCCGCACCGGAGAACTGCCGCGGCTCGGTCCACCAGCGGGCCAGCGCACCGACCATCCGGTAATCCGAATCCCGCAGCGGATGAATCACTCCCGCGCGAGCGCCCCGCGGCATCTCCGCGCCGGCTCTGCGGCCGTCGCCGGAGGCGGTGTCGCTCACGATGATCGGCATGCCGGATCGGATCGCCTCGGCCATCGGATGATCGTCCGCCAGCGCCAGCACCTGCGGCGGAGCAGTCGCCCCGACCATCCCGTTCGCACCGAATTCGACACGTACCGAGGCTTTTCCGGTGTCGATGACCCCGATGGCGACCACATCCGCACCCGCCGACACCGGCGGCCAGGCGGCGACGGCCTCGAGAATGCCCTGCGCCGATTCGGTCGTCTGCAACGCGGTTTCCAAGTGCGCGAACGCCGTCTCCCGCAGTACATCGGTCTCACGCCGCAGCCGCCGGTCGCGTTCGCGCGCGACGGCGGCCAGGCGCGCGGCCACCCGATCCACCAGCTCCCGCGAGGCGAACGGTTTGGCCAGGTAGTCGTCGGCGCCGCCCGCGTAACCCTCACTGGCGGATTCGCTGCCGGAACGAGCCGACAACATGATCACCGGAATAGCACTCAGGCGCGGATCGGCACGCAGCGCCGCCACGAAGGCGAACCCGTCCAGGCCCGGCATCATGACATCGGTGACGATCGCATCCGGTCGCCGGGCGAGCGCGACCCCCAGCGCCGAACGCCCGTCCGCGGTGAGGATGGTGTCCCAGTGTTCCGACAGCACGCGATTCAGATACGCGCGCATATCGGCATTGTCGTCCACCACCAGCACCCGCTTGCGCTCCCCCGAATCACCGGCCGGCCCCGAATCACCCTGCGGCGCAAGCTCACCGGTCAGCTCGGCGACCGGCGGCACGACCCATTGCCCGGCCTCCACCACATAGGGGTTCTCGTCATCGTGCCGCCCGTCGAGCACCGCCGGATCCGGAACCGATGCCGATCGCGGCAGCACGATGACGACCGCCGCGCCCTCGTCGACCCGGCTCTCGACCCGGATTGTGCCGCCTTGCAATTCGACCAGTCCACGCACCAGCGCCAACCCCACGCCGGCGCCTTCGACTGTGCGGCCCCGCGTGTTGTCGCCTCGATGGAAGCGTTCGAAGATGCGGCCGAGCTCGCGTTCCCCGATGCCGATTCCGGTGTCGCGCACGCAGATCCGGCACGCCTCCGCCTCGGCCCGCACCTCGACGGTGATCGAGCCCGCGAAGGTGAACTTCACCGCGTTCGACAGCAGGTTGAAGACGATCGTCTCCCACATGGCCGGATCGATATCGGCGACCGCCGATTCGCAGTCCAGGACCAGGCGCAGCCCGGCCCGATGACACAGCTCGCTGAAGGCCGAGGCGATGTGCGCGGTGAGCGCGCCGATATCCGCGCACACCGGATCGGCATGTGCGCGACCGGCTTCCACGCGGGAGAAGTCGAGCAGTGAATCCACCAGCCGCCGCAATCGCCCCGCACTGCGCCGGGCCATGCTCAGCCGCTCCAGCAGCGCGGCGTCGGTGCCGCCAGCCGAGAGCGCATCGTCGATCGGCCCGAGCAGCAGCGTGAGCGGCGTGCGGAATTCGTGACTGACATTGGACAGGAACGCGGTCTTGGCCCGATCGAGTTCGGCGAGCTCGTCGGCCCGGCGGCGCTGCTGCTGATACGAGGCCACCGCCGAGAACGCCGAGGACAGCTGATCGGCCAGCAACTGACAGAATCCGCGGTACTGCTCATCGAGCGGGCGGCGCGGGCTGACACCGATCACCACCACCCCGGCGACCGGTTCCTCACCGACCGGCAGCACCAAGGCCGTATCCATCGGTGAATCCGCGAAAACCGCTGTCAGTCCAGGCAATACCTCCTCCAGGTCACCGACTTCCCACGCCGTCCGGGTACCCGGTGCGGCCTTGCGCGGCGTCAGTGCGCCCAGCTCGCGCGGCAGCAGCGGCAGCACCGATGCGGTGGCGCCCCGCAGCATCGGCGTCCCCGCGCCGTCCTCCACATACACCGCGACGAGCGGCAGATCCGCCGGATTCCGGGCGCACACCGTGATCGCCGCGGCCACCGCGGCATCGATGGATCGCACATCCATGATCTGCGCGGCCACCGCGTTCAGCACGCCCAGCCGGCGTTCGCCGAGCACCCGGTCCGTGGTTTCGGTTACGGCACAGAAGATTCCGTGGATCTCACCGCTGCCCTCGAAGATCGGGCTGTAGCTGAAGGTGAAGTACCGTTCCACCGGCCGGCCCGCGGTCACCAGCGCCAGCATCAGATCGTCGGACCAGGTCGCTTCACCGGTGGTCAGCACGCCCGCCAGCATCGGGCCGATCTCGCTCCAGATATCCCACCACACCTCGCTGCCGCGCCGGCCCAGCGCGGCCGGATGCTTGTCGCCGAGGATCGGGATGTAGGCGTCGTTGTAGATCTGGAAGAGATCCCGCGCGCCCAGCCACAGGACGATCGGAAAGCGTGAGGTCAGTGCGGTGGCGACGGCCGCGCAATGCTCGGCGGGCCAGCGCGACGGCGGCCCGAGCGGATGTGTGTCCCAATCGAATTCGGCGAAGCGGCGCCCCATCTCGCCGCCGACCGCGACGGCCGCGGCGAGAATCGCCGGCAGGGCCTCACGACTGTGCGGCGGCATCGTCCGGTCCCAAGGCCTCGGGCAGCGACCGATACAGCCGCAGCACCGTATCCAGGCCGGTCACCTCGAGCGGCCGCACCACCCACGGATTCGTCGCCACCAGGCGCACGCCGATACCGGCGGCCATCCCCCGCTCGTGGCACCGCAGCACCGCGTTCAAGCCGGCGCTGCCGAAATACGTCACGCCCTCCAGGTCGACGGCCACCACGGGGGCTGCCTCGCGTACCGCCGACTCCAGCGCGGCCCCCAGGTGCAGGACCAGCTCGTCCACGGTGCTCATATCCACGGCGCCACTGGCACGGACGACGATCGCGCTACCGGCGAACTCCCGCTCCACCTTCAATCGGACCACGGTATGTTGTACCACTCCTGTCAGGCCTCGGCGGAGATCCGCTCGTGGACCGTCAGCAGCAGGTGGTCGAACTGGCTGCGCGTGACCGAATCGACGAACGCCGCCGAATCCACCTCGGACATGAGCCGCCCGGCCAGCACCCGCAGCTTGATATTGGTCTCCTGTGAGCGCCACACCAGGATGCGGAAGGCCTGCTCCGCGGTGATCTGGTAGATCGCCATGAGCGCGCCCTTCGCCTGTTCGATCACCGCCCGGGCCTCGAGCAGTTCCGGCAGTGCGGCACTGAGGGTTTCCCGTCGCGTCTCGTCCAGGGTGTGGGTGATGTCGATGTAGTAGCCGGAGGTGCCGGCCACGGTCCCGTCCGCATTGAGCATCCGGTCGGCGACGACCAGCACCTTGTGTTCCCGGCCCGCGGTGTCGATGAAGCGGTGCCGGCTGGAGAAGGATCCGCCCGAGTGCAGTGCGCGGTCGAGCAGATCCTCGACGTGTGCGCGATCCTCCGGATGTTTGTGGGACAGCAGCAGTTCCGTCGTGGGTGTCACGGCGCCGGGCTCGTAGCCGTGCATCCGCGCCACCTCGTCGGACCATTCCCACCGTTGCCCGACGAACCAGAACCTGAAGGCGCCCACATCCGAGGCCGGCCCCGCGAGGCCTGCCCCTACCGGCTCACGATGCCGGGCTTCCGCCGAGGATGTCACGATAGGAGTATCCCACCGCTGGTCTGCGCGAAGTCCTCATTCGGCGCGGGCCCGGCGGCTTCACCGGTTCACAGCGCGGCGTCGGCGTTGCGGCTCCGGCTGAAGTCCACCACCACGGGATATCCGCGCAGCTCGGTATCGAAGGGGCTGTAGACGGTCCGCAGCGAATCGGTCAGGGTCTCGAGCAGGTGCCGGCCGAAACTGTTCTCCTGCAGCGCCTCGTCGGTCTGTACGACGGTGGTCACCCGTACCTCCACCTGCCGCAGGTCGTAGCGGAAATCGCAGTCGATTTCGCGGCCGGGGGCGGCCGACAGGATCAGGGCCGTCGCCACCTCGTCCAGCGCCACCCGCACGTCGGTCACCACGTCGAGGGTGAAATCTGCTGTCAGCAGGACCGTTTCGGCGACCGCGCGCAACATGGGCAACTGTTCCAGTTCGGCCGGTATGCGCAGTCCGATCCCGCCCGTACAGAGTTGCGACTCCACATCCGAACCCTCGACGAACATCTCGGTCTCCCTGCCATGCAGCACCTCCACACCCAGGACCCGGCCGTTTCCGGCTCTTCCAACCCCTGGCATTTCAACCATGCTCCCACCGCCTTCGGCGCCGATCACGTTTTCCATCCGATCCCCTCGACGACTTACCCCACTCGTCCCGGCCGAATCAGCCACCCGCCACCGGCGAGTCCGACGCCCGCGACCAGCGCACCCACCAGCCCCAGCGCCCACCGGCCGTCCACGATCGCCAGTATCACCACGGCGACGGCGAGCACGCCGAAGCACAACAGCGTGACGGCCACCCAATCCCGCCGGCCGGGCAGCTGCCACCCGGCGGTGGTCAGCGCCCGGGACCGTACTCGTGTGGAGCGCGAGAAGTCCGCCGCGTCGTCGAGCGGGGGAATCTCCGACGCGCCCTCGATGGTCATTGTCATTACCTCAGATCCGGCCCGAGCGATGTACCCATTGCCACTTGCCAGCGGTATACCCAGAATCGGACTTCTACACCTGAATCTGCGATCCCATGATGATGGTTCGATCCCTGGGCAGGCCGAAATACGAGGCGGCATCGGCGGTGAGATAGGACGCGGCGATGAAAAGCTGTTTGCGCCAAGACATCATCGTCGGTTCCGGGCCGCGGCGCAGTTCGATGGTGGAGAGGAAATACGAGGCCCGATCGAGATCCAGCGGCCCATCGGTGGCATCGGGATCCACCATTGCCAGCGCCTTCGGGATATTCGGCGTCTCCATATAGCCGTAGCGCGCGGTGACATGGGTGACGCCGTCCTCGGCGGGGCCCAGATGCTCGACCGAGAGGCGCTCTCCGTCTGGGATGCGGGGCACGGGCTCGACCTCGACCGACATGATCACGATGTGCTCGTGGCGCACATGATTGCGTTCCACATTGGCGCGCAAAGCGAGTGGCGCGGTGTCCTTGCCGCGATTGAGGAAAACCGCGGTGCCGGGCACTGATACGGTGGGCGGGGTGCCGGTGGCGATTTCGTCGATGAACTGATGCAGCGGGCCTTCCCGGCGGATCCGCTCGGCGGTGACGATCTGGCGGCCGCGCTGCCAGGTGGTCATGACGGCGAATACAGTCAGGCCGATCAGCAGCGGCAGCCAGGCGCCGTGCACGAGCTTGGTGATATTCGCGGCCACGAACAGCAGATCCACCCCGAGCAGCGGAATCGCGCCCAGTGCGATCAGCCAGCGCGGAATGTTCCAGCGCCGCTGCGCGACATAGAAGAACAGCAGGGTGGTGATGGTGATGGTCCCGGTCACCGCCATACCGAAGGCGAAGGCCAGGGCGGCCGAGCTGCGGAAGGCGAAAACCAGCGTGAGCACCGAGACCATCAGCAGCCAGTTGATCCACGGGACGTAGATCTGCCCGATCGCTGACTCCGAGGTGTGCGCGATCCGCAATCGCGGCAGATACCCCAGTTGAGCCGCCTGCGACGCAACCGAATACGCGCCGGTGATCACCGCTTGCGAGGCGATCACGGTGGCCGCGGTGGCCAGCAGCACCAGTGGCACGCGTGCCCAGTCCGGTGCGAGCAGGAAGAAGGGGCTACTGGCATGCGCGGGATCTTCGAGAATCAGTGCGCCTTGCCCGAAGTAGCTGAGCACGCAGGCCGGAAACACCAGCACCAGCCATGCGCGGGTGATCGACCGCCGGCCGAAATGCCCCATATCGGCGTACAGCGCCTCGGCGCCGGTGACCGCCAGCACGATCGCCGCCAGTGCGAAGAAGGCCGTGCCGAAATGGCCTGCCAGAAAACCGAGCGCATAGGTCGGTGAGAGTGCCTCGAGAATCCGCGGATGCTTTGCTATGCCCGCGATTCCGCAGGCGCCGATGGTGGTGAACCACACGATCATGACGGGACCGAACATCCGGCCCACCGCCGCGGTGCCGCGCCGCTGCACCAGGAACAGCGCGATGATGATCACCGCGGTGATGGGGACGACGAGATCCTTCAGCGAGGGCTGAATGACCTTGACGCCCTCCACCGCCGACAGCACCGAGATGGCCGGGGTGATCATGCTGTCGCCGAAGAACAGTGAGGCCCCGAAGATTCCGAGCGCCGCCAGGATGGCCGCGGTGCGCCGCCCGCCCGCCGAACTCCAGCGGCGCACCAGCGTGATCAGGGCCATGATGCCGCCCTCGCCGTCATTGTCGGCGCGCATGGCCAGCAGGACGTAGGTGACGGTCACGATGATCATGACCGACCAGAACACCAGGGAGACAACGCCGTACACATTCTCGGAGGTGACCCGCACCGGATGCGGGTCGCCGGGATCGAACACGGTCTGCAAGGTGTAGATCGGGCTGGTGCCGATATCGCCGAACACCACGCCCAAGGCCCCGACGGCGAGTCCCCAGCGCACGGTGTCGTGCACACTGGACTCCCCGCCCCGGTCGACGACGAACGCGGGACCGCCGCCGACCGTCCCCTTCACCTCTGACATACCGCTCCTCAGCCGGTCCGAATCACTGGGCCGGGATTTCGGACAGCGCTCGGATACCGGCCAATTCGAGCACACGCTCGATCTCGGGGCGACCGGCGAGCACGGTGATCTCGATCCTGCCGCGCACCGCGGTGTCCACGCTCTCGGCCAGGGCCCAGGCATTGCGCAGGCTGAGGAAGCGCGCCCGGCGCAGATCGACGACGACGGACGGACCGGCGGCCAGCGCGAACGCGAGTGCGGTGCGGAAGGCCCGCAACGACCCGAAATCGAGCTCGCCTTCCGCCTGGACGACCACACAATCGTGCCCCACCTGATTGTGCGCAATGGAAATCGCTGACATGGCAAACCTCCCGAAGGGGGTGTCCGGTGCGGTCGGCAGAACGGAATCGGGAGCGCCAGAACGCCTGCCCGAACCGTGGAGAACGGCGTACCGGACCTAGGGCGGCTGGAGTCTCAACCTGACCTCAGTCTGCCACGCACTCGGTGCAACGACCAGTCCGGCCAGGTGGGCGCCGGATCCGCGGGCAGCGCGGCTACGGCTCCGCGGAAAGTCCCAGGGCGGCCGCGAATCGCGAATACTCCTCGTCCGGCACGCACAGTTCCCACCCGGCCGTGCGCGGCGCGGCGGCGGGCCAGCAGGCCGCGGGCACCACCACGCCGGGTTCGCGTCGCCGCAGGTAGGCGGACCCGATGCTGGGCAGGTATTCCAGCGCGGCATCCCAATCGATTCCCCGGTCGATTCCCGGGATTTCGGCATCACTCTCGGTGGCCACCACCACGGTGCAAGGCTTTCGAAGACTCATCCCGTTCAATCCGGACACCCCCGGGCTGCCGCAGGTACGAAACAGATGCCATGTGCAACATTCAGTCTATTGCGACACCCACAGCGCCACAGCTGTTTTCGACGAACCGCAGCAAGCCGGAGAAATCCTGGCACCGGCGGCGTGGACCGACTATTGTGGATAAATGGCATCGTTCTACGTCGTTGTGACCCAACGACTTTGCGTGCCGGGTACGATCACGGGCCGGATCGGGTCGATGCGATGAGCGGCGGATCCGTGGACCAGCGCGCGGCGGCATTCTCGGAGTTCCTGGACCACTGGCACGGGTACACCGATACCGCCGAACTGGATGTACTGCGCGCCACGGAGTTCCAGCGCCTGGATGCCACCGGGCAGGTCTATCTCGACTACACCGGCGGCGGGTTGTACGCCGAATCGCAGCTGAACGACCATCTGCGGCTGTTGCGCGACAATACTTTCGGCAATCCGCATTCCGAGAGCCCCGCCTCGCGGGCCGCCACCGAACTCACCGAGCGAGCACGCGCGGCGGTGCTGGATTTCTTCCACGCCGCGCCCGAGGAATACCGGGTGATCTTCACCCCGAATGCGACCGGGGCGCTCAAACTGGTCGGCGAGTCCTATCCGTTCACCCCGGACGGGCGATTCACGCTGACCTACGACAATCACAACTCGGTCAACGGTATTCGCGAGTACGCCCGCGCCGCCGGCACCGCGGCCGCGTATGTGCCGGTCACCACGCCCGAGCTGCGCGTGGACGAGGCCGAACTGCACGCGGCGTGGGCCGCGCCGGCGACCGGACCGAAACTGTTCGCCTATCCGGCCCAATCGAATTTCTCGGGCGTGCAGCATCCGCTGGAGTGGATCACGCAGGCTCAGGCGCGAGGCTGGGACGTTTTGCTCGACGCCGCGGCGTTCGTGCCCACCAACCGGCTCGATCTGGATCGATGGCGGCCGGATTTCGTGGCGGTGTCGTTCTACAAGATGTTCGGCTACCCCACCGGGATCGGCTGCCTGCTGGCCCGGCACACCGCGCTGGCGAAGCTGCGCCGGCCTTGGCGCCGGTGGCAGCATCTGGGCGGTGTCGGTGGAGAGTGAGCGGGTCTTCCGGCCCGACGGTGCGGAGGCCTTCGAGGACGGCACGATCGGCTATCTGGGCCTGCCCGCCATCGAGCTGGGCCTGCGGCAATTGCGGCGCACCGGAATGCCGCTCATCCATACCCGCGTGCGGTGCCTGACCGAATGGCTGCTCACCCGCCTCACCACCCTGCGACATAGCAATGGAAGCCCTCTGACCAGGCTCTACGGGCCCGCGGACGGATACCGCCGCGGCGGCACGATCTCGCTGAACTTCCTCGATCCCGAAGGCTGTGTGATCGATGAGCGCCGGGTCGAGCACCGCGCCCGGACCTGGCGGATCTCGCTGCGCACGGGCTGCTTCTGCAATCCGGGGGCGGGACAGGTCGCGCTCGGGATCGACAAGGCGACGATCACCGCGAATTTCGACCGCACGCAACGACCCGATTACGACCGTTTCCTGCACGATATGGGCATGACAACCGGTGGCGCCGTGCGGGTTTCGCTGGGCCTGGCCACCACTTTCGACGATGTGTACCGCTTTCTCGATTTCGCGGAAACGTTCCGCGACAACGCTTCCGACGTCTCGGGGCTGCCGCCGCGCCGGCACTGCTGACGCGCATAATGGATGGGCCGGTAGCCACCCCGGCTGCCTGCGCAGAGCTCGAGAGAGTGGGTACGAAAGTGACCATGAAATTCTCCTCGGCCACAGCGACCATCGGGGCGTCATTCATCGTGATCGCTGCCCTCGCCGGATGCAGTTCGAACAGTAATTCCGCAAGTTCCACCACCACATCCGCGGCCGTACCGGCGGCCGACAGCACCTCGCCCTCGGCGAAATGGCTGATTGCCGTCCACGAAGACGATCTGGCCGAACAACAGGCCGGCGCCCTCGCGCAGAAATCCGGTTCCACCCAGCCGGTCCGCGACACCGGGGCCATGCTGGTCTCCGACCACGCGCTCATCGATGCCGGCATCACCATGCTGGCCCAGCAGCACAATGTCCCCCTCCCCAGCCAACTCAACGACACCCTGACCGCCGAAATGACCAAGCTCGACGGCTTGCAGGGCGCCGCCTTCGACAAGGAATTCGTCACCTTCTTCATCGCCGGACACCAAGGCGCGGTGAAGGCCACCCAGGGCGAAATCGCCACTGCCGGCCAGCCCGCCGATGTCATCGGCTACGCCAAGGTCGTCCTCCCGGTCATCCAGCGTCACCTCGCGGATCTGGAGATGGACAACACCGCCCACTGACTACAGATCAGCGCGAGCAACAGTTCGCCGGTGCCGGAGCACGCGGCTTCCACGGAGTCCGGCCCGATGGCGGCGAGGGTCAGGTCGTAGCAGCCGCTGAGCAGCGCGCCCGATCCGATCACCACGGGCAGCCACGAAATCCGGTGTATGACGGTTCGTTTCGGTCGCATGCGAACCAACGTACGATTGCCTACAGATTTCTGCAAACATTTCTTTGCAGAGATACCTCTGCTAATGTGGGGCACATGTCGAAACGCGCCGTCGAGCCCCAGACCAGCGTCGAACGCACAGCGCTGTACCGGACGCTGGCCCATCCCCTGCGGGGCCGCATCCTGCAGCATCTGGGCGCGAACGCCGAAGCGAACTCGACGACCCTGGCCGGCCTGCTCGGCGAGAGCACCGGCACGACCAGCTACCACCTGCGCAAACTCGCCGAGTCCAAACTCATCGAGGAGATCCCGGAGAAGTCACAGGGCCGCGAAAGGTGGTGGCGGGCAATACCGTTCAGCCACACCATGCCGGATCCGGCCACCATGGAACCCGATGAATACGCCGCGGCGAAACAACTCGCGGAACTGAAGATCAACGCCGACATCGACCGCTACGTCCGCGCCAATCAGGAGTGGACCGGCCCCGACGGCTGGGCGCAGGTACAGCGCCACGGCACCTACATGACCCATGAAGAGCTGCTCGCCTTCATCGACGAGTACATGGAACTACTGGAAAAGTACGGCCACCCCCTGCGCACCGATGCCCCGAAAGGCGCCCGCCCCATGGCAATCCGCCTCTTCGCCGTGCCCGACGAGCAGGATGGGAAAGACCACCAAGACGAGCGCTGAGCATCACCGCGATCACCACTCCGCGAACGAGCCGTCGGTATGCCGCCAGATCGGGTTGCGCCAGCGATGGCCCTCGGCGGCGCGCTCGGCCAGGTATTCCTCGTTGATCTCGATGCCGAGTCCGGGGCCGGACGGAATCTCGACCTGGCCGTCGGCGTAGGTGAACACGCTCGGATCGACGAGGTAGTCGAGCAGGTCGTTGCTGGTGTTGTAGTGGATGCCGAGGCTCTGTTCCTGAATGGTGGCGTTGTAGCAGCCGGCGTCGATCTGCAGGCAGGTGGCGAGGGCGATCGGCCCGAGCGGGCAGTGCAGGGCGAGGCCGATGTCGTAGGCCTCGGCCAGGTGCGCGATCTTGCGGGTTTCGGTGATGCCGCCCGCGTGCGAGGGGTCGGGCTGGATGATGTCGACCGCGCCCGAGGTGATGATGTCCTTGAAATCCCAGCGCGAGAACAGCCTTTCGCCGAGCGCGATGGGAATCGGGCTGTGGCGCAGCACATCCAGGCAGCCGTCCACGTGTTCGGAGAGCACCGGCTCCTCGACGAACATCAGCCGGTACGGTTCCAGCTCGCGCAGCAGCACTTTCGCCATCGGCTTGTGCACGCGCCCGTGGAAGTCCACGCCGATCCCGATATCCGGCCCGACCGCCGCGCGCACCGCCGCGACGTTCGCCACGCAGCGGTCGATCTTGTCGAAGGAATCCAGGTACTGCAGTTCGTCGGTGCCGTTCATCTTCACGGCCGTGAACCCGCGATCGACCACCTCGCGGGCCGCCTTCGCGGTATCGGAGGGCCGGTCGCCGCCGATCCAGGAGTACACCTTCATGCGGTCGCGCACGCGGCCGCCGAGCAGTTCGTGCACGGGCACGCCGAAGCTCTTGCCCTTGATGTCCCACAGCGCCTGATCGATTCCGGCCAGGGCGCTCATGTGGATGCCGCCGCCACGATAGAAGCCGCCGCGGTAGAGCACCGTCCACAAGTCCTCGATCCGCCTGGGATCCTGCCCGATCAGGTAGTCGGACAGTTCCTCCACGGCCGCCGCGACAGTGGCGGCGCGGCCCTCGAGCACCGGTTCGCCCCACCCGACCGGGCCGGTGTCGGTCTCGATCCGCAGGAACAGCCAGCGCGGCGGGACGGAAAAGGTCTTGACGGACGTAATCTTCATTGGTTCCTCCTGTACGGCTGGCCGCGACGGCGTCCGGCGATGAATGGGACGGTCAGGCCGTGGCGGATGACCATGCGGCGCAGAGCTTCCGGGCCCGTGCGCGGACGATGTCGGCGCCGTCGCCGGGGCGGTACACGCTGGTGCCGAGCCCGGCCCCGCCGGCGCCCGCGGCGGCCCAGGCGCCGATATTGTCCTCATCGATGCCCCCGACCGGCAGCAGTTCGACCTCGGCCGGTAGCACCGCGCGCAGGGCCCGCATGCCAGTGATCCCCAGCAGGTGGGACGGGAACAGCTTGAGACTACGAGCACCGGCGCGAACGGCGGTGAAGGCCTCGGTCGGTGTCGCCACACCGGGGTACGGGCGCAGGCCGAGTTCGATCGCCGCGGTGATGACCTCGACGTGGGTATCGGGCGACACGATGATGCGCGCGCCCGCGGTATGAGCGCGGGCGACATCGTCGACGTTCAGGACCGTGCCCGCCCCGACGACGCAGACCTCGCCGACAGCGGCGGCCAGTCGTTCGATGGAGAGGAAAGGCTGCGGTGAGTTCAGCGGCACCTCGACGGCAGCGAAACCCTCCTCCGCCAGTGCGGTTCCGATCGCGGCGACTTCGTCGGGCGTGATGCCGCGCAGGACGGCCACCAGTCCGGAGGAGGTGGTCGCGGTGTGGGTCATGGCGTGCTCCTTCATGATTGTTGCCCTGCTGCTTGCGCCGATCCGACCAGACCGGCGGTGCAGGCAATGGCCCAGAGTCCTTGTGCGGCAACGTCTTCGCCGATGATCTCGGCGGCAATGTCGCGATACTCGAGGGCGGTCGCATAGCGGCGGCACAGATCGGCACTGCCGCACAGGGTGATTCGTCCCGGCTCGCGATAGTGCGGCAGTAGCCGGCACACTTCGTCCCCGATGATCACGCCGGACACATAGTCCGGCAGCGCGGACGAGGCGAGGGCGCCCGCGAGGACAAGTGCCCGCGCGCCGAAGAGTTCCGCCGCGAGTCCGCGTGCCGCCGGGTTCGCGCTCGCGGCCAGCCCGCGGGCGAACGCCGCGTCATCGCGTACCGGCGTGGTCGCGGTATGTCCGAGGATGCCGTGTTCGGTGACGAGTGCGTAGAGCTCGCCGGACATGGCCGTGGTGAAGCCGGTGACCTCGCGGTCGTGGATGCGCAGCCATTTGCTGTGTGTCCCGGGCAGCACCAGGGTTTGCGCGGCATCGGGATCGGGCAGCTGCGCGAGGATGCCGATGGCCTGGGTCTCCTCGCCGCGCAGCACATCGCCGGGGATCATGCGGGCGGGGTCGGGAGCGACTCGCAGTCCGGGTACCAAGTGCAGCAAGCCTTCTCGGTGGCTCACCGGGGTGAGGTCGTCGGCGCCGAAGGTCAATGGGCATGGCACGGTGCGATATTCGGCTTCCTGCCAGCCGCGCGCGCTGCCCACCATGCCGCAGGCGATCGCGGGCAGGCCCGGGTGCGCGCGCAGCCAGTCGCCGACCAGTGTCAGGAAGGCGGCTTCGTGGCCGCGGGCCCGGGCGGCGGGATCGGTGAGGTCGATACCGGCGGAGGTGCTGAGCAGTCCGGCACCGGACCGGCGGGCGTCGAGAATGCGGCCGCCGGCGCCGAGCAGCCAGGCCCGCTGCGCGGACGTACCCCAGTCCAGCGCTATGAGGCACGGTTCCGGGGCCGGGTGCTGAGTCACGCCACCACTATCTTCGGGGTATCCCAAAATTACCAACGTGTTCCCTATATCTGGGACACTCGAATGGTGACCGCAGCTCCGACCGACATTCCTCCCGGCACCCAGACGCTGGCCCGCGGGCTGGCGGTCATCCGTGCCGTCGCCGATGGCGCGCACGATCTGCGAGCGGTGGTGGAGCGCACCGGCCTGGGCCGCAGTACCGCGCACCGGCTGATCCAGCTGCTCGTGCACGAGGGGTATCTGCGCAGCGGTCACCGCGGGTACACGCTGGGCCCGGCCCTCATCGAGCTCGGATTCAAGGCGCTGCACGGTAATCCGCTGCCGGTAGTGGCCCGGCCGATCCTCGAAGAGCTGTCGGCGAAGGTGCTCGACACCGTCCACCTGGCGGTCGAGGACGACGGATCGGTGCTCTATCTCGACAAGCTCTCCGGCTCGCGGGGCGCGGAAATGCGTTCCCGGGTCGGCTACCGCATGCCGCTCACGCGCGCGGGCGTAGGCAAGGCCCTGCTGCTGGATTCCGCGCCGCGCTGGGCGGCCCTGTTCGCCGCCGACAATGCACGGGTCGCAGACGGAAAGGGCGGCGACGCAACGGAATTCCTCGCCCGCATGACGGAGTACGCCCGGATCGGCGCGAGCCTGGATCTGGAGGACAATGAACCGGGCATCCGCTGCGTCGCGGCCCCGATCCGCGATGCCTCGCGAAACATCGTGGGCGCCATCAGTGTTTCGGCGACCACGCCCTATATGCCGGCCGAGCGCATGCGCGGGCTGATCCCGGTGGTGCGTCAGGCGGCCGGGCGGATCTCGACCGATCTCGGGTATCGCGAGGACTGAGCGGCTAAGCCGCGTCGGAACGATGTCCTTCGTCGGCGAGGCGGCGAATCGCCAGTTCGGCGTACAGCGCCGCGCCGTCGGCGAGCACCGATTCGTCGAAGACCGCGAGCGGGGAGTGATTCGCCGGTGCGCGTTCGGGTTCCGAGCCGGCGGGCGCCGCGCCCAGCATGAGCATGACGCCCGGGACCTCGTCGAGCACGCGCGAGAAGTCCTCGGACCCGGCGACCGGGTTGGGGGCCCAGGCGTATCGCTCCTCGCCGTGCAGTTCCGCGACGGTGGCCGCGGCGAACTCGGCCTCGCGGGCATCGTTCACCGTCACCGGGTACAGCTCTTCGTAGTCGACGTCGGCGGTCAAGCCGTGCGCCTCGGCCAGACCGCGCACCATGCGCACGATACCGTCCTTGATACGGGCATGCGCCACCGGCGAATACGAACGCACGGTCGCCTCGAAGTGGACCTCGTCGGGGATGACATTGTGGGTGGTGCCGCCGTGGATGGAGCCCACGGTGATCACCACCGGATCGTGGATGTCGAAGCCGCGGGTCACCAGAGTCTGTAGTGCGATGACCATTTCGCAGGCGGCGGGGATGGGGTCCTTGGCCAGATGCGGCATGGAACCGTGCCCGCCCGCACCGCGCACGGTGACCCGCACATTGTCCGAGGCCGCGAGGCAGGGGCCGCGGCGGGTGCTGAACAGCCCGGTCGGGGCCATGCTCATCACGTGCAGCGCATAGGCGGCGATCACCCGATCGCCCGCGGCGTCGAGGACGCCCTCGCCGATCATGCGCCGGGCCCCGTCGTAGCCCTCCTCCCCCGGCTGGAACATGAACACCACATCACCGGCGAGCCGATCGCGGTGCGCGCTCAGTAGCCGGGCCGCGCCGGCCAGCATGCTGGTGTGCATATCGTGGCCGCAGGCGTGCATCCGTTCACCGTGTGCGGCGAAGTCCAGGCCGCTGCGTTCGGCCACGGGTAGTGCGTCCATATCCCCGCGTAGCAGCACCGACGGGCCCGGGCGGGCGCCGCGCAGTACGGCGGTGACCGAGGACAGGGATGAGCCGAGGCTGATCTCCAGGCCCAGGCCGTCGATCGCGTTCAGGACCTTCTCTTGCGTCAGGGGCAGGGTGAGACCCAGCTCCGGTTCCAGGTGCAGACTCCGCCGCAAGGTGACCAGCTCGCCCTGTAGCTCCCGTGCGTCATCGCGAACCGACATCCGAGTTCTCCTTCGTGCTTGCGGCAGTGAACAAATCGACCTTCATGACCGTGAAGGTGCAGGCGAACGAGGCGAGCACCGCGCCCGCGACGTAGAACGGGATCACCGTGCTCAGGCCGATGCCGATCAGCCATTCGGCCAGCATCGGGAAGGTGCCGCCGAAGACGGCGATCGTTGTGGCGGTGACGATTCCGGTGCCCACCGCCCGCACCTCGACCGGCATCAGCATGGCGCAGAAGACGTGCCCGACCGACATGCCGGTGACCATCAGCAGGCCCAGCAGAATCGCGGCGACTTCGAAGGGCAGCACCCCGTGCACCATGGCGAACACGATGGGCAGCAGGCACACCGCGGCGATCGCGTAGGCGATCCGCATGACGCGCAGCAGCCCGGCGCGGTCGGCCAGCAGGCCCGCGAACGGCATGGCGATCAGCACGATCGCCAGCACCGGCGTCATCAGCGACGAGGCCGTGGTCGCATCCGTTATCCCCAGCGCCGCAGCGTATTTCGGCAGATAGACGAGCGCGAAGTAGTAGCCGATCGTCATGCCGAAGGTCGACAGGAAGACGGTCAGCACCGCCCAGCGATGGTTGTTCAGGATCGAGAGGATCGATGGGCGGCGTTGCGGCTCCGCACGATTCGCCTCGAGTAATTCCTCGGACTCCGGCGCGAAGCTGCGCACCCACAGCGCGAGCAGCCCGAGCAGGCCGCCGGCCACGAAGGCCCAGCGCCAGCCGCCGTGGTAGATGGCGTCCGAGCCGATGGTCGCGTTCAATACCGCCACCATGCCGAAGGCCAGCAGCGAGCCGAACATGACGCCGCCGTAGGAGATTGCGCTGAACAGGTAGCGGTGCCGCGGCGGCGCGGTCTCGGCGACATAGGCGGCCACGGTCGGGCCCTCGCCGCCGTAGGCCATGCCCTGCACCACGCGGATGGCCACCGCGAGGACCGCGGCCCAGACGCCGATCGAGGCGCTGCCGGGCAGCACGGCGAAGACGAGGCTGGCGGCGGAGACCAGGCTCATGCTCACCAGCAGACTGAATTTCCGTCCGCGCGAGTCGCTGAGCCGGCCGAGGAGCACGCCGCCGATCGGGCGGGCCAGGAAGCCGACGGTGAATCCGCCGTAGGCGGCCAGCATGGAGCTGAGGGAGTCCCCGCCGAACAGGTCCGCGGCGAAGTAGACCGCGAACACCACGTAGATGCTCCAGTCGAAGGATTCCACGATGGCGCCGACGGTGGCGGCCGTGAGTTCGCGGCGGCGATGGGGTGCGACGGGTGTCCGGTGAGTTGCCGACGGCCGCAGCGTCGAGGCGTCAGTCATGCGTTCTTCCTTTCTGACCGAGGTCAGACAGACGAGCAAACGTCCTGCTTCGGATGTTAGATTGCGGTGGCAATCGGACAGCCATCTCTGCATCTATAAATCAGATTGTGAGGCGAAATGCCGGATCTGCTCGCGATCGATGATCTGGAGCTGAAACTGATCAACGGGCTGCAGATCGATCCGCGGGCGTCCTGGAGCCTGCTGGGCAGTGTGCTCGGCATCGATCCGGCGACCGCGGCGCGGCGCTGGAATCAGCTGGAGTCCGACGGGCGCGCCTGGATCGCGGTCTATCCGGGGCCGGCCTCGCTGGCGTCGCTGGTGCTCGCCTTCATCGAAGTGGGTTGTGCGGCAGGCGAAGCACATCGGGTCGCGCAGCGGCTGCGCGACGAGCCCGGTGTCGGCACCATCGAACACATCACCGGGGAGGGCGATCTGCTGCTGACGGTCGTGCTGCACGACCTGGCCGCGTTGTCGTCGTATGTGCTGACCTCGCTGGGCACCACGCCCGGGGTACAGAGCTGCCGCACGCATGTCGTCACCTCGGTTCTCACCGAAGGCAGTCGCTGGCAGCTGCGCGTCCTCGATGCCGCGCAGCAGGAGCGAATTCAGGCCTCGGTCCCGCGGGCCGCGCACGGCACGACGCCCCTCCCCCGCCCCGACCCCGAGTTCCTGACCGCGCTGGAGCTCGACGGCCGCGCGAGTTCCACCGAACTGGCCGAGCGCACCGGTGGCAGTGCCAGCACCATGCGCCGCCGGCTCGGTACCGCGCTGTCGACCGGTCAGGTGACCATGCGCTGTGAAGTGGCGCAATCACTCTCGGGCTGGCCGGTCAGCGCGTCGCTGTGGTGCCGGGTGCGCCCCGAACGGCTCGACGCCATCGCCCGGCAACTCGCCACACTCCCGGAGACGCGCCTCTGCTGCGCGGTCACCGGCGGTCGCCCCAATATGCTGATCTCCGTCTGGCTGCGGTCGGTCGCCGATATCAACCGGTTGCAGGCCGCGCTCGCCGAACGGGTCCCCGACCTCGAAATCCTCGATGTGGCCTTGGCTCTGAGCCATGTCAAACGGCTCGGCCGGGTGCTGGACGAGGAAGGTCGCGCCACCTCGATCGTGCCGATCGGGATATGGCCCTTGACCGCACCGTGATTCGCGCGGATTCCGGTGCGGTCGGCGGAGCGCTTGCGAATGCGATTTCATTTGCAAAGTCGCAGTTCAAGTGAATTTACGCTGCTGTTGTGCTCTGATTTTCCGTATGTCAAGATCGTTCTCGCCGGCGCGGGGGGATTGAAGGCAGAGGCGGTCGGTTATCTGGATCGATAGTCCATTCGTTCACCGCGCCTGCATATTTCGGAGGATCAGTTCTCTTGGGAGCGATACACCTCAGCAAAGACGTCCCCGGCACACCCGAGGCGTTGTTCCGCACCATCGTCGCCCCACCCACGTGGGAGTACTGGCTGGGCATCCACCGCGAGTTCGTCGGCCGCCCACCGCAAACGCTGGTCGAAGGCTCCACCCTCGTCTCCGAGGTGCTGGTGCACGGCATGTCCGAAGAAGTCGAATGGACCGTCAAGAAGCTAGAAGAGCCGACCCGAGTCGTGTTGCGCGGCAAGGGCAGAGCCGGCGTCCAATGCGACCTGGCCTACCAGCTACAAGGCTCGGAGAGCGGCACCACCGTCACCGCCAGCGTCGCCTTCACCGGTCCCCTGATCACCACCAATGTCACCAAGGTCCTCGTCGAACAGGGCTACCCCCAACTCGACCGCACCCTCGGTCAACTAGCCGAACTCGCCTACGCGCTGCACGGGCGACGCTGAACCCGATTCGGCGCAGGGGGCCGAATCACGAAGGCGCGCCGACGGCTCGGCGCAGATCGGCGAGCGATTGCTGCATGAGGATATGCAGGTCTGCGGTGGCGTCTTCGACCCAGGCGGCGTAAGCCGCAGTGAAGACGGCCACCGCCGCCTGCGCGGCCAGGGTGGCGATATGGGCCGGGATGCCGCGCCGGCCCAAACTCTCGGCCATGGCCGCGGCCAGTGCGGTCATCTTGTTCAGATCGCGTTCCTGTAGTTCGGATGAGGACGCGATGAGTTGCCGGCGGGCAGCGGCGAATTCGCTGTAGCCCGCCAATTCCTGACCGGCCCGCGTCAGCGCGCCGATGGCGACCTCGATAGGGGCGAGGTCCGCGTCGCTCTCGGTCAGATGGCCGACGACACTCGCTTCGAATGCCTGTGCGCCGGCGAAGAGCACTTCCCGTTTGTCGGTGAAGTAGTTGAAGAATGTGCGCTTGGTCAGGCCGGCGCGCTCGGCGATCTCGGCGATCGTCACCGCGGCATATCCGCGTTCCGCGAACAGCTCCATGGCTGCCTGCTGCAGCCGTCTCTCGGTGTCCGGTTCCCAACGTGCCATGCGGCCAAGATACGGCATTGCACTTGGTGTAATCACATGCGACACTCGTGACTGCACCAAGTGCAATCACTCGATTCCGAGGAGCCTGTCCGATGCCGACCAATGCCGCCGCCTGGATCAACGCCGAAAAAGCCCAGCTGGAAGTGGGTTCCGCGCCCTACACCGCACCCGCTGCCGACCAGATCGTGGTCCGCAACCACGCCATCGCCATCAATCCGCTCGACTGGATCATCCAGCTCGCGGGCAACCTCGCTTACCGCTGGCTGCGCTATCCGGCCGTGCTGGGCGCCGATATCGCGGGCGAGGTGGTCGAGATCGGCAGTGCGGTCACCCGTTTCCGCGTCGGTGATCGGGTGCTCGCCCACGCGGTCGGCACCGACAAGGACAGCAACAGCCCCGCCGAGGGCGGATTCCAGCTCTACACAGTCGTATTGGAGCGGATGACCGCGCCGATTCCGGGCACGCTGCCCTTCGAAGACGCCGCGGTACTCCCTCTCGCTGTCTCGACCGCGGCGTGCGGACTGTTCCAGACCGACCAGCTGGGACTGCGGCCTCCGACGGTGGACGCCACCCCCACCGGGGAAACGGTGCTGGTGTGGGGTGGTTCGACGAGTGTCGGGTCGAATGCCATCCAGCTGGCCGTCGCCGCCGGCTACGAAGTCATCGCAACGGCCTCGCCGCACAACTTCGACTACGTGAAATCCCTTGGCGCGAGCGCTGTCTACGACTACAACAGCCCGGCAGTCGTCGCGGACGTCACTGCGGCGTTCGAAGGTCGCACCCTGGCGGGCGCCATTGCCTTCGGCCCCACCTCCGCCCGATCGTGTGTACAGATCGCCGGCGGGTGCCGAGGCAACAGGTTCGTCGCCCTCGCCACCCCACCGGTCTCCTTCGACCATCTGGCCGACCCCGACCGCCCCCGCTTCGCGGTCCCCCGCCTGATCCTGCGGCTCATCACTTCCAATGTGGCACTGCAGTTCTCATCGAGACTGCGCGGTGTCCGCACCAAGTACATCTTCGGCACCACCCTCAAGTCGAACGAGGTCAGCACCGCGATCTACCGCGACTTCCTCCCGGCGGCCCTCGCCGACGGCCGCTATCTCGCCGTGCCGAAACCCTTCGTCGCCGGACACGGCATCGCGGACATCCAGTCGGCCATGGACATCCAGCGCAAGGGCGTCTCGGCCGCGAAGGTCATCGTCACCCTGCCCTGATCCATTTCGACCATCACAGCTATTCACCGGAGGACACAGACCATGAACGACCCGGCAACCTCAGGCCCATTCCGTGTCGATGTGATCGGCGATATGACCATCGAATGGGACGTCCCCATCGAAACCGATGACGGAAACATTCTGCGCGCCGACGTCTTTCGCCCGACCGCGGAAGGCGTCTACCCCGCAATTCTCGCGTACGGCCCGTACGGGAAAGGCAAACCGTTCCAGCAATCGTGGCCCGCACAATGGCAGCAGATGGTCGACGACCATCCGGAGATACTCGACGGTTCCAGCGGCAGGTACCAGGTCTTCGAGCTGGTTGATCCCGAACAATGGGTGCCCGACGGGTATGTGTGCGTGCGCGTCGATTCCCGCGGCGCCGGCCGGTCACCCGGTTTCCTGGATCCGTTCTCTCCGCGCGAGACCCGGGACCTGTACGAGTCGATCGAATGGGCGGCAGCTCAGCCGTGGAGCAATGGCCGAGTCGGGCTCAACGGCATCTCATACTTCGCCATGATCCAATGGCCGGTCGCCGCGGCGCAACCGCCGCATCTGAGCGCGATGTGCGTCTGGGAGGGCGCCGCCGACCGCTACCGCGATGCCACCTATCACGGCGGAATTCTGTCGACCTTCACCGATTCCTGGTATGCGAGAACGGTTTCGGGGTCGCAGTACGGCATCGGTGCGAAGGGCGATCGCAATCCCCACACCGGGCTGCTCGTCTGTGGTGACGAGACATTCACCGAGGACGAGCTGGCGCAGCGCCGGGTGGACCTCGGGCAGGTGGTCCGAGAGCACCGTTTCCTGGATGACTATTACCGCGACAATGCTCCCGACTGGTCCCGAATCACGGTGCCGCT
The DNA here is from genome assembly GCF_044386975.1 of Nocardia sp. NPDC020380. NCBI lineage: Bacteria > Bacillati > Actinomycetota > Actinomycetes > Mycobacteriales > Nocardiaceae > Nocardia > Nocardia sp. NPDC020380. Next base: position 721,775 of record NZ_JBIRVQ010000002.1, on the reverse strand, counting down.
GTTGTCCGCGGGGAACTGGGGTGGCATGGGACTGCACCTGCGCGGCAATACGCGGGGCCTCGAACTGGCTGCGTCGCAGGACAAATGGCTCGCCATGCACGAGGACGACCATCTGTCGCTGTTCTATGCCCGGTACGGCACGGACCTGCAGCGGCGGTTCTTCGGGCACTTCCTGAAGGGCGAGGACACCGGCTGGACCGAGCAGCCCCGTGTGCATCTGCGGACTCGGCATGCGGATGGCCATGTCGGCGAGCGCACCGGATCGGACTGGCCACTGCCCGAAACCGACTGGACCCGTTTATATCTCGATGCGCACGACGGCTCGCTGGGCGCGAAGCCATCGACCGGCGCATCGGTGACCTACACGGGCAAGGCCGGCCGAGTCTCCTTCAGCTACGTCACTCCGGTCGACCTGGAGTTCGCGGGGCCGGTCGCGGCCAAGCTGTTCATCGCCTCGTCCACCACCGACGCGGACCTGTTCCTCGTGGTGCGCGCCTTCGCACCCGATGGCAAGGAGATCGTCTATCGCGGTGCCAACGACCCGAATGTGCCCATCGCCCAGGGCTGGTTGCGGGCCTCGCATCGCGCGCTGGACCCGGAGCGATCCCGGCCGTACCTGCCGGTTCACCCGCACGAGCACGCCGAGCCGCTCGTTCCCGGCGTCATTCATGAGGTCGATGTCGAGATCCTGCCGACCAGCCTGTACCTGCCGGCCGGGTACACGCTGACGCTCGATATCCAAGGCCACGACTACATCCATCCCGGGGCGGTGCCGGAAGTGCTTCCGGATCACCCGATCCCGTTCACCGGCTCCGGTCTCTTCCTGCACGACGACCCGGACGATCGGCCCGCGGACATCTCCGCGGGCAGTCTCACCGTGCATACCGGCGAGAAGTACGCCTCGCATCTACTGCTTCCGGTACTGTTCCAAAAGCAGTGAAGATCGCCTACTGTTCCACACACAATTGAAGATCGCCGTCGACGTGCAGCGGGAGAGTCTCTTCGGAGACGCCGTAGGAGCAACACCCTCCCCGGGAATCTCTCAGGCCCAATACCGCAGTGCCGAGGCAACTCTGGAGAAAGACGCCGGTTCCGACCGGGTCTTACCGAAGGTGAACAGCGTGCTCGCGGGTGCGCCCAAACTCTCAGGTCACAGGACAGAGCGGGGAGGTGACCATGCCGAGGTCCGGTGCCCGCCGGACACTGTCGAACAGGGAGTCACCTCATGTCCGAACCTCGTACCGCCGCCGCGCTGCCCTACGATCTCAGCTACTCCGATGAGCACGAATGGGTTGCGCTGGAGCCGAATTCGGCGCTGCCGGACCATCCGGTCCGGATCGGGCTGACCACGGTCGCGGTCGCGGCGCTCGGCGATCTGGTGCATGTCGAGTTGCCGGCGGTCGGGTCGACGGTCATGGCCGGTGAGACCTGCGGTGAGGTCGAGTCCACCAAGGCCGTCTCCGATCTCTACGCGCCGGTGACCGGGCGGGTGACGATCGTGAATGCCGCCGTCGTCGAGGATCCGGCGCTGATCGGGACCGATCCGTACGGGGAGGGCTGGCTGTTCGCGGTGCAGCCGACCGCACTGGGCAAGCTGCTCAGCGCGGCCGAATATGCCGCTGTCACTGAGCAACCCGCCTAGCAGCGGCTGGATCAGCGGATCTTCTCGGGGATCGTGTCGAGGGCGCGCAGCACCTGCACGGCGAGTGCCGTCGCGGCCTTCTCATCCAGTTTCGAGTTCTCCCGCACGGCATCCCGCACGCGGATAACTCGAAGCTCGTAGGGCGTTTTCACTGCCATGTCGTGCCGCCTATCAGTAGTTGGGCATTCGTTCGGCCAGGTGGCAGCCTCAACTGGACCTACAGCGTAGACATACGTCGCTGACACCAGAAGCCTACAGCACCGGAATGCGGCGGTAGAATGGAGAATCCTCTCGTCCTGTGACGATTCAGCTGGGCACCAGTGTCGCGGCCGGCGATATCGGCATCGATATCCGAAAGTCAGGCGACCACCATGTCCACACTCGTCGCGTCCGCAGACGGCCCGTTGACCCTGAGCCCGGCCCAGCTCGAAGAGATCGGCCGGCAGCTGGACGGTCTGCGCACCCGCATCACCGCCGATCTGGGCCAACGGGATCGCGAGTACATCTACTCGATCATCAAGGCGCAGCGCAGTTTCGAGGTCGCGGGCCGCGGCCTGATGTACCTAGGTTTCCTGCCGCCGTGCTGGCTGGCCGGCGTGACCGCCCTCAGCCTGTCCAAGATCCTGGACAATATGGAGACCGGCCACAATGTCATGCACGGCCAATGGGATTGGATGCGCGAGCCCGGCCTGAATTCCCGAGTCTTCGAATGGGACCTGGTGTGCCCCGCCGACCAGTGGAAGCACTCCCACAACTACATCCACCACACCTACACCAATATCCGCGGCCGCGACCGCGACCTCGGCTACGGCTTCCTCCGCATAGACCCTGAGCAGCAATGGAATCCGTACTACCTGGGCAACCCTCTCTACGCCTTCCTCCTGATGATGCTCGTCGAATGGGGCGTGATGCTCCACGACCTGGAAGTCGAGAACATCATCCAGGGCAAACGCCGCTGGCCCGACCTCAAACGCCTCCTCACCGCCCAATGGCGCAAGGCCCGCCGCCAAGTAATCAAGGACTACCTGGCCTTCCCCCTACTGACGGGCCCCCTCTTCCTCCCCACCCTGGCAGGCAACGCCACCGCCAACATAGTCCGCAACATCTGGGCCTACTCGATCATCTTCTGCGGCCACTTCCCCTCCGGCGTACAAACTTTCACCGAGGAGGAAACCGCCAACGAGACTCAGGGCGAATGGTATGTCCGCCAAATGCTCGGTTCCTCGAACATCACCGGCAGCAAACTCTTCCACATCCTCTCCGGCAACCTCTCCCACCAAATAGAACACCACCTCTTCCCCGACCTCCCCGCCAACCGCTACCAAGAAATCGCCCCCGAAGTCCGCACCCTCTGCACCGAATACAACCTCCCCTACAACACCGGCCCCCTCCCCCGCCAAATCGCCTCGGTATGGCTGAAAATCATCCGCCTCTCCCTCCCGCCCATCATCACCGGAACCTAGGCGCGGCCGAGTAGGCGGACGTGGTGGGGTTCGAGTTCGGCGATGGAGGTGACGCCCAGAAGTTTCATGGTGCGGAGGAGTTGGGTGTGGAGGATTTCTATGGCGCGGTTCACGCCGGGTTCGCCGCCTGCCATCAGGCCGTAGAGGTAGGCGCGGCCGATCAGGGTGAAGTTGGCGCCCAACGCTAGAGCTGCGGCGATGTCGGCGCCGTGCATTATGCCGGTGTCCAGGTGGATTTCGAGGTCTTTGCCTACCTCGCGGGACACCTCCGGGAGCAAGTGGAGAGGGACGGGGGCTCGATCCAGTTGGCGGCCACCGTGGTTGGAGAGGACTATGCCGTCCACACCCAGGGCGGCCAGGCGTTTGGCGTCGTCTATGGTTTGGACGCCTTTCACCAGGACCTTGCCGGGCCAGTGGTCGCGGAGCCAGGTCAGGTCGTCGAAGCCGACGGTGGGGTCGAACATGGCGTCGAGGAGTTCGGCTACGGTGCCGGACCAGCGGTCCAGGGAGGCGAAGGCCAAGGGTTCCGTCGTCAGGAAGTCCCACCACCACCAGGGGCGGCGCAGGGCGTCGAGGGCGCCGGAGGCGGTGATGGACGGGGGGACGGTCATGCCGTTTCGGGCGTCGCGCAGGCGGTTTCCGGCTACCGGGACGTCGACGGTGACGACGAGGGTTTCGAAGCCGGCGCGGGCGGCGCGGTCGACCAGTGCGAGGGAGCGGTCGCGGTCGGTCCACATGTAGAGCTGGAACCAGTTTCGGGCCGCCGGGCCGGTGGTGGCGGCGATGTCCTCGATGGCGGTGGTGCCCATGGTGGAGAGGGTGAAGGGGATGCCTGCGCGTTCGGCGGCTCGCGCGCCGGCGAGTTCGCCTGCGGCGTGCATCATGCGGGTGAATCCGGTGGGGGCGATGCCGAAGGGCAGGGTGACACCGGCGCCCAGAACGGTGGTGGCGGTGTCGGTTTTGGAAACGTCGCGCAGGATGGCGGGGCGGAATTCGAGGTCGGTGAAGGCTTGCCGCGCGCGGTTCAGGCTGATTTCGGCGTCGGCGGCGCCATCCGTGTAGTCGAACGCCACCTTCGGGGTGCGTTTGCGCGCGAGTTCTCGGAGATCCCAGATGGTTTGGGCGCGTTGGAGTTTCCGTTCACGTCCGGGGAACGGGCGTTCGAACTTGACCAGGGGTGCGAGCTCGCGCGGGCGCGGCATGCGGCGGGCGGTCATCGGGGCACCACCGCGGGTGCGCGCAGGCGCAGGGAGTGCATGCCCGCGTCCACCTCCAGCATGGTGCCGGTGGTGGAGGCGGCGGCGGGTGAGGCCAGGTAGGTGACGGCGGCGGCCACTTCGGCGGCGGTGACGAGCCGGCCGTGGGGTTGACGGGCCTGCAGCGCAGCCAGTTCCGCGTCCGGGTCGGCGGCCGCGGCGAGCAGTCGCTGCACCCACGGGGTGTCGACGGTGCCGGGATTCACACAGTTCACGCGAATGCCTTCACTGAGGTGGTCGGCGGCCATCGCGCGGGTGAGCGCGAGCACCGCTCCTTTGCTGGCACTGTAGACCGCGCGGTCGGGCAGGCCCGTGGTGGCGGCGATGGAGCAGATGTTCACGATGGCCGCGGCGGGCGAACGGCGCAGGTGGGGCAGCGCGGCGCGGCTGACCCGGACCAGGCCGAAGAGGTTGACCTCGAACACCTTTCGCCATTCGGTGTCGGTGTGATCGACGATAGTGCCCTGGGCGCCGATGCCCGCGCAGTTCACGACGATATCGAGGCCACCCATGGCCGCGGCCGCCGCGCTCACCGCGCCGCGCACCTCGGTGTCGTCGGTGACATCGCAGTGCAGGTACCGCCCGTCCGGTGGCGGTTCCAGGTCGAGGACGGTGACCTGTGCGCCTGCGGCCCCGAGGGTTTCGGCGACGGCCCGCCCGATGCCGGAGGCTCCACCGGTGACGATGGCGGCGGTTCCGTCGAGTGTCTGCGGCGACATGTCGATCCACTCCTATGGCGATAGCTCCGATGTTTAACCGCACCGACCGTAGCACCGTCGCGCGGTCCGGATAGTGGATTACGCACTGAAAGCCCGACTTTCACCGATTCCTCGCTACCCCTTGCCGCCGTAGACATCCGATGTATAGTCGTGACCCATATCACTCTCTACGACGGGGGCGCAGCCGATGCCACACATCACGCAGCTGGACACGCTCGACGTCCGGTTCCCGACGTCACGCGAATTGGACGGCTCGGATGCAATGAATCCGGATCCGGATTACTCGGCGGCCTATGTCATCCTGCGCACCGACGATCCGGACGGCCCGACCGGCCACGGGTTCGCCTTCACCATCGGCCGCGGCAACGAGGTGCAGCAGGCGGCCATCCGGGCGCTCGCGCACCTGGTGGTCGGGCGGTCGGTCGCCGGGATCATCGCCGATCTCGGCGGCTTCGCCCGCACCCTCACCGACGATTCGCAATTGCGCTGGCTGGGCCCGGAGAAGGGCGTCGTCCACATGGCGGCGGGCGCGGTGATCAATGCCGCCTGGGACCTGGCCGCCAAGTACGCCGGAAAACCGGTGTGGCAGTTGGTCTCCGAGCTGGAGCCGGAAAACCTCGTCGACCTGGTCGACTTCCGCTATCTCACCGATGCGCTCACCCCCGGCGAGGCCCTGGACATGCTGCGTGCCGCCGCACCCGGCCGGGCCGAGCGCACTGGAAAGCTGCTCGCCACCGGATATCCCGCCTACACCACCTCCGCGGGCTGGCTCGGCTACTCCGATGCGAAGCTGGCGCGGCTGGCCCGCCGCGCGGTGGCCGACGGATTCGGCACGATCAAGATCAAGGTCGGCCGCGACCTCGACGAGGACGTGCGCCGCGTCGGAATAGCCAGGGCCGCAATCGGTCCCGATATCGGCCTGGCCGTGGACGCCAATCAACGCTGGGACGTCGACCGCGCGGTCGAGTGGATCGCGGCGCTCGCACCCGCCGGACTGGCCTGGGTCGAGGAACCGACCAGCCCCGACGATATCCTCGGCCACGCCGAGATCCGCCGCCGCGTGCGACCGGTGCCGATCTCCACCGGCGAGCACGGCCAGAACCGGATCCTGTTCAAACAGCTCCTGCAGGCCGGCGCGGTCGACATCCTGCAGATCGACGCCGCTCGCGTGGGCGGCGTCAACGAGAATCTCGCAATCCTGTTGCTGGCGGCCAAGTTCGGCGTCCCCGTGGTGCCGCACGCCGGCGGCGTGGGGCTGTGCGAACTGGTCCAGCACCTCGCGATGATCGACTACATCGCGGTGTCCGGCACCATGACCGGCCGGGCCATCGAATTCGTCGACCACCTGCACGAGCATTTCCGCGACCCGGTCGTGGTCGACCGCGGCCGCTACCGAGCCCCGCGCGCACCCGGTTTCAGTGCCGAGATGCTGCCGCGGACCCTGGCCGCCTACACCTATCCGACCGGCGCGATCTGGCGCGCCAAACCCACGAATCCACTACTGGCCGAGGCACTCTCGACGAAGGAGTACGAGAACTCATGAAATCCGCCCCGCCGCTGCGCTCCAACAGATTCCTAGCCGTGGCCTGCGGCGTCCTCCTACTAGTGGCCGCCGGTGCGTGCTCACGCGAATCCACCGGCACCACCTCCAGCGGCCCGGCTGCCAGTGTCGGCGCGGGTGCGGACAACGGCGTGCTGGTCGGGGCGGATCAGCCGCGCTCGGACTCCGACTTCTGGAGCGCCTACGCCGGATACCTCGGCCCGAAGGCCGCCGCGGTCGGTGTGAAGCTGGACAACACCTCCTCCGACAATGACTCCGATCGGCTCAAGGCCAATGTCGACACTCTGCTGTCGAAGGATGTGAAGGCCCTCATCATCGCGCCGCAGGACACGGCCGCGGTGAAGCCCGCCATCACGGCGGCGACCGCCAAACATGTGCCGGTGATCAGCGTGGACACCCGCCCCGACAGCGGCGGCGCCTACATGGTGGTGCGCGCCGACAATCGCGCCTACGGCACCAAATCCTGTATCTACCTGGGTGAAACGCTCAAGGGCGCGGGCAAGGTGGTGGAATTCCAGGGCGACCTGAGCTCCATCAACGGCCGCGACCGCTCCGAAGCGTTCGCCCAGTGCATGTCCACCCGCTACCCCGGCATCAAGGTGATCGAGATCCCCACCGACTGGCAGGGCGATCGCGCGGTCTCGGGCCTGCAGGACAAGCTGCTCACCGATCCGGACATCAACGGCATCTACATGCAGGCGGGCGGCGTCTTCCTGCAGCCCACCCTCGCACTGCTCAAGCGCAGCGGCAAACTGGTGAAAGCCGGTCAGCCGGGCCACATTACGATCGTCTCCAATGACGGCATCAAGGCCGAACTGGATGCCATCACCGCCGGCGATATCGATGCCACCATCTCCCAGCCCGCCGATCTCTACGCGCAGTACGCGACGGTGTACGCCAAGGCCGCGATCGACGGCAAGAAGTTCGCGCCGGGACCGACCGATCACGGCTCCACCATCATCGACACCGGCGTCGGCGGGATGCTCGAGGATCAGTTGCCCGCACCGGTGGTCACCCGCAACGGCGGCAAGGTAGGCGAACTGGACACGCTGCCGCCGACCGCGCCCGGACTGTGGGGACACGGCGGCTGATGAGCGGTCAGATACTCCCCGAACCGGCGGACTCCCCCGGCGCCGATCCGGCGCCCGCCGTGCAGGTTCCGATTGCCGAGGCCATCGGCGTGACCAAGCGTTTCGGCCGCAATATCGCCCTGCAACGCGTCCGGCTCGCGGTGACCCCGGGCCGTACGCACGCGCTGGTCGGCCGCAATGGCGCGGGCAAATCCACGCTGGTGTCCATCCTGACCGGACTCGCAGCTCCCGATGAGGGGGAGGTGCGCTTCCGGGGTGAACCGGCGCCCGCGCCCGCCGACCGTGACGGGTGGCGGGCCCGGGTGGCGTGCGTGTATCAGCACTCGACGATCATTCCGGACCTGTCGGTGGCGGAGAATCTCTTCCTGGGCCGGCAGGGCTTCGGCGGGCGAATCGTGCACTGGCGCACGCTGCGTGGCCGGGCGCGCGAGCTGCTCGACACCTGGCAGGTGCCCGTGGCGGTGGATACGCTGGCCCGCGATCTGTCGGTGGAGCATCGCCAGCTGGTGGAGATCGCGCGCTCGCTGTCCTACGGCGCGCGGTTCATCATCCTCGACGAACCCACCGCGCAATTGGACAGTTCCGCCATCAAGCGGTTGTTCACCCGCATCACCGACCTGCAGGCGCAGGGCGTGACGTTCTTGTTCATCTCCCACCACCTCGACGAGACCTATGAGATCTGCCAGGACATCACGGTGTTCCGCGATGCCCGGCACATCATCACCGCGCCCGCCGCCGAGCTGAGCAAGCCCGAACTGATCGCGGCGATGACCGGCGATTCCGCATTGCTGGATGCCCAAACGTCCGGGCCCGCAACGCAACTCGGGTCCGCACCGGCATTGCAGGTCGAGGGACTCACCCGCACCGGCGAATTCGCCGACATCGCCTTCACGGTGCGTCCCGGCGAGATCGTGGGCCTGGCCGGTGGTGGGAGCAGCGGGCGTACCGAGGTGGCGGAAACCATCGTCGGACTGCGCAAGGCGAGCACCGGCTCTGTCTCCGTGGACGGAAAGGCCCTGCGCCGCACCGGTGTCGCGGCGGCGCTGCAGGCGGGCATCGGATTCGTGCCCCGTGACCGGCACGATCAGGGCCTGATCCTGGAAATGAGCATCGGCGACAATGCCACCCTCACCGTGCCCCGCCAGCTGGGCCGCTTCGGCCTGCTGTCGGGCCACGCCCGGAACAAGCTCGCAGGCAAGGCCATTCGCGATCTCGATATCAAAGCCGACAGCCCCGATCAGAGTGTCGCCGAACTGTCCGGCGGCAATCAGCAGAAGGTCGTCTTCGCCCGGGCGCTGGCCACCGAACCGGCCGTGCTGGTGCTGATCACCCCGACCGCGGGCGTCGACATCCGCTCCAAGGACACCCTGCGCGCCGTCCTGCGCAATACCGCCGCGCGCGGCACCGCGGTGCTGGTGGTCTCGGACGAACTCGACGATCTGCGCGACTGCGACCGGGTGCTGGTCCTGCGACAGGGCCGGCACGCCGGAGATTACGAAAAAGGCTGGGACGAACGCGAACTCGTCGCCGCCATGGAAGGACTGTCATGACCAGTTCCGCCGAAACCTCGCACCCGCAACCATCGCAGGCCGAGACCTCGCACGTCGAGACCTCGCCGGTAGAGGCACCGCACACCGCGCCCTCGCGGGCTGACGCATCACACGCCACCGCCCCGCAGGCTGACGCATCACAGGCCGTTGACTCGAGCGAGGCGGCGGCCGTAACCGGCGGTGCCGCCATGGTGGCGCGGCCCGGTCGGGGATTGGCGTCGGTGCGGTGGGGTGCGTTGCGTGATTTCCTGCTGGTGCCGCCGATTCTGCTGGTGCTGGTGGTCGGCTACTTCATCAATCACAACTTCGTGTCGCTGACCAACCTCACCAATGTGCTCACCACCATGAGCGGGATTTCCCTGCTGGTGCTGGCCGAGGTGCTGGTGCTGGTGGTGGGGCGAATGGATCTGTCGCTGGAATCCACGTTCGGGCTCGCACCCGGCGTGGCCATCTGGGCGACCATGGGTACGGCGAAAGTCGGTGCCTTCACATGGGCTTCGCCGTGGATGGCGATTCCGATGGCGCTGCTGGTCGGGCTGGCGGTGGGCGCGGTGAACGGCGTGCTGATCGTGCGGTTCGGGCTCAACGGGTTCATTGTCACGCTGGCCATGCTCATTGCGCTGCGCGGGCTGCTGACCTTCCTCACCGGCGGGTTCACCCTCACCAAGATTCCGGACTCCATCGACTGGCTGGGCAATACCAGGGTGCTGGGGATTCCGGTGGATGTGCTGGTGTGCCTGGCGCTGTTCGCGCTCGGGTATCTCGTGCTGACCTATACGACGGCGGGTCGCGCGCTCTACGCGGTCGGCGGCAATGAGCCCGCCGCGCGGGCGGCCGGAATCCGCACCGACACCGTGGTTCTCACCGTGCTCGTCATCGCCGGTGGGCTGGCCGCGATCGGCGGGCTCATCTACTCCGGTCAGTTCGCCAGTGTGCAGGTCAGTCAGGGCGACGGGATGATCTTCCAGGTGTTCGCGGCCTGCGTGATCGGTGGCGTGTCACTCAATGGCGGGCGCGGATCGGTGCTGGGCGCGTTCTTCGGCATCCTGATCCTGACGCTGATCCAGAAGCTGCTGTCCTACGGTGGCGTCAGCGCCGACTCCCTGAAGTTCATCAATGGCGCGCTGATCCTGGTGGCACTGGTGATCACCCGTATCGCCAGCGGCCGCAGGCAGGAGTAATCATGCGAATCGCCTTGCACACCAAGCTGAAACCGGGTGCGGAGCCGGACTACGAGGCGGCGCATCGGGAGGTGCCCGCCGAACTGGTCGCGGCCATCCGCGCCGCGGGCGCCACCTCGTGGACGATCTGGCGCAGCGGCACGGACCTGTTCCATGTGATCGACTGCGATGCGTACGAGAAGCTGCTCGCCGAACTGGCCGAGCTGCCGGTCAATATCGCATGGCAGGCCCGCATGGACGAGTACCTGGATACCGCCCACGACTATTCGGCCGCGGGCACGACGGCGGCATTACCGGTGGTGTGGCAGCTGTGACCGATATGACGGAGATCGTGCTCGGCGGCGCCGGATACGCGGGATTGTTCCGCGCCGTCGACGCCACCGCCGCCCAGGCAACCCTGGAAGCGGCTTGGGCAGCGGGTATTCGGGCCTTCGACACCGCACCGCACTACGGGGCCGGGCAGAGCGAGGAACGCCTCGGACAGTTTCTGCGCGGACGAGCCGATCCGACAGAGTTCACGGTCTCCACCAAAGTCGGCCGGCTGCTCTACAAGGACCCCGCCGCATCGGACGGCACCGACGACTTCTACGGCGCGCCGAAACGCTCACGGCGGCTCGACTATTCGGCGGCGGGGACCCGCCAGTCCGTGACCGAGTCACTGGCCCGGCTCGGGCTGTCGCGGATCGACACCCTGCTGGTCCACGACCCGGACAACCACCAGCCGCAGGCGCTGGCCGAAATGGTCCCGGAGCTCGCCGAATTGCGCGCCGAGGGCGTGTGCTCACGAATCGGCGTGGGCGTGAACCATGTCGACGTAGCCCTGCGTTTCGTCCGCGAATCCCCGATCGACGTCGTGCTGATCGCCGGGCGCTACACCCTGCTGGATCGTCGCGCCGAGGCCGAACTGCTTCCCGAGTGCGAGAGCCGCGGCATCCACGTGCTGGCGGCCGGCGTCCTGAACAGCGGCATTCTCGCGGATCCGCAGCGGCAGGCCACCTTCGACTATCGCCCGGCCCCACGCGACATCATCGAACGAGCTCGCACGATGGCCGAACTCTGCGCCGCCTGCGACGTCCCCTTGCGTGCCGCGGCCCTGCAGTTCCCCGGCAGGCATCCCGCGATCGGCGGCACTGTCATCGGCGCGGGCAGCGTGGCAGAAGTCGAGGACACCGTCGCGATGCTGAAAGTGACTGTGCCACAATCTCTCTGGGACGAACTCGATCGATGCCGCTGACGTCCCGCTCAGCCCGCCGCCATGCGCAGCCACTCCATGACGCCCCCGACATGCGCCAGCGCGCGGGCATGCGCCAGCTCCGGATCGTGGGCGGCAATGGCGTCGCAGATGCCGCGATGTTCGGCCACCGTGCGTTCGAAGGCGCCCTCTTCGGTGATGCCGCGCCAGATGCGGGCCCGGGTGGTCGGCATCGACAGCGAATCCAGCAGCGAGGCAAGCACTTTATTGCCCGACGCGGCCGCGATGGCGGCATGGAAGCTCAGATCGAGGGCCACCAGGTCGGTGACCGAGTGGCTGGGTGGTTCCACCAGCGTGCGCAGCTGCTCGATCTCGGCATCGCCCATCTGGCGGGCGGCCAGCGCGGTGGCGGCCGGTTCCAGAATGCGGCGCACGCCGAGGATGTCGAGCACGGAATCGTCCTGATGGAATTCCAGCAGGAAGCTCATGGCGTCGAGCAGCGAATTCGGTTCCAGGCTGGACACATACGTGCCGTCGCCCTGCCGCACGTCGAGGATGCGCACCAGCGACAGCGCCCGCACCGCCTCGCGCAGCGAGTTGCGCGAGACCCCCAGTTCGGCGGCCAGGTCGGCTTCGCGCGGCAGCCGCGAGCCCGGCTTCAGGTCGCCGGAGACGATCATCGCCTTGATCTTCGCTATCGCATCGTCGGTGACCGACACCTGGTTCCTTCTGTCGAGGATGTGACATCATGCCTCCGATGACTGTAGACGCCCACGTCCACATTTGGACGATCGGTGGTGGAAAATCCCACGTCGAATACGACTGGCTCACAGATACATCGGATGTTTTATATCGAACGTACACGCTCGGCGATGCCGAACCGGAGTTCGCCGAGCACGGTGTCGACGCGGCCGTACTGGTCCAGGCCTCCGATTCACTCGCCGAGAACGACGCACTGCTGGCGGCGGCCGCACACGCGAAACGCCCCACCGCGGTAGTCGGCTGGCTGCCACTGCATCGCCCGGCGGAGGTCGCGGCCGCCCTGCCCGCGCTCGCGCGGCGTCCCGAGTTCGCCGGCGTCCGGCACATGATTCACCGCGACCCCGACCCGAACTGGCTGCTGCGCCCGGAGGTTTCCGAGTCACTGGACCAATTGTCCGAGGCCGGACTGGTTTTCGATGCCGTCGCCGAACGCCCCGATCTGCTCGCCCAGGTCCCGATCATCGCCTCCGCGCATCCGGCGCTGACGGTGGTCCTCGATCACTTGGGCAAGCCCCCGATCGCCACCGCCGAATGGCAGCCGTGGGCGGATCTTCTCGCGGCCGCGGCCGCCGAACCCAATGTGGTGGCCAAGATCTCGGGCCTGGCCACGGTCTCCGGCGCGGAGGTCACCGCGGCCCGCTGGCAGCCGTATATCGATCACGCCCTGTCGGTCTTCGGCCCGAACCGTCTGATGTTCGGCGGCGACTGGCCCTTCACCCTGACCGCCGCCTCGTATCGCACGGTGTGGCGCACGACCCTGGCGACCCTCGACGGTCTGGACACCGCCGATCGCGCGCTGATCCTCGGCGAGGTCGCGGCCTGCACCTACAGGCTGTGAACCCGCGACGTTCCTTCAGTCCCTTCCCCTCCAAACAGAAAGCAGGACAACCCATGCGGTTCGGGAACATCAACGGCAGGCTCAGCCTCATCGACGGCGACAAGGCGCTCGATGTCGAGAAGGCCAGTGATGGGCGATTCGCATCGGATCCCGGTGTCGTGTTCGCGCACTGGGACGAGTTCCGGGAGTGGGGACAGCAGCAACCTCTCGGCGAGGCGATCCCGTTCACGCCGGAGAGCGTCGGCCCGCCGGTGGTCCGCCCGGCCCAGGTGTTCGGTATCGGGCTGAACTATCAGGCGCACGCGAGCGAGTCGGGCATCCAGGAAGCCGTGCCCACTCCGGCGGTCTTCACCAAGTTCGTCTCGAGCATCACCGGGCCCTACAGCCGAGTCAGCCTGCCGAGCGACAAGGTCGACTGGGAGGTGGAGCTGGTCGTGGTCGTCGGACGGCACGCGAAGGACGTTCGACCCGAGGACGGTTGGAGTCACGTGGCGGGCCTGACTGTCGGCCAGGACCTTTCCGAGCGCGCGATCCAGCTCTCGGGACCGGTCCCCCAGTTCTCGCTCGGCAAGTCCTATCCGGGCTTCGCCCCGATCGGCCCGGCGGTCGTCACCGTCGACGAATTCGGCGATCCCGACGACCTCGCCCTGTCCTGCGATCTCGACGGCGAGATCCTGCAGGACGGCCGCACCCGCGATCTCACCCGATCAGTTCCGGAGCTGATCGCCTACCTCTCCTCGATTGTCCAGCTTCTGCCCGGCGACCTCATCTTCACCGGTACCCCCGCCGGTGTCGGAATGGCCCGGCAGCCGCAACGATTCCTTACTCCGGGTGCGACGCTGAACTCTCACATCGAGGGCATCGGAACTATGAGCAACACTCTCGACACCATGAATTGATCAACGACACAAATGTCGCTTTTGTCCTTTTTACCTTTTAGACGCCTCCGCCGGGCACGCTGTCCGATCATTCTTCGTACGCGTGGCGGCGGACCCGGAAATCATATAAATATAGTGTGGCGCAGCGAGTTCTACGGATTCTCATGCGAGGGAAGTCCCGAATCGGCCACCCTGTGAGGCAGAGGTATTTCGGACTCCTCGTGAACCACGGGCTTTACTGAGCCAGCACACCTAGGTGATCGAAATGCCCCGATCCGAACTCGGCCTACCGGCACGTCTCCGGATCAGATCACCGCCCATCACGAAAGGCTGAACATGAAACGACTCATCGGAGTACTCGCGGCTACGGCTGCCGCCGGCGCCACCATCCTCTTGGCCGGACCCGCCCAGGCGGATGGCAACTACGTGGTGGTCAGTGGCGCGCAGTACAACGATCCCTCGGGTTGCTTCGTCTCGGAAGATACGGCTATCCCGCTGGCCATCTCGAACCAGTCCGACCAGACCGTGTACGTCTACACGAGCACCACCTGCGGCCAGGGTCCCTCGATCGCCCAGATCCCGCCGGGCGGAAGCGGCACGATCCCGGCCGGCTCCATCTCCGAGGGCCCCTCGAACTGACACTGACGACTCGGGATACCCCCGGGCATGATCCACGATGCCGGATCATGCCCGGGCGTCGGATAACACCGCGCCTACCGAATACGTCCTGCCGCAATGAGATCAGGCCAGCGGGGCCAGGGCTTCCGCGAGCGGGGCGAGGATCTTCGGGGTGTGCGGGGTCGGCAGGTAGACGATGGCCAGGTCGAGACCCTCGGCGGCCAAGCCGGCGATCTGATCGACGACCGGCCCGAAAGCGCCGTCCTCGCCGAGCCGGACGTGGCTGGACAGGGTGATCTCGCGGGGATCGCGGCCGATATCGGCGCAATGGGCATGCAGCACATCGCGTTTGCGGGCGAATTCCTCGGGAGTGCCGCCCACGAAGTTCCAGTGCTGCGCGAAGCGGGCGGTGGTGCGCAGGGTGCGCTTCTCGCCACTGCCGCCGATGCAGATGGGCGGGTGCGGGCGCTGCGGGCCCTTGGGCTCGTTGCGGGCCTCGGCCAGCTCGTAGAACTTGCCTTGGAAGGTGGTGGTCTCCTGCGACAGCAGGCCGACCAGTACCTCGCACGCCTCCTCGAAACGGTCGCTGCGGTCGCGCACACTGCCGAGTTCGAGGCCGTAGGCGCCGGATTCCTCCTCGTTCCAGCCCGCGCCGATGCCTAGTTCGAGGCGGCCGTCCGAGACGATGTCCAGGGTGGACACCATATTGGCGAGCACGGCCGGATGCCGGTAGTGGATGCCGGTCACCAAGGTGCCCATGCGCAGCCGGCGGGTTGCCTGCGCGAGCGCGGTGAGGGTGATCCAGCCTTCCAGGCAGGGTCCGGTCGAATCGGAGAAGATCGGATAGAAATGGTCGAAGTTCCAGCCGGATTCGAAGATTTCGATGTCGTCGGCCTCCCGCCACACGGCGAGCATGTCGGCCCAGGTCGTGTTCTGCTGTGAGGTTTTGAATCCGAAGCGCATGCCCGCCAGCGTAACCGGGGCGGTGCTATTGGCACGGGATGTCAGAGGCCTGCCACAGCTGTTCCGCCGCTGTGCCGACGACTGTGTCACGCTTTAGGCGGGCGTCTCTAGCAACGTGAGGAGACGATGCTCATGACCTTTCAGCCACCGCCAGGACCTGGTATTCCCGGTAACCCGGCGTTCCAGCCCCCACTCGGCAGCAACGGATTCGATACCTCGCCCAAGGGGTTCTTCGCCTCGCTGTTCGACTTCAGTTTCAGTTCCTTCGTCACGCCACGGGTCATCAAGGTCCTGTACATACTCGTGATGGTCGTGGCCGGGCTCGGCGCGCTGGGCATGCTCGTGTTCGGATTCGAGCTCAACCCCGTGGTCGGCATCTTCACGCTGGTCATCGCGTGCCCGCTCTATTTCTTCATCGTCGTGGCGTTGTACCGGGTCATCTTCGAGTTCTTCATGGCCATGTTCCGGATGGCCGAGGACATTCGAGTGATCCGCAATCGAGGCGGTGGCCTGCGCTAGACGGTTCAATGCGCGCGGCGCGTGCGCGCCAGGCGGGTGAAGGCCTGGCGGAGCTGAATGATCCGGACTCCGCCGGCCACGGCCATGACGAGCAGTCCGACACCGACGGCGACCAGAATGGCCACGCCGACCGGGAGCACGAAATGCCAGCCGAGGAAGCCGAAGCGGACGCTGGTCGTGTTCTGGACGACGAATATCAGCAGGATCACCAGGAATACGCCGCCCATACTCAGGCTCACCCAGATGCTGCCGGCCCGGGTCCGCTCGACCTTGGCCGGTAGCGGCGGCTCGATGGGAGCGGGCTGGATGGGTGGCGGCTCGACCGGCGCCGGTGGGACGGGGCCGGATTCGGGCTGCGGATGCTCCGCCTGGTGCGGATACGCCAGGCTCTCGCTCGGTGGGTTGTCGATCGGGTTCACGGTGACCTCCCTCGGCCTGCGGAACAGCCCGTTATCTCGGGCATAACCCCATTCGGCCTGTTCAAACGTGTCAATCCGTGACGAAGTGCTGCGATACCAGCCACTCCCGGGCGACGGCGGCGGGATCGCGGCCCTCCAGGTCGACCTTGCGGTTGAGACCGGTGATGGTTTCGTTGGTCAGCAGGCGCGAGATCGGTTCCAGGACCGTGGCCACTTGCGGGTGCGCGTCGGCGAAGGATTTCCGCATCACCAGTGCCGCATTGTATTTGGGGAAGAAGCCGAGATCGTCGTCGAGGATCTTCAGGTTCAGCGCCTGGATGCGGCCGTCGGTGGTGGCGACCGAGCCGAATTGGCAGGAGCCGCTCGCGGTGGCGGTGTAGACGAGCGCGTCGTCCATGATCTTCTTGTGGACCTTGCCCACGTCGATGCCGTATTTGCGGGCCATGCCCGGGAAACCGTCCTGGCGCACACTGAATTCGGTGCCGAGGCAGGTGGCGCCGCTGCTCGGATCGGTGTTCACGGCACGGGCGTAGTCGGAGAGGGTTTTCGTCCCGGTGCGCTGGGCGCTCGGTGCGTTGGTCACCAGGGCATAGGTGTTGTTCATCGGCGCCATATCCGCCCACAGCATGCCGTGCGCGGCCAGGTCGGCGGCGCGGACGGCCTCGAATTGCTTCTCCGAGTCGGGGATCGGGGTTTCGTTGCCGAGGTAGTTGATCCAGCCGGTGCCGGTGTAGTCGTAGGCGATATCGACCTGGCCGTGTAACTGCGCGTCGCGCAGGCTGTTCGAGCCGGTGATATTGGTCAGGTCACGCACCTGCGCGCCCGCCGCGGTGAGGACGAATTCGATGATGTAGCCGAGGATGTTCTGTTCGGTGAAGTCCTTGGAGCCCACCGTGATCGCTACCCCCTTCAACTGCGGCACGGGACGAATGCTGCCGGGCCCGACGTGCAAGGGCACGGCGCCACCGGATTCCAGCCCGCATCCCGCCACCAGCAGCAGGCCGATCGCGGCCAGCACCGCTCCCCATCGCACTCTCATCGCAGACCTCGCGGGCCGAGGAACTGCTCGGCCAAGGCGCCCAGCCAGTCGACCAGCAGTGCCAGCGCCACCGCCAGCAGCGCACCGACCCACAGCGTGACGTTATCGCGCAGCTTGTAACCGGTATCGATGAGAATGCCGAGCCCGCCCGCACTGACCAGGAAGGACAGGGTCGCGGTCCCCACCGCCAGCACCAGCGAGGTGCGCAGGCCCGCCAGAATGTAGGGCACGGCGAGCGGAAACTCTATGCGGCGCAAGACCGTCAGCGCGGACATGCCTTGTCCGCGGCCGGCGTCGACGAGTGTCGGGTCGACCTGCTGGTAGCCGAGGATGGTGTTGCGCAGTACCGGCAACAGCCCGTAGAACGCGATCGGCGCCACCCCGACCCAGAACCCGGTCTGCTGGGTGAGCAGGTAGTACAGCACGATCAGCCCGATCGCCGGGGCGGCCGCACCCACATTGGCGATGCCCACGAAAAGCGGTGCCAGCCTGCGATATCGGGGCCGGGTCAGCAAGGTGCCCAGCGGCACCGCGACCACGATGACGATGGCGACGACCGTCGCGGTGATCACCACGTGCTGGCGGGTGGCGGTGATGATGTTGGTGGCGTTCACGCTGGCCTGCTGGGTGGCGTTCAGCTGCCGATCGAACGCCCACACCAGAACCCCGGCCGCGAGCGCCACGGCCAGCAGCGGCTGGACCAGTAGCCGGATCAGGTCGGCGCGGCGCTCGGTGGTCGGCGTGGTCATGGCTGCTCCCCCGGAGCTCGCTCGCCCGGATTCTTTGTGGCTCCGGCGCTTTCGGCCCGCATGCCGGACAGGTGCGCGACGAGCGTGTCGATGGTGATCAGTCCCGCGTACTCGCCGCGGCGACCGGTGACGACGGCGTTCGCGGTGCTCTCCGCGAGCAGCGTCTCCAGGGCCTGCTGCAAGGAGGACCGCAGCGCCACCGTGCCGGTGACCGGTAATCCCGCGTCCCGCAACGATTCCACCTGCTCCAGCTGCTCGGCCGATACCCAGCGCAGCGGGCGGCGCTGAGCGTCGAGCACCAGACCCCACTTCCACTCCCGTTCCGCGAGCGCGGCACGCAGCGGCGCGATCTCGTCGGTCACCGCGGCCGTCGGGCATTGCCCGAGCTCGACATCCTCGACCCGGGTGAGCGTGAGCTGTTTCAGGGCGGCATCCGCGCCGACGAAACCGGCCACGGTGTCATCGGCGGGAGCGGCGAGGATCGCGGCGGGTGTGTCGTATTGCAGCAGCCGGGATCGATTGCCCAGCACCGCGATCCGATCCCCCAGCTTGACCGCCTCGTTGAAATCGTGGGTGACGAACACGATCGTCTTGTGCAGCTCGGCCTGCAGCCGCAGCAGTTCGTCCTGCAGCAGCCCGCGGGTGATCGGATCGACCGCCCCGAACGGCTCGTCCATCAACAACACCGGCGGATCCGCGGCCAGCGCCCGCGCGACGCCGACCCGCTGCTGCTGCCCGCCCGAGAGCTGCCGCGGATACCGGCGGCGGAAGGTTTCCGGATCCAGGCCGACCAATTCGAGCATCTCGTCCACCCGCGCCGCGACGCGCGCGCGATCCCAGCCGAGCAGGGTCGGCACCGTCGAGATATTGCGCGCCACCGTCTGATGCGGGAACAGTCCGGCCTGCTGGATCGAGTAGCCGATCTGCCGGCGCAGGCGATCCGGGTTCTCGCGGGTGACATCGCGACCGGCAATGGTGATGGTGCCCGAGCTCGGCTCGATGAGCCGGTTGATCATCCGCATGGTGGTGGTCTTGCCGCAGCCGGACGGGCCGACGAACACCACGATCTCACCGGCCGGAATGGTGATCGAGAATTCCTCGACCGCCGGATCCCGTTGTCCCGGATACCGTTTGGTCACCGAGTCCAGCACGATCTCGGCGCCGCGCGGCTCCTGCGTGGAATCGTTTCCCGCGGTGGCGGTTTCAGTCACGAATCCCCCTCGGGGTGGTGAGCCGGCCGACCAGGGCCAGCACGGCGTCGAGCAGCAGGGCCAGCACGATGATCAGCACGGTGCCGGTCAGCGCTTGCGGGACCGCGGTGGGGCTGCCCAGCCGTGCCAGGCCGGACAGGATCAGATTCCCCAGGCCCGGCCCCTTCGCATACGCGGCCATGGCGAGAATGCCCATGATCATCTGGGTGCTGACCCGCATGCCCGTCAGGATCGACGGCCAGGCCAGGGGTAATTCGATGCCGATCAGTACCCGCACCCGGTTCATGCCCACCCCGCGCGCGGCATCGGCCACCGCGGGATCCACCCCGGCCAGCCCGATGATCGTATTGCGCAGGATCGGCAGCAGCGCATACAGCACCAGCGCCGTCACGGTCGGCCGCACGCCGAGCCCCAGCACGGGAATCAGCAAGCCCAGCAACGCGAACGACGGCACCGTGAGAATGATGCTGGCCACCGCGGTGGCCAGCGCCGACCCCCATCGGCTGCGATGCACCGCGATCCCGATCGCCACCGCGATCACCGTCGCGATCAGCATCGATTGCACGACCGCGGAGACATGCAGATACGAATCCGTCAGCAACTGCTGCCGATGATCGACGATGAAGGTCCACAGCGTGTCCAGCGTCCCGCCCTCCCATCTAGGAGTCCACGGGACAGTGTATTGATGCGAACCGGACGGCGGGTACTTTCAGGACTGCCGGGGGATTCCTTCACTGCCGACGAAGCCGGATTCCTCGGAACCGACCAGGCCGAGCGATGACAATGGGCGCGGCATCACGGCATTGGTCAGGTAGGCGAGGATGATGGCCCAGCGATTGACGCCCCTGGATACGGCGTAGGTGTGATAGGCGCGGGTCACCGCCTTGGCCGGCAGGCCGGACAGGTGCACGCCCAGCGGATTCGCCACCGCGAAACCCGGTCCGAGGTCCACCACCAGGCCCATATCGCGGTGCTTGTACGGCTTGGCGCGGCCGAAACCCAAACTGGCGGCGACGTTTCGGGCCAGCGCCTTACCCTGCCTGGTGGCATGCTGTGCGGTCGGCGGGGTGATCTTTCCCGGGGAGGTCACATCCGGTACCGCGGCCGCGTCACCGCCGGCGAAGACTTCGGGATGCCCGGGCACCCGCAATGAGGTGTCCACGGTCAACCGGCCGCGTTCCAGCGGCAGGCCGAGGTTGCTCAGCATGGGCGCTCCGGTCACTCCGGTCACCCATGCGACGGTGTAGGTCGGCACCACGGTGCCGTCGGTCAGCACGACCTCGCGCTCCGACAGCTTCTGCAGCGACATCTTCAGGCGGATATCGATTCCCCGGTCACGCAGGACGTGTAATGCCTTGTCGCCGAGGCGTTCACCGACCTCGGGCATGACCCGCTCGGCGGTATCGAGCAGCAGGAAACGGATCTGGGTCCGGTCGAAGCCCCGGCGAGCGGCGTAAGCGTCGGCGAGCGCGCGCAACTGGGATATGAGTTCGGTACCGGCGTAGGAAGCCCCGACCACGACAACTGTGCGGCGGGCCTCGCGGACCTCGGGATCTTCTTCGTTATCGGCCAATTCGAGCTGTCGCAGGAAATGGTCGCGCAGGTACAGCGCTTCGGCCGCGGTCTTCAGACCGCGCGCGTGCTCGGTGAGGCCGGGGACGTCGAACAACCGTGTCACCGAACCCGGGGTCAGCACCAGCCGGTCCCAGGACAGCTCCCGATCCGGGCCCGTCTCGTGGGTGACGGTCACCGTCTTGGCCTGCAGGTCAACCGATTCGGCCTTCCCGATCACCAGCCGGACCCGCGGCAGCGTATCCGGCAGCGAGATGGTGACGAACCGGGCGTCTATCAGCCCGCCGGCCACGTCCGGCAAGAGCGGCGTGTAGAGCAGGTAATCGGTGGGCGTGACGAGCACGATCTCGATGTCCCGATCGGCCTTCGCCAGCAGCCGCACCAGCTTCCGGGCACAGGTGAAGCCGGCGAATCCACTACCGACGATCACGACACGCTGCGGGCTCGCATTGTTCTCCGACATCGGGCACCTCTCTCGTTTCGCCTGTGGCACGCCGATTCCGCGTGCTGCGCGAGGCAACTCCGATGGTGCTGTTTCGAGCGTATGCCCTCCGCCGGCATCGGTCAGCTGTCACGGCATATTCGAGCGGCGTGGCCAGAATCAGTTGAACCTTGGCGTTCCAGCCACTCGCGGCAAGGTTCTGCTCGCGACAGCATGGACAGCGTCCAGCAACGGACAGCCACCAGAAAGAAGAGGGACCGGATGCATGCCCAGATCGTATTGTTCGACGGCTTCGATCCATTGGATGTAGTCGCCCCGTTCGAAGTGCTTTGCGCGGGTAGTGATTTCGCCGGTGGAGAACTGATCGTGGAATTGGTGTCGGCGGAGGGCGCGCGAGCCGTGACCGGCGGCACGCGTGGGCTGGTGATGCATGCGACCGCGCGACTCGATCCGGCGAAACCGGGGTACATCGTTGTGCCGGGCGCATCGGGGCCCGTCGATGGCGACCCCGACGCCGGCGTCGATACCATCCCCGTTCTGCTCGCGCGAATGGGCGAGACGGATCTGATTCCTATACTGCGCAAGGCATTCGACAATCCGGAAATCGTCGTCGCGACCGTGTGCGGCGGGGCTCTCGGCCTGGCGATGGCGGGACTGCTCGAAGGACGCAGTGCTACCACCCACGCACTCGGCCTGGACGTACTGGACGCGACCGGCGCGAATGTCGTTCGCGCCCGGGTGGTCGACGACGGCGATCTGGTCACGGCCGGCGGCGTCACCTCCGGGCTCGACCTCGCCTTGTACCTGCTCGAACGCCGATACGGACCACGTGTCTGCCTGCAGGTAGAGGCCCTCTTCGAATACGAGCGGCGCGGAACCGTATGGACCGGCACGGGACGCGCCGCATGAGCATCGTGGGCACCTGGGACCTGACACTCCGGACACCGATCGGCTCACTCGCTATCGTCTACACGTTCACCGACTCCGACGGCACTGTCCGAGGCACCGCCACCGGCAAAGGCGAGACCGTACAGCTACACGAAATCACCATTGAGACAACCGAATCCGGAAATCATGCGACCTGGCGTCAATCGGTCACCAGACCCATGCGCCTCGACCTCGATTTCGATGTCACCGTGACCGGTGACCGGCTGACGGGCTGGTCGCGAGCCGGCCGGCTGCCGCGCACAAAGGTCACCGGCTCGAAACGATCGGACCTGGTCGGCTAGCCGGTCAGGGATTGAAAGGGATCGAAGCCCGACATCAGCACTGCCGCGGCGGGTTTCGGCAGGGGGCGGCCGTCCATGCCCTGGCTTTGGCCGCCGGGAGTCGCCGGCGCCGGTGGTGGATCCGCCGAGTTGTTCGCATTTGCCGCCGCGGGCGCATCCGGTTTCGTTAGCAGCCGAGGCGTGCTTGTCGGCAATTGTCAAACTCCTGGCCGTCCGCGAACTGCCGATCGGATCTCCCAGCCACTTCAATTCGGACATGCGTAGAACCCGTCGTATCCGTGGTCTGGCCGCGCTGCCGGCGGCAGTGCTTCTCGCCTGGGGCGGGTGCGTTGCCGCCGCGCCCGCGCAGGCCGATCCCTATCCCGCGCCGCAGCCGCCGGATCCGTCGTATCTGTTCACCGAGATCGGGCAGGTGTTCACCGGGACCTTCGTCGACGCGCTGACGCCCGGCCAGCTCGAATACTTCGTCAAGGCAGGCATTCTCACCAATGTGGGCCGGTTGGCGCAGCCGTTCGTCGACCTGACCAGACCGGAGACCTGGCATACCCCGCAGGGCGCGGCGGGAGCGCTCGCCGCGGCGCAGAAGTTCTGGGACGCGCTGACCCATGTCGCGCCCTTCGGTCTCAGCCTGCCGACGCACCCGGCCTACATCCCGGACTGGAATCACAACGGGCAGTTCGGCGTCGCGGACGCGGACGATCAGACCCACGACGACGATTACGACGATCCGCAATACGCCGAGGCCGAATTCCGGATGCCGTGCAACAACCCGGACGGCAGCGTGTGGTTCGAGACCACCGACGGCTCCTGCGCGCCGGGCGATTCCGGCGCGGATTTCAAGCTGGGCACGGTGAAGAAGTTCCGGATGATCAATGCCCGCGGCATCTCCCTGGCGGGCAAGGTGTTCTTCCCCGCGGGCGTCGACCCGGATCATCCGGGCGCCGAAAAGTACCCGGTGACAATCGGATTCCCGGGCGCCAGCGAACATCAGAGCGATGTCGGCATGTACGCCGAGGGCGCGGCCCGCGACGGTTTCGTGAGCTTCACTTTCGCGCAGGCCGGGCAGCCCGCCAGCGACGGCAACGCCCTGGACCTGATCACACCACTGCTGGCGTCCTGGGGTTGCTTCGCCCCCGGCTCCTGCCTGGACGCGCAGGATGTCACCAGATGGGTTGCGGGCCAGGACATCACGCCGATCAGCGATCTGAACAACGAGGTCGGCAATCTGCTGCGGTTGCAGAATCCGCGCCTGGTGCGGATCAACCCCGCCTATGCACCGGCCGGGGAGAATCAGCGCAATCCGTGGCTGGACCTGCTGGATCTGGATCACATCAATCTGTGGGGCCAGTCCGTCGGGTCGATCGGAATGTCGTCGTATCTACGCTGGCAGGATCAGGGCCACGGCTATGACGGGCGCCCGATCCCCAAGGTCGACTCGTTCGTGGGTATGTCCGGCTTCACCCAGGCGCCGGCTTCGGCCGCCGTGCAGTATCAGTCCGCGGATTTCGATATACCCGGTCTCAACGAGAACGGTTTGATCATCCCCAATCCGGTGTTGTCGGCCACCGACGGCCCGATCGGCACCAAGGATCTCTACGACATGGAGCGGCGCGATCCGCGCAGCACCGCCCCGATGATGACGGTCACCTACGAGGGCGGCAGCCACGGCGACTCCATCAACTGGCTCGGCGTGCCACACAATGCGAAATCGCCCGCGCTGTCGGTGCATTACGCCATGGCCTGGTTCAACTGCTACGGCCGCGCCGATACCGATCAGGCGGCGTGTGACGCCCTGCGGCAGCCGACCGACGGGCTCTCACGCGCGGTCGCCACCGAATACGCGCCCCAAGGTCATGACGGCCCGAGTCTGTGCGTCACCATCCCGGATCGCGCCACCCTCGAACAGGTGCTGCGCCCGCAGATCTTCATCCAGAACCTCACCAGCAGTCCGGGCTGGCACGACTGCACTCCGCAGCAGTGACTCGCGCGAATTCGACAGGGAAACAACACATGTGGACACACAAGACGTTGCTCGCCACGGGCGCCCTGACCGCGGCGCTCGCACTGGCCGGAATGAGCCTGCCCGCCACGGCGACGGCCGCGCCGGACTCCGGTTCCAGCGCAACAGGTTCCACCGGACCGAATCCGGTGTTCGAGGACTCCGTGGAGTACTACGCGGGCGGACTCGGCTCGGGATACGGCTCGCAGACCATGGCGACCGGTGATTTCTTCCATGACGGCAATCAGTCCGTCGCGGCCACCGGGGTGGCGGGCGGTGTGGCCATCCTGCGCGGCGATGGGCACGGCCACTTGGAGCGCACCCAGTTCATTCCCACCGAGATCGGCGCGAATGCCGTGGTGGCGGGCGACCTCCGGGGCACCGGGAATCTGGATCTGGTGGTGAGCAACCAGTTCAGCATCACCGTGCTCTTCAATGACGGGAACGGCCACTTCACCGTCGACCGCAAGTATTCGCGCGACCCGAATCCGAACGTCACCTACCGCACCGGCGGTCTGCCGGTGGGCGTGCAGCTCGCGGATTTCGACCACACCGGACACCTGGATATCGCGTTCAACAATCTCGTCCCCCTACCGGGCGCGATCGGCGTCATGCACAACGACGGCACCGGCCATTTCGCCGATCCGCAATGGCTCGCGGCGGGTCTGATCCGGTCGACGGTCCTGACCGCCGATCTCACCAATTCCGGCTACGCCGACATCATCACCGGCGATCTCGGCACCACCGGATTCTGGGTGCTGCTCAACGATCACCACGGCGGCTTCCTGCCGCCACGCTGGAACTTCCTGCCGCTGCCCGATGAGGATCTGAAAGCCGTGGACATGGACGGCGACGGCAATATCGATGTCGTCTCCGCCAATGTCGCGACCTTCAGCTTCTCGGTCATGTACGGCGACGGGCACGGCAATTTCGGGCCACCGCAGATGACGTTCGGTCCCATCGGGCCGTGCGCCGTCGCGGTCGGAGACTTCACCGGCAACGGCCGCATGGATGTCGCGGTCGAACAGTATGCGCCGTCCACGGCCATGATCTACCGCAATAACGGCGATCGCACCTTCAGCTACGTCGAACAGCACACCGTCGGGCTCGGCTCGCAGGCCGCCGAGGCCGCGCGCCTGGACAACGACCGCCACGACGACCTCATCTCCATGAGCATGCTCTCCGAATCCGTGGCCGTGCTGCGCAACCGCATTCCGCTCAATCCCGATGAAGGGCAGCAGGATCGATGAAAAGCAGGATCACGGCCGGGCTCGCCGTGGCCGGCGGCACACTGGCCGTCACCTTGGGCGCACCGCAGGCGCATGCCATGGAAGCGACCCTCTCGTGGGGTACGAGCTTCGGCGGCACCAGCATCAACCACTTCACGACCGTCCCGGCGGGTGCGCTGTTCGATGGCGATATCGCCACCCTCACCCCGGCGATCCAGCCCGGCATCCTCGGCGTGCTGTCCACAACCGCAGGGGGACATTGCGTTTCCGGCCGGTACGTCTTCTATCCGAAGGACGGCAGTACCCCGGAACTCGTGCCGATAGGACAAACCTGCGGTCTCCCCATCGTCTACGCCGTCACCGCGAGCCGCCCCGCCGGGGACTACGCGGAAGTCTGCGGTGAAGTCACCACCGATCCGTACCTGACCCGCACCTGCCTGCGCTTCCCCAACGACTGACGAAAGTTCCGCCATGACTTCGACTTTCACCCGCCGCATGGTCCTCGGCGCGGCGCTGGCCGCCCTGGCCGCGGTCCCGGCCGCACCCGCGCTGGCCGACACTCCCCTGCCGCCCGCCGTGAACGAACCCGCTCCCCTGCCGCCCGGCCTGACCACCAGCGCGGGCTGGCTGCCGCCGGTCGACTTCACCATCAATATCGCCGGATTCGACTTCAAGCACACCGATCTGACCCCCGAGTGGACGACCTACGACGCGGGCAATTGGTATGTCAGCCCGGATCTTCCGATCTTCACCCTCGGCTGGCTAGCGGACCTGAAACTCGGTGACGCCGGCGGCGCGGACGGCGAGATGACCTTCTATCTGAAAGACGGCACCCAGGAAGTGGTCCCGCTGCACTCGAACCTGACCATCTGGAACTACCTCTCCCAGCACCCGGGCCGCGACTACGCCATGGTCTGCCACCGCGCCGCCCGCCCGGGTGACGCCGGTCAGCGCACCTGCTTCCGCTTCGTCAACTGACCCTGCCGCGAGAAGAGAGACAACACATCGATGGGATCCCCCACCCGCCGCCGCGGCCTGACCGCGCTCACCGCCGCGGCCGTGGCCGCCTCGAGCTATCTGGCCACCGGCGCCACCGCCGCCGCGGAGACCGAAACCCCCGGCCGCACCGAGCGAGTCGTCGAGAACTGGGGCGGTATCGAGGTCCGGGAGATCACCCTGGACAGTCCGATGCTGCCCACCGCGGGCCCGCACCCACCGGAGTGCGACAAGATCAGCTACCTGCGCTACCGGCTCACCGGCGGCCCCGAGGATCCGCGACGGGCCGACGCGGTGCTCGTCATGCAGCCCGGCGCGACCGGCAGCGCCTACTCGATGGACCGGGTGGCGCGAAATACGTTGCACGACCTGGCCGCCAAGGGCAAGCAGGCCGAATGGTGGTCACTCGCCCGCCGCGGGGTCTGCCAGCAGGACGACACCGGCATCGATGCGGCGCGCGCCGCGGGCGACTACCGGATCGCCGTCGATTACTACTACAACCACAAGGAGATCGGCGGCAAGCAGTTCCCGGGCTGGCGAGGGCTGTGGGGCGACAAGATGGGCGCGGACTTCGGGGTCGCCCAGACCTCGCAGGACGAGAACGAGATCCTCACCCGCGAACTACCCGATCGGCACTTCCGGCAGACGAAAACCCTGTGCGGCGGGCATTCCCAGGGCGGTCTGCTCACCGGCTTGTTCGCGGCCACCGATTTCACCGGCAATCGCGAGGACGCCGGATACAACCAGTGCGCGGGATTCGTCGCCCTCGATACCCTGGTGACCGCCGATCCGGTGGGCCTGAAGGTGGATCCGCTCTTCAGTCAGCTCAGCACGCTGGGATCGGCACTGCCCGAGGCGATCTCGACGGCCCTGCTGAAGTTCGGCCTGGCCCCGGCCGACAATGCGCTCATCCCGATCTTCAATCCGCAGACCTTCAATGCCCTGTCCATCCTGGGCCTGGCCGCGCAGTTCGAGCCCGATGCCGAATCCGATGTGCTGAAGCGGCTTCCCGTCACCTGGGGGCTGGACAGCACCTTCCGAGTCGGTGGCGCGAGCACCTGGCTGGACGCACTCACCGGCGCGAACAATCTACGCGACTTCCGGTTCACCAATCGTGCGGCCTTCGGCCAGCTCCTCAGCAAGAACGGCATGAACATCGGCCTCGATCAGGTGAGCCTGGGCGCGCTGGCGGGTGGCCCGGTGCAGGAGAAGACCTTTCCGCTGCCGGACGGGTTGCAGCGCATCCCGCTGATCGGTCTCGGCGTGGGCGGCGTGATCGGGCACGAGAAGCGGGTCGGCCCGGTCGACCCGGCCACCCTCTACACCTGGGACGACTACCGCAACACGCCGACCACGTTCTATACCGACCCGTCCAAAGAGGTGGTGGATATCGACGACTTCGCCCGAATGGTCAGCGGCCCCCTGGGATTCACCGAATGGTACTTCCCGACCCGCGTACTCTACGACACCTTCCTCGCCCTGGCGGGCAGCCGCACCGGATCGCTGTCGAATATCCGATACAACGCCGAGGTCATGCAGAAGCCGATGATCACGATCAACGGCACCGGCAGCGTGGTCAAGGATTTCCTGGACGCCCAGGACATCGCGGCCTCCCTCATCCCGGTCGCACCGCATTTCCAGCGGGTGCTGGTCCCGAACTACACCCATATCGACACCCTCGCCGGCGCCGAAACCCAGAACGACGGCAGCCCCGACCCGGTGGGCGTGGCCATCGCCGACTTCACCGACCGGACCGCCGGATGAACCGCACCACCCCCGAAGGACCCACCGTGACACTCGAAATCGATGTCGCCGCCCCCACCGACGCCGCGCCACACTGGCGCGGCGCGGCCGGCGAACGCCTGCCCGGTCTCGGCCGGTTCCGCAAGACGAACACCCTGACCTGGCTGATCGCGCGCGCCGGCGGGCTGATCGGCGGCGGCAGGCGGGTGAAGCTGCTCGAGATCATGGGCAGCAGCGGAGCCCTGGCTCTCGCCTACGCCCCCTTCGGCCTGCGAATCGTGGTCGGCAGCAAGCTGTCCCGGGTCGACTGTGAGCTCGCCACCCTGCGTACCGCGTGGAATGTCGGAGCGCGCTACGAATGGCACCACCACGTCTACGCGGCACGCTTCAGCGGCCTGTCGCTGCCGACCGTGGAGCGCGTCACGGCGGGTCCCGAGGCCGACGGCTGGAGCGAACAGCAACGCCTGCTGCTCCGGGCGGTGGACGACCTGCACGCCGAGCGCGTCATCGCGGAGCCGACCTTCCAGGCGCTGGCACAGCACCTTTCGCACGCGCAACTGGTGGACCTGTGCATGCTGGTCGGCCACTACGAAATGCTCGCCATGACCCTGAACACCTTCGGCATCGAGCCGGAGCCGGAAACCTGGCGGCGCGGCCCGCTGCGCTGGGTACGCGACGAACTCAGCGGTGACGGCATCACTCCGGCTCGGCTCGCGGGCTTCAACCGCCGGGTCACCAATCCGATCACCCGAACTTGTGCGGGAAAAGTACGTCCCTACAGCGTGATTCACCATGAGGGCCGGAAATCCGGCAAGCCGTTCGTCACCCCCGTGGTCGCACACTACGACCGCGAACTACTGATCGTGCCGCTGCTGTACGGCAGCAAATCCGACTGGGTCCGCAACGTAATCGCAGCGGGCGGCGGACAAGCCACCTATCGCCACCGCACCCGCACCTTCACCGGTCCACGGGTGGTGGACGCCGCGGACGCGGTGGACCTGCCGGATCGGGTGCGGCGCTACACGCGCCTAGTCCCGGTGCTGATCGCCGACCTCATCCAGGACTGAATCCCACTCGCGCAGCACGCGTTTGAGGACCTTGCCGGACGGGTTACGAGGTAGCTCGTCCAGGAAGGTCACCGTGCGGGGGACCTTGTAGCGGGCCAGATTCACGCGGACGTGCGCACGGATCGCCTCGGTGTCCAGGTCGGTGCCCGGACGGCGAACAACGAACGCACGCAGCGCTTTTCCGAACTCGGCATCATCGACGCCCACCACCGCCACATCGGCGACCCCGGCGAGTCCGGCCAGCAGCTCCTCGACCTCCTGGGGGAAGACGTTCTCGCCGCCCGAGACGATCATGTCGTCATCGCGGCCGTCCACGAAGAGCCTTCCGGCGGCATCGAAATGGCCCATGTCCCCGGAGGACATCAATCCACCGATCATCTCCTTGGTTCCGCCGCCGGTGTAGCCGGTGAACTGCACCGTATTGCCGACGAAGATGCGGCCCTTCGCACCTGGCAGCAGTGCATGGCCCTCGGCGTCGAGTATGCGGACGGTGACGCCGAACGGGGTGCGGCCGGCACAGCCCGGGGCCAGGCGCAGATCCACCGGATCCGCGATGGCGGCGTACCCGCATTCGGTGGAGCCGTAGAAGTTGTAGAGCACGTCACCGAATCGATCGGCCACCCGCCGCGCGAGGACGGCTTCCAATTGCGCGCCGCTGGCCGCGATGGCCCGCAGCCGCCCGAGATCGTGCCGGCCGAGCTCTTCCGGGCCCAGGTCGAGAATTCGCTTCAGCATCACCGGGATCACCCACCAGACCGTGCTGTCCTGTCCGGCCACGGTCTCGAGCAGATGGGCGGGCGTGAATCGCCGCCGGGTCACCAGCGTGGCGCCCACGCCGATACCCAGCACCGAACCCAGAAATCCCCAGGCGTGGAACATGGGCGGAGCGATGTACACCGCCTGTCCCCCGCGCAGCGGGACATTGCCCAGCACCATGGCCGGCAGCGCGAAGGACTTCGGTTGCGGGCGTGGCGCGCCTTTGGGCGTGCCGGTGGTTCCGCTGGTCAGCATCACCACCGAGCCGGGTCTGCGCGGGCGCTCGGGTGTGCGGGTGCTGCCGAGCGCGATGAGCGCCTCCAGTGTCTCCGCGCCCGGCGCCCCGTCGGCCCAGCCGACGAAGCGGCCCTTCGGGCAATTCACCTCCGCCACCACGGATTCGAATTCCTGGTCGTGAACGAGCGCTTCGACGCCCTCGCGCTCGCAGACCTGAACGGCCTGCGGGCCGGAGAAGTCGGTGTTCAGATACAGCGCCCGGGCACCGGATTTGGCGCATGCGAAGGTGGCGTCCAGAAATCCGCGGTGATTGCGGCACAGGATTCCGACCCCGGTGCCCGGGCCGATGCCGCGCTGGCGGAACGCGTCGGCGAGCGCATTGGAACGCCGGTCGAGTTCGGTGAAGGTCAGCGACCCGAGTTCGTCCACCAGACCGACCCGATCGCCGAATCGCAAGGCCGCGGCCGTGATACCGCCGCCGATCGGGCCGAATGCCGCCATGGCCCGCAAGGCCGCGGGCAGGGTGGGATCCAACGGCACCATGCCCGCGCGAATCACCGTGCTCAGCGCATGCAGCTCCACAGCGGCCCGGGCCGGCGGGCCCGCGAGCCGGTCGTAGAACGTCGCTGCCATATTCGATTCTCCTACGGTGCTTTCGGTCGATCGCGGTGGTGGATTCAGCACGCGGGGGCGGGTGGGACCTGTGCCATGGCGGCTTCGGTCATGGCACAGATCGTCAGGCTCGGGTTGACGCCCACATTCGCGGGCACCGCCGAGCCGTCGCAGACGAGGAGGCCGGGATAGCCGAAAACCCGGTGGTGGCGGTCGATCACGCCATGATCGGTGTCTGCTCCGATGACGGCACCGCCCAGGAAGTGTGCGGTCATGGGTGCGGAGCCGAGGGTTTCGGCGAGGGCGGCCAGGGGACTGCCGTTCATGCGTTTCGCGGCCAGTGCCGCTACTCGCCGCGCGGTGTCGACGGCGGATGCTCCGGGCGGCGGCGTACTCGCGGCCTCTGTCCGCAGGCGGCCGGGGCCGAATCCCCGGCGCAGGCGCAGGGATACATCGGTGCCGCGCATTACGGTGAAGATGATCGTCCGGCGCGACCAGTTCCCGTGCCTTAGCAGGCCGAAGAGGTAGATCGGGTAGTCCCGCAGGAACTGGCCCAGGCGTCCCCAGCGCGTGCGAGCCGTGGGGACGGGTCCGTAGGACAGGGCGAGCAGGCCACCGCCGTCGCCGTAGGTGTTGTTGGTGAGGTGGGTGTGCTCGTCGAGGAAGATGCTCGAGGTGATCGCGACCTCGCTGCGGTAGTCGGCGTCGGGTCGCGTGGTCGAGGCGGCCGGGATGGATTCGTCGTTGGTGCGCACCATTTCTCCGAGCCGGTCCGACAGGTTCGGCAGTGAACCCCGGCGTTTACAGGCGGCGAGCAGTTCGTTGGTGCCCAGCGCTCCCGCCGCGATCACGACGCCACGCGCGGTGAATTCCCGTGCACGACCGCGCCCCAGCCCGGGCCGGTGTGCGCGCACCCGGTAGCCGTGTGCTCCGGCGTCATCGCCCAGCGGCGCGATATCCGACACCTTGAGCTCGGGAAGCACGGTGGCCCCGGCCTTTTCCGCCAGCCAGAGGTAGTTCTTCGGCAGGCTGTTCTTCGCGCCGTAGCGGCAGCCCAGCATGCACTGCCCGCAGTGCACGCATCCGGTCCGTACCGGGCCCGCGCCGTCGAAATACGGGTCCTGGACCGTCTTTCCGGGCGTGCCGAAGTAGACCGCGATCGGTGTGCGCCGATAGCCCTCGGGCACACCGAGTTCCGTCGCCAGCTCGCGCATGAGCCCGTCCACCGGCCGATCGCCCTGATAGGTCTCGACGCCGAACATCCGGGTCGCGGTCCGGAAGTGCGGCGCCAATTCCGCACGCCAGTCCGCCAATCCGGCCCACTGCGGATGCCGGTAGAAGTCATCGTGCTGGGGCTGGTACATGGTGTTCGCGTACACCAGGCTGCCGCCGCCGACACCCACCCCCGCCAGCACCATGGCATGCCGGTAGGGGGCCAGCCGCAGAATGCCGCGCAAGCCGAGACCGGGCAGCCACAGGAACTTCCGCAGCTGCGTCGCCTTCTCGGCGAAGTCGGCGTCGGCGAAGCGGCGGCCCTGTTCGAGCACGCCGACCCGGTATCCCTTCTCCGCGAGCCGCAATGCGCTCACCGCGCCGCCGAATCCGCTGCCGACCACGATCCAGTCGAAATCGAACCCGCCGCCGGGCCGGGATGTATCCACGTCTTGTCCTCCGCACTGCCTGTGTCCCGGCACGCTATCGACGCCGACAGCAGTGCGACCAGGTCAGTCGCGGACTCGCGATTGATATTTCCGGTCCGGCTACACCAATTGGGGTACCCGCGCCTGGGTACGCCTGTTGCGGGTGCGGTATTCCTGTGGCGGGCAACCCTTCCAGCGCCGGAAGGCCCGGATGAACGAGGCCGCCTCGGCGTAACCGAGCCGGGAGGCCACCTGTTCGGTGGTCATCGCGGTGTGATCGAGCAACTCCTCCGACAGAGCTTGCCGGACCTCGTCCAGCAGCGCCCGGAAGGAGGTGCCCTCCTCATTGAGCCGCCGGGACAGGGTGCGCGGGCTCATGAACAGCTCCGCCGCGACCGCGGCCTGGTCCGGAATGTGCCCGGGGCTGCGCACCAGCCGATCCCGGACGGTGCCCGCGATGCCGGTCCGGGCATGCCGGCGGGCGAGCAGGTCGCGGCACATCTGTTCGCAGGTGCTGCGGGCCCACTCGTTGGCTTGCGGCAGCGGCATGTCCAGGTAGGCCGCGGCGAAGGCCAGTTCATTGCGGGGCGCCCCGAATTCGGGTTCGATGCCGAGCACCTCGCGATGGCGCGTGGTATCCGCGGGTGCGTCATGCCGGAAGGCGATGCGGTGCAACGGCACTCCGGCCGAGAAGAGTTCCTTGCTCAGCATCTGGATGCCGGCCATGACCCGCTCGGTGAGAAAGGCGCGCGCGTCCTCGGGGACCTCGCGGTCGTCGAAGACCAGCCGGGCCTCGGTATCGGTCTCCTCGAAACTCAACTGCCCGAAGGCGAAAGCCAGCTCCACGTACCGCAAGGCCATGTCGACGGCATCGCGCAGGGTGCGACTGGACAGCATGGCCAGACCCCACGGACCGTAGAGCGAGACGTGATACCGGCTGCCCGCCTCCACGCCCAGCCCGGGTTCGGCGCCGAACCGGGCGAGCAGATTGCGCACCACGGTGAGCTCCTGCCGGGCGGTGGCTTCCGCGTTCGGATCGATCACCGCCTCGGTGGACAATCCGGTGCCCGCGAGGCACGCGGCCGCGGGCATCCCTCGTTCCTCCGCGAGCCGCGTCATGATGTGGACGCTGGAGGTATTCCGCAGTAGATCCCAGTCGAACATGTACGCACAGTCCTCATCGACTATCGGCCAGTATGCCGAATATTAATCGATCTCCGGGCAATATTGACCCAGACAGCCGTATCTTTCGCCCGAAAGGCCTTTCTTCCGCCGGTCAACCCTCGTTTCCGCCGATCTCCCTACCCTCACCTCAGGGTATCGAAGTAGCGAGATCGAGCGAGAGGTTCGGCAGTGACCCGTACAGAAGAAATCCTGGAGATCGCCGACGGCATCCGGCTGAGCACGGTGACCCATCACGCGCCGCTGCCCGATGGCTCGCCGGCGCACCCCGCCGAATGCGACGACCTGCGGCATCTGCGGGTCAAACGCGCTGCCGCGCCCGACGATCCGGCCGCCGCCGATGTGATCATCGCCCTGCTGCCCGGCGCCATCGCGGGGGCACGCTCACTGCAACCGCTGGGCCGCAATACCGTTCGCAATCTGGCAGCGGCCGGGCTCACGGCCGAAGTATGGGTGCTGGACCGCCGCGCCAACGGCGTGGAGGACCATTCGGCCATCGAAGTGGCCATGGCCGAGGGCGACTACCACCTCGCCTTCGATTACTACTACGGCGGGAAAACGGTCGGCGGCCGCGTCTTCGGCGGCTTCCACCGCGATCGCGAGCTCGGCTTCCTGGCCGAATTCGGCGCGGCCCGCACGGTCGAGGACGCCCACGAGGTGCTGCGCCGGGAAATCCCGGACGCCGATACCCGTGCGCAGAAGCTGATCCTGGGCGGGCATTCGCTGGGCGCGATCCAGGCCGGAACCTATGCCGCATGGGATTTCGCGGGCAGACCGGGCCACGATCAGATCGCCGGCCTGGTGGCGCTGGACTCGATCACGCACATGGATCCGTTGCGATTGTCCCGGCGGCCCGCGCTCGCCGGACCGCTCGGCCCGGTGGCGCGCGCCGTCGAACGTGGTCCGGCGCTCATGCGCCGCGGCCTCGTACCCAACACCACCGCGGTACTGAAGGGCGGCTGGGGCAATGCGGAAACCTTCGCGATCATCGCGGCGGTGGCCGCAGCCGCGACACTGGCGCCGGACGAGGAAACCGACATCCTGCGGCTGCTGCCCGAACGCGGCACCCCGGACCTCATCGTGCGCGGCTCGACGGCCCGCACCTGGCGTGAATTCCGCACCCGCACACCCGATTACCGCAAGCTGCGGCTCACCAACCAGGCGCTGCTCGGCCTGCTGGGCGGTGCGCACACCTCGGTGAATCTCGCGGTGTTGTCCATGAGCTGCGGCACCCTCGACAGCGCCGAGGTCGCGCCGCGCACCTTCCCGCTCTCCTTCGAAGCCGGCCAGACCCGCGGTCTACGCACCCTCTACCGCGGCGTCTGCGGCACCGCGCCACGCTACAGCCCGACCTCGTTCGAGACCCTGTATCGCTGGCGCGACTACGACCGCTGCGGAACCGAGGACGCCCCGGCACAACTCACGCGCACCGGCATCCCCGCCGCCACCGCCGACAGTGAAGTGGTCAGCATCGTCGAGCTGGCCCGCATGCTGGCCGGAGGCCGGCTCAATGTCTTCGAGGACTACTTTCCGATCCGCCAGATGCTCGATGCGACCGCGGCCCTGGGTGGCTGTCGCACCGGATCACTCGCTCCGCTGCGGCACGAACGAGGCGCGGCCCGGCTGCCGTTCATCAATCTCATGGGCAGCTCCAGCTTCACGCAGGCGCTGACCGGACTGGGCGTGTTCCCCGACGAAGGCGTGCACTGGTTTCCCGGCTACCTGCACTGCGATGTGGCCGCCGGAGCCGACCCGCGCGCCGACGGCACCCCGGAACCCATCGCGGCGGCGCTCGCGGAGTTCACCCGGGCCAGGGTGGCCTCGACGCCGGTCGCCTCCTGACCGCGGGGATCACCGTCGGAAACTGTCAACGCCCTGACCGGCCGTGCCATGGGCAGGGCCGTCACCGCTGCATACCGTGCAGAAAAGGTAACGCCCACTGGCTGTTTCGACGCCACACGACGCTCCGGCGCACAGCAAGGGAGGAATTCGAATGCAGCCCGAGGCCGCGACCCGGCTCCGCGGTGACACGGCCACGGCGCTGCGGATCCTGCGCACCACTGCCGCCGACACCGCGGTCGCCGCCCTGCGCACCTTCGGGCGCAC
Source organism: Nocardia sp. NPDC020380 (assembly GCF_044386975.1). Lineage (NCBI taxonomy): Bacteria > Bacillati > Actinomycetota > Actinomycetes > Mycobacteriales > Nocardiaceae > Nocardia > Nocardia sp. NPDC020380. The sequence continues at coordinate 685,314 of NZ_JBIRVQ010000002.1, read as the reverse complement.
CGCCGACCTCGGCGTCACCGCCGTGCGCGGTACGGTCGCCGATATCCTCGCCCGGCGCTTCCCGTGGCGCGAAATGCTGTACCAGGCTTGGTATCTGATCACCGTGACCGCGATTCCCGCGATCCTCATGGCGGTGCCCTTCGGGGTGGTGGTGTCGGTGCAGGTGGGCAACCTCATTCATCAGCTCGGCGCGGATTCGCTCGTCGGCGCGGCCGGCGGGCTGGGGGTCATCCAGCAGGGCGCGCCCATCGCCACCGGTCTGCTGCTCGGCGGTGCGGGCGCCTCGGCCATCGCTTCCGATCTGGGCGCGCGCACCGTGCGCGAGGAGATCGACGCGCTGCGGGTGATGGGCATCGATCCGGTGCACCGCCTGGTGATTCCGCGGGTGGTGGCCATGGTGCTGGTCGCGCCGCTGCTGAACATCCTCGTCATCTTCGCCGGGATCCTGGCCGGCTATGTGGTGGCCGTCGGCGCGCAGCATGTGACGCCGGGCAGCTACTGGGCCACCTTCGGCGCCTTCACGGTGCTGAACGATGTGTGGATCTCCTTGGCCAAGGCCGTATTGTTCGGCTTCCTCGTGGTGATCGTGGCCTGTCAGCGCGGGCTGGAAGCGCGCGGCGGGCCACGCGGGGTGGCCGACGGCGTGAATGCGGCGGTGGTGCTCTCGGTCGCCGCCATCATCGTGCTCAATCTGGCGCTCACCCAGGTGGTCACCATGTTCCTGCCCATGCGGGTGGCGTGATGACCGCTACGCCCTACGTGCCCAGGGGTTTTCGCACCGTCACGCGGCTGGCCCGTCATCCCGAACGGGTGCTGTCGCCGCTGGAGAGCGCCGGGTTCGCGCTCGGTTTCCTCGTGCAGGCGCTGGCCGGAATTCCGCTGGCGCTGCGGCACTATCGCGGCCAGACCATGCGCACCGTCACCGATATGACCTGGGGGCGTGGCTCTTTCCTGGTCGGTGGCGGAACCGTGCCGATGCTGGTGGTGCTGGGCGTGTCTATCGGCGCCGGTGTGGGTATCCAGGCGTTCGCGGCGCTGAATCTGATCGGGCTGGGCTCGGTGTCGGGTGTGGTGTCCGCGTTCGCCGATACCCGTGAGCTCGGGCCCATCGCGGCGGCAATCGGTTTCGCGGCGCAGGCGGGTTGCCGGATGACCGCGGAGATCGGCGCCATGCGCATCTCCGAGGAGATCGACGCCCTGGAATCGCTGGGGCTGCGGTCGATTCCGTTCGTGGTGAGTACCCGGGTGGTGGCGGGTGCGGTGGCGATCGTGCCGACCTTCCTGATCGCGCTGATCCTGTCGTATCTGTCGTGTTCGACGGTGATCGTGCTGTTGCACGGGCAGGCGGGCGGCGTGTACGACCACTACTTCTCGCAATTCACCAGCGGCTACGACATTCTCGCGGCGGTCGTGAAGATCCTCGTGTTCGGCGTCGCGGTCATCCTGATCCACTGCTACCACGGCTTCTTCGCCTCCGGCGGACCCGAGGGCGTGGGCATTGCCTCCGGTCGCGCGGTGCGGGCCAGCTTCGTGGCCATCATCGGCCTGGACATGGTGCTGACGTTGCTGCTGTGGGGCATCAATTCCTCGATCGAATTCCCGGGGTAGCGCGCATGCCGAACTACACGATTCCCGGCGTGCGCGTCGGGCGCGGCCACGCCCGTCTGCTCGGTGTGCTCGCCGTGCTGCTGGTCGTGGTCACGGTGCTGCTGTGGACCGTGCTCGATCACCGGACCACCGGGGCGCGATTGCGAATCCAGTTGCGTACCGAGCAGATCGGCGAGGGCATCGCGGCGGGCACGCCGGTGCGCTTCGACGGTGTGGCCATCGGGCGCGTCGCCGCGGTGCGACCCGCCGATACCGGCCGGCAGTCGCTCACCCTGGACCTGGATCCGGCGCAGCTCGCGGGGCTGACCGATGCCCTCACCGCGGACTACGCCCCCGAGAACCTCTTCGGCGTCAGCGCCGTCGCCTTGCACACCGCACCCGGTGGGACGCCGCTGCGCGACGGCGAGGTGATCGACATGACCGATCGGGTCGACGATGTCACCATGGGCGCGCTGCTGCGCTCGCTGACCCAGACCTCCACGCAGGTGCTCACACCGCAGCTGACCCAGCTGCTCACCCAGGCCGACACCGATCTGCACGCGTTCACGCCGGTGCTGCAGGCGGTCGTCGCGCTCAGCCGGGCGGTCGCCGACACTCAGCGGTATCCGTCGTCGTATCTGCTCGACAAGTACGCCGGGTTCTTCAACGGATTCGGCGCATTCACGTCGGCCACCTTCAAATTGGCCAAGGCCATCATGGATATCGAGATCTTCCAGCACGATCGGGACCGCTACGGCGCCTCCATCACCATGCTGCGCCAAGGGGTGCTGGAGGGGCTGGCCTCGACCCTGGACACCGTGCATCAGAACCTGGGCGGTTTCACCGATCCGCTCGCGCCGGTCGTGCAGGCGCTAGCCGACACGGTGCCCGATCCGCAGACTTCGCATGCGCAGCTCACCGAGACCATCGATCGGTTGAACCGCATGTTCGCCGATACTCCGGGCGGGCCGACACTCCAAGTGGCCGTGACACTGCTGGGAGCGGGGCGGTGAGGCCGCGCAGCCTAGGCGGCGTGCTGTGGCGGCTGGGCGTGTTCACCTCGGCCATGATCGCGTTGCTGCTGCTGGTCATTGCGGCCGTGGTCCGGCCGGTCGGCAGCGAAACCGTCTCGTACAAAGCCGAATTCACCGATGCGAGCGGGTTGAAGACCGGCGACGACGTGCGCATGTTCGGCGTGCAGGTCGGCAAGGTCACCTCGATCTCGTTGCGAGGCAGCCGCGCTGTCATCGGATTCACCGTGAGCGGGGACCGGCCCTTCTATGTCACCAGTGGTCTGGCGATCCGGTACCAGATGCTCACCGGACAGCGGTATGTCGAGGTCCGCCAACCGGATCTGCCCGGCGCCAGGCTGTCGCCCGGATCGACCGTGAGCGCCGACAAGACGGTGCCGTCCTTCGATATCACCCAGCTGTTCAACGGATTACAGCCGGTGCTGCAGGAATTCTCACCGGGCGCGCTCAATCAGTTCACCGAGAGCGTGCTGGCGGTCATCCAGGGCGACGGCCATGGCATCGGGCCCGCCCTCGACGCGTTCGAGCAGCTCAGTCGCTACGTCACCGACAAACAGGCCGTGCTGTCGCTCATCCTGTCCAATCTGCAGGCCATCTCCGGCCAGATCGGCGGCAAGTCACCGCAATTGGTCACCCTGCTGAAGGGCATCGCCGATGTCTTCACCTCCTTCCGCACCGAACTCGACGGCCTGCTGCACTTCGCGGCGGTCGCGCCGTCGGCGCTGGGACCGCTGAACAGCATCCTGGAAACCCTCGGCTTCACCGAGAACTCGAATCCGAACCTGGAAAAGGATCTCCAGCAATTGTTCCCCGACCCGAACCAGGCGCTCGATGCGCTCGGGCGGTTGCCCGGCCTGCTGCAATCGATGGCCGATCTGCTGCCGCCGGCCGGGCCGGTGGCGGGTGAGATCAAGCTGAGCTGCGCCAAGGGGCCCGCCGACGTGCCTGCGCCGTTCTCGGTGCTGATCAGTGGACAGCGGGTGTCGATATGCCGGAACTGAGGCCGGCCGGTGCGGCACGCGAACTCCGGTTCGGGCTCTACGGTGCGGCGGCGCTGGCGGTACTGCTGGTGGCGACCGCCGCGCTGTACCTGCTGCCGCTCGGAAAGTCCACGTACACCGCCGATCTCGCCGATGCCCGGTCCGTGCAGGCCGGGGACGAGATCCGGATCGCGGGCGTGCACGTCGGCTCGGTGAAATCGCTGGAGCTGCGCGGGGATCGGGTGCGCATGAGCTTCACCGTGAACGACAACGTCTTTCTCGGCGATCGCACCACGCTGGAGATACGCATGCTCACGGTGGTCGGCGGCCATTACATCGCCGCCTTTCCCGCGGGCACCGCGGCGCTCGGCCGGCAAGCGATTCCCGCTGATCGAGTTCGCCTGCCCTACAGCCTGATCCGTACCCTGCAGGACGCCGCCGCACCCGTGCAGCAGGTCGACGGCAACACCTTGCGCAAGAACTTCGACGCCCTGCAGGATTCCCTGTCCGGCAATCCGGATGCCTTGCGGCGCATGGGCCAGGCCGCGCAGAGCCTGGTCGGGCTGCTCGACCGGCAGAATGCCGATGTCTCGCGGGCGCTGACGGTCATGGACGAATACCTGACCGCCGTGAACGGCAATCGAGCACTGCTGGGCACGTTCATCCGCAAGATCGGCTCGCTGGAAACCGACGGGCTGGCCAAGAAGGCCGAGATCACCGAATCGCTCACCGTCACGGCGGAACTGCTGTCCCGCATCGCGGGGATCGAACCCGCGTGGCACGACGAACTCGAACCGCTCGCCGACCAGCTGGAAGCGGCCGTCCCTCAGCTCGAGGACCTCGGGCGTCGCTTCGACCAGGCGCTGAACGGTCTGAACGAGCTCCGGACCCGGCTCCAGGCCGCGGCCACCCCCGCGAACGGGGTGACGGTCGATCAATCCGATATCACCGTATCCGCTCCGGAAGTCTGCATTCCGCTGCCCGGAAGGGACTGCTGATGAAGCGCCTGTTCGGATCCCAGGGTTTCGTCACCGCCGCCGGCGTCGCGCTGATCGTGCTGGTGGCGGTGGTCGGGTATCTCCTCGCCTTCGATCCGATGAAGAAGACCCTCGCCTATTGCGCGGTCATGCCCGACGCCATCGGGCTGTACCCGGGAAACCATGTCACCACGCTCGGTATACCGGTCGGCTCGGTCACCGCCGTGACACCCGGGAACGGGGCGGTGCGGGTGAGTTTCACCGTCGATGCGGACCATCCGCTACGCGGTCAGGTCACCGCCACCACGATCTCGGACACGCTGGTCGCCGACCGGGATCTGGAGGTGGTGGGCGACAGTACGTCGGCGCAGCGCTGGCCCGAAAGTACCTGCGTCACCCGGACTTTCACACCCAAGAGCATTACGCAGACCCTGCGGGCCTTCTCCGGGCTCGCCGAACAGCTAGACGGGAACGGTGATCCCGCGCAACAGAATCAGCTGCGGGACGGGGTGCAGGCCTTCGATCGGGCCACCGCGGGCACCGGGGCGAAGCTGAATCAGCTCATCAAGGATCTCGGAACCGCCCTCGACCATCCCGACGCCGCCATCGGGCATCTGGGCGCCGCGCTCGACGCGTTCGCGTCCCTCGCCTCCAGCGTCTCGCTCAATTGGGCGGACATCAAAGTGGCGCTCACCCAGGCCGGGGAAGGGCTCGGGTTCATCAACTCCGTGTGGGGCAAGACCGTCGATATCGTCGACTCGCTGCTGGTGATCCTGCCCTGGTTCAACACCATCGCGCACAAGTACGGGCGTTCGATCCTCAATGGGCTCGATGCCGCCGTGCCGAAACTGAAGTTGCTGTCGGCCGGCATCGGCTCGCTGCAGCAGCTGCTGGAGATGATTCCGGCCGCGGTATCGGCCTTCGGCCGTTTCATCGATCCGCAGACCGGGCAGGTGAAAGTTGGGTACGCGCCGCCGCGGGTCGCGCTACCGCAGGACACCGCCGATCAGGTGTGCGCGGCGATCAATGCGCTGGTGCCGGGGCGGTGCCGCAATTCCGGCGACGGCTCGGCCAGTGTGGATCTGCTGCCCCTGGTGCTGGGATCGGCGGGCCCGCGATGAGAAGAACCGCGTGGCTCTGCACCGCGCTTGCCGTCGTGGCGGTGCTGCCCGCCGGATGCGCCATCGACCCGTCGTCGGTGCCGATACCCGGCGCCTCGGTAGGCGGCCCGGCGTATCAGGTGCACATCGAGTTCGCGAGCGCCCTCAACCTGCCCGCACAGGCGAAGGTGGTCGCCGACGGCGCGAAGATCGGCAGCCTGCGGTCGGTGCGCGTGATCGATCCGTCCACCGCCGGACCCGGGCGGGTGGACGCGGTCGTGCAGATCGAGGACTCGGTGAAACTGCCCGCCGATACCACCGCACAGCTGCGGCAGGACACCATCCTCGGCGATGTCTTCATCGGACTCACCACTCCCCCGGGCGATTCCGCGCACTACATTCCGCCCGGTGGGGTGATTCCGGTGCAGCAGACCAAACCCGCGCTGCAAGTGGAAGATCTGCTGATCGGGCTGTCGACCTTCGTGAACGGCGGGGCGCTGCATCAATTGCAGGAGATCATCGACCAGGCCAATGCGGTGCTGCCCGCCGATACTCGGGATACCGCACGGGTTTTCGATCGCCTCGGGTCCGATGCCGAAGACCTGTCCGGTCATCTCGACGTGCTCGACAAAGCTCTCGACGCCTTTCAGCGAGATCTCGACGCCGTGAAGGACAATCCGGTCGAACTGAATGCTTTGCTCAGTGTGCAAGGCGCGCACGATATTCCGGCCGATGTGCAGGAGCTGGTGAACACCCTCGGCATCGTCGGATCCCTGGGCGATATCGGCCAATCATTGGTCCCGTTCGCACCGCTGCTGCGCGCCGGCGACGCGGCGACCCAGGCATTCGTGCCGATGCTGCTGGCGCACAACCCACTCGGCCTGAGCGCGCCCTCGAACCTGAACCGGCTGCTGACGCTGCTGCGCGACAAGGTGATTCCTTTCGTGCAGAACGGGCCGAAGGTGAACATCACCTCGGTGACCACCGGCGACGATCCGGGCGCTCCCTCGACCGGTGAGCAGATCGACGGCATCGTGCGGGCCCTGCGAATGATCGGAATCGTGCGATGAAACCGCGCTCCCTGCTGTCCCCGGCGAGCATCCTGCTGATACTCGTACTCGGCAGCGCCTACCTCGCCTTCGGCGTGGTGCGGGTCGACTGGTTCCGCCACGACCTGGATGCCGCCATGACCATCCCGCAGTCGGGCGGGCTGCTGCCACGCTCGAAGGTACTGCTGTCGGGCGTGCAGGTCGGGCAGGTCACCTCGGTCGCGCACGTGGCCGGCGGTGTGCTGGTGCACTTCCGGGTCTCGGACCGCTACCCGATTCCCACCGCGAGCACCGTGCGCATCGACGGGCTGTCCGGGCTCGGCGAGTCCTATGTCGAATTCGAGCCGCCCTCCGGAGCGGGACCTTATCTGCGTGACGGGCAGACCTTGCAGGCCGCCCAGGTCGTGGCGCCGGTATCGATACCCGAGATCGCGAAGACCACCACCGCGCTGATGCGTCAATTGGACCCGGCCGCACTGTCTTCCATCGTGAACACCTTCGGCCAGGCCCTGTCCGGCACCGACGCGGTGGTCCCGGAACTGTCCCGCGCCACCGACCTGCTGGCCGCCACGCTGGTCAGCCGCACCGATCTGATCCGGCGCATGCTCACCGATCTGCAGGCCCATGCCACCGATATGGACTGGGCGGAACCGTCCCTGCTGAACGCGGCCGGGTCGTGGGCCGACTTCGGGCCGCGCGTATCGGACGTCGCCGCATCCATTGCCGCGGTGATCCGCGCGGGCGATCTACCGGAATCCTTCCAGGAGAACAGCAAAGACAAGCTCGGCCTGGTGCCCTTCCTGCAGCAGATCAGCGATCGCGTCAAGGAAATCGGCCCCGAACTCGCACCGCTGGCCCCGCTGCTCGCACCGCTGTACGCCACGGCCACCCCGATCATTCAGCGGCTCGACCTGGGCAGCCTGATCAGTCAAGCCCTGCACGCCACTTCGCCCGACGGTGCGCTGCGGCTGCAGATCACCGTCAAGTAAGCCGCATCGACACCGGAGAAGCCATGACCATCGAGCTCGTCAAGAAGATCGAGAAGCCCTCCCCGAGTACCGAACCCGCGAAGAACCGGTCGGTATCGGTACCGGTGCGCACGCTGGCCTGGTGCGCGGCGGTGAGCGTGCCGGTTGTCATCGCGGTGGTGCTGGCCGTCCTGCTGGCCTCGGCGCGCGCCGATATCGCCCACCGCAATACCGTTGCCGCGGACGACAACCACGCCGAACAGGTGGCCAGCGACTACGCCGTCGGGGCCTCCACGGTGAACTTCGCCGACTTCGATTCGTGGGTCGCGCGTTTGAAGAAGAACACCGCGCCCGCGCTGTCCAGCAAGTTCGACGCCACCGCACCCAAATTGCAGGATCTGCTCACGCCATTGAAGTGGACGTCCACGGGCAGTCCCATCTCGGCGAAGGTGGTCAGCGAATCCGCGGGGGTGTACAAGGTGAACGTCTTCGTGAACGTGTCCTCGACCAATGCCCAGAATCCCGACGGGGCACAGACCACGGTCACCTACACCGTGAGTGTGGACCGCAATACCGAGTGGAAGATCAGCGATGTCGGCGGCCTCGACGGGGCGCTGCCGCTCAAATGACGGGGACAGGTGTGACACACGATTTCGATTGGCTCGTCATCGGTTCCGGCTTCGGCGGCAGCGTGTCCGCGCTGCGCTTGCGGGAGAAGGGACACCGCGTCGGCGTGTTCGAGGCCGGACGGCGCTTCGCCGACAACGACTTCGCCGAACGCGCCTCGCAGGTGCGGCGTTACTACTTTCTGCCCGCGCTCGGGCTGAAAGGTATCTTCCGGCCGACACTATTCAAGGACGTGTTCGTGGTGACGGGCGCGGGTGTGGGCGGCGGATCGCTCACCTACGCGAACACGCTGTACCGCAGCCGACCCGAATTCGCGCACAATCCGCAGTGGGCGCATCTCGGCGACTGGGATGCCGAACTCGCACCGCATTACGACACCGCCGAGCACATGCTGGGCGTGACGACCCTCGAAGAGGAAACGCCCGCCGACACCCTGCTGCGGGAGTATGCCGCCGAGCACGGCTTCGCCGGCACCTACGCTCGCAGCCGGGTCGGTGTCTTCCTCGGTGAGCCCGGAAAGACCGTTCCCGACCCGTATTTCGGTGGTGCGGGCCCCGAACGGGCCGGCTGTGTCCACTGCGGTTCGTGTCTGCTCGGGTGCCGGCACAATGCGAAGAACACCCTCGTCAAGAACTACCTCTGGTTCGCTGAGAAGCGCGGTGCCCAGATCCTGGCGGAGCGCACCGTGATCGACATCCGGCCCCTCGGCGCCGCGGACGGCAGTGACGGCTACGCGATCACCAGTGAACGCACCGGCCGCTGGCTGCGCCGGGATCGCCGCACGCACACCGCGCGCGGCGTCGTGGTCGCGGGCGGGGCGCTGGGTACCAATCGATTGCTGTTGCGCTGCAAGCTGTCCGGATCCCTGCCCCGGCTCTCCACGCGGCTCGGGACACTGGTGCGAACCAACAGCGAATCCATCCTGGCGGTGACCGCACGCGACGACACCTACGATTTCTCGCACGGCCTGGCCCTCACCTCGGGGGTGTATCCCAGCCCGGGCACGCACATTCAGCCCGTGACCTACGGCGCCGGCGGCGATTTCATGTCGGTGCTCACCACGCTGGCGACACCGCGCGGCACCCGGCGCACCCGCCCGTTCCACTATGTCGCCAATGCGCTGCGGCATCCGGTGCGTTTCGCTCGTGCGTCGCGTATCCGGCACGCGTCGCGGCGCACCATGCTGCTCACCACCATGGAGTCGGTCGACAATTCGGTGACCCTGCGGGCCCGATTCCGATTGCCCACCGGATATCCGGTGCTCACCACCGTGCAGGATCCCGAACATCCCATCCCGCAGTTCATTCCGGCGGCCTACGCCGCCGCCGAGGCCATTGCCGCCAGGATCGGCGGCGTGGTGCGAGCGGCGGTGCCGGAGGCGATCCTCTCGATTCCCACCACCGCGCACATCCTCGGCGGCGCGGCCATCGGCGATTCACCCGCCACCGGCGTGATCGACGCCCGGCATCGGGTGTACGGCTACACCAACCTCCTGGTCTGTGACGGCGCGGCGATCCCCGCCAATGTGGGAGTGAATCCGAGCCTCACCATCACCGCCATGGCCGAGCGGGCCATGAGCTTCATCGAGTAGCCGCGCGGCAGATCATTTGCCGGTCCACCGGGGTTCGCGACGTTCCAGGAAGGCGGCGATGCCCTCGGCGGTGTCGTGGGACGACAGCGTCGCGGCCATCGCGGCCTCGGTGATCCGCCAGGCCTCGGCGTCATCGGCGGAATTCACGCGCTCCAGCGCGGTGAGGCTCTCGCGCACCGAGACCGGGGCGTTGCGGCAGATCCGCTGTGCCAGTTCCCGAGCGGACTGTTCGGCGGCGCCCGGCTCGGCGACGATATTGACGAAGCCGAGCTGGTAGGCCCGCTCCGCGGACAGCGGATCACCGGTCAGCAGCAGCTCCTTCGCCACGTTCAACGGCAGTGCCCGGCGGGCGCGGAACAGTCCACCGCACGTAGCGATCACACCGCGGCGAGGTTCCGGCAGGCCGAAGGTCGCGGTGCGCCCGGCGACCACCAGATCGCAGGCCAGCACCAGTTCCATCCCGCCGCCCAGCGCATGCCCCTCCACCGCGGCGATGAGCGGCTTGCTCATGCGGCGGCGGATGACGCCGTATTCGCCGCCGCGCGCGGTCTTCTCACCCGACCCGGCGCTCAGGTCGGTGCCCGCCGAGAACAGCGACTCGGTGCCGGTCAGCACCGCGACCCACAGGTCCGCGTCGTCCTCGAACTCGTTCAGCGCCGCATCCAGCCCCGCGGTCATCTCCGCGTCGATGGCATTGCGCTTGTGCGGGCGATTCATCCGGATCACCAGGGTCCGGCCCTCGCGTACTCGTTCCACGGTCATCCGCTGATCATGGCCGATCGACCGGATCGCGCCCACCGGCGTGGCCGTCGCGGTCAATCAATTGGCCAGCGGGGAAAGACCGTTCGGGCGCCGCACGGCCTAGGTTCCAAATCGAGACCGCCGAAAGGAGCACGGCCGCGATGACGCCGTCCACCAACAACCTCCACTCCACCCCCGTACCCGGGTCCGCCGCACCCGATGTCGAGGTCGCCATTATCGGCGCCGGCTTCGGCGGGCTGGGCGCGGCCGTCGAACTGCGCCGCGCCGGCATCGAGCGCTTCGTCATCGTGGACAAGAACTCCGATATCGGCGGCACCTGGCATGCCAACACCTATCCGGGTGTGGCCGTGGACATTCCGTCGGTGTACTACAGCTTCTCCTACGAGGCCCCGCAGACCTGGTCGCGGCTGTTCGCGCCGGGCGGCGAGGTGAAGGCGTACGCCGATCAGATCGCGGACAGATACCGGCTGCGTGAGCACCTGCGGCTGAACACCCGCGTCAATGGAGTGACCTGGAACGAGGACACTCACCGGTACCGGATCGACACCGAAAGCGATACCTTCACCGCGCGCTTCGTGATCGGGGCGGTGGGCGGGCTCGAAGTGCCGCGTATGCCCGATATCCCCGGTGTCGACGACTTCGTGGGCAAGGTCGTGCATACGGCCCGCTGGGATCACGACCACGACTACCGGGGCAAACGCATCGCCGTGATCGGCACGGGAGCCACTGCCCTGCAACTGATTCCGGAACTGGCCGACCGGGCCTCGCACCTGACGGTCTTCCAGCGGACCCCTATCTGGGTGGTTCCCAAACCCGATATGCGCATCGACTGGGGGTTCAAACAGGCCCTCGACCTCGTGCCCGGACTGCGGCGCCTGGTGCGGCTGGGCGTCATGGCAACGTTCGACGCGGGCGTGTCCACCGCGGGCGTCTTCTACCGGACCACCAGTCCCGCCATCGGGTTCACGGGCCGAATCATCAAACGCTGGTACGGAACCCAGGTCCAGGATCCGGAATTGCGCGCGCAACTCACGCCCGGCTACGCGCTCGGCTGTAAACGGCCCTCGGTGTCGAACAAGTACCTGCGCACCTTCACCCGCGCGCACGTCGAGCTCATTACCGAACCCATCGCGAAGATCACACCGACCGGTATCGTCACCGTCGACGGCACCGAACACGAGATCGATGTGCTCGTGTGCGCGACCGGCTTCAAGGTGATGGAGAGCGGCGCGACCCCGCCCTTCCCGATCCACGGCAGCCACGGCCTGGAACTCGGACAGTTCTGGCAGGACAATCGCTTCCAGGCCTATCAGGGCGTCTCGGTCCCCGGCTTCCCCAACTTCTTTCTCATCACCGGCCCCTACGGCTTCGCCGCCGCCTCCTACCTCGCCATGATCGAATGCACTGCCCGCCATGCCCGCCGCGCCATCACCGCAGCTCGAGACCGCGCCGCGACCGCCGTCGAAATCCGGCGGGAACCCCATGACCGCTACTGGCGCAAGAGCCTCCGGCGCCACCGCAATGCCCTCTGGCTCAATAACGATTGCGAGTCCTCCAACACCTACTACATCAATCCGCACCACGATGTGGCGGCCATCCGGCCCAGCACCCATCTCGAAATGTGGTGGGGCAACAAGCACTTCCCCCTGACCGATTACCGCTATTCCACCCTGTCCGACTGATCGATCGAATGGCATTTCCACGCCCCGCAGGTGCATGATGTCGGCACTCTCCGGCATCCTCGGAGGAGACCGACGTTTCATCATGCCCGGAGCACACCATGACGACCCGCCGCAGCGCGTCCACCTCTTTATCCGACACCGACATCCAGCGCATCGCCGCGGAGGTCGAAGCAGGCCGCTCGCCCCGAGTCTGGTTCACCGCCGCCGCGGTCGGGATCGACGAAGGCCGATCCGGCAAAGTGGTCGCCGTCGCCGACCCTGCCGAACCCGACTACCTGCACGTCCTGCCCACCGGTAGCGACGACGCACTCGCCTTCTCCCCCGATGAGCTCAGCCTCACCAGACCACCCCGGCGACAGCACACCACCCACAAGCAGCACCACCACGCCGACACCACCGCCCCGGCACTGTTCGACGATTTCGACGGTCACAACCGTGTCGGCGAACGCCCGTGACGGAATAATGGCCTTCGGCGAGTGATACGTCCGGCGAAAGGCGTTGTGCGATGCGGATTCCCCTCACTGACGAAGCCGACTGGGACGAGCGGACCCGGAAGACGCTCGATCAGCTCCAGCGGTTGAACATCTTCAGGGCCCTCGCACATCACCCCGAGCTGCTGCATCGATGGCTGGTGTTCGGGCGGCATGTGCTCGGCGGATCGACACTGCCGGCGCGGGAACGGGAACTGGTCATTCTCCGGACCGGATGGCGGTGTGGGTCGGAGTACGAGTTCGCGCAGCATCGGGTGCTTGGGCGGCGCAGCGGGCTGACCGACGCGGAGATCGACAAGATCGCCTCGGACGCCGACGACTGGGCTGCGCGGGACACGGTGTTGTTGCAGGCCACCGACCAACTCGTCGCCGACCATCGCCTGGACGAGGAGCTGTGGAAGGCGTTGTCGCAGGAGTGGTCTCGGCAGCAGGTGATGGATCTCGTGTTCGCCGTCGGGCAGTACACGCTGGTCTCCACCGCGCTGAACACCTTTCAAGTACCGCTCGACGAGGGATTGCAGGGGTTCCCGTCATGAGCGGACGTCTGCAGGACAAGATCGCCGTCGTCTGCGGCGCCGGGCAGACGCCCGGGACCACCATCGGAAACGGGCGCGCCACAGCGATTCTCTTCGCTCGTGAAGGGGCGAGTGTGCTCGCGGTGGACCGGGACGAGAAGTCACTGGACGAGACCTGCGCGATGATCGCCGAGGCCGGCGGGACGGCCCATCCGCTGGTCGCCGACATCACCGATACCGCCGACTGCGGCACGATCGCACGCACGGCGCTCGACGTCTTCGGCCGAATCGATATCCTGCACAACAATATCGGGATCGGCAGTCGCGACGGCAGCGCGCTGGACGTCACCGAGGAAGCCTGGGATCGCATCCACGCGGTCAATCTGCGCGCGCCGTGGGTCCTCTGCCGGGAAGTCGTTCCGCATATGCGGGAGCGCCGCGCGGGCGTGATTCTCACTGTCTCGTCCATCGCCGCGGTCTGCTCGGCGCCGCTGGTCGCCTACAAGGTGTCCAAGGCGGGGCTCAATGCCCTGACCCATGCCTTGGCAATGGAGAACGCCGGCTACGGGATTCGCGCGAACGCCATCATGCCGGGGCTCATCGACACCCCGATGGCGATAGAGGGCATCTCCGCCGCACTCGGCATGGACCGCGATGAAGTGCGCGCGGCCCGCGACCGCATGGTCCCCCTGAACCGTCATCAGGGCACCGCTTGGGACGTCGCCCATGCCGCGCTCTTCCTCGCCTCCGACGAAGCCGCCTTCATCACCGGCGTTCTGCTGCCGGTCGACGGTGGGCAGAGCGCCCGGATCGGCTGAATCGCCCGATCCAGTGAGGATTCTCAGCGTCACCACAGCGACCGATCACTACCGTCCGGCGTGTGACTGAGAAGACGATGGCCGAGGCCGGCCTCACCCGCCGGATGCTGAGCAAGGTTCCCGAGGTCACGGTGTGGTTCTGGATCATCAAGATCCTGTGCACCACCGTGGGCGAGAGTTTCGCCGACTGGATCAACAGCTCGCTGGGGGTCGGCCTGAGCGGCACCGCGCTGCTGTTCACGGCGATACTCGCCGTGACGCTGGGCTGGCAGCTGCGGCTCAACCGGTATGTGCCGTTCGCGTACTGGCTGACCGTCGTCGTGGTGAGCGTGACCGGCACGCTCTACACCGACATCCTGACCGACAACCTCGCTGTGCCACTCGTGTTGAGCACCGGCGTCTTCGCGCTGGCGCTGGCGGTCGTGTTCGGGATCTGGTTTGCCCGCGAACGCACTTTGTCGATCCACAGCATCACCACCTTGCCGCGCGAATTGTTCTACTGGCTGGCGGTTCTGGTCACTTTCGCGCTGGGCACCGCCGCCGGTGACTGGACATTGCAGCTGACCGGGTGGGGAGCGGGCACCTCGGTGCTGTTGCCCGCCGGGCTGATCGCCGCGGTGGTGCTCGGCCGGCGATTCGGCGCGAATGCCGTGCTGTCGTTCTGGCTCGCGTACATCCTGACCCGCCCGCTGGGCGCCAATCTCGGTGACTGGTTCGCCTCCCCGTCCGCCGATCACGGTCTGGGCCTCGGCACCGCGCTGACCAGCGTCATATTCCTCATCGCGATTCTGGCGGTGGTCGTCTACCTCACCGGTACGCGCAAGGACGTCGTCGACGAGCAGCGCCCGCCGCACGCAGCCGCCGTCGCCGACCCGCAGCGCGAGCGACTCATGCTCGGCTACTACGCCATCGTCGCGATTCTCGCTGGGGCGCTGCTGGTTTGGGCCGCCAACCAGCCGCACGCCAACACGAACAGTGACGAGGAAACAGCGACCACGTCGGCCACTGCGGCCGGACCAGGAGGCCCGACGGCTCATTTCCCGGCCGCCGAGGTCGCCAAGTTCCGCGTCATCACCCAGGACACGCTGGCCAAGGTGCAGGCCGGTCGACAGGGCGATGCCGTCACCCGGATCAAGGATCTGGAAACAGCCTGGGATCAGGACCAGGACACCCTGCAACCGATGGACGACGCCGGGTGGAAGGTGCTCGACGGCAAGATCGACGCCGCATTGAAGGCGGTACGGGCCAAGACCCCGGACTCCACTGTCGAATCACGGGCGCTGACGGCACTTCTCACCGCGCTCGGATAGGACCCAGGATATTCAACCGAAGGGTTGACAATCCTGCCGGGCGCTGACATATTCAACCTTGTGGTTGAGAATTCATCGCAGCAGCTCGATGCCATCTTCCACGCACTGGCGGACCCCACCCGCCGGGCCATGCTGCGCATGCTCGCCGACGGCGAGCTCTCGGTGAGCGAGCTGGCGGCACCGTTCCCGGTGTCGCTGGCCGCGGCGTCGAAGCACATCAAGACCCTCGAACGCGCGGGCATGATCCGGCGATTCGTGCACGGCCGCACACACACCTGCGCCTTGGATGCGACACCGCTGCGTGACGGGGTCGCATGGCTGCACTACTACGAGCAGTTCTGGAACCAGCGATTGGACGCCCTCGAAGCGGCCCTGGCCGCAGACCATCTGGACAAGGAAAAGCCATGAGCGACAGCGAATACGGCGCCCTGATCACCCCGGACACCGTGCGCATCGAACGCGAGTTGCCCGGTCCCATCGAACGGGTCTGGGCCTTCCTGACCGAACCGGAGAAGCGCAAGACCTGGCAGGCGGGCGGCACCTTCGATCCGCGCGTCGGCGGCGCGGTGAACCACGTCTTCCGCAATGCCGAACTCACCGGCGCACCACGCGGCCCCGTCGACGAATACCTGATCGACAGCACGATATTGACTTGGGAGCCACCGCGATTGCTGTCCCACACCTGGGAGGACGGCTCCGTGGTGACCTTCGAGTTGACGCCCGTCGGCGACCGGGTCCGGCTGGTCGTCACCCATCGCCGGATCGCCGATCGCAACGGCCTGGTCAATTACAGCGCGGGCTGGCACGCCCACCTCGACCTGCTCGCCGATCGCCTGGCCGAACGCACACCACCGCATTTCGACGACACCATGACCGATCTGCGCCGCCGATACGCGGCGCGAATCGACGGAGAACGTGAAACACGCTAGGAGACACCGACAATGCGCGAACTCATCGCCGCTTTCAAGATATCGGCAGACGGCAGGATCGAAGGCTCGCAGGGCTACGCCGACTGGGTCGACGGCTGGTCGGACGACTACGGCCTGACCGCACAGGTGGACGCCTGCGTCCTCGGCGGGCGCATGTACCCCGGCTACGAGCAGTACTGGACACGCATCCAGCACCATCCGGACGAGGTACATCCGCAAAGCGGCAGCGTGCCAACGGCTTCGGAGGTCGAATGGGCGAAAGCCACGACGGCCCTGCCGCACTATGTGGTCTCGAAATCGCTCACCTCGGCCGAATGGCCCAATACGAGATTCCTGCGCGGCCTGGACGATGTCGAGGCCCTCAAACATGAAGAGGGCAAGGACATCTATCTCATGGGCGGCGCACGCATCACCGCCGCCGCCATGGATGCCGGACTCGTCGACGAATTGCGGCTGATCGTCTACCCGCTGCTCGCGGGCGAAGGCACCGCCCTGTTCGCGACATCCACCCAGCGCCGCCCACTCGAACTACGCAGTTCCGACCGATGGCCGGACGGCCGACTCAGCCTCGTGTACCGCGTGGCCGGCGCCTGACATCGACAGGGTCGACAGATAGGCGAAGACCGGGCCGAGGAAGTTCATCGCCACCACCGCCACCCAGGCGGCCAGGACATTGCCGTGCTCGAAGCCGAAACCGCCGAAGTAGGTGGCGAAGTACGAGGCGAATCCGAAGAACATGCCCGGGATCAGCGAGAAGACCGGGATACGGCCGGTGTACATCAGAGCCGTGTTGACCACCAGGATGATCAGCGCGAGGACCGTATCCTGGGCGACGCGCGAGGAACCCAGCACGGTACCGATGTGCTGATCGGCGACGACGATCACCAGGGCGAAGGTGGAGCCGACAGGCATTGCGGCCCAGAGCTTCTGCGCCACCGCCAGTGAGGGCCCACCGGCCAGGAACGTGCCCGCCCAGCCGATGAAAATGGCCCACGGCGGGAGATTGAGCGCGGTGCCGCCGATGAAGGCGGTCAGGCCCGCCAGGACGGAGGCGACGATCTCGTGCGGTATGCGGTCACGCATGGGTGAGTACTCCGGTCTCGAAGGCATTCGGGCGCACCAGTTCTCGGGTGCGGGTGGTGCGGGCGACAATGCGGCCGCGTTTGATCACGTAGCAACGGTCCGGCCGATCCAGCAGGACGTCGGCGACGCGGCGGGTGGACAGCACCACCAGATCCGCGGTGGCGCCGGGCCGCAGACCGTACGAGTCGTGCAGCCCGACCGCGCGGGCGGCATTGCCGGTCACCATGTCCAGTACCCGGGCCAGGTCGGCGCTGCCGGACAGGTGGCTGGTCTGGGCCAGGAACAGGCCGATATCGAGCAGGTCGGCATTGCCGTACGGGGTGAAGGCATTGCGAACATTGTTGGAGGAGAACGCGGTCAGCACACCCGCCTCCCACAGCTCCCGGATCGGGGCGATGCCGCGGCGGGTGTTGACGGTGTCGGCGCGGCCGCCCAGATGCATATCGGTGGCCGGTAGCGGGACGACCGCGACTCCGGCGGCGGCCAGCCTCGTCATGGTCGCGCGGCGTTCGGCGGCCGGGCGGCCGGCGAGGGAACTCATGTGGCCCAGGCTGACTCGGCCGTGCATGCCGGTGCGGTCGGTCACCTCCGCGATCCGGTCGGCCAGCGCGAATCGGGGATCGCCGGCGTCGTCGGCCAGGTCCGCGTGCATATCGACCGGGGCGCCGAATTCCGCGGCGAGTTCGAAGACCAGATCGATGTGCCGGTGGCAGTCGGCGAGATCGGCCTCGTTGTAGCAGCAGCCGCCGACCACGTCGGCGCCGCGGGACAGGGCCTCGCGCAACAACTCCAGCGTGCCCGGCGCCTTGAGGATGCCCTCCTGCGGGAAGGCCACGATCTGCAGATCCAGCAGGTCGCGGTATTCCTCGCGGAGTTCGAGCAGCACCTCGACGCCCAGCAGGCCCACGATGGGATCGACGTCGGGGTGGGCGCGCACGACGGTGGTGCCGTTGCCGATCGCCATATCGAGCAGTTGGCGGGCGCGGCCGAGTACCGCCTCCCGGGTGAAGCCGCGCTTGAGTTCACCGGTGACCGCGATGGCTCCGGCCAGCGTGCCGTCCGGGTTGGGGCGCTCACGGTCGAGCAGCGCCTTGTCCACGTGCAGGTGGGATTCGATCAGACCGGGAATGACAACGCGTCCGGCACAGTCGATTTCGGTAGCGCCGGTCACGGCGAGCGCGGGGCCGATCGCGGTGATGACGCCGGCGGTGACGGCGATGTCGACCGTTCCGGTGTCGTCGTCGACGCGGGCGGTGCGGAGCACGAGATCCGCCATGGGTACCTCCGAGGGGAGAGCAGGAACCCGTTTTGTATACGAACCGCGTGTTGCCATCTCCCACGGCGACTTTGTCCGCGATGTTACGAACTGCTCGCAGCGCCCTCGAAATGTTTGCTGCGAGAGTGATATCTACTGATCGAACAGGCAACTATGCCGTCGACCACCGGGTTTCGACCCAACGGTCTCCGAGTTCGCGAACAGCCGGCAAACACCGCCCGTGCGGGGCGGATTCGTATACGACTAGGACTCGGCTGCGCCGCGCAGGCGGTACGCCGAGGCAGCCCGCGAGATGTGCTCGGCGACGATGCGACCGGCCAGCTCCGGATCCCCGGCTTCGACAGCGGCGCAGATCTTTTCGTGCTCGGCCCAGGAATCTCGGCCGCGCCGTGGCAGCTCCACCGCGTACACCCAGGCGATCTTCTGGCTGAGCTGGGTGATCTGCTGCAGCAGTACCGCGCTGCCGGAGGCCTCGGCCAGCACCTCGTGGAAGCGGCTGTTCAACCGCGCCAGCTCGGCGAAACGCTCATCGGCCAGCGCATCCAAGCCCAGGCGCACCAATTCCTTGAGCCGCCCCACCTGTTCCGGGGTGCGGCGCTCAGCGGCACGGCGGGCGCACAACGGCTCCAGCAGCGCGCGGATCTCCAGCAGGTCGGCGGCCTCGGATTCGGTCAGCTCGGCGACGAACACCCCCACATAGGGCCGTGACCAGACGAAACCCTCGGCTTCCAAGGTGCGCAAGGCTTCTCGCACCGGCACCCGCGATACCCCGTACCGTTCGGCCAGCGCCTCCTCGGTCAGCCGCTGCCCCGGCGGGAGGGTGCGCCGGATGATGTCGTCCCGGACGGCCCGGCAGAGTTGCTGCGGCGACAGCCGCCCGGTGGCACTGGTCACACTGACTTCCTTTGCGCGGCCGCTGAAGTGGCGGGCTCGGCCCGGCAGTGGTTGTATACGACCACCTTCCACACCGATTCGGGATGCTCGATGAATCTACTACAACCCAGCTCCGGCACCATATCCGGCGGTGTATACCTCGATGCCGATCCGGACCGCGTCAGCTGGGGCCTGCTGCCCAATGCCCTCGCGAAACCCGTGCTCACGGTCGCCTCGGGCACCGTCGTCTGCGTGGACACCATCAGCCACGAGGGCATCCTCGAGGATCAGGGCCGCGATCCGGCGGAGTTCTTCGCCGCGGCCGGGATCACCGAAATCCTCTCCGACACAGCCGCGGTCGCGGCGACCGTCGCCCACGATCCACTGCGGCAGGGCCCGCATGTGATCACCGGGCCGATCGCCGTCTCCGGTGCGCGGCCCGGCGATGTGCTCGAGGTGGAGGTGCTCGAACTGCGCCGCCGCACCGACTACGGAGTGATCAGCAATCGGCACGGCAAGGGCGCACTGGCCGGCGAATACCCGCAGCCGCCCGCCGGGTACGATCCGGCGCTGCCGGTGCCCCCGGCCTGCACGGTGGCCACGGTCGAAAAGAACCGCGGCGTCATAGGTCTGGGCGACGGGCGCGCGATTCGCTTCCCGCTCGAGCTGTTTCTCGGCATCATGGGCGTCGCGGCGGGCACCGAGCAACAGGTGCATTCGGTGCCGCCCGGGCCGCACGGCGGGAATCTGGATATCCGGATGCTGGGTGTGGGCGCACGACTGTTTCTGCCGGTCCAGGTGCCCGGCGCATTGTTCTACACCGGCGACCCGCATTTCGCGATGGGCGACGGCGAGGTGGCCTTGACCGCCTTCGAGGCGCCGCTGCGTGCCACGCTGCGGCTGACCGTGCACAATGATGCCCGGATGCGTTCGCTGGCAAGTACATTGGCCACGCCGTTCGCCGAGACCGCCGCCGATCATCTGGTGATCGGACTGGATCCGGACCTCGATATCGCCGTGCAGCAGGCCACTCGCAATGCCTTGGCGTTCCTGTCCGAACGCTATGCGGTGCCCGCGCCGCTGGCGCTGGCGTATCTGTCCGCGGCGGCCGATTTCCGTATTTCGCAGGTGGTGGACCAGGTCAAGGGTGTGCACTGTTGCCTGCGCAAGAGTGATCTGGAGGGGCTGTGAACGGATTCGTCTCGTGGCTGCCGGTCACCGCTGCTCCCGCCGGGTTGCGCTTGGCGGTCAAGGATGTCATCGATGTCGCGGGCATGCCGACCGGTGCGGGCAATCCGCGCTGGCTGGCCACCCATCCGATCCCGGAGCAGGACGCGGACGTGGTGCAGCGGCTGCGCCGGGAGTTCACCGTCGTCGGCAAGACCCACACCGATGAACTGGCGTACAGCCTGACCGGCACCAACGCGCATTACGGCACGCCGGTCAATCCGGCCGCGCCCGACCGGATGCCGGGTGGCTCGTCGAGTGGCACCGCGACCGTGGTGGCGGCCGGGCTGGCCGATCTGGGCCTGGGCACCGATACCGCCGGATCGATCCGGGTGCCCGCCTCCTACACCGGTCTGTACGGTCTGCGGCCCAGCCATTCCCGCGTGCCGCGTACCGGAATCGTTCCGCTCGCACCGTCGTTCGACGTGCCCGCACTGCTGGCGCGCGATCCACAGACTCTGCGCGCCGGCGCCCGGCTGCTGCTGGATGCCGTCTCGCCCGCCACGTTGCCGCGTACGGTCTGGTGGCCCGGCGATATCCCGGTGGCCCCGGATGTTCGGGACCTGTTGCGCGGCACTCTGTCCCGTTTGGTGGGCGCGGGCCTGGAACTGACCACCGCACCGCTGTTCGACAGCGGCGGCTGGGACCGGATCCGTGCCGCGTTCACCACCGTGCAGGCCGCCGAGGTCTGGGAACAGCACGGCGACTGGATCCGGCGCGAACGGCCGATCTTCGGCCGGAATGTCTCCGCTCGCCTGCAGCTCGCCGCTGAAGTCACCCCTGCATTGGCCTATGAAGCGCGCTCGATTCTCCGCGAGGCAGC
Organism: Nocardia sp. NPDC020380; assembly: GCF_044386975.1. Lineage (NCBI taxonomy): Bacteria > Bacillati > Actinomycetota > Actinomycetes > Mycobacteriales > Nocardiaceae > Nocardia > Nocardia sp. NPDC020380. The sequence goes on along the minus strand of NZ_JBIRVQ010000002.1, from coordinate 663,615 downwards.
CGATCGCCTGACCCGCATGCTCGGCGAGGATCGAGTATTGGCACTGCCCGCGACTCCCGAACCCGCTCCCCCGCTCGATGATCCGGGACATGCCCGCGCCGCGGTCGTCCGCCTTACCTGCCTCGCCCCGATCCTCGGCGGCCCGTCGGTGAGTCTGCCGGTCGCGCGTTATCACGGCCTGCCGCTGGGACTTTCACTTCTTGCCGCGCCGGGACGTGATGAGACCTTGCTGACGCTGGCCGAGTTGCTGAGTGGGCAGGGGCCCCGGACGTTCGCGGCCGAATCACCGTGACCGCCCGCCGCGGCCCGCGAGTGGTTCCGTGTCGGCCTCGCCGTGCACGGTCCGAACTCGCAGCGACGCCCGCGCCAGCTCGGCGATGGCTGCCATCGACGACTTCAGCGCTGCGGGATCGGGTTCGGCGCCGAACTGCGCGGGCTCGGCCGTCGGGTCCGGTCAATTGTCGGAACCGAGCCGGTGGTGGACCTCGTCGTCACCCACGAGGTTCTCGAGAGTCCCGGCGTCACGTGGTCCGCGACAACGGGATTGGTGATTCGGGGTTGCGGCGTGTTGCGCGATAGAAATGAGACTGGTCGGTTTAGATAGCGGTCGATGGCGAAATCGTGGCAGGAGATTGCAGGCTCGTCCGGCACGCGCATCGGTCGATCGACCGTCCCGATGGCGCTGATCGTCCTGGCCTGCGCGCTGACAGCGGCCCCGCCGGCACCGGTATCCGCGGCTCCGATCGAGGCAGGGGACACATTCCTCGCCACGAACATGCGGGACGGGAGCGCACGAGTTGCGCTGGAGTCCGGGCATTTCGCATTCGATGCCGCCACCGGGGCGGTTGCTGTCGTTGATCAGGCAGGGCGGGTCACCGAGCGAGTGGCGCCGAAAATCCTCGTCGACGGCCGGGTCCGGGATATGCGGTTCGTCCTCGGAAACGCGGGTAAGGAGTTGTCGGTGCAGGTGGTCGGCGGGCTGACCGCCGGCTCGCAGATCGCGGCCGGCGTCCTCGACAAGGTGGGGGTCGCCGCGCAGGCCTGTTTCAACAAGGGCCTGCCCGCCGCGATATTGCCCGGCATTCTCGCCGCCCTCGCCGGCGGGCTGATGGCCCTGCCGTCCGGACCGGCGGGCATCGTGACCGCCGCGGCGCTCGCGGGCCTGGCCGGTGCGTGGACCGGATTCGTCACCGCATGCACCATCGCGGCTCAGGAGAGCTGGGAGAACTCGACTGCGGCACAGGTCCACCGGCTGCACCAGAGCATGCTCTGATCGCCGGTCACCCGATTCGCGGTTTTCGCATTCCGCCGTAGATTCCGCGTCGCACGATAAACGGTTGCAGTAGCGACCAGGCCGGAATCCGGAAGGATCGGCCGCTCGTGGTGAACACTTCGAGGCTGTTGTGCTGTACACCCACGACCGAACCCCAGCGGCGGGCCGCGGGTGTGAAGGATTTCGGTGTGCCGCCGTTCAGTTCCGCACGGATGTTGTGGGCCAGCAGGCCGTCGGCGCGGCTGCGCGCGGATGTGCGGAGCGGGTCGGTGGCGGCGACATCACCGATCGCATATACGCCCGCTGCGCCGGGGACGCGCAGGTAGCGGTCGACCACGACGAAACCCTTGTCGTCGAGCAGATCAGCGGGCAGCCAGCCGGTGTTCGGGGTGACGCTGCCGATCGTCCAGAGCACGGCGTCGGCCTTGCTCGCCGATTGCCCGGTACTCCATTCGACCGGCCCGCTGGTGATCTCGTCCCCGCCGAACCCGTCGGGCACCACCGCACGATGCCGTGGGTGCAACCCGACCCCGAGGCGTTCGAGGCGCGCGCTCAGTGTGCGCCAGACCTTGCGGTGATGGTGCGAAAGTGCTTGCTCACCAGGGAAGTACAGGTCCATGCGCTTGTCCGGCCAGGTGGTGGCCACGTTCAGCGCGCTGCTCACCGCGGCCGCCCCGCCGCCGAGCACGATCACCGTAGCGGCGGCCACCAGACGGTCGTGATCCGCGGCGAGCGCGGCGGCGACCTGGTCGCGGGTCTGCAGATCCGGGCGGCGCCAGAAGCCGTTGGTCACGCCCGTCGCGATCACCAGTACGTCGAAAGGCTCGGTGGCGGAAGCGCCGCCGGGCGTGGTGAGGTGGACGCACCGCGTCGCCAGATCCAGTCGCGACAGGGTGCCGTGCACGGTTCGCACCGAATCGAGCCGGTGATATCGATCGAAGGGCACCCAGTAGTCGCGGGCCCACTCTCGCGGCCGGGCGAGCCGCAAGCCCAGTTCCTGGCCGCTGACCAGACCCGGCTTGCTCGAAATGCCGACCACGTCAGCGTGTTTCGACAGGCGGATGGCCGTCAGCAGCCCGGTGTCACCCAGACCTGCCACCAGCACGCGGGGGCGGCTCATGCTCCGACCGTACCTAGAACATGTTCTTACGCGCATCGCAATCGTGATCAGGATGGAACCGGACGGAGTCCAGCCGTCGGCAGTCCCGCCATAGCCTGGAACGCGTGCCCGAACAGCGAATCGTCAGCGACCAGCGTCCTCCCGTAGTCGTTCGGATCGCGGGAGCGCTGGTGGCAGCGGAAGGACTGGCCGGAGCGGTCGCGGCGGTGATATCGGTGGTCAAGTCCGCCAATACGGAAGGCCCCGACACGGCTTCGGCCGGAGTGACGCTCCTGGTGCTGTTGTCACTGGCCGGAGCGGTGTCCTCCTTCGGAGTCGCCTTGTACCGAGGGCGCTGGTGGCCACGGACATTGACGATCATCGTGCAGATCCTGCTGCTGGCGTATTCGTGGATGGCGTTCACCCAGGGCGCGACGGTGATCGGCACCCTCGTCGCCCTGACCGCGGCAACCGTTCTCGCACTGACCTTTTCACCGCCGGCCAACCGCTGGATGGCCAAGGCCTTCGACCTGTCGGTGCTGCCCGCGGAGCTACCGCGCCGCCGCGGGTGGTTCGCCTCCTCGAATGTGTCCTGATCAGACCGCCAGCAACTGCTTGCCCAGCCGCCAGCGCGGCGGAATCACACCCTCGGTCCGGAACATGCGCAACAGCCGCACCGCGGCATGATGCAAGGTCGGACTGACAGGAATCCCCACACCCGCCAATTCCGGCGGCAGCGGCCGGCTGGGATGCGGAACACCGATCGCCCGCATACCCAGCGTGCACGCATCCAGCAGTCCGGACGTGGAATTCAGCAGCGCGACAACATTATCCGGCGCCATACCGAGCGATTCCAGCACGGTGTAATGCAGGTCCATCGGCGTGTGACGCTCGCTGAAGTCACCGACGACAATGCTGGACACCGGCTCGAACAACCCCGGCATGAGATCGGTCAGCAGCGCCGCATACCTGGCCGCCGCGGTAGTGGCCACCACCACGGGCACATGCGCGGCAACGGCATGCACCAGCGCTTCGGCCCCCGGCACCGGCGCCAGCGTATGCGCCCGCTCCATGACGTAGTCGGTAGCCGACTCGTGTACCGCGGCTTCGTCGCCGGCCGCCGCACTGTGGCGCAGCGCAGCTCGCCAAAGGGCGGTCGATTCGATCAGGGTTCGGTCGAGATCCATCACCACTGCGGCGATCACGCGCACCTCCAACAGTCGACAATCCGGACAATTCACCCACAAGCCTAGCGAAAGCCACGGCACACCAGCGGCTAATCCTGCGGTAGGAACAGGTCAAGCAGTTGAAATCGCCTCGCACACAACTGTGTCAGACGGCGTTGACCTGCGCAGTCATCTGGAGAAGTTCCTCGACGTGATAGATCTCGGTGATCTTGCCGTCGAGAATTCGCACGATGTCGGTGCCGTTGAACCGCACCGGTTTTCCACTGGCCGCCAACCCGAAGGCATCCCCGGTATGCGTGGCGGTCATCTGCCAGTGATTGACCACCCAGCCGCCCGACAACTCCTGCTGGAACAGGATCCGATGCCGCGTACCGGTGAATCCGTCCCGGACCTGACCGATCAGGTACCGCATCCCCTCGATGGCGGAGGCCACTCCCGGCACCGGGTTGTGATCGACGAGATCGGCGGCGAAGACCTCATCGACGCCCGCGACATCACCGGTGTCATAGAGCTCGTAATTACGGCTCGCCACCCGCAAGGCCGCACTGGTAACAGTCACAGTCATTGTTCCTCCTCGAAGAAGCAGATCAGGCTTACAACCTGTATGGTTCCCTCAGGGAACCAGTTACTTCAAATGAACTAATGGAGGAATCGTGAGTGAGGTCGATCACCCACTGCCGGAATGCCCGATCGCCCGCTTCCTGACCGTCCTCGACGGCCCATGGGCCACCCTCATCGTCCGGGAACTACTGACCGGCCCGAAACGCTTCACCCAACTGCGCGCGGCCCTCCCCGGAATCAGCCCCAAAACGCTCTCCTCCCGGCTGCAGCGCTTCCAGCAAACCGGACTGGTGACCCGTACCGCCTACGCCGAAATCCCACCCCGCGTCGAATACGAACTCACCCCCGCCGGCCATCGATTGGACGTCGTCCTGGCAACGATGGCCGACTGGGCCGAACGCGACCTCCCCCGAAACGCCCTGCAGAACAACGCGTAGCAGCCCGCGAGCGACCAATTGGGACAGAGGCTGCTCGACAGGCGTTTCTCTGCACGATAAGGACCGGTAAGCAGCTTTACAGTAGGCCGATCAGCATGCCGAGCTTCTCTGCGGGAAAGGACCACGATGACCACGGAACATCTCGCGTCACCGGCAATCTCGCCGACAGCGATACGAGTCCGGGCGGTACCGGCGATCAGCCGGGATGCCGAGGCCGGCCGCGCGGCACGAGCGCGTGCGCCGCGGCGCGCGGCGGGTGAGTGGGATCCGGACGGGCGTACCGTGCCGGCTCTCGGCAGGTTGCAAGCTCAAGAGGCTGTCCGTGACGCCGAATTGCTGCCCCTGCGGTACGCCCGGATGGCGTCGTCACCATGGGCATACCTGCGTGGCGCAGCGGCGGTCATGGCCGCGGATCTGGCAGCTCGCGAGCATTCCGGATTGACAGTGCAAATGTGCGGGGACGCACACATTCTCAACTTCGGGTTGTGGGCATCGCCGGAGCGGCAATTGCTCTTCGATGCCCGCGACTTCGACGAGACACTGCCCGGCCCGTTCGAGTGGGACCTCAAGCGTCTCTGCACCAGCGTGTACGTACTCGCCGCCACCGAGGGGATCGCCGACACGACGGCCGAGGCCGCGGCAGCGGCGGCCGCGGCCGAGTACCGCTCGGCCATGCGCCGCTACGCTCGAACCGGCGAGCTGGATGTGTGGTACGACCGGATCAGCGCGGATGTGCCACTGCAGCAACTCACCTCCGAATTCGCCAAAGAGGCCAAACGGACGATCGAGAAACAGAGCAGGAAGCGCTCACAGGAGGGCACGGCCCGGCAGCTGGTGACCGTGGAGAACGGCCGCCGCCGCATCTCGGATGATCCGCTCAAACGCCGCCATATCGATCTCACCGACGAGGATCAGATCAATGTGTACGAACAGGTCTTCGAAACCTATCTGGCATCGATCCCACCCCATCTGACACGGCTCGTCGGACGATTCTCCCGGGTCGATACGGTCCAGCAGGTGGTCGGGGTCGGGAGCGTCGGAATGCGCGTCTACCTGCACTTGATGGAGGGCGACACCGGGCAGCTGGTGTTCTTCCAGTTGAAGCAGGCGACCGCCTCGGTGTACGAGGAATTCGTCGGTGCGAGCGAGTTCGACAACCACGGCGAGCGTGTCTGTGTCGGTCAGCGCTTGATGCAATCCGCGAGCGATATCTTCCTCGGCCACGTACGCGTGGACGGAATCGACTATTACGCACGCCAATTCCGCGACATGAAGATCATCCCCAGCGGTAACGAGATTGCGGGTTACCTACCTCAGTTCGCCGGAATGTGCGGAAAAGCGTTGGCCAAGTCCCACGCCCGCAGCGGCGAACCCGAGGCGATCGCCGCCTATATCGGAAAAGGCGAGGCATTCACCTCCGGAATCCTCGACTTCGCTCGCGCCTACGCAGCCCAGACTCATACCGATCACGCCGCGCTGGTAGCAGCGATCGAATCGGGCGGAGTGCGGGCGGCCGAACGGGGTTGGTGAGAGAGTACCGCCATCGCGACGCCGGCGAGGAGGCCGAGGATTGCGGCGGAACCGAAGCCGAGGCGGAATCCGCCGATGTCGATGGCGAAACCGGCGAGGGAGGCGCCTATGCCGCTGCCTAGGGTCATGGCGGCGCCGTGCCACAGCCCATGGCCTCGCCGCGGCCGCCTTCGGGGACTATTCGGCTCAGTTGGTCCACGGAGGCGGTGAGGGTGGGGGCGCAGAATATGCCGGCGATGAATCCGGTGAGGGCGAGTAGCACTGCTACCGCTACGCCCGCGCCGACGCACAGGGCTACGAATTTCACGCCGAACCATTCGCGGCGCGGCACGGCCTCGGTCCGTATCGAATCATCGGTGCGCAGTGCGGGATTCAACCCACATCAGCATGCCCGCGAGTACCAGGCACACCTGGACGGCGAACAGCACCATCCTCGTCGATCCCGCGGCGGTCGCGGCGATACCCACTACCGGCCCGGGCCAGAGGTCAAACGGGAAGGTGAGGGCACGAACTTCTCGATTAAGGCTCGAGAGTGGCGAGGTATGCTGCGGCAGGATTTGCCTCGGGCACCTTTATGCGCCGGAAGATCTCGATAGCTTCCTGCAGTTCGGTGACACCACCACCAAAGTCGCCAGATTCGATGCGGCAGCGGGCAATTCCTTCATGGGCACGGGCTTCTTCAAATGGGGAGTGGACGTCATGCGCCAGTCGGAGTGCATCGGAAAATCGTGTCGATGCCGTATCAAGGTCGTGGGCATTCATCGCCAACGTAGCCAGATCGTTGAGCACCTCCGTCTCGCCGTTGCGGTTGCCAATCTCGCGATAGATGTCCAATGATTGCTGCAGTGAGTTGGATGCCGTCGATCTATCACCGCTGTGCCCGTACGTCAATCCGAGGTTGTTGAGGGCTTCTGCCTCCCCAGTGCGATGCCCGATCTGACGGTGAATCGTTAGAGCCTCTTGCAGCATCTCGACCGCGGTCGATGTGTCGCCGGATTGTTGCCGTGCCCAGCCGAGATTGATCAGCAGATTTGCGACGCCGAGTCGATGGCCGATCTCGCTATGGATCGCCAACGACTGCGCCCATGTCCCGGCTGCGCTCGAGTAATCCCCGGTCCGTCGTTGGACCATACCGAGACCCCGCAGTGCGGCAGCTTCGTCCACCCGATTACCGAGAGCGCGATGGATGGTCAGCGCCTGCTGAAACAGTTCGGTCGCGGCGGGGTAATCGCCGGATCGTTGTCGAACCCAACCCAGGTCGTGGAGCGCGGTGCCTTCCCGAGATCGTGGCCCGATCTCGCGATAAATTGCGAGAGCTTGGTTCAACACCTCAGCGGCAGCAGGAAGTTCGCCTACGTATAGCCGCACCCAGCCAACATCCTGTAGAGCGGCGGCTTCACCACGCCGATCGTCGAGATCGCGGTAAATCGCCAGGGCTTGCGTCCAGGCCGAGGACGCACCAGGAATGTCCGCCATCCGTTCGCGTACCCAGCCAAGATCTTGAAGGCCGTCGGCCTCGCCTGCTCGGTTGCCGAGGTCGCGGTAGATCGTCAATGCGTCCCCCAACAGTGCGACTGCCAGGGGATAGTCGCCGGTTCGGTAGCGCACCAAGGCCAGATCGCGGCGCACATCGGCTTCACCTGCTCGGTCGTCAAGCTCACGGAAGATCGCCAGCGCCGGCTCCAAGAATTCCGCTGCGGCCGAATAACTCCCTGTGAGCTGGTGCGCTACGCCCAGGTCATGTAGGGCGCGTGCCTGTCCAAGCCTGTCACCGAGATTCGTAGCTGAAATGACGGCCCGCTGATAGAGTCTGAGCGCTTCCGACCATGGGCCGTCCAGCTCGAACAAGTTCGCGAGAATGCTGGTGATGACCATTGCCGGTGAAGATTGTTGGCGCGCTGCGTAATCCAGACACGCGAGCATGTTGGGACGTTCAGTTCGTAACCACTTCAGCGCCTCCGGCGCACTATGAAATACCCGATCAGGTAGATGTCTGACAACCTCGTCCGTTTCAGCGATGGGACTTACCACAGTTCGGGTTATACGAACGTCATGTGCAGCCTTGGTGGCCGTCCGTTGGTAGTACTCGATCAGTCGGTCGACCGCTCTGTCGCGAATGTCCGGATCGTCCGCGGACAACAGGGCCCGGGCGTAATCGCGTAACAGATCGTGAACCCTGTAGCGGCCAGGGGTGGTTTCGTCGAGGAGATGATCGGCATACAGCGCCTCCAGCTCGCGCCGCGCGTTCGAGAGCGGAATGTCGCCGAGCGCAGCCGCGGCATACGCATCAACATCCACGCCAGGGTGGAGACCGATCCGGCGGAACAACTGCTGCCGTTGAGGAGGCAAGTCCTGGTAGGACATAGCAAAGGCAGCATAGACGGCACGCTCGCCCAGAGCCAGCGCGTCGAGGCGGTCGCGTGTCGCGGCGAAATCCTCTGCCAGGACTGCAATTGTCCATGTGGGATGATGGGCGAGGCGGCCCGCCAGCAGTACGATCGCCAAGGGTAGATATCCGCATAAACCGACGATTTGTTCAACTGCGGCTTGTTCCTCCATGCTGATGGCCAGGCGGCGAGTCAGACTGATGAACAGCTCGGCTGCGCGCCTAGGCTCCAGGATGTCCAGGGCGAGCGGAAGGGCGTCGTCGAAGGCGAGGAGCCGGCGGCGGCTGGTAACCAGTGTCAAGCAGTGGCGACCAGAGGGAATCAGCGGTTCAATCTGGTCGGCACCCGACGCATCGTCGAGCACCAGTAGTACCCGCTTATCGCCAACGCGATCACGCCACATATCCCGGCGCGCCTCAAGGGATTCGGGCAGAATCCGAGGATCGACACCCAGACACGCAAGGAGCCTGGCCAAGACGTCCGAAGGGTTCGCGGGAGCGTGACCTGGTGTGTGAGCATGCAACTCGACGAAGTAGTGCCCATCGGGGAACTGCTCAGCCAGGGCATGTGCGGCACGTGTTGCCAAGGCGGTCTTACCAACACCTGGCATGCCGTCGATGGTGTAGATCGACTCCCGTCGATCGGGTCTCACCGCATCCAGAATCTGGAGTATTTCTCTTTCCCGATCGACAAAGTTGCTTACGTTGCGGCGCAAAGCGCTGATCACAACTGGCCGGGGAGGCGGGGCGGCCCGGTGTATCGCCGTGACATTGATCGTTCCGGTGTTGTCGCCCGCGACGTTCACCTGCTCGGCGTTGTCCTGCGCATGGAACTCTGACACAGGTCACTTCAGCCGAGGTTGATTGTCCCACTATTGTCACCGCGGATATTGACCTGCTTGGCGCTGTCGAAAGCCTGTGCCACGAAGGTGTCCACTACCTGTTCCCGCCGGGCCTCCGACACTAGTTGATCGATCTGTGCGGCAAAACTCGCATCACTGCGGGCAGCCGCGGTAATCTGTGCCGCAACCGCCATCTTGTTCTCCGGTGTCGGAGCCGTAATCATCGTGGCAACCGCTGCCTGAGCAGCCGGTTCGCTCCTCAACCGTGCAGCCACGACTTCTCCGAGCCGCTTGATCGCGTTCCATGCGCTCTGACCGACGTCCTCGGCGAAACCTTCCCCGAACTTCGATGCCAACAACGCCGCCGCGGCAATCCCCAACGACACTGGCTCCATAGCCGCACTCCTCCAGAGATCTGGCAATCAGACTCCACCATCGTAGGAGTCACCAGAGCTTCGTAGGCTGATGTTCCCAAAGGTTCTTGCCCCCAGCGGCCTTGGCCAGAGTTGCTCGGCGACGGTCTGTATACCGGTTCCGACCGAGGTCGCCAGGATCGGTCGATCCGGCTGCGGAATACATACCCAAAGTTGTTCACCGAAGCACCTTGGCCGAGCCGGCATCGATATAGAGTAGTGCTCGAAGTCCACCAAAATCCTTGCAGGGGGGACGATGTCAGGGAGAAAGCCTTACATCGGCGCGCGCGTTCGTATCACGGCCAAAGGTGTCGTAGCCACCCGAGGGACAGTGGTCAGCCGGCAAGACGGACCAGTACCGAGGTGGGGCGTTCGGTTCGACCGAAGCCCGGAATTGGCCGCCCAGATTGCTCAAGAGCTGGCCAGGAACAGCGGCAGGGCCGACTCGGTCAAGTTGATCAAGGTCTTTAACGAGGACGAACTCATCGTCGAGTAGCGGCGTGACTTCGCTTGGGACCTGACTTCGTTCGATTGTAGCCGTGACCGCCGAATCAGCAGCGAAACCGCTGCAAGAGCACGGCGGAAGTTGCCAATTGCCTACTACAGCAGTGTTATTCGGCGATCACGAGCACTCCCGATGGTTGTTGATCCAGCCAGCATCTCGCCACGAGTCGCTTCATTTTCGAACGCAGCCCTTCCACTTTCGACCGGTCGATCGTCGGGATTCTCAACTGCGCGGCGACCTGCCCGGCTCGCAATCCGTGGCCACCTTCGGCGAGCAGCGCCACGATGTCGTGGTAGTCCTGCGGCAGCGCGATCGCCGCGTCCATCCCAGACTCCCGTTGCGGCACCAGCATCAGGCCGCGAAACCTGTTGCGATTGTCGTTTGTTCGCGGTCTCGTCGAACACATCGGACTAGCTCGGACGTCTTCGGCCCTCGGCTTCGGCTTCGGCTTCGTACGCATCCGCCACCTCATGGCGCACTCACTGTAGATGCGATGACGGTTCACGAATGGGGCAATGTGTACTCAACTCGGCAGTGCAGTGAGTCAGGCCGGCCTCGGATCGGCACCGCCCGTTGATCTTCCGTTTCCCTACGCCGATTCAACGACCTGTCATGGATATTGCTCATTGCAATTATTGCCTTGTGCCACTATCGCTGATAGCATAATGTCACTTTTTGAGTAGTGTGGACAGCGCGCCCCGGGAGACCAGACCCTACTTCGGATGTCCCCCTGAAGGTTGCCCAACGCCCGATGCCAGGCAAGTCCCCGGGGCGCGATCGGGCAGCATCGATCACCAGAGCAATGGAAAAGTTGATGAAAGTCATCGTTTGCGGCGCGGGCATCGCGGGACTGGCCGTCGCGGATCTGTTGACACGCAACGGTTACGAGACGATTGTCGTCGAACAGGCTGCGGGTCCGCGGCCTCAGGGTTACATGATCGACTTCTTCGGGGCCGGATACGATGCGGCCGAAGCCATGGGGCTCCTCCCTCCGATCACCGAATTCGGTTACCGGATAAGGGACTTGACCTACGTCGACAAGCGCGGGCATCGGCGGGCACGAGTGACAATGAAGCAGCTCGATACCGCGGTCGGTGGGCGGTTGACGAGCATTCTGCGCCCGGACCTCGAACGCGTGCTCCGCAAGGATCTTCCGAGCCACGTCCAGCTGCGCTACGGCAATCGTCTGGTCGATGTGACAACCGACGGCGATACGGTGACGACAACCTTTGCCGACGGCAGCCACGAGACCGCAGACCTCCTGGTCGGTGCCGACGGCACGCATTCGACAGTACGCCGGCTCGTGTTCGGTCCGGATGCCGAGTTCTTGCGCTATCTCGGATTCCACACCGCGGCATACATTTTCGATGATCCAAAGCTGGCCGACCAGACCCTTGCGCGGTACGTCCTCACCGACAGCGTCGATCGCGAGCTCGGCATCTACGGATTACGCGACGGCCGGGTGGCCGTGTTCATGTTGCACCGGACTTCGAATCCGGTGCTCCCCGGGGACATCCCCCGGACGCTGAGATTCGAATACGCGCGGCTCGGGTGGCTCGCGCCGCACGTCCTTGCCCATTGCCCACCCGGTGACGAAGTGTATTACGACCAGGTGGCACAGGTGGTGATGCCGAAGTGGAGTGCGGGCCGAGTGGTACTGATCGGCGACGCCTGCGCCGCGGTATCGCTCATGGCCGGGCAAGGCGCCTCGCTCGCGATCGGCGGGGGCTATGTATTGACCGACCAGCTATCGCACGCCGATTCGATCGCCACCGCGCTTTCGGGCTACGAGCGGCTCTGGCGGCCGGTCGTAGCAGACAAACAGCGAGTCGGCCGCGACCTCGGACGCTGGTTCCTGCCCCACTCCCGACTCGAGCTCGCCGTCCGGCGAGTGGCCTTGCGCTCGGCGAATCTTCCTGTGGTGGAACGTTATCTGGCCAGGATCACCGCGGGCAAGACCAGCCACGTCATAAGCGACATCGTGCGGTGACCTCGACGCGAACTTCGCAGTCAAGAACCGGCACCCGACAGCTATCGCTCCGTCGCGTTCAGCCGCCGAATCCGGGGGAAGCGATCCATCGAAATGGATTGCAGGTCAGCCCCTTCCACTGCTCCCATCCAGCCGACGACGAGTGTTACTCTCTGATCGCGTCATACTGCGGATCCATGTAAGCAGCCGTGCCAATGGCGCATGTATGCGATCAGTCGACGATTGCCCGATGGCGCCCAGGTCCTTCGCACGAACCCGGGGCACCATTAACCAAGGCCACGCGGTTCTGGAAAGTTACCCAATGGTTAGCCCGCGACCTATTCTGAAATCCTCGACTCTGAACTTGACCCGGTAACCGCTGTGTGGAACCGGATGGCGGTGGGCCGCAGGCAACCAACCAGGTTCTCCGGTACCGCAATGGAAGGCCGGTCGGTCGGCGGCGCTATGACTACATCACCAGACGGATTCGTGAGCATTTGCCGTGGGCAGCCACCATGCAGGTGAGCGCGCATTGGCTGCGGTACACCACGCTGACATTCGTCGAACGGGAGTTCGGCTACGCCGTCGCGCGCGCCTACGCAGGCCATGCGGAGCCGACCCGGATGGACGGCGCGACCTACGCATATGTGCGTGCAAGTCTCTCCGAGGTAGCCGCAGCCCTGGCCGCATTCTCAGGCGAGCCTCACCCTCTGGCCTCGAACAATCGCTGGCATCCGTCGGCCTGAGCCCGGATCCGCAAGTGAGTGAACCGAAGTGGCGCTTCCATGTGACTGCAGGGCCGGTCCAGGGTGAGTGCATGAACCCTGAACCGAGGCGAAATCGCCGGTCAGGGGTGACTGAAGTAGGGTGCCTGCACATGAGTGATGATCTGGTAGGGAAGAGTGCGCTGGTGACCGGCGCCAGTCGCGGGATCGGGTTTGCGGTGGCGGCGGAATTGCTGTCGCGGGGGGCGAATGTGGTGGTGACCGCCCGGAAGGCGGAGCCGCTGGAGGAGGCCGCGGAGCAGCTGCGGGGGCTGGGGCATGCGGGGAAGATTGTTGCGGTAGCGGGGAATTCGGGGGATGCGGGGGCTCGGGCCGAGCAGGTGGCGGCGGCTGTCGCGCAGTTCGGGTCGCTGGATGTATTGATCAACAACACCGGGATCAACCCCGTCTACGGGTTCCTCATGGATGCTGATCTGGAAGCTGTGCGCAAGATCTTCGACGTGAATGTCGTTGCGGCGCTGGGGTATGTGCAGGAGGCGTACAAGGCCTGGATGGGTGAGCACGGGGGTGCGGTCGTCAATGTGGCGAGCGTGGCCGGGTTGCGGTCCACCGGAGTGATCGCGGCTTATGGCGCGTCGAAGGCGGCGCTGATTCGGCTGACCGAGGAGCTGGCCTGGCAGTTGGGGCCGAAGATTCGGGTGAATGCGGTCGCGCCGGGCGTGGTGAAGACGAAGTTCGCGGATGCGCTCTACTCGGCCGACGAGGATGCGACCGCGGCTACGTATCCGATGAAGCGGCTCGGGTCGCCGGAGGATGTCGCTTCGCTCATCGGGTTTCTCGCGTCGAGTGAATCGTCGTGGATCACCGGCACTACCGTGCGCGTGGACGGCGGGCTGCTGGCCACGGGTGGCATCTGATTCGACTGCACGAAAGGCTGTGCCCGGCATCGGTGTTCGATGCCGGGCACAGCCTTTCGGTGCTGTGATCAGCGCCAGATCAGCGCCGCGAGGGTGTCACTGTGGCGGTACTTGAGGTACTTCTCGACCGTCGGGACATCCACCGCATTGGTGGCGGTGGCCACGGTGACGACCAGGAACTTGCCCTGGCTGCCGTCCTTCCACTTGCCGGTCGCGAAGTCGGCGATGACGCTGTCGGAGGACAGGTTCAGATCGTCATCGGTGAACTGGCCGTCGGCGCCGGACGCCGAATCCGAGTCGCGCATGCCGAGCACCAGCTGGGTGAGCAGCACCGCGCCGCCCTCGGTGCGCCAGGTCAGCTGGGAGGCGGTCTGGCAGCCGAGGCTGGTCAGCTTGCCGGCCTTCTCGATGGGCGCGCAGGTGTCGTAGTCGTGGCCTCCCACCCACGAGGCGGACAGCTGCACATTGCCGAGCTTGAAGTTCCAGTCCTTGCCGTATTCGGTGTAGCTGAAACGGCCGCCGGCCGCCGCCGGGGGCTTGGAGGTGGTGGGTGCCGTGGTCGGCGCCGCGGGCGAGGTCGGCCGCGCGCTGGTCGCCGTGGTCTTGGTGGTGCTGCTGCTCGCGGTATTGCTGCTGTCGTCCTTGGTGACGAACACGATCGCGCCCACGGCGACGGCGAGCACCGCGACAATGCCCAGCACGATGCCGACGATCAGTCCGGTCCTGGACTTGGGCGGCTGCGGCGGCGGGAAGCCCTGCTGCGGGAATCCCGGCTGCTGCGGATAGCCCTGCTGGTAGCCCGGCTGCTGCGGGTAACCCTGCGACCCGGTCCAGGCGGATTGGGCCGGCTGTGGCTGCTGTGGCTGCTGCCAGCCGGATTGGTCGACCGGCTGGCCGGTCCACGTGGGTTGCTGCTGCTGCCAGTCGCCTTGCGGCTGGGCCGGATGATCCCACCAGGCCGCGTCCTGCGGCTGCTGCCCATGGGCATTCGGATCTCCGCCGAATCCAGGACCCGACGGCGGTCCGGGTGGATACGTCATCTGCTCACCTTTCGCGGCGTGCCGGACCCCTCCCGGCACGTCTCTCGTTACCGAAGCGTATGACGGTTGCTGCACATGATCCAATCACGGGCATGACCGACGATCTGCTCGTCTGCGGCGCGGGCCCGGCCGGACGTGCCCTGGCCCATCGTGCGCTTTCTCAGGGACTATCGGTCACGATCATCGAACCGCAACCGCAACGCCCGTGGATCGCCACCTACGCGGCCTGGGCGGATGAGCTCCCGGCATGGCTGGCACCCGAGACCGTCGCCGCCACTATCGATCGTCCGGCAGCGTGGGGAACCCGCCGCGCCGAACTCGACCGGCGCTATGTCGTGTTCGATACGGCCGCGCTGCGGGATTCGCTGGACCTTTCCGGGGCGCGGATCGTGCGTGACTGGGTGCTCGAGATCGTGCGGCCGACGCGTCTGGGCACGGCCGGGCACGATCTGCCGTCGGTGCGGCTGGCCTCGGGGAAGGTGCTGCCCGCCGGGCGTGTCGTCGATGCGCGCGGGGTGGGCCGCTCTCCTGATCTGGCCGAGCAGACCGCGTTCGGGGTGATGGTCGAGCGCGAGCGGTGGGCCGAGGCGGACACGCTCTTCATGGACTGGCGCGGCGACAACGGCGCCGAACCGCACGAGCCGCGCTCGTTCCTCTACGCCGTGCCGCTCGACGATGACACGGTGCTGCTGGAGGAGACCTGCCTGGCCGGTCGCCCGGCCCTGGACATCCGGACGCTGCAGGACCGGCTCGCGCACCGATTGCGTTCGCGCGGACTCGGATTCACCGGTTCGGAACGCATCGAGCGGGTCCGGTTCCCGGTGCACGGCGGCCGCCCGGGACGTGGAACCTTCGGCGCGGCCGGGGCATTCATGCATCCCGCCACCGGATACAGCGTGGCCACCGCGCTCGGCGCCGCGGACGCGATCGTGCACGGCGACCCGGTCTGGACCCCGCAGGCCCGGGCGGTCCGGCTGCTGCGGCTGGCCGGGTTGCGGGCGCTGCTCGCGTTGCCGCCGCAGGACCTGCCGGTGTTCTTCGATGCGTTCTTCGCCTTGTCCCCCACCGCGCAACGCGCCTATCTGTCCGGGCGCGATGATCTGACCGGCACCGCGGCGGCGATGTCGAGACTGTTCGCCGCGCTGCCGTGGCGTATGCGCCGCACACTGGCGCGAGCCGTCGCGATTCCTCGAAAATAGTTGTAGGCAAAAGGTTTTCAGCAAATACGGTCAGCCGTCGGACAACCGCGGCGGCGTGCCGCGCGGCAGCTCGGGGCCGATGGCGACCAGGCTGCCGGGCCGCCGCCCGCGCCCCCAGCCGATCTCGGCCCGGTAGCGCCCGATCTGCTCGGGCGGAATCGCTCCGGCATCCGCCAGCGGGGTGGATTGGGCAGCGACATAGAGGGCGTCGACCGGGCAGTACGCCTCGCACATGAAGCAGGTCTGGCAATCGGATTGCCGTGCGATGACCGGGATTCCGGAGTCGGTGCGGTCGAAGACATCGGTGGGACAGACGTCCACGCACTTGTCACAGCCGATGCACACCTCGGTGAGCACGAGTTCGATCATCGGGCCACCGCCGGGGTTCGCGACACGGCCGGCGTGATCCCCGTCCAGACGTCGTCGAGCCCGCCGGACACGATGTGATGATGCTGCCGGGATCGAGTTCGGGATGGTCGGAGCGCTTACTCATGCCACGACTTTCGGTGCGCGCCAAGGCCGATCGATACATGAGCCGGCCGACCGCGGTGATGGCGGCGGCCTCGCGCGCCCGCACCCGTTCGGGTCCGCTGCGCCCGTACAGCCCGGCGGTGACGCGATCCCACAACGCGTCGAGTTCACCGGCGGCGGCGCCGACCCGATCACCGTGGCGCAGAAGGTTCTTCTCGAACGGGAGCAGTTCACGCTGGGCGGCCTCGACCACGTCGGCCGCACCGACCGACGCCGAGTTCTCGGGCCGGATCCCGGCCCGGCCTGCGGCGCGCAGTGTCCGGGTGTCCGGCCACGGCGTGCGCAGGGAGAAGACCGCCGCACCGCGCCCGGCCCAGCTGCCCGAGGACATGGCCCAGGCCGCATTGTGGCTACCGCCGCCGGTGAAACCGCCGCAGATGCGTTCCCGGGTGGCGGCATCGCCCGCCGCGTATAGGCCCGGAACCGTTGTCGCACAGTCGTCGTCGACGATGTCGATGCCGCCGGTGCCGCGCACGGTCCCTTCGGCGAGCAGGTCCACCTCGAAGCGTTCGGTGAACGGGTCGATCCCGCGGCGATCGAACTGCAGGAAGAAGTTCGGCTGCCCACGCCGCATCTGCGCGCGCACCTGCGCATCGGCGCGGTCGAGCTGTGCGAATACCTTCTCCGACAACAGGGTTCGCGCGATGACCGACCGCCCCTTGGCCGAGCCCGCGCCCTCGACCACCCGCCCGTCCTCGTGGAAGAAGGTCGCGTAGCTGTAGTAGGCGGTCTTGGTGATGGTCGAGCCCTTGGGGACGATGCCGTAGGCGTTGGAGAACTCCATCCCGGAGAAGCGCGCCCCGACCTCGGCGGCCATGAGCGCGCCATCGCCGGTGTCGACATTGGTGCCCAGTGCCCGGGACAGGAACGCGCATCCCCCGGTCGCGACCACTACGGCCCCGGCCGCGATCCGGTAGTCACGGTCCTCCCGGCGCTGATATCCGGCGGCCCCGCGCACCACGCCGTCCGCGTCCACGAGCAACTCCAGTGCGGGCGAGTGATCGAGTACCCGTATGCCGATTCGCTTGACCCAGGCCCGCATTCGCCGCATATACTCCGGCCCTTGCACCCCGGTGCGCAGTGGCACGCCGCTGCCGGGATCCACCGGGAACGGGTATCGGCCTTCCACCGCAAGGCGATTCATGTTCGCGTAGGTCTGATCGAGTACCCGGTCCATCCAGTAGTGGTCGGCGAGGTATCCGCCGAGGGCCTCGCGGCTGGCCTTGGCCTTGGCGCGGGCTTCGTGTTCGGGTGCGGCGTACCAGACTCCGGTGCCGGAAGGCGCTGTGGCGCCGCTGGTTCCGCAATACCCCTTGTCGGCGAGGGTGACTTCGGCACCCGCTTCCCGGGCGTGGATGGCGGCCCAGCAGGCGGCGGGACCGCCGCCGATCACCAGGACGTCGGTACTGCTCTGCCATGGTTCGCTCATGCCACGGTCCTCACATGCGAAGTTGTGCCGGAACCGTAAGCCGCGCACGGGCAGCACCTGAATGTTTCCGATCAGGAGGATCTTGACTCCCAGGGGCAAATCTCCGGGTGGAGGACCCACATTTCACCTGCTACGGTTATGACAACGATTTTCAGTTTCAAGATCTGATGAGGGATGCAAGATGTCTGGGCTTCACGGCAAACGTGTGATGACGGCGGCGATGTGCGCGGCCGCGCTGGCGGTAGTGGCCACCGCATGCAGCACGTCGTCGAATACTTCGTCCGGCTCCACCACCGGCGCGGCGAGCGCGGGCAAGATCGAGGTCGTCGCCACGATCAATGCGTGGGGCAGCATCGCGGCCCAGCTCGGCGGCGACAAGATCCACGAGACCAGCATCATCACCAACCCGGACACCGACCCGCACGATTACGAGCCCTCCCCGGCCGACGCGCGCACGGTGGCCGGCGCAAAAGTGGTGATCGCCAATGGGATCGGCTACGACGCGTGGGCGGACAAGCTGCTCTCGGCCAATCCGGCGCAGGGCCGGCTGGAACTGACTGTCGGCAAGCTGGTCAACGTGCCCGATGACGGCAACCCGCACCAGTGGTACTCCCCCGCCTCGGTCGCCAAGGTGGTCGACGCCATCGTCGCCGACTACAAGCAGGCCGATCCGGCCGACGCGGCCTACTTCGACCAGCAGCGCACCAACTTCAACACGGTCACGCTGGGCAAGTACAACAGCCTGATCGCCGATATCAAGACCAAGTACGCGGGCACCCCGGTCGGCGCGAGCGAGTCGATCTTCGCACCGCTCTCGGATGCCTTGGGCCTCGAGCTGATCACGCCGCCGGAGTTCCTGAAGGCGATCAGTGAGGGCACCGACCCCTCGGCCGCCGACAAGTCGGCCATCGACAAGCAGATCGCCACCAAGGCGCTGAAGGTCTACGTCTTCAACAGCCAGAACAGCACCCCCGATGTGCAGGCGCAGGTGGACGCGTCCAAGAAGCAGGGCATCCCGGTCAGCACCGTCACCGAGACGCTCGCCCCGGCCGATGCCACCTTCCAGGACTGGCAGTCCGCCCAGCTGCAGGCCCTGGAAGACGCGCTACACCAGGCGACCGGCAAGTAGCCGTCATGACCGAGATCAAGGCGCGGGCCGCGATGACCACGGACATCGCGGCCCCGCCGCTCGTTTCCGCTCCCGCCTCCGTGGTTCGCATGAGGGGCGCCGCGGCGGTAGTGGGCGGTAAACGGGTGTGGTCGGGAGTCTCGCTCGATATCGAGCCGGGACAGCTGGTGGCGGTGCTCGGGCCCAATGGGGCCGGAAAGTCCACGCTGCTCAATACGATTCTGGGACTGACCCCCGCCACCGGCGAGATCGCGGTGCTCGGCGGGCCGCCCGGACGCAATCGATCCGGGATCGGGTATCTGCCGCAGCGGCGCGCATTCGACGCGAGCGTGCGTATTCGCGGCATCGACATCGTGCGGCTCGGCCTGGACGGCGCCCGCTGGGGCACGCCGATTCCGGGACTGTCGAGAATCATTGCGCCGCAACGGCATGCCGAACAGCAGCGCCGCCTGCACGAAGTGATCGACCTGGTCGGCGCGAGCGCCTACGCACGCCGGCCGATCGGGCAGTGCTCGGGCGGTGAACAGCAGCGGCTGCTCATCGCGCAGGCGCTGATCCGCCGGCCGCGCCTGCTGCTGCTCGACGAGCCGCTGGACAGCCTGGACGTGCCGAGCCAGGCGGGGATCAGCGCGCTCATCCGTGACGTGTGCCGGCGCGAGAACGTGGCGGTCATGATGGTCGCCCACGATGTGAATCCGATTCTGCCGTACCTGGATCGGCTGGTGTACGTCGCGCGCGGCACCGCCCTGACCGGGACACCGGACGAGGTCATCACCGGGGAAAAACTCACCGCGCTGTACGGGATCCCGATCGAGGTCCTGAAGGACAGCACCGGGCGGCTCATCGTGGTCGGCCAGCCGGATGTCGCGGCCGGGCACGCGGTGCCGAATCCGATTGCGAGGCAGGACGGATGAATCCGGTCGCGACCTGGAATCTGGTGCAGGACGTGCGCGGCATGCTGGCGTACCCGTTCATGGTCAATGCCGTGCGGGCGGGCTCGATCGTGGCGGTGGTGGCCGGGGCGGTGGGCTGGATGATGGTGTTGCGGCGGGAGAGCTTCGCCGGGCACACGCTGGCCACCGTCGGGTTTCCCGGTGCGGCGGCGGCGGTCTGGCTCGGTGTGGCCGCCGGGTACGGGTACTTCATCGCGTGTATCGGTGCGGCACTGGTCATCGCGGTGATTCCGCGGGCGGTGCGCTCACGCGGCGGCGGTGAGCAGTCGGCCGTGATCGGGACCGTGCAGGCGTTCGCGCTGGCCTGCGGCATGTTGTTCGTGAGTCTCTATCACGGTTTCCTGTCCGGGCTGACGAATCTGTTGTTCGGCACCATCGCCGGGATCACCCAGCAGCAGGTCGTGATCCTGCTCGCGGCGGCGGTGCCGTGCCTGGTGCTGCTGTTCGTGCTGGGTCGGCCGCTGATGTGGGCGTCGCTGGATCCGGGAACGGCTGCGGCGCACGGGGTTCCGGTGCGGCTGGTGTCGGCCGGATTCCTGGTGCTGCTGGGTATCGCGGCGGCGGGGACCAGTCAGGTGACGGGCAGTCTGCTGGTGTTCGCGCTGCTGGTGGCTCCGGCCGCGGCGGCGCATCAGTTGACGGGTCATCCCGGTCTGGGTATCACGCTGGCGGTCGTGATCGCGCTGGCCGCGACCTGGGCGGGCATGGGATTCGCGTTCTATACGCCGTACCCGATCGGATTCTGGGTCAGCAGTTTCGCTTTCGCGGCCTATGTGGTCTGTGTGGCCGCGCGGAAAGTGCTGGATCGGCGGGCGCACCGGGCGGTGCGGCCGGGTCGTCTGGTGCAGGGGGTGCCCGCATGAACGCGATCTCGACGATGCTCGCGCATCCTTTCATCGCGCACGCGCTGTTCGCCGGGACGGCCGTGGCCGTATTGTGCGGGCTGACCGGGTATTTCGTGGTGCAGCGCGGTGAGGTGTTCGCCGGGGACGCACTCGGCCACGTCGGGTACACCGGGGCGATGGCGGCGCTGGCCGCCGGAATCAATCCGCGCGCCGGGCTTTTCGCCGCCGCCGTGATCGCCGGCCTGGCCCTGGGTGTGGGCGGGGCGCGCGGGGGTTCCGATGATGTCGCGATCGGATCGTTCTTCTCGTGGGTGCTCGGGCTGGGTGTGCTGTTCCTGGCCTACTACACCACGCATCGCAGTGGCGGGAACGGCAGCGCCAATGTGAACATCCTGTTCGGCAGCATATTCGGGATCAGCGCGTCGGCCGCGACGACGGCCGCGTACATCGCCGCCGGTGCGGTGGTGCTGCTCTTGCTCATTGCCCGGCCGCTGTTGTTCGCGTCCATCGATCCGGCGGTCGCGCGGGCCGCGGGGGTGCCCGTGCGAGTGCTGGGTGCGGTATTCCTCGGACTGGTCGGGCTGACCGTCGCCGAGGCCACGCCGCTGGTCGGCACGATCGTCGTGCTGGGATTGCTCGCCGCCCCACCGGCCGCGGCTGCCCGGCTGACCAACCGGCCCTGGCGGGCGTTCTGGCTCTCCGCGGGGCTGGCCGTATTCGCGGTATGGGCGGGAATCACCATCTCCTACGAGATTCCCGCCGCGCCTGCCAGTTTCACCATCATGTCGGTGGCCGCGGGCTGCTACCTCGCCGCCGCCGTTCTCGACCGAATCCGCCGGCTCCGAGCCGAAACTCATGTCAGCACAGGAGCGATCGCCGTCTGAGACCCGATCAGGGTGTGTCGGCGGAGTTCTGGAAACGGAGGGCGTAGCGGACGGCGTCGGCGCGGGAGTGGAAGCCGGCCTTGGCGAACAGATTGTTGATGTGGGTCTTCACGGTGGCCTCGCTGATCACCAGGCGAGCGGCGATCTCCGGATTGCGCAGGCCCTCACCGATGAGTTGCAGGATCTCGCGTTCGCGCGCGGTCAGCGAAAGCTGCGGGTCGTCGGGCGGGGCGGCGGACTGCTGGCGGGACGCGAGGGTCAGTAATCGCCGCTGCACCGCGGGAGCGAGGACGGTCTGGCCCTGGGCGGCGGTCCGCACGGCCTGCAGGATGGTGGCGCGGTCGGCTTCCTTGGTGAGGTAGCCGCTCGCGCCCGCCTGCAGCGCGGCCAGGATCGAGGCGTCGTCCTCGAAGGTGGTGAGCACGAGAATGGCTGTGGCGGGGTTGGTTTCCCGGATGCGCCTGGTCGCCTCGACGCCGTCGAGCACCGGCATATTGAGGTCCATGAGCAGCACGTCGGGCCGATGGGTGGCGGCGAGTTCGGTGGCTTCCTGGCCATTGGTGGCGGTGGCGACGACCTCGATATCGGGATCGAGGTCGAGCATGATGGCCAGCGCCTCGCGCACCGTCGCCTGATCATCGGCCACACCCAGCCTGATGGTGTTCACGCAGGTATCTCCACTTCCACCGTCCAGCCGGACCCCGGCTCCGGTCCGGCGCGCAGCACGCCGCCCAGCAGGGCGACCCGTTCGCGCATGCCGGCCAGGCCCATACCGGTGCCGTCGGCGTGCCCGCCGGCGTGCGTCGCGGGTCCGTTCGTCACCGTCAGCGTAGTGTGCCCGGCGGCGTAGACGAGCCGGAGGGAGACGGGCGCGCCCGGTGCGTGTTTGGCCGCATTGGTCAGCGCCTCCTGGGCGACGCGGACCAGGGTGTGGGTCGCATCGGGGGGCAGTGGGCGTTCGGCGCCGGTGATGTCGCAGTCGGCGGCGAAGGTTGCGGCCATGTGGCGCAAGGTATCCGGTAGCGGCTGGCTGTCCTCGCGCAGGGCGTGCACCGCGCGGCGGGTTTCGCCGATGCTGTCCACGGCCAGCGCGCGGGCGCGGCGGACGGCGGCGTTCGCTTCCGCTTCGCGGCCGCTCTCTTGGAGGGCGTCGGCCATATCGAGTTGCAGGGCGATGCCGGACAGGGAATGGCCGAGGACATCGTGGATTTCGCGGGCGATGCGGCCGCGTTCGATCAACGCGGCTTCGCGGGCCTCGGATTCGGCTGCGCGACGGTCCTGTTCGGCGGCGCGGCGTTCTTGTTCCACGGCGCGCTGCGCATTGCGGAGCGCGTCCTGGCGATAACGGTTGGAGAAGCCGATCCACACCGGGAGGATGACGGTCAGCGGGGCCCACCACGACCATTGACTGGCGGTCGGGTCCAGTCGCCCGATCACCTGGGCCGCCACCGTGGCCGTGATTCCGCCCAGGATGACGATCGCGAGCGCGGCGCGCCGGGACGAGAGCTTCTCACCGGCGGCCGCGGCCGCGACAAAGGGGAACAAGGCTCCCGCGGTGGTGGTGTGGATCATCGGGAGTACCAGCGCCGCCGACCCCATGAAGACGCTCATGAGGGCGACCTGCCGCCGGGCGGACAGGCGGGTCCACGGCAGGGCGGTGGCCACCGCGGCCAGCGAGGTGAGCAGGAACAACGGCAGCGCCCAGCCCGGATAGGGGATCCGGCTCATCGGCCACTCGATCACCGTGCCGGCAATGGCCACGGCCACCATCACGGGCCGCACCAGGACGTCGGAGAATCGTTCCGGACGCTTGCTGTCCCATTCGGGATCGCTCATCTGCGGTACCTCCCTCCGAAGCGCCTTCGAAGACTACGTCGCCGCCGCACCGGAGTCGTACGGCTCGCGGTGGAGATCCGGGTGGAGACCCTCTCCACCCGGAAATACGGTGTTCGGCGCATGACCGGCGCCGGCCGTAAAAGTAATGTTTTCGATGCCTGGCGAGGAAATGTATTCGACAGCAACACAATTCATTTCCCGCGAACCGGAAAGCTTGTTCATTCCGCCTATTTCCCAGAACCGATCGGGAGTTGTCATGCCTGCACCTGTCCGTGGCCTCGCCGCCACGCTGATCTACGACATCGGCCTGCCCGTCATCGCCTACTTCATCGCCGACCTGTGCGGGGCGAGTAATTACCTCGCACTGCTCATCGGCACTCTCGTCTCGGGGCTGCGCATGGTGTGGGTGGGGGTGCGGCAGCGCCGCCTCGACCCGTTCGCGTTGTTCCTGCTGGCCCTGTTCGGTGCGAGCCTGGCCCTGACCTTCGCCACCGGTGATGCCCGGTTCGTGCTCGTGAAGGATTGCGCCATGTCGGGCACGGCCGGGCTGGTCTTCGTCGGCAGCTGCATCATCAAGCGGCCGTTGGCCTTCTACGCGGCCCAGCGTTTCGCCCGCTCGGCCGGGACTGCCGAGCAGGAGGAATTCGAAGCCACCGCGAAAACCGGTGCCATGTGGGCTCGTTGGTACCGGGTCTCGCTGGTGTGGGGAATCGCGCTGCTGATCGATGCCTCGCTGCGCATCGCGGCCATCTACGCCCTGCCGGTGCGGCTCGCGGCGCCGGCCTCGCAGGTGCTCATGGTGGCGGTGTTCGCCCTGCTGTTCGGGTGGACCGTGATCTCGGCCCGGCGGAATCAGGCCGCGGCGCGGCCCGCGGTCGCCTCGTAACGCGCGGCGCTCAGTATTGCCCGATCCTGGCATTCAGGCCCTGCTCGAGATGGTCGAGCAGGGCCTTCGTGCGTCGCGGCAGGACGGCCGCGCCGGCGTAGGCGGCGTAGACGTCGGCGCTGGGGGTCCGGATATCGGGCAGCACCTGGATCAGGGAGCCGTCCCGCAGCAGCGGGGCGACGTGCCACAGGGAGCGCATGATCAGGCCGCGGCCCTCGAGGCACCAGCGGGTGATCACGTCGCCGTCATTGCTGACGAGGTTGCCCGCGACGCGGACCGCGGTCTCGCCGCGGGCGGGTTCGATGAATCGCCAGAGGACGTAATCGCTTTCGTTCTCGCGCAGCACGATGCAGTTGTGCTGTTCGAGTTCCGCGGTATCGGCCGGGGCGCCGTGTTCGGCGAGGTATTGCGGTGCGGCGCAGACTATCCGGCGGTTGCGGCAGAGGCGTTTGGCGGTCAGGCGGGAATCCGGGAGCGGGCCGACATGGATATCGAGATCGAAACCGGTGCCGGCGATATTCAGAGGTACGGCGGAGAGTTCGAGGTCGACCTGCACCGCCGGATGCCGGGCCACGAACTCGGCCACCAGGTCCGCGATATGGGCGCGACCGAGACCGATGGTGGAGCGTACGTGCAATCTGCCGCGCAGCTCGTCGTGCTGTTCGGCGATCGAGTCTTCCAGCTCCTCGAGCTGGGCTGCGAGCCGTGCGGCGCCGGCGGCATAGCGCTCGCCCTCGGGCGTGAGTGTGAAGCGGCGGGTGGTGCGCTGGATGAGCGGGACGCCCAGGCGGGCCTCGAGCTGGGCGAGCCGCTTGCTGACCGCCGAGACCGAGACGCCGAATTCGCGGGCGGCCTCGGTCAGGCTGCGGGAGCGGGCGACGATGTCGAAGAACAGAATGTCATCGCCCAGTCCGCTGCGCACGCATACCTCCGGTCACTGTTTCCGAGCGGGAAAAAGTCTCTTGCGCTGTCCGTACTTTCACTCCCGGGATACCGCAGCCTACCGTTGTGATCCAGCCGACAAACACCGAACCCTGATCGGCAGTGAGGAGATCCGCAACGATGGGGACACAGCACCGAATCGCGATCATTCCCGGCGACGGCATCGGGAAAGAGGTTGTACCGGAGGGCATCAGGGTATTGGAGGGCGCCGCGGCCGCCTTCGATTTCACCCTGGATCTCGAGTATTTCGACTACGCGAGCGCCGACTACTACACCGCGCACGGGAAAATGCTGCCCGACGGCTGGTTCGATCAGCTGAAATCCTTCGACGCCATCTTCTTCGGCGCGGTGGGCTGGCCCGAGGTGGTGCCCGACCATGTTTCGCTGTGGGGCAGTCTGCTGCAGTTCCGCAGGCATTTCGACCAGTATGTGAACCTGCGGCCGGTGCGGCTGCTGCCGGGCGTGGCCAGCCCGCTGGCCGGGCGCGCACCCGGCGATATCGATTTCTATGTGGTGCGCGAGAACACCGAGGGCGAATACTCGAGCGTCGGCGGGCGGATCTTCGAGGGCACCGAACGGGAAACCGTGCTGCAGGAGACGGTGATGACCCGCACCGGTGTCGATCGAATCCTGCGGTATGCCTTCGAATTGGCGCAGCGGCGGCCGCGTAAGCATTTGACTTCGGCCACCAAGAGCAACGGTATTTCCATCTCGATGCCCTATTGGGACGAGCGGGTGGCGGAAATGTCGGCGAAGTTCCCCGATGTCGCCGTGGATCAGTACCACATCGATATTCTGACCGCGAATTTCGTGCTGCATCCCGATTGGTTCGACGTGGTGGTGGCGAGCAACCTGTTCGGCGATATCCTCAGCGATCTCGGGCCCGCCTGCGCCGGCACCATCGGCGTCGCGCCGAGCGGGAACATCAACCCGGAGCGGCACTTCCCCAGCCTGTTCGAACCGGTGCACGGTTCGGCCCCGGATATCGCCGGGCAGGGGATCGCGAATCCGATCGGGCAGATCTGGAGCGCTTCCATGATGCTCGAGCATCTCGGGGAGCCTGCGGCGGCCGCCGCCGTCCTGGCGGCGATCGAATCCGTGCTCGCGGCCGGCGGGGACGTACTGACCCCCGACATGGGCGGTACGGGCACCACCGAGTCGCTGGGCAAGGCGATCCGGGCAGCGTTGGAAATCCGGTGAGCGGCAATGAGTTCCACGAGCAAGGCGCCACGGGCCGCATGGCGTGTCATACCCGACATCGACGGGGTGCCGCTACTGGTTCCGCTGGTACTGACCGCGATCGTGCTGATCGCGGGGATCTGCCGGGCGATTCCGGAGGACATGATCGGCGGCCTGGCGGTGATCGTCGGGCTGGGCATGCTGCTCGGCCCGCTGGGTAATCGGCTGCCGATCGTCTCGCGGATCGGCGGCGGAGCGCTGGTCTGCCTGATGGCGCCGTCGATCCTGGTGTACGCCAAGGTATTCGACGGCAATACCGTGAAGGCCGTCGCCGCGCTGATGAAGCAGGCGAACTTCCTGTACTTCGT
Source organism: Nocardia sp. NPDC020380 (assembly GCF_044386975.1). NCBI lineage: Bacteria > Bacillati > Actinomycetota > Actinomycetes > Mycobacteriales > Nocardiaceae > Nocardia > Nocardia sp. NPDC020380. The sequence goes on along the minus strand of NZ_JBIRVQ010000002.1, from coordinate 636,550 downwards.
GATCGCCACCCTGGTGGTGGGCAGCATTCTCGGCATGAGCCGCAAGCTCATGATCGGCGGGCTGGTGCGGATCTTCCCGCCGCTGGTGGCGGGCACGGCCGCGGCGGTGACGGTCGGGCTCGGCGTGGCCATGTTGTTCGGCAACAGTTTTCACCGGTCGCTGTTCTACATCGTGGTCCCGATTCTCGGCGGTGGCATCGGCGAGGGTGTCATTCCGCTGTCGTCGGGTTACGCCTCCGCGCTCGGTGGTGAGCCCGGAAGCTATGTGGCGGAACTGATTCCGGCAGCCATCATCGGCAATATCGCCGCGATCGTCACCGCGGGCGTGCTGCGGCGGCTCGGGGACAGGCGTCCGCAACTGGACGGTGGCGGGCGGCTGGTACACGAATCGGTGCCGGAACTGATCGTGCCGCAGCAGGAGACGCCGCCCGAGCGGGAACCGAACTATGCGCTCGGGGTCCTGATGATCACGGGGCTGTTCGTCTTCGCTTCCCTGCTGGGGAAGCTGATACATCTGCCCGCGCCGGTGGTGGTCATCATCCTCGCGGTGCTGTGCAAGCTCGCCGGGGTGTTCCCGCCCGCGGTGGAGGCGGACGCGCGGGCGGTGTACACGATCATCTCGCGGTTCTTCATCTTTCCCACCATGGTGGGGCTCGGCATGGTGTACCTGCCACTGAACAATGTGATGGCGGTACTGTCCGTCGGATACGTGATCACTTGCACCGCAGTGGTTCTCACCATGGCGCTGACCGGATTCCTGGTCGGCAAGGCAATCGGCATGTATCCGGTCGACGCCGCCTTGGTGACGGTCTGTCACAGCGGGCTCGGCGGCACCGGCGATGTGGCGATCCTGTCCGCCGCCGACCGCATGAACCTGATGCCCTTCGCCCAGATATCCACCCGCATCGGCGGGGTGACCACCGTGATCACCGCGGCCTGGCTCATCCGCCTGCTCGGCTGACCGGAAAGCTCACCATGCGCGTACTGATCGCACCCGACAAGTTCAAGGGCAGCCTGTCCGCCGCGGAAGTGGCGCACTGCCTGGCCCGCGGCCTGGCCGCCGCGGGCGCCCACCCCATCGAACTACCGCTGGCCGACGGCGGCGACGGCAGTGTGGCGGCCGCGATCCGGGCCGGATACACCGCGCACACCGTGACGGTGGCGGGTGCGACCGGTCTGCCGCATCGAGCCCGGATCGCGGTGTCCGGCGGTGCTCAGGACACACGGACAGCGCTGGTGGAGATCGCGGATACCTGCGGTCTCGCCACGCTGCCCGGTGGCCGGCTCAGTGCGCTGGACGCCTCCAGTCTCGGTTTCGGCCAGGCCGTCCGGCAGGCCTTGCGGCATCGGCCGGCGCGGCTGGTGCTGGCTTTGGGTGGCAGTGCGAGTACCGATGGCGGTCTCGGGCTGCTGACGGCTCTCGGTATCCGCGGGCTGGACGCGGCCGGGCTACCGCTGTATCCATGCGGGCGTGCGCTTTCGGCGCTCGCACGGATCGACGCGAGTTCGGCGATCGAGCTACGCGGCGTCGAGCTCGTGGTGGCCTCGGATGTCACCAATCCCCTGACGAGTCCGCGCGGTGCGGCGCATGTCTTCGGTCCGCAGAAGGGTGCGTCGGACAGCGAGGTCACCCTCCTGGACCGGGGACTGTCGCATCTCGTGAAAGTCCTCGCGAAATCCGGTTTTCCGCAGGCTCAGGCCCTGGCCGCGGCACCGGGCGCGGGCAGTGCCGGCGGAATCGGTTTCGCCGCAACACTGCTCGGCGCGCAACTGATCTCGGGTGCCGAATTCTTCCTCGATCTACTGGATTTCGACACCCACGCGGCCCGCGCCGACCTGGTCATCACCGGCGAGGGCAGCCTCGACGACCAGTCCGCCCACGGCAAACTCCCGACCGTCATCGCCGGCCGCGCGGCTCCGATCCCGGTGATCGCGGTGGCGGGCCGCAGCACCCTCCCCCGAAATCATTGGTCCACAGCAGGTTTCACGCAGGTCCACGCCCTCGCGGACAGCACCGCGCTCGACACGAGCCGGAACCGCCCGCTCACCGAGCTCCTGCTGGAACGCATGGGCCATCAGATCGCCGACACCTACCGCCGCTAGAGCAACTCGACCTCGTCGAACCCCACGGTGAAGCTGTGCCGCTGCTCCCGCAGCACGCCCCCTTCCCGATGCACGGTGCCCTCCCGGAAGTCGATGCGCAGCTCCTCCCGCCGCGCATCGACCTCCTGTACTACCGCGCACACCCCACTGAACGGCCCCTCCGGGAAGTAGACGACATCACCCGGTCCATATTCGCTGAATCCCACGCCGCCACAGTAATCCCGCACCGCGGTCACGTCCGATCATCGGATTCGGGAACGTAGACGTCCATCGCGGACATGAGCTGCCGCAGCACCGTACGAAACTCACGCTGCTGCTCCGCCGTCAGCGGCGCCAGAGCTCGTTCTTCCACCTGCTTCGTGGCGGCCTGTGCCCGTTCCAGCAATTCCATTCCGGCAGTGGTGATCTGGATGTCCAGTCTCCTGCCGTGCGTGGGATCCGGGGCGCGGACCACGAGGCCGCGGTCGAGCAGGGCGGCGGTAGCGGTGGACATGGACTGGGTGGTGACGCCGGCCCGGCGTCCGAGTTCCGAGCTGGTCAGCGCCCCTGGGCTTTCCAGTCCGAGTTGCGCCAGTGCCGCGAGCTGGGCGTGCGTGAGTGACAACGGGCGCAGGGCCCGTTCGAGCCGGCGCGACAGCTCGTTGCTGACCATCCGCATCATGTACGGCAACCGCTGGCCGAAGTCTTCAGGCACCGACTGTCCTCTCCTCGTGGGGCAACCTTATGCCCTATTGACGAATATCAGTTGCCTGATATGTTAACTGATATAAGTCTTCCGGGGCCACGCGGCACCCGCCGAACATCGTGAGGTTCGTAGATCATGAGCATCGGAATCACCTCTCACCCCTTCCACATCCAGTCGGCAGCCACGGTCGTGCGCGATGGTTTCCCGTATGCCGCACACCATGATTCGGTGTCGGCACTGTGGTCATCGAAGTGGCGCACGGCGTGCGCGGCCGGAATCTATCCGTTCACCGACGGCCGGATCGAGGACTTCGAGCCGATCTTCGCCGAACTCATCCGGACCTCCGCTGACGATCCGGACGTGCTGTACCGGCCGGACGACTACGCCCGGCCGTTCCTCCCGGTCGCGGACCGGCTCGAAACCGCTGCGCAGCAGGCACTGTCGAACGGTGACACGCCGGTGGCGCGGGGCCTGTTCCTGCGCGCGGCGGCCGTATATCGGATCGCGCGATTCCCCATCAACCGATCCCCACTGAGCGGCGAAGCATGGGAGAAAGGCAAGGCCGCATATGAACAAGCCGGCCGCCTGCTCGACCCGCCGAGTATTCCGGTCGACATTCCGTTCACCCATGCCGACACCTCCGCCGGGGATCTCGACGCCGGCATCCCGGCATACCTGCGGCTGCCCCTCGGACCGCGGCCGGCGGGCGGATGGCCCGTACTGCTGTTCGTATGCGGGCTGGACGGCTACCGCACCGATCAGACGCCCAGCACCCAGGTGCACGTCGAGCGCGGTTATGCGACAGTGATTTTCGAGATCCCCGGCACCGGCGACTGTCCGGCCGCGCCGAACGACCCGGCGGCGTCCGACCGGTTACTGAGCAGCGTCCTCGACTGGGTGGCCGCCACCGCCGCCGAACACGGATTCGATCCTGAGCAGGTTCTCGCCCGGGGTGTCAGCACCGGCGGCTACCACGTGCTCCGTGCCGCACACACCCATGCCGAGCGGCTCGTCGCGGTCGTGGCGCATGGCGGCGGCTGCCATCATATGTTCGACCCCGACTGGATCACCGCGCAGAACCAGATGGAATACCCGTTCGCCCTATCCGAGGCGCTGGCCTGCAAATTCGGCTACCGCGATCCGGATCCGGCAACCGCGGTCGCGCGGTACCGCTCCGAGGCGAAGAAGTTCAGCCTCGCCGACTCCGGAGTGCTCGACACCCCGTCGTGCAAGGTGCTCCTCATCAACGGGATGGAGGACTCCATCTTCCCGATCGAAGACAGCATCCTCGCCGCCACACGAGGTCGCGACGCCGACCTCGTCGCCCTGGGCGGCCGCCCGCACATGGGCAATCCCGACGCCGAGGCGATTCTGTACGACTGGATCGACAAAGCCGTCACCGGAAAGCCCTGACGCGTCTTCGGAATCCCTTCGATACAGGAACAAGGTGAGAAGTGATGACATCAGCAGGAACCCCGCGGTTCGCGGGCAAGGTGGCAGTGGTGACCGGCGGCAGCCGGGGAATCGGCGCGGCTGTCGCCGCCCGGCTGGCCGGTGAGGGCGCGGCCGTCGCCATCGGTTACCGCAGCGGCCGGGAGGCCGCCGACGAACTTGTCGCCGAGCTGAAAACCCAAGGCGCCGAGGTGATCGCGATGCGGGCCGATGTGGCCGACCCCGATGAGACCGAGGCCCTGATCGAATACGCGGTGGCAGAGTTCGGACAGCTCGACATCCTCGCCTCCTGCGCGGGCATCGAGCATTTCGACGCTCTGGAGAATGTCACCCCCGCCGACTTCGACCGCGTCTACACCGTCAATACCCGCGGCCAGTTCTTCGCCGCCCAGCACGCCGCCGCCCGCCTGCGTGCGGGTGGCAGGATCGTCCTGACCTCCTCGGTCAGCGCCTCCCGTGCGATCTTCGCCCACACCCTCTACGCCTCTTCCAAGGCCGCGGTCGAGTCGATGGTCCTCAACCTGGCCCCCGAACTCGGCGCACGCGGAATCACCATCAACGCCATCGCCCCCGGCGGCACCGCGACCGACATGGCCGCCGAACACGCCGCCAGTTACCAGCACCCCAAGCTGGCCGGGAAGATCCCCATGACCGAATGGCTGACAACGCACGGAGCCCTCGGCCGCTTGGCCGACCCGGCCGAAATCGCCGCCGGCTACGCCTTTCTGGCCTCCGGCGACGCCTCGTACATGACCGGCCGCACCCTCCAACTCGACGGCGGCCACTTCTGACCCGAGGCGAATCCGTGATCGGCCGGCTTCCACACACGACCGATGTCCGAGCGGCGCATGCCGCACAGACCGGGGACCGCCCCTCGGCGTTCACCCTGAGATTGCCTCTGTATCAACCGAAGAACCGGACGGTATCAGTCGGTGGTCGCGCGGCCGCTGACCAGGCACGGACTGGCGCGCTTGCACTGGTGAGGGTGATCGGTGGCGCTGGACCGGGACGGGGATGTCCGGGTTCGAGTAGGGTTTACTGGTTCTGGATGTTGCTGGGGCGCAGAACTGGTAGGGGCCTTCATGTCGGCGGTGGGACGACCAGGGTGGGTGCTTGCGGGGCGGTATCGGCTGATCGAGAAGTTGGGGAGTGGGGGGTTCGGGACCGTGTGGCGGGCTCGGGATGAGCGGTCCCGGGTCGATGTGGCGGTGAAGGAAGTGTTGTTGCCGCAGGCGGAATCCGGTGCGGAGCATGCGGAGCGGGTGGCTCGGGCCGAGCGGGAGGCTCGTAATGTCGCGCGGCTGCGGGACCATCCGAATATTGTCGGGGTGCTGGATGTCGTCACCGATGGTGGGACGCCGTGGATCGTGATGCGGCTGGTTTCGGGGCGATCGTTGAAGCAGCGGCTCGACAGTGACGGGGCGGTGGGCGCCGCAGACGCTACTGCTATTGCGGCAGCGTTGCCGGAGCTACGTCCCGCGATCCCGCAGGCCTTGGCGTTGCTCACGGGTGAGGCGCCGGCCGTCGCGCCGAAACCGGAAGCACCCAAGGACAATTCACGATCACCGAGAGCCGGCCGTCGCCGTGGTGAAGTCGGTCAGTTGCTGGCCCGGGCCCGCGACAGCCAGAAACGCGGTGATATCGGCGAAGCGGAGCGGCTCCTACGCCAGGCCGCCGCACTGAATGACGCCCTTTCCATGTCCTTCCTGGCGCGACTTCTCGAAAACCGCGGCGCCCGCACCGAAGCCGAACGCTGGTACCGGCAGGCCGCCGAGAGCGGTGAAACGCTCTCGATGCTCACCCTGGGTCATATGTGTATGAAGGCGGGCGACCTCAGCCAAGCCGCCTACTGGTACCGGCGCTACGTCGATCACGGCCACATCCTCGGAAAAGTCCACCTGGCAACGGTTCACGAGGCCAGGGGCGAGGACGATCGAGCCGAAATCCTCTACCGCGAGGTGGAACAGGACGGGGACATGGTCGCCCTCAAAGCCCTGGGCGACCAATGGAAGTCCATGGGGCGCACCGACACCGCCAGACGCGTGTACCGCAAATCCGCTCAGGCCGGCTACGCCCCCGCGAAGGAAGCCCTCGAGGACTGACCGCGCGCTAGCCCGCCTGGTGAACCTCCTCCGCTGCGCGAGGTTCCGATTCGGCTGCGGGTTCGGATTGGGCTCGGACTGCCGGGAGGAAAGAGCAGGCGAGGCAGATGATTCCGAAGAAGAGGTAGCCGAGGGTGACCTTCGGGGCCGCGGCCCAGGCGACCTGACCGGCGTGAATGAGGCCGATCCAGGCCAGGGCGGCGCCGATCACGCACGCGATACCTGCTGTGCGGAACCGCTTTTCGAGGATGAAGGTGACTATCGTGCCCAGGACCAGACCGGCCAGGACACCGCCTTCGCCGAGAGTCTTCATACCGTCGTAGACGACGCCTGCCTGGCCCAGGGCGTCCATGCCTACCTTGTCGGCGGTGGTGCCGGCAGCGCTGAGGGCATCGTCGATCTGGCCGGTGGCCCATTCGGCGATATTGGGGATGAGGGCGGCGACCACGGCTACCGCGTGCAGGCGCGGAACTGCCTGGAACGCTTGGGCTCCGATGAGGAGGCCGATGTAGAGCAGGATCGGGACGATCGCGGGGATCGGGAGGATGGTGGAGAGCACGCCGAAAAGGCCCAGCAGGCACATGAGGCCGATGACCACGCCGCTGGCAAGGGAGTAGCCGGTGCGGCCGCCGGCGTCCTTCCAGCCGGGGTGGCCGATGTAGACGGCGGGCGGGAAGGGCGAACCGAAGGCGGAGCCGATTATCGCGCCACACCCGTCGGCCAGGAGGACGCTGCGGAGGTTGTAGTTGTCGCCGGCGGCCGCGGCGCTCTCTACATTGCTCATGCCCTCGGTGAAGTTGTAGACGCCCAAGGGAATTGCGGTCGCGAGCAGCGGGGAGAGGTTGCCGAGGCCCTGGAAGAGTAGATGCAGCCGCAGGGTCGGCAGGCCGACGGCGATATCGTGGGCAGCCTTGGTGACTTCGGGAACCGACATATAGCCGCCGATCCAGCCGATGGCCGTGCCGACGAGCAGAGCGACCAGGCCGATGGGGATATTGCCGGGCAGGCGGACATCGGTGAAGAACCCGATCAGGATGATGGCGAGCACAGGCAGCGCGATCCAGGCAGCGTCGAACATCTGCGCGGCAGGACGCATGGCGATGAAGGTGATCGAGATGCCCGCAAGGGTGCCGAGCATGGCGGCGCGCGGTGTGATCCGGCGGATGTACGGGCCGACCAGCGCGCCGATGATCACGATCACGCCGATCATGAACGCCCACGCCAATCCCGCCGACCAGGCCTTGATCGGATCGTGGGTCTTCAGATAGATGGGCAGCATGACCACGAAGACCACGATGAACATGTGCGGCACACTCGGGCCGTACGGCAGGGCCGTCACCGTATCGCGGCCCTCACGCCGGGCCAGCCGCCGCGCGAGCACCATGTAGTAGCAGTTGCCCAGCACCAGCGCGACACCCAGCGCGGGCAGCATGGTGCCGAGCACATCGCGACCGGGGATCTTCACGACCGCGATCGAAAGAGTCGTCAGGGTAAGGACATTGACGAGGATATTGAACGACAAACCGAAGAAGGCATTGGTATCGCCGCGGGTCCACCACGGCAGCGGCATCGGGGTGACGGTGGCGGATTGCGGGCCGGCGGGGGCATCGACGGACATCGGAATTCCTGTTCGCTAAGCCGGGGTGGTCGAGGAGACCGGGGTGTTCGAAGTGGCGATCGACAGTGCGCCGATCACCGGGGCCGCGGGGGCGACCCAGCCGAAGATGCCGCCCTGTGCGGCGATCATGTCCAGTCCCACGCGCTGGAATTCCGGGAAATACGAACCGACGCAATCGGAGACGACCAGGCATTCGTAGCCGCGGTCGTTCGCCTCACGGACGGTGGTGTGCACGCATACTTCCGTGGTCACGCCGGTGACGAGCAGGGTCTGGATCTCTTTGTCGTTCAGGACGGCTTCGAGTTCGGTGGCGTAGAAGGCGCCCTTGCCGGGCTTGTCGATCACGACTTCCCCGGGCGCGGGGGCGAGTTCGTCGATGATGTCGTGGCCGTATTCGCCCCGGATGAGGATGCGGCCGAAGCGTCCGGGATCGCCGATGCGCTGGGAGGGATTGCCGCGCAGTAGTTTCGCGGGCGGGCAGTCGGAGAGGTCGGGCAGGTGACCTTCCCGGGTGTGGATCACCGGAATCCCGCAGCTCCGGGCGGCGGCGAGCAGGTCGGCGAGCGGATCGATCACCGTGCGCAGCAGGGCGACATCATTGCCGAGGCTCTCGCCGAAGCCGCCGGGCAGCAGAAAATCGCGCTGCATATCGATGATGAGCAAGGCGACGGTGTGCGGGTCGAAGGTGAAAGGTCCCGGCCGGGCCGGGATTTCGTGGACTGCGGTCATCGTGGTTCTTTCTGTGCGAGCCGGATGTGGGTCTGCGCCCGCACGGGGCGCGGCTCGTCGAGGAGGCGGGCGGCGGCCGCCAGTACGGTGTCGTCGCTGAGCGCGGGGCCCAGCACCATGGCCGAGAGCGGCCTGCCGTCCGCGGTCGTACCGGCGGGGACGGCAATGGCGGTGAGATCCAGCAGGTTTCCGAAGTGGGTGTAGTGGCCCAGGACCGTATTGGTGCGAATCGGGTCGGCGAGGACCTCCCCCACGGTGAAGGTGGTGCCGATGGTAGGCACCACCATCACATCGAAGTCCGCCCACAACCGCGCGACCACCGATCGCAGCCGCTGCAGCTCCTGCTGGGCGCGGAAGACGTCGACGGCGTCGAATCGGTATCCCCCGGTGAGTATTTCGCGGATGACCGGCAGAATGGACTCGGGATGCTCGGCCAGGAAGTCGCCGAATTCGACCAGTCGTTCGGCCACCCACGGGCCTTGGTACAACAGTTCACCCGCGTCGAGGAACGGCCGCAACGTCGTTGTGACGCAGTCGAAGCCGAGGCGGGCGAGACGATCGCGGAGGGCGAGGTGCGCGACCCCGAAGACGTCGTCGCCGAAGAACTCCAGCTCGTCCTCGGCGGGCAGCCCCACCCGCAGCCGGGTGCCGTCGTAAAGCGGGCCGCGGGTTCGGCTCCACGGATCATTCGGGTCGACCGCGCCGATCACTTCGAAGACCCGGTCCAGATCCTCGACCGTGGCGGCCATCAGCGTCATGCAGTCCAGTGACTTGCAGGCGGGCACCAGCCCGACCGCGCTGATCAGTCCACGCGAGGGCTTCCAGCCCACAATGCCGTTGAGCGCGGCGGGCACCCGGCCCGAGCCCGCGGTATCCGTCGCGACACAGAACGGCACCTGCCCGAGTGCGACGGCCCGCGCGGAGCCCGAACTCGAACCGCCGCAGATCAACTCGTCGCCGTACACACTGCGCGGTATCGGATAGGGCGTGCGCGTGCCGTTGAGCCCGGTGGCGAACTGGTCCAGGTTGGTCTTCCCGACGCACAAGGCCCCGGCATCCAGCAGCCGCTGCACCGCCGGTGCGGTCTCCGTGGCGGTATAGGCGTAGTCCGGGCAGGCGAGGGTGGTGGGCAGGCCCGCCACATCGATGCTGTCCTTCACCCCGAACGGGACACCGTACAGCGGTAGTGTCCGCGCTCCCGGTCGCCGCTCGATTTCCGCTGCCGCGGTGAGCAATTCGTCCCGGGAGCGCCGGGTGATCCAGGTCCCGTCGTCCCCGGCGGCGGTCATGGCGTCCGCGACGCGTGCTGCCGTGGCGGTCGGTGATCCGCTGCCGCTCTCGTGCGAGGCGAGGATCTCCGCGATGGTGGGGCCCGATATCCGCATTTGTCGATTGTCGACAGAATGTGTGAAGTCGGTTGTCTCCGTATGTATCCGCTGTGTTAGCGGATCTCGAGATCCAGGTAGGCCCGCTCCCCGTGCTGCCGCAAGGCCGCGCAGGCCACCGCGGTGTCATTGGTCTCCAGGGCGGCGAGCAGATCCTCGTGCCGCCGGATGCCATTGCGCCGCGCCGTCACCCGCTCCTCCCTGCGCATATTGCGCGCCATCGGGAGCTGCAGTTTCAGCAGGATCGGCGCGTAGGCGAGATCCAGCTGCCGGTTGCCCGCCAGCGCGACGATCGCACCGTGAAACCGCCGGTGTGCATTGTCCCGCTCGAACAGATCCCCTGCCGCGTCCGCGGCACGCATATCTTCCAGCGCCGCCCGCACCTCCCGCAGCGGATCGCCTTGCTCCGCCAGCGGAAACGCCGATTCCATCGCATGCCGTTCCAGCACCCGCCGCAACTCGAACAACTGCAGGATGTCCGTCGCCGACCACACCGCCACCCGGAACCCGCGCCGCGGCAGATGCTCGATGAGCCCTTCCTGCGCAAGCAATCTCAGCGCTTCCCGCACCGGCGCCCGGCTCGTCCCCAGCCGCGCGCACAGTGCCTCCTCCCCCACCCGCTCCCCCGGCTCGAACCCGCCACTCAGGACCTCGGCACGCACATGTCGCGTCACCATTTCCACCAGACTCGGTGGCAGCACCGCTACTTCCGCACTCGACGTCATGACACGAGTGTACGAATCCGATGATCAGTCACCGGCCGAGTGATTTTCAGTGGCAGCCGTCGGTGGTGAGCAGGCGTGAGCGGGATCGAAGTGGTAATCGAGGTCGCCGGTTCCCGGGTCCGGCTCGGATTGCAATTGCCGCACTGCGTGGTCGCGGAAAGTCGGCGCGAATTGGCCGGGAAACCGGCACAGGGCACTCCATCAAATCCGAAGCGTCACTGCTTCGGACATTCCGGCATTGCCCTCCGACACTCATACTCATTTGCTCGATAATTGCTGTTATCTCCGAGTATGATTCCTTGGCAGCGCATGGCTCCGCTGTTCCTCATTCTCCGAAGACCGCTACGTCGCGTGATATTTCTCCAATCATGGTGTATGGCTGGAGGTTTAATGGCACGGCTCGACGGTGGGCAGCTCACGACGCTGGGTGTGCAACTTGCGGTAACCCAGTGGGCGCTGGTGGGAGTTTCCACTATTTATATTGCGTTGATCGGCGGGCTCGGCGTCCGGGAATTGGCGGCCGGTGGGCTGGCGCTGATGTTGTTCGATCAGGTGCGCAATACCTGTGCCGGACTGATCAGCGCGACCGAGAACCGGGTGGCCGGGGTACTGGGCGAGCTCGATCGGTTCGGCGCGTCCTCGGAGTCGGTGGCGGATACCGGGATCGAGGACGTACTGCGGTCGAGTTTCCTCATCGCGACCAGCTCCGGAGTGCTCGGGACACTGCTCCTCGTCGGGCTCGGGTGGGCGCTGCGGTGGATGAGCCAGGACCTGCAGGTGGTGGGCGGCGCGCGGGTCGTACTGCTGGGCCTCGCACCCGGGCTGGTGCCGAGCCTGTGGTTCCTGGTGATGCGGCAATACCTCGTGGGCCGGCAGCGCCCGCGCAAGCTCATGCTGGTGGCCCTGGCCGCGGTGCCGGTGAATGCCGGGCTGGGCCTGATGTTCATTCACGGCTGGGGCGGGTTTCCGGCCTTGGGGCTCACCGGATTCGGCATCGCCATGTCCGTCGGCTACACCCTGATCTTCCTGGCCCTGTGGACGGCGGTCCGCAGGGACCGCGAACTCGGCCCCGCCCTCCCCCACGGCCCGACCGGCCCGACTCGGCACAGCGTCCGCACCGACCTCCGGCTGGGCACGCCGATCGCCCTCACCTACGGCGCCGAAACCGGCATGTTCTCCCTCCTGGCCACCGTCATGGGCGCCCTCGGCCCCGAAGCACTGGCCGCGTACACCGTTGTCTCCCAACTGATGCACATCGCCGCACAAGCAGCCACCGGCCTCGCACACGGCGCCTCGGTCCTCGTCAGCCACGCGGTCGCCCGGCACCGCAGCCACGAGGCCCGCGCGGTAGCGTGGGGCGCGCTACGCCGCGCAACCGTCGTACCCGTATGCGCCGGCCTGTTCTACCTCTTCTGGGCCGACTGGATAGTGCGCCTGTTCCTGCACGGCGACACCACGGACACCGTCGCCGACCTCGCCCGCTGGCTCCTGCTCATGGCCGTACTCCTGCAGTTCTTCCACGCCGGCCAGCACCTCGGCATCGCCCTGCTCCGCGGATTGCACGCCACCACCACGGGCTTCCTGCTGGCTATCACCGGCTCCTGGGCGATCGGCGTGCCCACCGCCGTCCTGCTGGCCTTCCCCGCCCACCTCGGCGCTCTCGGCGCACTGACGGGTCTCGGCCTCGGCATGGCCGCCACCTCGGCACTCACCCTCCGCCACTTCTTCTTTCGTTTCGAGCCCGTCTTCAACGGCATTGGTCCGGACCGGCTCTCACCGGCGACCGAATGGCACCGCCCGTAACAGTCTGTCCGGCAAGGACATCGAACAATGGCCGAAGACGCGATCTCTTTACACTCCAGCACACGTCGAGCTATCGTTGCTCGCATTCGAACCGTGTGAGATTGGGGTGATGTCGATGGCGTCCGGCCTGCGGCAACTGCTGTCGGAGTCCCGGATGATCGTGGCCCCGGGTGCGCATGACGCCTTGGCCGCGAAGGTATTCGAGGCCGCCGGCTTTCCCGCGATCTACCTGAGCGGAAATGGAACCTCCGCCTCGTTGCTCGGGGCGCCCGACATCGGACTGCTCACCATGACGGAGATGGTCATGCGTGCACGCGCGATCGTTGCCGCGACGGGCGTACCGGTGATAGCGGATGCCGATACGGGTTACGGCAACTCGGTGAATGTCGCCCGCACGGTGCAGGAATACGAGGCAGCAGGGGTCTGTGCGATCCATCTGGAGGATCAGGTCATGCCGAAGAAGTGCGGCGCCATGGCCGGTCTGGAGCTGGTCTCGGCAGCCGAGCACGCCGATCGGATTCGCGCCGCGGTCGATGCCCGGAGCAATCCGGACTTCGTGATCATCGGCCGCACCGATGCACGGTTACCACTCGGGTTCGATGAGGCAGTGCGTCGAGCTCGCACCTATGCCGATGCGGGGGCGGATCTGGTTCTGGTCGAAATGCTGCAGTCGCCGCGGGAGATAGAGACCCTGGTGCGGGAGATGCCGGTCCCGGTCATGATGAACGCGGTCTCGGGGAAGACCCCGGATCTTGCACCGGCCGAGTTCGCGAATCTCGGTGTCGCGATTCTGGCCTATCCGCTGGCGTCGATACTCACGTACACGCGATCGATGCGGGACCTGGCCGCTCATCTCGCGCGCGGAAAGTCTCCGGCGCAATTCTCGCCGGCGGAGTTGTCGTTGGAAGAGTACGCACGGACGCTGAGTTAGGCCGAGCTTCGGCCCGGCCGTCGCGGAACACCTTGGTGTTGCCAGGTTTCGGGCATGAAGAAGCCCCGCACCTTGGGTAGGCAGGTGCGGGGCTTCGCCCTCGCGCGCGAGCTGGGCGGGTTGTCGCCTAGATCGCGCCCCAGCGCGAGTTCAGGGTGCGCTCGGCGGTGGGGGTGAGGGAGCCGAGGACGCGCAGGCGGGCTACGCCTCCGTCGGGGTAGATGTCCAGGCGGACGTGGGTCGCGGGGCGCTGGGCGTCGGGGCGGACGCGGAAGCGGTGCGGGGTGTCCGGCTGGACCGGGGTGCGGGGCTGGAGTTCGAACCAGGCCGGGTCGTCGGCGCCGGGGAGGGGGCCGGTGCCGTCGTGATCGATGGCCAGCAAGCGGATTTCACCCGGGGAGTTGAAAACCAGGTTGGTGGTATCGAATTCGATGAGGTCCGGGATGCCCTGGGCGGCCAGGCGAATGGTCGCCCAGTCGTTGGCGTCGTCGCGGCGGCGGCCGGTCTCCCAGCCTTCGGCCTGGTTGCGGGCCAGGCCGGGGGCCAGCATATTGTCCGGGGCCGAGTAGAACATGTTGGAGCAGGCCTCGACCCGGGCGCCGTTCTCCAGCGCCGCGAGGTCCACGGTCAGCCCGGTCAGCATGGTCGGGTCCGGGACCACGTCACCGTGCACGCGGATGCGGGCGATGCCGCCGTCCGGATGCATGTTCAACCGCACATGAGTGAAGACACGCTCGTCGGAGACCGGGAATTCGTGCTTGGCGTCGCCGCCGATCGCGCTCTTGGGCACGATCTCCACCCACTTGGCGGCCGAATTCAGTTGCGCCACGGACGGATAACCCGAAACGCGGCAGGCCTCCACCGAGATGTGCGGCGGGTAGTTGCCCTTGAACCAGGCGGTATCCACCACCACGCCGCGGATGACACCGGTCAGTCCCAGCCGCACGATCGCCCAGTCGTTGCCCGGACTGCGGCGGCGCCGGGTTTCCCAGCCGTCGTACTCCTGGCCCTTGGGCCCGAAGGTCTCCGGGGAGAACCGGGGTTCCCACGGCTGGATGAGGTTCTCGCGCTCCTCGAAGGATTCGTCGTTGGCGGCGACGACCGCGCCACGATTACTGCGCAGGGCGAGATCCGGGAGGCTGGTGAAATCCGACATGTCTTCTCTCACTGGGGGTTCAACGGGACAGTTCGCGATCCAGGTGATCGGCGGCGATCCGCGTGGCCAACTGCTCCAGCAGATCCCCGGCATTGCTCATGCAGACCTCGGGATCGGGTTCGATATCGGTGAGGGCGTAGGCGTCCTCTATTCCGTAGGGGCGCAATTCACTCGGTTCGATCAGGCGCCGGCCGGAGACGGCCAGCACCGGCACCTCGGCCTTGGCCGCGGCGCGTGCCACGCCGATCGGGGCCTTGCCGTGCAGGGTCTGCTCGTCGAGCGAACCCTCCCCGGTGAGCACCAGGCGGGCGCCGGCCAGGGTGGCGTCGAAATCGACCTGCTCCAGGATGATCTCGATACCGGGCCGGATGTTCGCGCCGAGGAACGCCAGCGCCGCGAAGCCGACCCCGCCGGCGGCTCCCGCCCCCGGACGATCGGCCACATCGTGGCCCAGCTCGCGCCGCGCCACCTCGGCGAAGCGCGCGAGACCGCGCTCCAGTTCGGCGACTTCGGCTGTGCCCGCGCCCTTCTGGGGCCCGTACACCGCCGCCGCGCCGCGCTCACCCAGCAGCGGATTGTCGACATCGGAGGCCACGACCACCGGCACCCTCATCAGGCCGGTGAGATCGATGCTCTCCAGCCGCTGCAGGGCCGCACCGCCGGGCGGCAGTACCCGGCCGTCGGCGTCGAGCAGGCGCGCGCCGAGCGCGGTGAGCATGCCCGCTCCGCCGTCGGTACAGGCACTGCCACCCAGACCCAGGACGACCCGTCGCGCACCACCCAGGACCGCGGTGCGGATCAGATCGCCGGTGCCCGCGCTGGTCGCCGCCAGCGCGGTAGCCGGGGTGGGCTGATCGGGCAGGCGCCGCAGCCCGGAGGCCTCGGCCAGTTCGATGACGGCCGACTCCCCCTTCATGGCGAAGGAGGCGACGACGCGGTTGCCGATCGGCCCGGTCACGGCGGTCTGCAGGCCGGCGTAGCCCGCGGCCACCATGGCGTCCACGGTGCCGTCGCCGCCGTCGGCGACCGGCACGGTCACGACCGGAATGTCCGGCCGGGCCTGCCGGAGCCCGGCGGCCAGGTGCGCGGCGACCTCGGGAGCGGTGAGCGAGCCCTTGAACTTGTCAGGGGCGACGACCACATGTCCTTCGTTCCACCCCTTGTTGCCGCCGCGCACCTGGATCATCGCGCGCTCCCCGCCGCTTCGAACTCCGGCTGCGCCGCAATGGCGGTGGGGGCGTCGTCGAACGATTCGGCGAGCTCCTCGAATTCGGTGACGGCGTCGATGTTCGCCGCACCCATGGACACATTGGTGACGCGCTCGAGGATGACCTCGACCAGCACCGGCACCCGGTGCTCGGCGAGCAGCTGCTTGGCCTCGTCGAACGCCGCGCCCAGCTTGCTCGGGTCGGTGACGCGAACGGCCTTGCAGCCCAGGCCTTCCGCCACCTTGAGGTGGTCGACACCGTAGCCGTTGACGTCCGGGCTGTTGATGTTCTCGAAGGACAGCTGCACGTAGTAGTCCATGTCGAACGCGCGCTGCGCCTGACGGATCAGGCCCAGGTACGAGTTGTTCACCACGACGTGGATGTACGGAATGTTGAACTGGGCGCCGACGGCCAATTCCTCGATGAGGAACTGGAAGTCGTAGTCACCCGACAGCGCGACGACCGGGGTGCTCGGGTCGGCCGTGGCCACACCCAGCGCGGCGGGCAGCGTCCAGCCCAGCGGCCCGGCCTGGCCGGCGTTGATCCAGTGCCGCGGCTTGTAGACGTGCAGCATCTGCGACGCCTGGATCTGCGACAGCCCGATGGTGGTGACGTAGCGGGTGTCGGGTCCGAACGCGCGGTTCATCTCCTGGTACACGCGCTGCGGCTTGATCGGGATATTGTCGAAGTCGGTCTTGCGCAGCAGGTTCCGCTTGCGGTCGCGCACCTGGGTGGCCCACTCGGAGCGGTCGGGCAGGGTGCCCGCGTCCTTCTGATCCTGCGCGACCGCGATGAAGGCGTTCAGCGCGGCGCCCGCATCGGAGACGACACCGTAATCGGGCGCGAACACACGGCCGATCTGAGTCGGCTCGATGTCGACGTGCACGATGGTGCGGTCCTTGGTGTAGGTGTCGATGCCGCCGGTGTGGCGGTTGGCCCACCGGTTACCGATGCCCAGCACGAAGTCCGAGGCCAGCAGGGTCTCGTTGCCGTAGCGGTGCGAGGTCTGCAGGCCGACCATGCCCGCGTGCAGCGGGTGGTCGTCGCCGATGGCGCCCCAGCCCATCAGGGTCGGGACCACGGGAATGCCGGTCAGCTCGGCGAATTCGAGCAGCAGATCCGCGGCGTCGGCATTGATGATGCCGCCGCCCGCCACGATCAGCGGACGCTCGGCCGCGGCCAGCATGGTGAGCACCTTCTCGGCCTGCGCGCGGCTCGCGGCCGGGCGGTGCACCTCGAGCGGCTCGTAGGTCTCGATGTCGAACTCGATCTCGGCCAGCTGCACATCGATCGGCAGATCGAGCAGCACCGGGCCGGGACGACCGGAACGCATGAGGTGGAACGCCTTCTGGAAGGCGCCCGGCACCTGGGCGGGCTCGAGCACGGTGGTGGCCCACTTGGAGACCGGCGCGGCGATCGACGAGATGTCGACGGCCTGGAAGTCCTCCTTGTGCAGCTTGGCCACCGGCGCCTGCCCGGTGATGCACAGGATCGGAATGGAATCCGCACTGGCGGAATACAATCCGGTGATCATATCGGTGCCGGCCGGACCCGAGGTGCCGACGCAGACGCCGATATTGCCGGCGGCGGCGCGGGTGTAACCCTCGGCCATGTGCGAGGCGGCCTCGACGTGGCGGGCCAGCACGTGCTTGATCCCGCCGTGCGCCTTCATGGCGCTGTAGAACGGGTTGATCGCGGCGCCGGGCAGGCCGAAAGCCTGGGTGGCGCCTTCTTTTTCGAGGATGAGGACGGCCGCGTCCACTGTCCGCATGCGTGCCATGTCAGTTCTCCGTGTTTCGGTATTCGAGCGGGCGCTCGGCCCGGCCCAGCACTCGCGCCGGGCCGGGTGTGATCACCCAGCCCGCGGGTAGGTGGAGGGCACACTGCCCGTGCTCCTCCACCACCCGGAGTTCAGTGGTTGTCAAGCCTTGGAGCCCTTGCCGGACAGCGCTTCCGCGACCAGCAGCAGGGCGGAGTGGTCCAGCGAGCCGTGGCCCATGGCGCGGGCGGCGGCGATGAGCTGCGCGGTGAGCGCGCCCATCGGGATCGACACATCGGCGTCGCGGGCGGCATTCAGGATGATGCCCATGTCCTTGTGGTGCAGGTCGATCCGGAAGCCCGGCGCGAAGCTGCGCTCCAGCATGGACTTGCGCTTCAGCTCCAGGATGCGGCTGCCCGCGAGGCCACCGGCCAGCACGTCCAGGCCGGCCTCGGCGTCCGCGCCCAGGCCCTCCATGAGCAGGATCGCCTCGGCCACCAGGGCGTAGGTGCCGCCGACGACCAGCTGGTTGGCGGCCTTCACGACCTGACCGGCGCCGTTCGGGCCGACCAGCGCGACGACCTTGCCGACGGTCTCGAAGATCGGCAGCGCGGCGTCGAAGTCGGCCTGGCTGCCGCCGACCATGATGGACAGCACGGCGTTCACGGCGCCGGCCTCACCACCGGATACGGGGGCGTCGAGGACCTTGAGGCCCTTCTTGGCGCCCTCGGTGGCGGTCCACCGGGAGGTCTTGGGGGTGATGGTGGAGAAGTCGATGTACAGGGTGCCCTCGGCGGCGTGCTCGAGGACATCGGCGAAGACCGCCTCCACGTGCTCGTCCTGCGGGAGCATGGTGATCACGATGTCCTTGTCGCGCACCGCTTCCGCCGCGCTGCCCGCGGTGGCGCCGCCGGCGGCCTTCAGCTTCTCCAGGCTCGCCTCGGAGAGGTCGAATCCGGTGACCTCGTGGCCGGCCTTGACCAGGTGACCCGCCATGGGGCCGCCCATGATGCCGAGGCCGACGAAACCGATCTTGCGCCCACCCGTCGCCCGGCCGCCACCCCTCACGGAATCGCTGCGCGATGCTTCACTCATTTGATCCACTCCCAATCCAGTTCAGGGTCTTTGTATTCCAGGCCGATGTAGCCGTCGTAGCCGATGGCGTCAAGGGCGCCGAAGAGCTGCGCGAAGTCGAGCTCGCCGCTGCCCGGCCGGCCACGGTTCGGGGAATCGGCGATCTGCACGTGGCCGAACCAGCGGCCGTAGTTCTCGATCACCGAAGTCAGGTTCTCGTCCATGCGGGCGAGGTGGTAGAGGTCGCACAGGAAGCGCACGTTCGGCTCGCCGACCTGCTCGATGATGCGCACCGCATGCGCACTGGAGACCACCGGATAAGCCGGGGACTCAATGGCATTCAGCGCCTCGAGCAGCACGATGGCGTCGATGCCCTGCGCGGCCTTGGCGGCGAAACGCAGGTTCTCCAGGGCCAGCTCGTCCTGCTGCTCGGGGCTCTCGCCCTCGATCCGGTTGCCGTACAGCGCGTTCAGCGCCTTGCAACCGAGCCGCTCGGCAATGCCGACGGCGACCGGCACGTTATCGCGGAACTTGGTCTCTGCCCCCGGCACGGAGACCAAGCCCCGCCCCGCCGGAATCAGATCGATGAAATTCAATCCGACCAGCTGCACGCCGGCGTCGTCGATCGAACGCACGAAGGCGTCGATCTCCTTGTCGCCCGGCGTGGCGTCTTCACCGAAGGGCCACCAGAATTCGACCGCGTCGAATCCGGCCGCCTTGGCCGCCGCGGCGCGTTCCAGCAGCGGCAGGTCGGTGAAGAGGATCGAGCAGTTGACGTCGAATTTCCGGGGCACGCCCCCGGTGGTGAAACTCATCGGATTCCTTCGCGATAGGTCTGCCAGCTGCCGATCTCGGTGATATCGACCAGCTGCGTGTAGGAAACGGGCGACCGGCGCAGCAGCATGGACAGCACCGAGCGGTTGTCGTCGAGTTCGATCACGCCCAGTTCCAGCTCCGGCGGCTCGGCCGGCAGCAGGCTGGCGCGCAGCGTATCCATAGATACATCGAATAACTCACCGGCGATCGAGGCACCGCCGTCGGAGACCGGGTGCAGACCCGGGAACCGATCGCCGACCGAATAGAACCGGTAGCGGGCTGCGGTTTTCACCTCACCGGCGAAGGGCGCGCCTTCGAGCAGGTGGTTCAGCGGACCGCCACGCATGGCGCCGCCATTCAGGAAAATGAGGGGCATTGTAAGGTCCTTCCTCCCCCGTCGGTCGAAATTATGTCGGCGATCACGTGTGGTTCGAAAGCCGTGATCAACCCAATCGTGGAGATTGTTCCGGGGTCGAGTTCGTAGATTCGTCCAGCCGATCGCGTTCGTCATCCGCCGCGGCGAAGACGGAGGCGCCCGAACGATTCCCGATACGCAACTCGTTGAATAGCAAGTTGAGCAGGATCGCCGCGATCGCGGTGCCGGTGATACCGGCATTCATGATCGTCGCGAACCATTGCGGGAATGCGTCCCAAAATGTCGGCGCGGCAATCGGAATGAGCCCGAAGGCCATTGCCACCGCGACGATCACCATATTCAGGTTGTCGTGGAATTGGACCCGCGCCAGCGACCGGATACCGCTGGCCGCAACGGTTCCGAAGAGCACGACTCCCGCGCCGCCCAGTACCGGATACGGAATTCCGGCGACCACCGCGCCGAATATCGGGAAGAAGCCGAGCAGCAGCAGGATGCCACCGCCGGTGGCCACCACGAACCGGCTCTTGATTCCGGTCAGCGCGACCAGGCCGATGTTCTGCGCAAACGCGCTGCACGGGAAGGACCCGAACAGCGGGGCCACCGTCGAGGCGGCCATATCGGCGCGGATGCCGGCCGCGACCCGGCGGGTGTCGACCTTGGTCTCGATGATCTCACCGATGGTGATCACGTCGGCCACGGTCTCGGTCATGATCACCAGCACCACGATCGTCATCGAGACGATGGCGCCGATATCGTAGGTCGGCGAGCCGAAGGGCAGGATCGACGGCAGCGCAATCACTTTCGTCTGTCCCACCGCGGAGAAGTCGGTCTTCCCCATGAGGGCGGCGATGGCGGTGCCCGCGATCAGGCCGATCAGGATGGACAATCGCGAGATCGCGCCCTGGAACAGCCTGCTGACCACCAGGATGATCAGCAGCGTGATACCCGCCAGGCCGATATTGCTCATCGACCCGTACCCGGCGTGGTGCGAATCGTTGCCCAGCGCCCAGGTGAAGGCCACCGGCAGCAGCGACAGGCCGATCATGGTGATGATCGTTCCGGTCACCACCGCCGGGAAGTACCTGATCAGCTTCGCGACGAAGGTGGACAGCACCAGGCCGATCAGGCCGGCGACGATGATCGCGCCGTAGACCGAGCGCAGGCCACCCGTGTGCGAGATCGTCACCATCGTCGACACGGTGGCGAACGAAATGCCTTGCACGATGGGCAGTTTGCTGCCGACCGGGCCGAGGCCCAGCGTCTGCAGCAGGGTCGCCACGCCCGAGACGAACAGTCCGGCAGTGACCAGCAGGGCCATGTCGGGGCCGGAGAGTCCGGCCGCGCCGCCGACGATGAGCGGCGGCGCGATCACACCGCCGTACATCGTCAGAATGTGCTGGGCTCCGTAGGCGATGGTCTTACCGACCGAATAACGCTCGTCTTCGGGCCCGGTATGTCGTTCTCGCCCTTGCAGTTTCACGCCGAACACGGCTCTCTCCTCAGCAAAACCCGGGGACGCCGAGCCAGGCATTGCCGGCGGGGGTCGCATCGTCGCGATTCAGGCTGGCCTCGATCAGGCCGTAGGGGCGGTCGGCGGCGATGAACACCTCGCCCGGGTTCTCCACGTGGAAGGGGCTCAGGTCCACCAGGAAGTGGTGCTTGTTCGGGGCCGAGAACTTGATCTCGGCGACCTCGCGGTGCTGCTCGAGGACGGCGCGACCCATGCTGTAGAGGGTCTGCTGCAGGGCCAGCGAGTGCACCACGGCGAACTGCCGCAGCAGGGTGGCGCGGATGGCGGCGTAGGACTTGTCCCAGTCCACATCGGTGTGGTCGTAGCGCCACCGGGCCACCAGCGAGGTCGCCATGACGCGGTCCTTGGTCGGCTGCAGGGTGGTGTACTTGTCCTCGAAGTAGCCGTTGAACTCCGAGCCGGTGGACTTCAGCAGCACCAGATCCTTGATGCCGGTGACCACGTGCGCCTGGCGCTGCGCGCCGTAGCCGTCGATATTGACGACCGTGGTCCGGGTGCCGCCACCGGCCTTCACGAACGAATGATCGTGTCCCGCACCGTCTACCGGGATCCGGTCCCAGGCGTATTCCTCGATCTCGATGCGCGCGCCGTCGGCGCCGGGGCAGCGGGAGACGAAGTGGTCGGCCAGGTCCAGGCCGAATTCCTCGATGGTGCGGACACCCTTCTCCTTGGCGAAGGCGAAGGCGGTGTTCTTCTGGGTGTCGGTCGGGAGGATGTCCTTCTGATCACCGGTGATGTGCGCGTCCTCGAAGCGGCCGCGCAGCGCGGTGGAGACGTTCAGGTCGCGGATGGTGTGCCGATCGGTGTCGCGGTAGACGCGCACAACCCGGTTCTCGGCCTTGCCGTACTGGTTTTGTCCAAGCTGAATGGCCATGGAAACGAATCAACTCCCTCGGTAGGCAGAACAAGCGAATGGGGACAGCAGCAGCGGCACGTGATAGTGCGCGCGGTTGCCGGTGGGGGTGAAAGTGATGTCGACCTGGGACAGGAAGTAGTCCTGCCCGGTGCGGGCGGCATACGCGGCGACCTCGAAAACCAGCCGGTAGCGGCCGGATTCGAGGTGGTCGGGGCCGAGGTTCTCGATACGGCCGTCGGCATCGGTGACGCCGACGCCGAGCAGGGCCGGGGCATCGTGGCGATCGGGCTCGCCGATCAGTACCAGGCGGACCGGGACGCCTTCGGCCGGCAGGCCCCGGGCGGTGTCCAGCACGTGAGTCGTGATGGCGCTCATGCGGATTCTCCCGTCGTGGCCGATTCGGCGATCGTGGCGCGGCCGGCGGAGACCACCTTCTGCAGGCGCAGGCGCGCGATCTTGCGCAGCTCGGTGGCCACCACCTTGGCCTCGGTGTCCTCGTCGTTGCCCAGCCGCAGCAGCACCGCGTTGAGGATCTCCTGGGAGGTCAGCCCGGTGGCGCAGATGAGGAAGACGCGGCCGAAACGCTTCTCGTACAAGCGGTTCGCGGACGCCAGGGAGGCGATGGTCTCCACGTCGGCGGCCACGCCGGACTGTTCCTCGCGCGACCAGGCGGCGCCGCGGTCCTCGCCCTCGCGGCGTTCGCCGATGCGCGGGTGCGCGGCCAGGGCGCGGTCCACGTCCTCGCGGGTGAACGTGTCGGCGAGCAGATCCGAGGTGTCGAGCAGGCTGTCCAGGTCCGGGAACGGCCGGGCACCGAGCAGGGCGTCGGCCCAAGCGGGCACATCACAGCACTCGAGCAGAGCGGGCCGGATAGCGGCGCCCTCTACCTCGTTGAACTCGTCGACAGTGACCATATCCTGCTCTTTCTCGCATTGCGGAAGTTCTATTCCGACTGACGAAATAGTGTCACAGGTCACGCGCTCACGTCAACAGTTTGTTGAAATCTCTTGAAATGCAGTCAACCGCACAGTCCGGCAACTGTCCAGGAAACGCAGAAAACCCACTGCTGAGCAGTGGGTTTCCGGAAGCGTCGAACGGCCCGGGCGACCGGTCAGGCGCGGGTTCGGTTGAGATAGTTGTAGACGGTGAAGCGCGTGACGCCCAGCGCCTCGGCCACCGTCTCGGCGGACTTGCGGTAACTGAACGCACCACGTTCTTCGAGCAGGCGCACCGCCCGCTGCTTCTCGGCGCGCGGCAACTCCGCCAGCGAGGTCCCGAATTCGGCGGCCACCTCGCTCAGGATCCGGCCGATGCCCTCCGCGCTCTCGGCGGGTTCGGGATCGGCCGCGCCGAGCCGGACACAGGCCAGCGTCTCGCCCTCCCACACCAGCGGGACATCATCGGGCAAACGGTCCTCGGCACGAATCAGCGTGCCGCCCACGCGTTCCAGCAAGGGGGCGAGCAGCACCAGCACGGGGTGGGTGAGGTCCGGCCCGGCACGTTCGCTCATTGCGCCCGCTCCCCATCGCCGGCCTGCTCCACCTGCAGCGTCACCCGGGTCGCGCCATTGGCGAAGGCCACCGCGAGCATTTCCTGCAGGGCCGGCAGCAGAACCGTGCCGGGACCCGCGACCTCGGTGCCCAGCGGCCCGAATTCGCATGTCAGACCGAGCTTCTCGAGCGCGGCGAAGGTCTCGGTGGCATGGGGCGGCGGATCACCTTCGCCGTCGAAGGGTTCGGTGGTGAATTCAGCGCGCAACCGCATGGGCAACAGGCTACCTCCGGCAAGATCGGCGACACGTCGGTAAACTTCCGCTATCCGGAAATCTCGACGAGGCGGGACAGTGACTGAACAAGATTCGGCCAAGGGACGCGGCGGCGTCCAATCCATCGAGCGCGCGTTCGCGCTGCTGGAAACCATGGCCGACGCGGGCGGCATGATGGGTCTCTCACAACTCGCCACCGAATCGGGGTTACCGCTCCCCACCATTCACCGCCTGGTTCGTACGTTGGTCGATCTGGGATATCTGCATCAGGAGCCGTCGCGCCAGTATGCGCTGGGCCCCAAGCTCATCAAGCTGGGCGAGACCTCCGCGCGCATGCTGAGCCTCACCGCGCGGCCGCATCTGACCCGGCTGGTGGACGAACTCGGCGAGTCCGCCAATATGGCCATGCTGGACGGGGATCGGATCGTCTACGTCGCGCAGGTGCCCTCCCGGCACTCGGTGCGCATGTTCACCGAGGTGGGCCGGCGTGTACTCCCGCACTGCACCGCCGTGGGCAAGGCCATGCTGGCCGGAATGCCGCCCGAGCGGGTCCGGGAGCTGTTGCAGCGCACCGGGATGCCACGCTACACCGACCACACCGTCACCGACCCCGCGGAATTCGCCCGCCAGCTGGAGGTCACCGCGCGCACCGGCTTCGCCATGGACGACGGCGAGCAGGAGCTCGGAGTACGCTGCGTCGCGGTCGCCGTCCCCGAAGCCCCTGCCCGGCTTGCCATTTCGATCTCCGGACCGGCAGGCCGGATGACCGAGGAGCTCATCGATCGAGCGGTGCCGCTCCTGTCCGAAGTGGGCCGGAAGGTGTCGGCCGATCTTCGCTAGGCGCGATATCGGCGAATTCGAGCGTATCGGGCACTTCTAGATCCGGGATGGGCACGCTGTCGCGATGCAGCGCCCCCCGGCTCCCGGTGAGCGGCAGTCCCGATCCACCCTTGCGGACCGCGATGATCTCCGCGGCGATGGAGACCGCGGTCTCCTCCGCGGTGCGCCCGCCCAGGTCCAGCCCGATGGGCGAACGCAGGCGCGCCAGTTCGGCTTCCGTCACCCCCGCCTCGCGCAGGCGCGCGAGCCGGTCCTCGTGGGTACGGCGGGAGCCCATGGCCCCCACGAACGCCACCGGCAGGCGAAGGGCCACTTCCAGTAGCGGCACATCGAATTTGGCGTCATGGGTGAGCACGCACAATACGGTCCGGGAATCCACCCGGATACGTTCCAGATAGCGGTTCGGCCATTCCACGACCACCTCGTCGGCGTCCGGGAAACGCGCGCGGGTGGCGAAAACCGCCCGCGCGTCGCACACGGTGACGTGGTAGCCGAGGAACTTGCCGATGCGGGCGGTCGCCGCGGCGAAGTCGATCGCCCCGAAGACGATCATCCGCGGTGGCGGCACATGGGATTCGATGAAGACGGTGACTTCGGCGGCATCACAACCGATGGTGCGGAGTCCGGTGGTGCCGGCATCGAGCATGGCTCGCGCCTCGGCCAGTACGCGTTCGTCGAAATCGGCTCCGGTGGCCCACCAGGTGCCCAGCGCCAGCACGGCGCCGCTGTCGAGGTCGCGGACCAGTGCCACGGCCTCCCCCTCAGCTCTCAGGACCGCCGCCATCGCCTCGCGATTGCCCGCGCTCACCGGCTGGACGAACACCTCGATGGTTCCGCCGCAGGTCAATCCGACCGCGAAGGCGTCGGCATCGCTGTAGCCGAAGGTTTCCCGCGCCGCGGTACCGGATCGCAGCGACTCGCGGCACAACTCGTAGACCGAACCCTCCACACAGCCACCGGAAAGACTTCCGACGACCGTGCCGTCGGCGTCCACGGCCAGGGCCGCGCCGATCGGGCGGGGCGCACTCCCGCCAATCCCGATGATGGAGGCGACGGCGTAATCCTTGCCCGCCGCATGCCATGCCATGAGTTGTGCCGCGATGTCGCGCATCACTTATCTCCCGAATGCTGCTTCTATGCCGTTGATGCCGAAGTAGGCGACGAACACGACGCTGACCACGGCCACCAGCCAATGGATCTCGCGGAACTTGCCGCGCGCGAGCTTGATCACCGTGTAGGCGATGAGGCCCGCGCCGACGCCATTGGTGATCGAGTAGGTGAAGGGCATCAGCGCGATCGTGATGAAGGCCGGCACCGCGACCTCCAGATCGTTCCAATCGATCTTGCGGGCCTGGGTCATCATGAGCGCGCCGACCAGCACCAGGGCCGGGGAGGCCGCCTGGATCGGGACGACCGCGGCGATCGGGGTGAAGAACACCGCGACGCAGAACAATCCACCGGTGAACACGCTCGCCAGACCGGTACGGGCGCCCTCGCCGACACCCGTCGCGGACTCGACGTAGACCGTGGATCCCGCGCCACCGGTCAGACCGCCGATGATCTGGGCGACACCGTCGGTGGTCAGGATCTTGCCCATCCCGGGCACCTGCCCCTGCTCGTCGACCAGGCCGGCCTCGTCACAGACGCCGAAAACCGTTCCCATGGCGTCGAAGAAGCCGGTGAGCACCAGCGTGAACAGCACCACGGTGGCGGTCATGGCGCCCGCGGTGGCGAAGCCGCCGAACAGGTCGATATGGCCGAACAGCCCGAAGTTCGGCGTGGCGAACAGCGATTTCGGCTTCTCCGGCACGACCGTGCCCCAGGACTTCGGGTCGATCTTGACCATGGCGTTGACGACGATCGCCAGCACGGTCGAGAGCGCGATGCTGATCAGGATCGCGCCCGGCACCTTGCGGATGAACAGCCCCAGCATCAGCAGCAGGCCGAACGCGAAAATGAAGGTGGGCCAACCGGACAGGTGACCGTCCACGCCCAGCGTCACGGGCGGACCGGAGGCCGAACCGTGACCCACTACCCCGGAGGACACCAGCCCGATCATGGCGATGAACATGCCGATGCCGACCCCGATGGCGTTCTTCATCGCCAGCGGAATCGCATTGATGATCATCGTCCGCAGCCCGGTGGCGGCCAGCACCACGATGACGATGCCCATCAGCACCACCAGGCCCATCGCCTGCGGCCAGGTCATGTGCGGCGCCGCCTGATAGGCGACGACCGGGACCAGTCCGAGACCGGCGGCCAAGGCGAGGGGCACATTGCCGACCAGGCCCATGAGGATCGTGGTCAGACCGGCGGAGAAGGCGACGGTGGTGGTCAGCTGCGCAATGCTGAGTTTGTCACCGTTGATATCGGTGACGCCGCCGAGAATCAGCGGAACCAGCAATATGACATACGCCATGGCGACGAATGTGGTGATACCGCCGCGGATTTCACGGGTTATGGTTGTTCTGCGCTCGGACAGCCGGAAGAACTTGTCGAGTGCCGAACTCCGCGCTTCCGCTGTGGCGATCGGGGTTTGTGTCTGGGTCATGGCTGCCCTCCTTTGGGCGTAGCCGACCTGCGGCCCGGGTTACAGGGAATTCCCGGGCTGCGGATTCGAGCTGTTTGTTGTGGAGTCTCTACCGCGGAATTGCGGTCTGCCCCTGTTAATCAACGGTTCCGGATGATGTCTTCCGGAGACGACGACACACCTGTGCTGGTGCCGCCGGCGAACTGAATCTCCTCCATAACTGCATTGAGCTGCCGTACTCGGATCGGGTCCATATCGAGCACGTAGGCGAGTTTGTCCATCATCGACTCGTGCGCGGAACAGGCTTGCTTCGCATCGAATCCAGCCATCCCGCCGTCGTCGGTGCTGAGAACCTTTGCGTAGGTGAGCTTTCCGGTCGCGGTGGCGCCGTACTCGTAGCGCATGCCGAACTCGAAATCCTCGGCGATGTGCACGGTGGCGAGGATCCGGCCGATGGACACGTCGCCGCGGGAGGTCGTCATCTCAGCCTCGGTTCCCGGGATCCTGACGCATGATCCGCTTCCGCGCGGCGACGCCGTTGCGGGCGACCTGGTCGTGCGCAACGGTTTTCAGCTCGTCACGCTCCACGACCGTCTTGCCGCCCACCAGCAGGCGGGCCAGCGGCGGCTGCGGTCCGAAGACCAGCGCGCACACCGGATCCTGGATGGCGGCGCGGAAGCCGTCCACCTGCCAGATCGCGATATCGGCCAGCTTGCCCGGCTCCAGCGAGCCGATCTCGTTGTGGCGGCCCAGGTTCCGGGCGCCGCCGAGAGTGCCGACCTCGAGGGCCTGGCGCGCGGTCATGGCCTTGGGGCCGTGCACGGCGCGCTGGAAGAGCATGGCCTGGCGCATTTCCCCGGCCATGGAGGTCAGTTCGGAGGAAGCCGCGCCGTCCACGCCCAGGCCGACCGGCGCGCCGGCGGCGAGCAGATCCTTGACGCGCGCGATGCCCGCGCCCAGCCGGGCATTGGAGGTCGGACAGTGGGCGGAGCCGGTGCCGGTCTCGGCGAAACGGCGAATGTCCTTGTCGTGCAGGTGCACCGCGTGGGCGAACCACACGTCGTCGCCGAGCCAGCCCAGCTGCTCCATGTATTCGACCGGGGTGCAGCCCATCTGCTCGAGGCAGTGCTCCTCCTCGTCGAGGGTCTCGGCGAGGTGGGTGTGCAGGCGCACGCCGTGCCGGCGGGCCAGCGCGGCCGAATCGATCATCAGCTCCTTGCTCACCGAGAACGGCGAGCAGGGCGCGACCGCGACGCGCAGCATCGAGTCGAAGGACGGGTCGTGATACTTGTTCAGGATCTCCTCGGTATTGAGCAGGATCTCCTCGCGGTTCTCGACCACCTCGTCCGGCGGCAGGCCGCCCTGCGACTGCCCGCGATCCATGGACCCGCGGCACGGGTGGAAGCGCAGGCCCAGTTCGGCGGCGGCGCGCACCTCGGCCTCGAACAGATCGCCACGGCCCTTGGGGAACACGTAGTGGTGATCGGTGGAGGTGGTGGTGCCGGTCAGCGCCAGCCAGCCCAGACCGGCGGAGGCGGCGCCGTAGACGACATCGGCGTCCATGCTCGCCCACAGCCGGTAGAGCCCGGTCAGCCACTCGAACAGGGTGGCGTCCTGGAACAGGCCCTGGGTGGCCCATTGGTAGAGGTGGTGGTGGGTGTTCACCAGGCCCGGGGTCACCAGGCAGCCGGTGCCGGAGAGGCGTTCGGCGCCCACCACCGTCGGCGCCGGTCCCGCGCCGAGGGCTTCGATACGACCGTTCTCGCCGATGACGAGATACCCGTCCGGGATCTCGTCACCGACGACCGGTGCGAGGTAAGCGTTCTCGATGACGATCTTGCTCATGCGGCGGCCGCCTCACGCTCTGCCGCCAGCAGGACGGCATCCAGAAACCAGTAAATCAATCCCACGCCGGGCCGGCGGTCGGGACTTCGCGCACCACGGTGCCCTCGATCAGGCCGTACGGGCGATCCGCCGCCCAGAAGACCTCGTTGCCGTTGATCTGGCCGAACGCGGTCAGATCCACCTCGAAGTGGTGCTTGTTGGGCAGCTGCAGCTTGACTTCGACGATGTCCGGGCAGGTTTCGAGCACGCGCTCGCCCATCTCGAACAGGGTCTGCTGCAGCGACAGGCTGTGGGTCTCGGCGAAGGCCGAGAGCAGGCAACGCCGTACGACCTCGTAGGACTTGTCCCACTCGGCGTTGTCGCCGGTGTGCCGCCACTGCGCGTTGACCTCGGTCGCGAGCACGCGATCGGTGGTCGGCTGCAGGGTGGTGTACTTGTCCTTGATGTAGCCGTGGAACTCCGAACCGGTCGAGTTCAGCACCACCAGGTCCTTCAGACCCGAGACGACCCAGGCCTTGTCGCCGTCGTAATGCACCAGGGCGGTACGGGTTTCGCGGCCGGAACGCACGAACGAGTGCGGATGGGCGTTGAGGCCCACCACGTTCCGCTCCCAGGTGTACTCCTCCAGCTCCACGCGGGCGTGGTGGATGGTGGGCTGGGAATCCACGAAGTGGCGCGCCAGCAGCAGGCCGAACGCCTCCGGGGAGGCGATGCCGTGCTGCTTGGCGAAGGCGAAGACCGTGTTCTTCTGGGTGTCCGTGGGCAGCACATTGGCGTTGTCGCCGGTGTAGTGCACCGCTTCCATATCGCCGGACAGCGCCGAACTCACATTGAGGTCGCGGATCTCGTGCTTGGAACCGTTCTTCGTCACACGGACGACGCGGGTCTCCGCCTTTCCATAGCGGTTCGCACCGAGCTTGATCGTCATTGTTCAGCTACCTCGATAGGTGGAGAAGGAGTAGGGACTCAGCAGCAGCGGCACGTGGTAGTGCTCGGCCGCGTCTGTGACGGTGAAATCGATGGTCACCGTGGGATAGAAGGGGCTGATCTCTCCGGTCCGGAAGATCAGCCGGTACGCACCGGGCTCCAGCGAAGGCAGATCCTTGATCCGCCCGTCGGCGTCGGTGTGCTTGTCGGCGAGGATGGTGCCGTCGGCGCGTTCGAGACGCACCGCCAACCCTGCGGCCGGGCGGCCGGTCGCCGCGTTCAGCACGTGGGTGGAAAGACTCATATGTGCCCCAGCAGTTTTCGGATTCGGAGTGCGGTGATATCGGCCAGTTCGATCTTGACCTGAGCCTGCTCCGCGACGGGCGAATTACGCAACCGGCGGCGCAGCTCCGCGAGCATCTCGGCGGCATTGCGGCCGCTGGCGCGAATCAGGAAGACATGGCCGAAGTGGTTCTCGTACTCCACGTTTCCGGCGGCCAGCTCGGCCAGCACCTTGGGATCGGCATCGGCGGCGCCGGCCTGCTCCTGCTTGGACCACTTGTCCTCCTGCGCGGAGGTCTCGGCCTTGGCTTGCCGCTCACCGATCCGGGGATGCGCCGAGAGCGCCTCCTCCACGTCGGACCACTCCAGTTCGGCGACGCCCGTGGCGCCCGCCTCGATGAATGCCGACTCACTCGCATACGGCCGATTGGCCACCATCTTGCGCGCCCAGCGCCGCGAGGCACAGCAGGTGAGCAGCTGCGATTCGGCGTCTTCGAGGGACAGCGACCCGAGCCATTCCAGGCGACTCGACATCCGACCTCCATCCATTGGCGTTCTGCCGGTTAACTAAACCGGCCCGGTACCGGGTCCTGCAGCACCGAGACCTCCGAACCTGTGGCTTGCCTCACTGGCGCTCGTTTGTAGCTACATCCAAGTCCGGTAACCCACATGTCACCGATCGTTAGCGTACGACCCGGCTTGTGTAACGTAGGTCATGCTCCGGCGACCGACCGGTCGCCCCTCGATTGCTGGTCACAGCGATTCCGGCACCGAAACGACGGGATTTGATCTCTCCATCATGCGGTTACGTTCCCTGCTCGACATGACGGATCTGGGCCTCGGGCTCGTCACCGGTGAGGACGAGCTCGATCGCTTCGTGCGCTGGGTCGTCACCACCGACATGCTCGATCCGAGCCGCTACATGTCGGGCGGCGAATTCGTCCTCACCGGGCTGCAGTGGCTGACCCGGCCCGAGGACTGCGAAACCTTCATCGCGAACCTGGCCCAGGCCAAGGTCGCCGCCGTCGCGGCGGGTGACGCGCTGTTCGGGGAACCGCCGCCGGAACTCGCCGCGGCCTGTCGCAAGCATCGGATCCCGCTGTTCCGGGTCGACGCCAAGGTCGCCTTCGCCACCGTCACCGAGACCATCAACCGGCATCTCTCCGTCGGGCGGGCCGCCGATCTGGCCGCCATCCTGGACCGGCACCGGCAACTGGTCGCCGGCGGCGGGCTCGGGTCGGTGCTGGAATTGGTGCATCGCACGCTGGGCACACCGTGCTGGGTGGTCTCGTCCATCGGGCGTGTGGTCGCGGGCACATCGGACGAGCTGCCCGATGCGGTGCGCGCCGCTTTCCTGAGCGCGCGGCGGCTGCCGCACGTGTTTTCCTACGACGGCACCCGGTACTCGCTGTTCGCGGTCGACGCGGACGGCACCTCGCGGATCGCGGACTGGTTCCTGGTCTTCCAGAGCGATTACAAGGACTGGCCCGACGAGCGGCGGGCGCTCACCAGCGAGCTCGCGGCGGTGGTCGCGCTGGAACGCGCGCGGCTCGACGATCGGCAGAGCGCCGAAGGGCGCCTCGCCCAGGAACTCATCGACCTGATCATGTCCGAAGCCAAACCGGCCGAGATCATCTCGCGGCTCGAACTCACCGGGCTCGGGCTGTCCGAGCGCTACCTGGCCGTCGCCGCCACCGCCGACTCCGGGGCCGTGCGGCCCGGTGAGGTGCGCGCGGTGCTGCGCGAAATCCTGTGGGACAGAAGCCCTGCCGTCGGTGTCGTGGACGGCGAGGCCATCGCGCTGGTCTCGGTGGGCGGGGAGCAACTGCTCGATGACCGCATCCATCGCGCGATCGAGACCCTCGAACCCGGATTGCACTCGAGCCGGCTGGCCGTCGGTATCAGCGGCGCGGTCGACGGGGAGGGACTGCGCGGCGCGGTCGAGGAGGCCCGCTACGCGCGGCGCATGGCCGCCGAGCGCAATGAACCCACCAGCATCGTCCGCCACGACGAACTGGCCACGCACATGCTGTTGCTGGCCAGCGTGCCCGACGAGGTGCGGCGGATGTTCCGGGTGCGGCTGCTGGATCCGCTCAGCAGCTACGACAAGGACAACCGGTCGGATCTGGTGCACACGCTGGAGACCTTCCTCGAGGTGTCCGGGTCCTGGACCAAATGCGCCGATCTGCTGCACCTGCACGTGAATACGCTGCGCTACCGCATTCAGCGCATCGAGGAACTGACCCAGCGCGACCTGTCCCGGCTCGAGGACCGCGTCGACTTCTTCCTCGCGCTCGCACTGCGCTGACGGCTCACAGCAGCGTCGCCTTCACGTCATCGAGGAACATGACGTGTGACAGGACGGCATCCATCGGCACATCGAACACCATGCGCGCGACGAGGATCTTGCCCGCGGGCATCCCCGTATAGGTCGGATCGACCGCGTGATCGAGGTTGTAGGTCATGGTGGCCGAATCATCGACCGCGAATCGGCGGCCCTGCGTATCCACCAGTGTCACATCGGAATTCCGGAAATCCTGCGGACCGGTAGTGATGTTCTTGATCCAGAAGGTCGCGATCACGTACGTGCCCGCCGCGGTATTCTGCACGAATCCGCTGCGGCCCACCGACTTCAATCCGGTCTCGACGCCGTGCAGCGTGAATTCGAATCGCTTGTCCCGACCGGCCTGATCGACCCGTACCGTGACGATCGCGGGCGCGGCCGGGCCCGGCGAATGGCTCGCGCATCCGCTCAGGAGGGCGGCCGATGCGAGTACTGCACTGAGGACTGTCCTGCGCATAGGATTCGTCCTATCAGCACATGATCAAGGCCCGCAATCACGCCGATCATTCTCCGATAATTCCTTGATCATTCCTTGACACAACATATTTCAGCGTTCGGCAGCCGTCGCTTCGTCGTGCAGGCGCAAGGCGAGCAGGCCGTGCGCGGTCGCTCCGCCCGCACACACCGCGGCGGCCACGGCACATGCCTCCGCGATCTCGACGCGAGTGGCTCCGGCCGCGGCGGCGCCACGCACATGGGTATCGATGCAATAGGCGCATCGTGCCACAGCACCGCGTGCAGGCATTCGTCGACCGAGCGGACGACCGGACCGGCCGGGGTCTCCCCCGGCTGCCAGAAGGCCCGCCACAGCGGGTCGACGAGATCGGGTAGCCGGATCGACCGGGCGCCGCGAATATCGTTCAGCGACAAACGGTCTCGCCGCGCCAGCGGGTCCTGCGCGGGGACGGCGGCGAACAGCGGGTCCGTGCGCAGCGTCCACAGCCGCAGTCCGGTCTCGTCGAAGGGCGCGACGGTGAGGGCGACATCCACCTGCCCGCGCGCGACACCCAGGGTGGGATCACCGAAGTCGCCCTCGCACAGCCGCACCGCCACCGCGGGGTGCCGGTGCGCGAATTCCCGTGCGATACCGGCCGACACCGACATCTGCCCGGGGCCGAGCACGCCGATGCGCAGCGCGGTATCGCCGGCGGCCGCCAGTACCCGGGAGCGGATCCGCTCGACGCTGCCGAGCAGCCCGCGCGCCTCCTCGAGCAGCACCTCCCCCGCGGCGGTCAAGCGCATACCGGTTGCGCTGCACACGAACAGCGCACAGCCCATATCGGATTCCAGCTCGCGGACGCGCTGACTCAGTGGCGGCTGGGACATGCGCAATCGGCGCGCCGCCCGCCCGACATTGCCCTCCTCGGCCACCACCACGAAGTACTGCAGCCTGCGGAGATTCACAGCTCGACGATACCGCCGGGCGGGCGCGCATTCCGGGTGGATCCACCTGTGCGCGGGAGCCGTTACCGCCGTATGCTGACGGCCGCATGATCAGGATCTACGGGGAGTAGTAGTGCAGGCGAATATCAATGGCAGCACGATGCCGGTGCTGGAGATGCAGTTGGCGCCGGGGGAAGCGGTCATCACGCCGCACGGCGAATTGTCCTGGATGTCACCGAACATCACCATGACCCAGACCACCGGCGGTCCGAACGGTGGCGGGTTCATGAACTCGCTCAAGCGGGTCGCGGGCGGCGGTGGCTTGTTCATGACCCAGTACCAGGCCACCAACGGTCCCGGCCTGGTCGCGTTCGCGGCCAAGGTGCCCGGCCACATCGTGCCGGTCGACATCCACCCGCAGCGCAGCATGCTGGTACACCGCCACGGCTGGCTGGCCAGCACGCCCGGCGTGAATGTCAGTGTGGCGCTGCAGCAGTCGATCCGCAGCGGCCTGTTCGGCGGCGACGGTTTCCGGCTGCAGCGGCTGGAGGGACAGGGCCGCGCCTGGATCGAACTGTCCGGTGAGCTGACCCGCTACAACCTGGCCCCGGGCCAGACCATGCTGGTGCATCCCGGCCATGTCGGAATGTTCGACCAGACCGTGCAATTCAGCATCACCACGGTCCCCGGCATCCGCAACAAGATCTTCGGCGGTGACGGCTTCCTGCTGGTGGCGCTGACCGGGCCGGGCGAGATCGTGCTGCAGAGCATGCCGCTGCCCAACCTCGCCCACGCGCTGCTGCCCTACGTCGGCGCCGAAGCCGGTGGCGGCGCGGCCGCCAGCACCTTCGTCGGGTCCATGCTGCGCAGTTAGGTCAGCGTCGCGCAATCGCCGGCGGCCGCACGGCCCGCGAACAGGTCCGAGGTGAAACCGAAGGCCGCCGCCGCGAAGGGCAGGATCGCCTCGCTGTGATCCAGACCCGCGAATTCGCGGTACTGCACGGGAATTCCGCGGCGGCAGTAGTCGGCGGCGAGGCCGCGGACGTCGTTCACGATCATGATGCCGTCACCGGTGCCGTCGCTGTTGCCGACCCCGAGCAGCAGGGGTCCGCGCGACGTTCCGCTGGCGCCCATGCGCAGCCGCTCCAGCGCCGCCGCTGTCCTTCGTAATCGGAGAGGACGACGGTGAATCCCGCTGCGATATAAGCGGCTACGAGGTTCGCCTCCATGGCCGGCAGCGAGGTGCGCGAGCCACCGCCCTGCAGGGTGAAGGAGGGATCGCATTGCGCGCCCAAGGTGTCGTAGGCCATCTGATACGACACGATCCGCGTGGTCGCGGTCGCGCCCGGGGGCCGGATCACCGTGGCAATCGCGATATCCGGTTGGTCCAGCTGGCCGGTACTGCGGTACAGCAGCTGATCCGCGGCGACCGGTGCCGGAATACCGTCCAGTTGTATGGAGACGGGATGGGACTGCACAACGGTGCCCACGGCATCGTCGGCCTGTGCGGGTGCGGCCGGCACCGCCAGGGCGAGCGAGGCGCCCGCGAGCCACACTCGCAGCAGTAGCCGATATCCGGATCCGCGATCCGCCACAATTGCTCCCAACTCTCGTGCTCCGCCGGCCGAACCGGCTGAAAGGTAACCCGCGCGCCATACCGCCGGGTTCCGCCGCAGTTCCGATCGGCGTGTCCCGCTCGTTGACCGAACTCGAATTACGGCCGGTCAAATATGCTGCGCTCTGTTCAGTTCCGGAATCGAATCGGCACGGGGAAGGGTCGTCGAGAATGACATTGCGACGGTTGGATTATCGGCGCATTGCACTCAGCGGATGCGGCACCGCGGCGAGTTTCGCCATTGCCGCCGCGGTACTGCCGGCGCCGGTGGCGCAGGGCGCATCGGATGAATTCACCAAGCAGACTTTGCATTTCGCTACCATGGTCGGGCCCGATGACAATATTGCCTGTGATGTCGTAGGGGATCTGTACACGCCGTCGGACGCGAGTGCGGCGAACCCGGTGCCCGCCATTCTGACAACGAATGGGTGGGGTGGTTCGAAGAACTCGCAGGAATCCACCGGGACCTATTACGCCGCACACGGTTACACGGTGCTGGCCTATTCGGGTCTCGGATTCGGCGGATCCGGGTGCCGGACACGGCTCGACGATCCGCAATACGACGGGAAGGCCGCGAGTCAGCTGGTCGATTTCCTGGGCGGGCGCGACGGCATCGCATTCACCGATCAGGCGCATACCCAGCCGGTCGCGGGGTTGAATTACGTCGTGCACGACGCGGTCGATCACGCGGGACAGGCGGATCGCTACGATCCGCGGGTCGGAATGGTCGGCGGGTCCTATGGCGGCGGTATCCAATTCGCGGCGGCCTCGATCGATCCGCGGATCGACGCGCTGGTGCCGATGGCGACCTGGAACGATCTGTCGTATTCGCTCGCTCCCAACAGCACCGGGCAGCTGGAAGGGGTGTCGAGCGCGATTTCCGGCGCGGCGAAGTCGACCTTCGGGCTCGGATTGTTCACCGACGGAGCGATATTGAGTCCCCGCTCCGACGGCGCGTACCTGCAGGATCCGGCGCGACTATTGGGTTGCCCGAATTCCGCGGACGTCGCCTGCCAGGCGCTCGGCGCGGTCCTGTCCCCCACCGGGTTCATGCCGCCGGACCTGATCGATCGACTACGCACCACCTCGGTATCGAGTTACCTCGACCGCATCAAGGTGCCGGTGCTGTTGATCCAGGGCCAGCAGGACGCCCTGTTCGACCTCAACGAGGCCAAGGCCACCTATGACGGGCTACGGCAGCGCGGCGTACCGGCCTCGATGATCTGGATGTCCATGGGGCACACCACGACGAAACAGGAACCGGGCTCGAACTTCAAAGCGGTGGATCCGGTCGCGAACTATTGGGATGCCCGGACCTCGGCCTGGTTCGACCACTATCTGCGGGATCAACCGGTCGATCCCGGTCCGGGTTTCGCGTATTACCGGCCCTGGGTACCGTTCACCGGCGATCCGGCGGGCCCTTACGCCACCGCCTCGGAACCCCGCGTCGCCGAGTCGACGACGCTGTACCTGTCCGGTGATGAAACACTGACATCGGATGCCGCGGCCATCCGGCCCGGCACCGCCGCCTTCGACACTATTCCGCTGGGTATTCCCGCCGGCAACGATCTCGAGGCGGTCCGCAAGGCGCCGGGCGCCGATCTCCCCGGCACCTTCGCCTCGTGGACGACCGAGCCCGCCACCACACCCCTGGATGTCGCCGGAATGCCCCGGCTGACACTGCGATTGGCGACCGAACGGCCGCTGAACGGGACGGTGGAGGATTCGCTGGTGCTCTTCGCCAAGATGCTCGATGTGGCCCCGGACGGACAGCAGGCCGTGATCAACGGCCTCGTATCCCCCGTCCGCGTCCTCGACGCGAACCAGCCGGTCACCATCACAATGGAGGGACTGGTCCATCGGTTCGAACCGGGGCACCGCCTCCGGGTGACCGTCTCCGGCGGCGAATCCGCCTTCCGGGGCGGCACCGCACAGCATCGCACGGCGATCGCGGCAGGAACGGACCAGACTCTCGAACTTCCTGTCCTG
Organism: Nocardia sp. NPDC020380; assembly: GCF_044386975.1. NCBI lineage: Bacteria > Bacillati > Actinomycetota > Actinomycetes > Mycobacteriales > Nocardiaceae > Nocardia > Nocardia sp. NPDC020380. The sequence goes on along the minus strand of NZ_JBIRVQ010000002.1, from coordinate 598,721 downwards.
CAAGGCAACTGAGACGGCTCGAGGAGGGGCGATGAACTGGCGCAGAGTCCTGCTGATCGGCTCGATCGTGGTGTGGGCGCTGGTGGTCGTGGGCGCATGCACGACAGTGCTGCTGCCGAAACTGCCGACGCCGGGCCTGCTGGTGTCGTTCATCGTCACCTCCTACTCGCTGTGGCTGCTGGTGTTCGCGCTGGCGGGTGCGCTGTTCGCGTGGGCGGCGTGGCGCCTGCGGTGGCGCTTGGCGACCGCGGGGGTGGCCGTCATCGCCGTCCTCGCGGCCGTCGGCGGGTTGCTGTCCTGGGCGATGTCGCTCGGCACCGCCAATGCGAACGGCGTGAACCTTTCGCTGCCAAGGTATTTCAGCTCCGGCCCGCATATCGCCGCGCCGACCGCGACCGAGGTCTACGCGACACCGGACGGGCAGCCGCTGCGGCTCGACGTGCGACGCAGCCCGCATCCGGCGCCCGGCCGGCCCGCGATCGTGGACGTGCACGGCGGCGCGTGGATCGAAGGCAGCCGCGGCGATGACGCCATGCTGGGCCAGTGGCTGGTCGATCAGGGCTACACGGTCTTCGACATCGACTATCGGCTCTCCCCGCCGCCGCGGTGGAAAGTGCAGGCCTCGGACGTGAAGTGCGCCATCGGCTGGGTCGCCCAGCACGCGCAGACCTACGACATCGATCCGGGCAATATCACCGTCACCGGCGGTTCGGCAGGCGGCAATCTCGCTCTGCTGGCCGCCTACACACCCGGAACCGGCGCCTATCCACCATCGTGCGCAGTACCCGAACAACCTGTGCGCGCCGTGATTTCATTCTTCGGCCCCACCGCCGTAGGACCGCTCATGCACGACTCCGGTGCACCCGCACTGGCCTCCGAGGTCGAAACAAAGGTCTTCGGCGGCACTCCACAGACCCTGCCCGCCGAATACAGCGCGATGTCACCCATCACCTACGTCCGCGCGGGCCTACCGCCGACCCTGCAACTCATCGGTTCCCGAGACCACCTGGTGCCACCCAAGCAGGCCACGACCCTCGACGACCGGCTCGCCACCGTCGGCGTCACACACCGGACGGTCGTATTGCCTTGGGCCGACCACGGTTTCAACGGTGTCTGGGGCAACTGGTCCACCCAGATCGCCTACGGCGTACTCACCCAATTCCTCGCCGCCCACACGCACTGAACCCCTGCGTGTTCCCCACCCCTCGACAGACTATGACACAAGTGTCATAGTCTAGGCAGGCCACGGAAGGAGAGCGCCCGCATGAAGGCGATCATGGTGATGTTCGACAGCCTCAATCGGCGGATGCTGCCGCCTTACGGCGCGGACTGGACCCACGCGCCGAACTTCACCCGTCTGGCCGAACGGTCGGTCACCTTCGACAATGCCTACGCCGGGTCCATGCCGTGCGTGCCCGCGCGGCGGGAGATCCATACCGGGCGCTACAACTTCCCGCATCGCAGTTGGGGGCCGCTGGAGCCGTTCGACGACTCCATGCCCGAATTGCTCAGGCAGCAAGGGGTTTACACGCATCTGGCCAGTGATCACCCGCATTATTGGGAGGACGGCGGCGCCACCTATCACGGCCGCTACAGCACCTGGGAATTCTTCCGCGGACAGGAAGGCGATGCCTGGAAAGGACAGGTACAACGAGCTGGTCCACCTGCCGCTGTTCGTCTGGGATCCACGCGTACGCACCGCCGGGGAACACCGCGAGGCACTGGTGCAGACCATCGATCTGGCACCGACCCTGCTCGAATACTTCGGCGTCGCACGGCCGGCCGATATGCAGGGCACTCTCCTGCCCGTAGGCACGGAGACGCCGATCCGGGAAGCCGGACTGTTCGGCATTCACGGTGGGCACGTCAATGTCATCGACGGACGGTATGTCTATATGCGCGCGCCGGTCTCACCGGAGAATGCGCCGTTGCACGAACACACGCTGATGCCGACGCATATGCGCGGGCGATTCTCACCCGCGGAACTCGCCGATCTGGAGCTGACGCCACCGTTCGGATTCACCAAAGGCGTTCGGACACTGCGGATGAACGGGCGCACGCTGATCAATCCGTATCCGCACGGGACGCTGCTGTTCGATCTGCTGAACGATCCGGAACAGCGGGACCCGATCGTCGACGACGCGGTCGAACTGCGAATGGCCAACCTGCTCGCTGGACTCATGCGCGCGAACGAGGCGCCCGCCTCACAATACGAGCGGCTGGGACTGCCTGCCACCGGGCCGGTCGAGGACAAGCATCTGCTGGTGCGCGCCCAGCGTGACCGGGCCGAGCTCACCGCGGCGCCGCTGCCGGATCCGGAAGACTTTCCGGCAGGACGGTTTTCGCTGCTGAACCCGGTGCACGAGCTGACCGCCGACCCGGCCGCACGCGAAGTGCTGAGCAAACACATCCCCGGCATTGTCGATACGGAGTTCCTGCAGTTCCTCGGTCCGCTGCGGCTGATCGATTTCGCCGCCACCGCGTCGGGACTGCTGCCCGCGCCGGCGCTGCGCGCGATCGCCGACGATCTCGCGGCGCTCTGAGGTGTCAGCGCAGCGTGCCGTCGAGCAGGTCCGAGCGCAGTTGTTCGAGTCGTTCGATGTGCAGGTCGATATCCGCCGTGCCCCATCGGTGCAGCCGCTCGGCCATGGCGGCGCCCAGCTCGAGATCGAACGGGAAATCGGCGCTGGGCGGGAAGGAGCGGTCCCGATCGCGGAAACGCGCGACCTGATCGCGGCGGGCCCGCAGTTCGATATCGACGAGGCGGAGGATCTGTTCCTCGGTCATGAAACCCGAAAAGCTCAGCCGGGTACCGAATTCCGGATCGGTGAACTTGGTGGGCGGCTGGTACGGGCCGGTGAGCCAGTCGAGGAACACGGTCATGCCCTCCGCGGTCGGCCGGTAGGTCTTGGCATCCTGCGGGCCCGGGCGGGCTTCGACCTCGAAGACGACCCAGCCCTCCTCGGTCATCCGGCCCAGCGCCCGATACACCTGACTCATCTGGGTATTCGAGCGCATGAACCGGCCGTGTTGGTCGAAGAACTTCTTCAGGTCGTAGCCGGTGGCCGGGCGCACGCCGAGAACGCCGAGCAGCAGGTGTTCCAGCTTCACAGTCGAGGCCCTTTCGGAAACACCGAGTGGCCGGTATGCCACTTGTCGGATAGCCTCGCTATGACATTAGTGTCATAGTCTGAGGAAGACAACCGCATGCGTTCAGAGGCGCCCGCCCCCGGGACTTCACCTCCCACCGGCGAGATCGCCACCGGTCCGGCCCGTACCCACAATCTGCGCCGGCTCTTCGTCACCGTGCCCTTCGCGAGCGCCTGCCCGCAGCTCGCCTACGGCATCGTCGGCTACTTCGCGGCCCTGCAGATCCAATCCTTCGACAGCGTGCACAAGATCGAGAAGCTGGCCCTCGTGCACGCGGCCGTCGCCACCGCCTCGATGATCGCGCAGCCACTGGTCGGCGTGCTCTCCGATCGCACCCGCACCCGATTCGGCGGCCATACCGGTTTCCGCTGCGCGACCGACCACGTGGCCTGAGCAACCCTTGCGACTAGACCGATCGATATACTACGTTCACGGAACTATACCGATCGGTTTACATATTGCCGGCCCACGCCAGGCAGAAAGCTGGAGGTCATGACCGAGCCCACCATCCTCACCGAGCGTGACGGCCACATCCTGACGATCACGCTGAACCGGCCCGACAAGCTCAATGCCTTCGACTTCCCCATGCTGCGCGCCCTCGCCGAGGCCTACACCGAACTCGCCCACGACAAGGACCTGCGCGTCGGCGTCCTGCGCGCGAACGGGCGCTACTTCAGCAGCGGCCTCGACCTGGGCGCACTCCTCCCCAAGCTGCACCTGGAAGTCCTGTCCCAGCTCAATCCGCTGCCCTTCGAACTGTTCAAGGGCCTGGTGCCCAAGGGCGGCGTCGACCCGTGGGGCATCGGCGCTCCCCTGTGCCCCAAGCCCGTGGTGACCGCAGTCGAAGGACGCTGCTTCACTCTGGGTATCGAACTGCTGCTGGCCGCCAGCATCAATGTGGCCGACACCGCCGCCACCTTCACCCAGTACGAAGTCAGCCGCGGACTGTTCCCGTTCGGCGGCGGCACCGTGCGCTGGCCCCTCGCCGTCGGCACCCACAATGCCAACCGCTGGACCCTCACCGGCGACGACTTCCCCGCCGCCGAGGCGCATCGAATCGGGTTGATCCAGGAGCTCACCGAGCCCGGCCAGGCCGCGGCCAAGGCGCACGAGATCGCGGAAACCATTGCCCGCCAAGCACCGCTGGGCGTGCAGACCATCCTGCGCAACGGCCGGCTGGCGCAGGAGAAGGGCACCGCCAAAGCGCTGGGCAAGGTCCGGATGGACTTCGCCCGCATTCTGCTCAGCAAGGATGTCCGTCGCGGTTTCCAGGCCTTCAAGAACCGCGAACAGGCCGAGTTCGAAGGGAATTGACGGCTGCCGTTCAAGCCGGCCGCCACCGTGCGGGTTGTGAATTCCTTTCTGCCACAGGAAGAATCATCGCGAGTTGCAGTCCATGGGTTGGGTGGTTTGCGCGATGAGAATTCCGATTTCCCGGAGCAGGTCCGAATCCGCACGCGGCGGCGCGGAGTTCAGTTCGGAGGAACTCGAGGATCGAGCGTCGGAGAGTCACGACGCCGATCTCGGATCCGTGCGGTTCGGCGCGGTGCTGCGGAGGTTACCGGGGCTGATCGCTCAGGTGGCCCGATTGTGCTGGCAGGCCAGCCGGGTGGACACCGCGGTCACCGTGCTGCTCGATATGGCCTCGGGCACGCTGGCCGCGTTCGGGCTGCTGGCGACGAATCGGGTGCTCAGCGCCTTGTTCCTGGACGGGCCCACGCCCTCGCGCCTGGTGGCGGCACTGCCGGCACTGCTGCTCGTCGGCGGCCTCGCGGTACTGCGGGTGGGGCTCACGGTCGGGGCGAGCTGGTCGCAGGCGCGACTCAAACCACTCGTGGAGGACACCGTGGAGCGGCGGCTGTTCGCTGCCGCCACGCGGGTCGAGCTGGTCGCGCTGGACGATCCGCAGTTCCACGTCATGCTGAACCGAGCGCGCGATCGGGGTCTGTCCGAGGCGTACCGGCTGGTCACCACCGTGACCGCCGTGCTCACCGCGAGCATCGGATTCCTTTCGGCGGCAACGGTACTCGGCCTGCTGAATCCGATACTGCTGCCGCTGCTGCTGGTTGCGGCGATCCCCGACGCACTGATCGCGCTGCGCATTGCCAAGACCAGATATCAGGTCGGATACCAGCTTTCGGCCACCCGGCGGCGCAAGCGGATCCTCACCGATCTGATGGCCGATCGGTCCTCGGCCGCCGAGATCCGGGCATTCAATATGCGCGGTTTCCTGCTGGACGCCTACGACCGGCTCGCCGGTCATTCGCGAACCGTGCAACTGCGGCTGGCTCGCCGGGAGACCATGATGACCGTCGGCGGCGACATGGTCGGCGGTCTCGGTCTCGGGCTCGTCTACACGGCCCTCGGATTGTTGCTGTACCTCGGCAGTATGCCGCTGGCGGTGGCGGGCACGGCGACCTTCGCCATCCGTTCCGGGCAGTCCTCGCTGTACAGCCTGCTGTACGCGGTGAACCAATGTTTCGAATCCGGACTGTATTTCGGCGATTACCTCGATTTCTGCGCCGAGGCGCAACGACGCGTCCCGACGCCCGGACGGTCGGCCGAGCCACCGGATTTCCACTCGATCACCGCCTCCGAGATCGGATTCACCTATCCCGGTTCGGTGGTGCCCGCGCTGCGGTCGGTGTCGGTGTACCTCCGCCGGGGTGAGGTGGTGGCGCTCGTCGGCGAGAACGGTTCCGGGAAGACCACTTTGGCGAAGATCCTCGCGGGCCTCTACCAGCCCGACGAAGGCCTTGTGCAATGGGACGACACACCCGTCGACGAGGTCGACCCCGACCGGCTGCGGGAGCGGATCGCGGTGATCATGCAGGACTACACGCGGTGGCCGATGAGCGCCCGGGACAACATCACCATGGGTCGGGTCCTCGACGAGGAGCGGATGACCGAGGCCGCCGGGGCGGCCGGCGTGGACCGGGTCGTGGATCGGCTCGGCAAGGGCTATGACACGCAACTGGATCGGCGCTTCCGGCACGGTGCGGAGTTGTCGGGCGGGCAGTGGCAGCGCATTGCCATCGCCCGCGGCTTCTATCGGGATGCGCCGCTGCTGATCTGCGACGAGCCGACCGCGGCCCTGGATCCCCGTGCCGAGCATGCCCTGTTCGACACGGTGCGGACGCATTCGCTCGGGCGGACCGTGCTGCTGATCACCCACCGCCTGGCCAGCGTCCGCTACGCCGACCGGATCTATGTGCTGGACAAGGGCGAAGTGGTGGAGCACGGCAGCCATCGGGAGCTGATGGCTGCCGACGGCCTGTACGCCGAGCTCTACGCCCTGCAGGCTTCGGCCTACGAACAGTCCGGCGGGGCCGGGCCGGGGCTATGAGATTCGTTCTGCCACAAGTGGATCCGCGAGGGCATCCGCGGCGGCCGGCCAGGCGACGGCGCCGTGGCGGGCGAGGGTGGCCTGCGCCCGCGCGAGCTGTTCGTAGACCAGGAGTACCGGTTCGCCGGGCGCCGCCATCGAAAGAGCCGTGGTGAAGGCATCTTCCAGACCCGCACAGGGCACGGCCCGGACGCCCGAGTCGGCCGCGCTCAGCGCCGCGGTGATCAGTTTGGTCATCTCGCCGGGCTCGCGGCCGCGCAGGTCGGTGTCCTCGTAGACCGCGACCCGGTCGGCCAGGCGGCCCACCGCATAGGCGGCGTCGGAGACCAGTTCGTCGGATCTGTCGCCGGGCAGTGTCAGCGCCACCACCGGGCTGCGGCCCCAGCGGCGCCGCAGACACCTCCGCTCACTGATGCACTCACCGATCGTGCAGGCGATGAGCGGCCATTTCCTGGACCAGTTCGTAGGATGTGGCGTTGCGGGCGAGGTAGCCCTGCCAGTGGAAGCTGGTGTCGGTGATGTTCGAGAAGTTCCACCGAACCGAACTACCGAGTTGAGTACTGCCTTCGAGGACGATGCCGGTGTCGGCAGAGCTTGCTTGCAGGGTGACGTGCAGCCCGGAATGCGGGTCGAGCCAGACCGCGTTCCAGCTGTCCGTGGCTGGGACGTAGCAACGGATCGTGGTGCCCGGGTAGCGATTCGGCGCGGTGGGGCAGTCGAGGACGTCCTGGATCGCCAGTCCGCCCAGCGTCCAGCCGAAGTCCCAGCGCCCGGGATAGCTCGTCCAGTCGCCGTCGGCGTCACGGAGGCGATTGGTTACTCGCCAAGAGCCGACAAACTGCCCGAACAGGGCGAGCTTCCCGACGTGATCAGGGTGAGGGCCTTGGGCGTGCAGGACGTGGGCCAACGCGTCGGCGGACCGGGAAGTCGTGTCCACAGCAACTCCATCTCAGTTATTACAATTGTTTAAGTACTGAGAATGCTAAGGTCGGTGCCGCTGGTCGTCAACGGTGAGGAGGTGAGTGGTGAACGATCTGGATCTGGTCGTGGATTTGGTCAACACTGTCTACGCGCTGGCTGATCCGCCCGATCGATTGACGACGGTCGACCATTTCCGGGTCATCCTGCGCGGCGCGGGTCAGTCGGGCCTGGCCGAGGAGCTCGCCGACGGTGATTTGGATCGGCTGCGCGAGCTGCGGGAGCAGTTGCGGCCCGCGTTCGGCTGCGATACCGACTCCGAGGCAATGAATCTGGTGAATGGACTGCTGCGTGAACACGCCGTGGTCCCGCAGTTGTCGCGGGACACCGCTGGCGCCATTCGGCTGGACGCGGGTGGCGTGTCACACGGGCTCGCGGCGTTGGCGGGCAGGCTGGTCGCGGCCCTCGCCGAACACCTTGTGCGCCACGGCGTTCGGCGGCTCGGGGTATGTGCCGCCACCCCGTGTGAGTGCGTGTTCGTCGACCGCACCCGTCCGGGCACCCGCAAGTATTGCTGTGACACCTGCAACGACCGCGTGGCCGCAGCCGCGCACTATCGCCGCAGGAGAGCGAACCGACGAGATTGACTGCGGCCCTGACCCTCCGGTGAGGAATCTCGCTCAGGCGGCGAAAACCGCGCGAATGAGGGCCTCGTCGCCGACGATCTCGACGGCCCCGAGTGCGCGAGCGTCGCTGAGAGTGAGAGCACCGGCGGCGAGTCCGAGGATGTAGGCGGGGTCGGCGCGGACGGTGGCGTCGAATTCGCGGCCGTCGTGCGGGGCGATCTCGAATCCGGATTCGCTGACGCGGAGCTGGAAGGATGAACCGCCGATGTCGAGGCCGACCGTCGCTGCGGGCCGGTGTTCGACCCGGGTGGTGAGCAGGGCAGGCACGGCGAGGGCGAGCCATTCGGGGCGGAAGGCATCGGCGCCGGGGCCGGGGATCATCAGTGGGGTGGACCAGCGGATCAGGCTCTCGATCGGCTCGCGCAACTGGGCACCCCAGGGGGTGAGCGCGTATTCGACGACGCTGCCCTCACCAGCCAACCGCCGCTCGATCACGCCGGAGGATTCCAGGTCGCGCAGCCGGTCGGCGAGGAGATTGGTGGCGATGCCGGGTAGGCCGTCGAGCAGGTCCCGGTAGCGGGCCGGTGCGAGGAGCAGCTGGCGGACGATGAGCAGGTTCCACCGATCACCCACGACTTCGAGGGATCGGGCGAGTCCGCAGTACTGGCCGTAGCTACGCATCAATTCCTTCAATCGCTTGAGATTCTCAAGTTGGCTTGAGAAGATCAATCATACCGTGATGTCGAGCGTAGGGGGTTCAACCATGGCCGAGGCCACCAGCACCACGCGACCAGACTGGGTCGACGACACTCTGTTTCCGTTCCAGAGCCGTTTCGTCGAAATCGACGGGCACACAGTGCATTACGTCGACGAGGGATCGGGTCCGACACTGCTGTTCCTGCACGGCAATCCGACCTGGTCGTTCTTGTGGCGCGATGTGATCAGCGCGCTCTGCGGCGAGTTCCGCTGTGTCGCAGTCGATTACCCGGGCTTTGGGCTGTCGACAGCGAAGCGTGGTTACCGTTTCCTGCCCGAACAGCACGCGGAGGTGGTGGCCGCGTTCGTCGATGCCCTCGGCCTGGACCAGGTCACATTGATCGGCCAGGACTGGGGTGGACTGATCGGGTTGGCGGTCGCGCAGCGGCGGCCGGGGATCTTCGAGCGGCTGGTGCTGGCCAATACGTGGGCGTGGCCGGTCAACGGAGTCCTGCACTTCGAAGCGTTCTCACGCGCCCTCGGCAATCCGGTGAGCCGCCTGCTGGTTCGCCAGCTCAACCTGCTGGTCATCGCGTTCATCCCCACCGGCCACCGTCGCCGCAAGCCGACCGAGGCCGAAATGACCCACTACCGCCTGGCACTGGACACTCCCGCACGGCGTCAGGCCAGTGCGGTGCTGCCCCACGCGGTACTCGCCAGCCGCGACTTCTTCGCCGAGATCGAGGCCCGCCTGCCCGATGTCGCGCAGTTGCCGACGTTGATCGTGTGGGGTGACGCCGATATCGCTTTCCGCCCCCAGGAGCGGCAACGATTGGAAGCGACCTTCACCAACCACACGACCGTGATCGTCGAAGGCGCCGGCACCTACGTCGAATCCGACGCGCCCGAGGAGTTCGTCACCGCAATCCGCAACTGGGCCAGGGCGTAGGACTCCCCAGCCGGAGGTGTCCGGAGCGGTTTGGTCAGTCGAGCAGGAATTTCAGGCGGTCGTCGGCTTGTCCGGCCGCGACCTCGATGATCTCGGCCGTTACGACGTCGGCCGCGACGAACGGGTCCTGCGCGACACGACGCTCGAGATCTTCCGGGGAGGTGTTGTGGGCCAGGACCGCGCCGCCGACACCAGGTTTGATGCTGCCGACCAGCAGGAACACCTCGTCGTCGAAGCCTTGCTGGATCCACTGCTGGTGGGCGGCCATGTGCTGGGGCGCGTCGGACTTGTGGGTGGAGAACTTCAGCAGAACTACGAACATGGTTGTCTCGCTTCTATTTTCGTGAGCCGTCGAGGTGGGTGTCGAGCCAGTCGTGCAGGCGCTGCACCTCCCGGCGCAGGAACCGCTCGTCATGGAAAGCGTTGGCCAGGGTGGCTACCCCCTGACTGGCGGCCAGCACGTGCATGGCCAACTCGTCGGCGTCATCGCGATGCCCGAGCTGGGTGAACTGCTCGGCGAGCCATTCCCGGAACAGGGTGAACAGCCCGCTGGCGGCATCGAGGGCGGTGTGGTCGAGTTTGGCCAGCTCGCTGGTCAAAGTGCCGACCGGGCACCCATAGTCCTGGATATCGGCGCGATTGACCAGCAGGATGTCGATGAACCTGCGAATACGACCGACTGGGTCGGGTGTCTGCGATTCCCATTGGGCCAGCATGGCGCGGGTCTCGGTGAGGCGGGTCGCGATAACCGCGTCGAGCAGGTCGTCCTTGGCTTTGAAGTGGTGATAGAAGTTGCCGCGCGACAGCTGCACGATCTCGGCGATCGACGCGAACGAGGTCTGCTCGAACCCCCGGTGATAAAACAACTCGTCCGCTGCGGCAACGATCTGCTCGCGAGTCGTCTTGCCACTCAACCGAACACCACCGCGCAGACCGCTTCCCGTGATCGCGGTCCGTACATTGTGCGCCTCCTGTGCCTCACGGGACGCCGCGTTAGGGCACACGTCCTAGACAGGAGGCTAGGACACGCGACCTAACATGGTCAAGGTCTCGGTCGCAAAGTTTCGTGACGCACCGCGGCTGGACTAGAAGACCGTCGCTGCGAGCCACCGATCGAAAATCTCGCGGTCCCCAGTGATTTCGAGGCGCGGGTCGGTGGCGGGAATGCGCCGCATCATGGCGAGGAACACCGAGGCCGACGTGCCGCGGACGGTAACCGTCGCCGCAGCAGGCTCGCCGCCGACGGTCCATCCGATGTTGTTTCCGCGCGGGCGGACCATCCAACACTGTTGCGCGCCATCATCGTCAGCGTCGATGCGCAGCGTTGCCCCCTCCGGTAGCGGTGGCTGCTCGCGGTTCGGGAATGCCAGCGCGGCCTGGAGGATGTCGAGCGACTCCGACAGGCCATCCGCCGCAAGGCCACTCGACAGGCTCACAGCGCGCCCGAGCGCCAGCGCGGCATCGGCGCCATGGACGGTCGCCTCGTGCAAACGCCGCCGAATCCACCAACGAGCCGGTAGCAACCCACCGACCGGTGTCCACACCCGGACCTCTCCGCCGGTCTTCTCGACCGCTTCCAGTACCAGCCGGGCACTGTCGCGCAACCAGACGTCCGCCTCGTCAGCATCGGTGGGGAGGAAACCTTCGGGAACCGCGTCCCAGGTCAAACGCTCGCTAGCGCGATCGGCGATCATCGCTGCCGCCCACCGATGCCCTCGACCGACATGGACGATCAGATCCGACAACGACCAACCAGGACAGGTCGGGACAGGGACGCTCGAGTCGACACCACGGACAACATCGGCCAGACGATCGGTTTCGCCTACAAGGCCCTCAGCCTGAAGTTCAAGGTCAAGATGCACCACGAGATCGACCGTAATTCAACACCATTCAACTCGGCGACCTGTAGCGCACCTCGACCTGACACGGATAGTCATGAGGCCGGAACTTAGGTCAAATCTCCGCCAAGACCAGCATTTCGTCCCGTGTGACCGATGTCCGATCTCCACGAGCGGCGCTCGAGAGGCGTCGAGGTACGCGGCCGCCCTAGCCGAATGCGTGGTAGCGAAGCCAGAGATAGGGGGTTGCGACTGCGACGGTGACGACGGTGACGACGGCTCCTTTGCGGGTGAATTCCCAGAAGGAGATGGGGTGGTCGGCGCGGCGGGCGATGCCGAGCATGACGACGTTGGCGCTGGCGCCGATGGCGGTGAGGTTGCCGCCGAAGTCGGCGCCCAATACCAGTGCCCACCACAATGACTGGGTGTTGTAGTGGTGGTCCATGCCGGCGGCGAGGTCGGCTACCAGGGGGCTCATGGTGGCGACGTAGGGAATGTTGTCGATGACGCCGGACAGCAGTGCCGAGACACCGAGAATGAGCAGGGTGGCCACGAGGGCGTTGCCGCCGATGGCGTGGGTGGCGAGGGCGGCGAGGTGTTCGATGACACCGGTTTTCACCAGTGCGCCGATCATGATGAACAGTCCGGCGAAGAACAGCAGGGTCTCCCACTCCACCGCGCCGAGGTAGTCGCTTTGGGGCAGTCCGGAAGTCAGGACGAGCACACCCGCGCCGAGCAGTGCGACCAGCGAGGGCTCGATGTGGATGACGGAGTGGCAGATGAATCCGGCGAATACCGCGGCCAGCACGAGCCCTGATTTGATCAGCAGTCCGCGGTCGCGGATGGCTTCGCGTTCGTCGAGTTCCATGATGTCGGCGATGCGTTCGGGATCGACGGTGAACGAACCTCGGAACAGCCGGGGCAGCAGCACCGTGAAGACCGCGAGTTCGATCGCGACGATCGGGGTCACGTTGAGCAGGAAGTCGTTGAACGACAAGCCAGCTCGGCTGCCGATGATGATGTTGGGCGGGTCGCCGATCAGGGTCGCCGCGCCGCCGATGTTGGAGGCGAGCACCTCGGCAATGAGGAACGGAATCGGGGAGATCTCGAGGCGTTCGCAGACCAGCAGCGTCACCGGGGCGATGAGCAGCACGGTGGTGACGTTGTCGAGGAATGCCGAGGCGATCGCGGTGATCAGCACCAGCAGGATCATGATGCGCAGTGCGGATCCCTTGGCGCGCTTGGCCGCCCAGATCGCGGTGTATTCGAAGACGCCGGTGTGGCGGAGGATGCCGACGATGATCATCATCCCGAACAGCAGGAAGATGACGTCCCAGTCGACGCCGGTCTCGCGCGAGTAGAAGACGTCCTCGGAGCCGAGGACACCCAGCGCCAGCACAACCGCCGCGCCCCCGAGCGCGGCGATGGTCTTGTGGACCCGTTCGGAGGCGATGAGTGCGTAGGCGACCGTGAAGATCGCGACGGCTATCACTGCCACTGCGACCACCCGTCGCGAGCGGTGCCTGCGGTGCGGGTCTGCGAGGGCCTCGTCAGCAGTCGGACAGTGTCGCGGCCAAAAGCCGTGACGCGGTGATGATTCCGATCAGGTGCTTGTCTTTCATGACCGCGATGAGCGGACTGCGCAGGCGTGCCATGAGCGTGGCGACCTCCACGACGGTGTCGTCGGCCGCCACCGCGGGCACGTTGCTCAGTCGCTCCGGAATGACGTCGCGGACCTTCTTGCCGCGCAGCTTGTGCGTGACCCGGTCGCACACGGACTCCGTCAACACACCCGCAAGTGCTGGATCGTCGAGCACATAGGTGGGGACGATGAACCGCACCACCTGCGAGGCGGGAAGCACGGCCACCGCAGTGCCCGAAGCGTCGGTCACGACAAGGCCCGGTAGGCGGTGTTCGGCCAGCAATCGAGCGGCGTCGAGAGCATCGGTATCGAGGCTGACCGCCGGGTAGTCCTCGGCCAGTTGAGCAGCTTGCACACCCGCAGAATACGTCGCCACCTGTGGCGGTTGCCCCGGGGGAACACACCAAGTTGAACGGGGTGGTCGTCACGCAAAACTCCATGGTCGAGCGACACGACCCGAGGCTTCGGGCCGTGTTTCGCCGACCAGACTTCCCGGCACACCAGCCCTAAAGATGCCGTAAAGGATGTCTATTGATCAAGTTGGGCACGGCAGGTTCGCGTATTGTGCGGCGCCGCCCAGGGACTCACCGTCGAGCGTTGGGCTCGGTGTGACAGCGGGGAACGACCACCGCGCGCGTGAAGATCACCGCGAGGACGATCGAGGTGATCAGTACCGCGACGCCAAGAACCGTGGTCATGGGGCCGTGCCCGGCGTACCGGTCGACAGCGAAGGACCCGAGCAGGCACAACATCCAGACGAGGGCGATCAACGGTGTCGTCACCAGCAGCACCGGGCCGCCGTCGAGCCCCAGTCGGCGATACCCGAAGAGCACCTCGTGCGGCTCCGATTGCGAGGTGCCGACATCGATTCCGGCTACGACCACGATCAGCCAATAGGCACCGACGATCACCAACGCCAGGGTCGGCACCACTGTCGGGAACAGCAGGGTGTCAGCGAAGAACTTGGTCATGACGGTCTACCTGTCGACGGAGATACTGCCGGGCGAGGACGAACACGCCACAAGAGTCTCCAAAGCTCGCACCACCGAAACCCCACGGCTTCGGGCCGACCAGACTTCCCGGCTCTCCAGAACGCCGTAACCATGCCGTAAAAATGGTGGCGGACGCAAGCCCGATCAGGGTGGGCCGCAGAGCGAACCCTTACACTGCACGAATGCCGAAGGCTGGGTTCGAACTCGCGTTGTTGGCGGGTGTGGTGTTGATAGTGGTGGCCCTCGTCGTCGATCGGCTGGGTCTGGCGCTGGGATTGCTGGCCGTCTGGATTGCTGCCGCCGTGATCGTCGATCTGCGCCGTCACCCTCTTCAGGCCGGGCGCGGCTATTTCGCGGACTTGGCGATCCGACTCGAGAGCGGCACTGGCGTCGACCGTTGAGAGCCTCCGACTGAGCCGCCTGATCCAACTGCCGTTCCGCAGATCTGCGCGGTGACGATCCTCGGGAAAGTGCAGCGAACACGCCCACGGAACCGGAATCTGTTGCCATCATGACGATATGGGAACTATCCCGTTCGACGCCCAGGAGCGCGAAGCCCTATGTGATCTCTTCGAGGAACTCGGAGGCGATGCGCCCACCCTGTTGAAGGGCTGGACGGCCCGGGACCTCGCCGCCCACCTGGTCCTGCGGGAGCGCGATATCCTGGCGGGCCCGTGCCTTGTGCTGCCGGGCCCCTTCGCGCGATTCGCCGACCGACGCAGAGTGAATCTGTTGGCGCACAACGAGTTCGGATGGCTCGTCGACCGACTCCGGTCGGGCCCGCCCGCGGGGTTCTTCCGCCTCGGATGGGTGCGCTCGTTTCCGAGTCTCAACGAGTTCTTCGTGCACCATGAGGATCTGCGCCGCGCCAACGGCCTCGGCCCACGGCACGAGCTGTCGCCCGCGCTGCAGGATGCGTTGTGGCGCAACGTTCGTCGCGGTGGTCGTTTTCTGAGCCGACAGCTCCGTGGAGTCCGACTCGAGCTCGAGCGCGTCGGCACCGGCGAATGCGTGATCGTTCGAGAGGACGGACCGTCGGTCCGGCTCCGGGGCGCGCCCGGTGAACTGCTGTTGTATCTGTTCGGGCGGCAAGATATCGCCGAGATCGAGGTCCTCGGGCCGGCACAAGCCGTGGACACAATCAGGCGTATCCGATTCGGCATGTAGCCTCGTGGAATTGCGTGCAGTACAGGGAGATTCGACGGCAGATAATCAACAGTCCGGGTCCGGAGGTACCGACTTCCTGAACCACATTCGGCCCGGGCGGGTACGCAGCCGATATGGCGTGGGTGATGTCGTGGGGCGTGGTGCGGCGGTGCAGCCGAACAGTTTCGCGATCTCGGTGATGGTGTCGGGTTCGGCGAGCACCAGGATCTCGTCGCCGGCGTGCAGAACGGTGTCGGCGGTGACGGTGACCAGCCGCCCCTGGCGGATGAGCACGCTCACCCACAGATCCTCCGACGGCAGCGCGGCGATGCTGGTGCCGTCGGCGGGCGCACCGGCACCGCTGTGAACCAACCGATTTCGAACGCGGTCGGCGAGGCGCGGCCCTGCACTGCACACCTCGGCATCTTCGTGCTCGCGCACTGCGCCCCGGACTACAGTTTCCCCTCCGACCACGTGGCGCTGGCGAGTGCGGCCGCTGCGGGCCTACCTCGGCTACACCATCTCGCCGCAGGCCGACGCAGGCTGGATCGGCGAAGCGGGCCCCGGCCCCTCCTACCTCGACGCGGGCTCCGGCGGCCCCGACAACGACTTCACCAACCGCAACACCACCTTCATGACCTGGAACCTGCTGCACCTGGCCCGAATGCTGAAGGACAACAACGGCATCCCCGTGCACGGCAACCAGCGCTCGGCCTGGGACGCGGGCTGTCGCTTCGACTTCGAGAACCCCGAATACCGCTGATCCCGTGCGCCGGGCGTGTCCGTGATGGGCTCGCCCGGCCGAGATATCCGTGCAGCCGGGATCAACCGACTCGCGCCTCGTAGTCGGCATACCCATCCTCGATGGCGGGGAGGATGAGCTCGACATGGAAATAAGGGACCGACCAGAGCGGAGAGTCGCGCAGTTCCTCCATCAAATCGGACCACGATTGCAGATCATCGGTCGTGGCGGTGAGCACATCGGACGGTCGCGCCGACAACGCCTCGGCATCGAACCAACGCACGCGGACACGGGACTGCTTGTCCAACAAGGGATCGATGTGCTCGGCGATCAACTGCCTGCGCCGCCCGCGAGGCAACGCCAGCCAGGCGGGCTGAGCGGTCAGATGGACGAAGATGGTGAAAACCGTACTCATGGGTGCTCCCGCAGAGATATTTCGAGCCATTCGGATCATCCAGTGGCAGTTAGTGTTTGCGGTAGTAGGCCCGCATGGTGAGAGGTGCGAAGACTGCGGCGACGGTTACCGCGGTGAGCAGTACGGTCGACACCTGACCGATGGTGACGGACCCGGCCATCGCCGCACGAACCGTGCTGACCAGGTGAGACACCGGATTGAGGTCGACGAGGGTATGCAGCCACCCGGGCATGGTGGCGGGATCGACGAAAGTGTTGCTGGCCAACGTGAGTGGGAAGAGCACCACGAAGGCTACGTTCATGATGGCGCTCGGGGTTCGCAGCAGCAGTCCGAGCAGGGTGAAGACCCATGACAGTGCCACCGCGAACACGACCACCAGTACGACAGCGAGGACGCAGCCGGACACTCCGCCGTGCGGACGGTAGCCGAGGGCCAAGCCCAGGCCGATGACCAGAGCCGCCGCGAGGGTGTAACGGAGGGTGTCGCCGAGCAGCGCACCGACGATCGGTGCGGGTCGCCAGATCGGCAAGGTGCGGAACCGGTCGTAAACGCCCTTGTCCAGGTCGGCGTTGAGGTTGACGCCGGTGTACATGGTCGCCAGCAGGACCGCCATAGTGAGGGTTCCGGGCAGCAGGTACTGCAGGTAGCGGTGCGGGGAACCTGCGAGGGCACCGCCGAACAGGTACGTGAACAGCAGCGTGAAGATGATCGGGACCGCGATCACGTCCGAGAGCTGTTCGGGGACACGGCGGATCTTCCACAGCGCGCGAAGCGCGAAAACCCGTGACGCGGTGAGTGCACCGGTCCGGGCCTGTGTGGTGGGGTCACCGATGAGGGCGATGAGCTCGGTGGTGGTCGGCGATGAATTCGTGTCGAGGGACATGGGATTCCTTGAATGGAGGAGGGGCGGTCAGGCCACGGACGGGTGGTGCGGGTTGCCCATCAGGGACAGAAACACCTCATCCAGACTGGGCCGGTCGAGCGCGAATTCACTGGCGGTGAGGCCGTTTCGGCTCAGCTCGGCGAGCACTGCGGCCGCTTGGGCGGCATCGATGTCGTGGACCTGGAGCCGGGCGGAGTCCCCAGCGGTGACCTGTGTGGCGAAACGCCGGGAGAGGATTTCGGCGGCCGTCGCGCGCAGCGCGGGGTCGGCGAGGCTGACGGTGAACACGCCGGAACCTGCTGCGGCTTTGAGCTCGTCGGGGGTGCCCTCGGCGATGAGCCGCCCGTGGTCGATGACGGCTATCCGATCGGCGAGACGGTCGGCCTCATCGAGATATTGGGTGGTCAGCAGGACCGTCGTCCCGCTGCCGGCCAGAGCGGCGACGATGCTCCAGACCTGATTGCGCCCCACCGGGTCCAGTCCGGTCGTGGGTTCGTCGAGGAACAGCAGCCTCGGCGGGGTGACGAGCCCGGCGGCGATATCGAGGCGGCGGCGCATCCCGCCGGAATACGTCTTCACCGTCCGGTCTGCGGCGGCGGTCAATTCGAAGGCTTCCAGCAGATCGGCCGCGCGCTGCCGCGCCGGTCGGGGCCCGTACCCACGCAAGCGCGCGACCACGAGCAGGTTCTCTCGCGCGGTGAGGTCGTCGTCGAGGGCCGCGAATTGTCCGGTGAGGCTGATGCATTCGCGGACCGCGCGCGCATCGCGCACCACATCGAGGCCGAAGATTCGAGCGCTGCCGGAGTCCGGCGGCAGCAGGGTGGCCAGCATTCCGATGGTGGTGGTCTTGCCCGCCCCGTTCGGTCCCAGTACCGCGTAGATGCACCCGGTGGGCACGTGCAACGAGATTCCAGCGACGGCGCGCGTCGTTCCGTAGCTTTTGGCCAATTCCTGTGCCTGGATGGCGAATTCGACTGTCTTGGTCATGGGCGATGCCAACTTTCCGACTTTAACTTGACAGTAGCGTCAAGGTTAAGAAGGAGAGTTAAGCTTGTCAACCGTGTCAAGCCTTCCACCGTCGGCGCAGCGCCGCCGCCGTATCGACGGCCAGCAGAACGCCGCGACCATCCTCGACGCGGCGGGCAAGGTGCTGGCGGTACGACCCGATGCCGGGCTGACCGAAGTGGCCAAGGCGGCCGGAGTCAGCCGCCAGACCGTCTACGCGCACTTCCCTTCCCGGGAGGCGCTGATCGATGCCCTCATCGCGCAGGCCACAGTGCGGGTCGTCACCGCCCTCGAAGCGGCCGACCTCGATCGCGGACCGGCCGATCAGGCGTTGGTCCGGCTGCTCGAGATCGGCTGGGAAGCCCTGGCCATGGACCCATTCCTGTTACAGCTGACCACCCGCGAACAGACCCCCGAGCAGGACCGGGAACGACACGCGCCGATCCTCGGGCACGTACACGCCGTCGTCGAGCGGGGCCAACGCGAGGGCGATATCGACCCGGAGTTGCCGATCTCCTGGGTACTGGCGTCGATCTTCGCCATCGGTCACGCCGCCGGTGAGGAAGTCCGCGCCGGACGGATGACCTCCGCCACGGCGATCGACGTGCTTCGCCGGACCATCCCTCGCCTGATCCGGCCGCACGACTGATCCGGCCGGGTACTCAGCCCAGGCCGCGGCCTCACCCCGGCCGACATCCGTCTGGCGTCCGATGGCTCAGGTCATCCGACCGGCGGAACTCGACAGCAAGTCGCAGGAATAAGACAACGGCTCCAGAACTCAGCAAGTCAGTGCTTCACAACCAATCGAGCCCCGATCCGCGTGCGTCGGTTCGGGGCTCGGTCGGGGGGGTAGTCGCCCACATTGATCGCATCAACGTGTTTGACGAAGGCACGCTACAGGACAACAGCGCATGCGGGCGACGCATTCCTACGCAGGGACCGGCACTGACTGGGAGGATCCAAGTCGCGGCACGCTCGTAATCGCAACGCTGACACGAGCAACACTCCGCAGAGCACCGAGCATCACCGGCAGCACAACGAGATCCCGCGGCGCCTCGGCAATGAGTACTAGCAGCGTGATTATCAGGGTCGCATCGATGAAACACCGCGACCGTTGCTGTAACCAGGAGCGCCTTGGAGGTCTATCGGGTTCGATTGCTGAGTCGCCGCCAGCAGATGAGTGCTGCGGCGAAGTCGAGGAATCCGTGGTGGATTTCGGTGCGGCGTTCCCACCGGATGGCCGGCCGCCGGTATTGGTGGAGCAGGGCGAAGGCTTGCTCGACGATCCAGCGGCCAGCGGTGACTTTGTCGCGGGTGCCGCGGCGGGCGATGTAGCCGGTGATATGTCGTTGCCGCAGTTCGGAATACACGCTCGGGTAGTCGTAGCCTTTGTCCGCGATCAGAGTGGTGATCCGCCGACGGGGTTGGCCGGCACGCCCGTGCAGCGGGCGAACCCGGTCGAGGAGCGTCGGCAACATCAGATGGTCGTTGACGTTGGCAGCCGACAACACGATGGCGAGCGAGAATCCGTTCGCGCAGGTCAGGATGTGGTGTTTGGAATCAGTCTTGGCGCGATCGACCGGGCTCGGACCTGTTGCGGCGCCCCTTTTTTCGCCCGCGCGTGCGAGCCGTCGACCATGACCCGGTCGAAGTCGATCAATCGGGCGGCATGAGCGCGGGCGAGCACGGCCTGATGGATCTGCTCGAACGTCCCGGCGGCGTGCCAGTCCCGTAACCTGCGCCAACAGGTCATCCCGGACCCGAACCCCAGCTCCTGGGGCAGGTCCTCCCAGCCGAAACCGGTGATCAACACGGAAAAGACCCCCTGCAGTACCAGACGGGAGTCCATCTGTGGCACGAACCTGCGCCGCTCCCGATGCCGTCGAGCCGCGATTGGACGTTGGACGATTCCCGCCACGTAGGACCAACTGGGTAGCCGCGGGTCCAACCAATTTTCTGGGCCGCGCTGGGGCCGTCTGGGGGCCGTCAGACGACCGCTACCAACAACCCACAGCAACCAGCAGCCACCCGAAACCCGCAGGTCGGCGGCGTGTTACCGAACACGACACGCCGTCCGAAGTACCATCGGACAATGCGGTCCATTTGGAAGGGCTCCATCGCGTTCGGGCTGGTCAATGTTCCTGTGAAGGTTTATACGGCCACGGAGGACCATGACATCAAGTTCCATCAGGTGCATGCGGCCGATGGAGGGCGGATCCGCTACGAACGGGTGTGCACGGTGGATGGGCAGCCGGTGCAGTATGCGGATATCGATCGGGCTTATGAATCGCCGGAGGGGGATCGGGTGATTCTCACGGACGAGGATTTCTCGAAACTGCCGGCGGCGGAGAAGCACGAGATTCCGGTGTTGCAGTTCGTGCCGTCGGATCAGATCGATCCGATTCTGTACGAGAAGAGTTATTACCTCGAGCCGGATTCGACCACGCCGAAAGCGTATGTGCTGCTTGCGAAGACGCTCGAAGAGGTGGATCGGGTGGCGCTGGTGCACTTCACGCTGCGGCAGAAGACGCGGCTGGCGGCATTGCGGGTGCGCGACGGGGTGCTGGTGTTGCAGACGCTGTTGTGGCCGGACGAGGTGCGGGCCGTCGCCTTCGACAAACTCGACGGGGTCGGCGAACCCAAGGCGCAGGAATTGAAGATGGCGGAGACCCTGGTCGATACGCTGTCCGACGATTTCGATCCCGGCCTCTACGTCGATGAATATCAGCTCGAATTGAAGCGGTTGCTCGACGAGGCCATTGCCAGCGGCAGCAGCAAGGTGACCCGGGCACCGGAAGCGGCCGCACCGGAAATGGACGCCGAGGTGGTGGACCTGGTCGCGGCCCTGCAGCGCAGCCTCGAGGCCTCCGGCCGCCGCGCGGCCAAGGCCACACCCGCCGCACCGGCCAAGGCCACCAAGGCGGCGAAGGCGACACCGGAGAAGGCCGCGGAGAAGAAGCCGGCCAAGAAGGCCGCGAAGAAGGCGCCCAGCAAACAGGCCCGCAAGGGCGCCTGATAGCACGACGGCCGCTCGGCGGGCGCACCCGGAGGGTCCACGCCCGAACAGCAGCTACCTGGCAAACTGTGCGTCATGGAATCCGACATATCCATCCATTCCGAGATCGCCATCGTCCCCATGGGGCTCGGGCATCTGCGCCAGGTCATCGACCTCGGCTACCAAGTGTTCGACACCTACGCCAAGCCCTACACCTCGTGGTCGCTGACCTCGGTGGCCGAGCACCTGGACAGTGCGGGCAAATCCTGCTGGGTGGCGGTGGATTCGGATCGAGTGGTCGGATTCGTGCTGGCCTCCATGGAATTCGAGCTGCGCGAGGACTGGGCCTATCTGGAGTGGATCGCGGTCTCCCCCGATATGCAGGGCCGCGGCGTCGCCGGCAAGCTCATGACCGCCTGCTGCGACACGCTTTTCAAGCACGGCGCGCGCCGCATCGTCACCGATGTGGAGAACCACAATGTGGCCTCGGCGTCGATGATGCGCAAGAACGGTTTCACCGAGGGCACCACGGTGACGCTGTTCGTGCGGCCGAACCCCGATGAGTCGGTCGCCGGTGACGAGCAGGTCACCCTGGGTCCCGGCACCAAACGCGATCTCATCCGCCGCGGCCGCATCGCCGGGGACGGCCGCCACGGCCGGGTGACCCGCTAAGCGTCCTCGGCGGCACGGATGCTAAGCGTCCTCTGCGGCTCTTATACGGCCCTCGCGGAAGAACTCCAGCAGGCTCTCCACCGTCGGCACCTCGGTGCGCGGGCGCATGGCGCCGAAGGGCGCGTTCCAGAATTCGCCGTGCCGCCGGGTCCACGGGCCCACATACGCGTAGGGTTGCGGATTCTCCCAATCCCCCGGGGAGACACCGTAATTCACCTCGTCGACGGCGACCGATAGGTCGAAGTGCTCCGGCCAGAGCACCGGCTGCTCCTCGGCGAAGCGGCGCAAAGCGGTGTCCCCCACCGCGAACCAGTCGTGCACGGTGGAGGCGGCGATATCGTCGACGGTGAACGGTTCGTCCGGATCCATATGGGTGCCCTCGGTGTACAGGCCGTCGGGCGGGCCGTCGGCGGCGAAACCGGCGGCCAGCGCGAGCTCACTGTAGGTGCCGTGCAGGCGGATGCGGCCCTGCGGCCACACCAGATCGGTGCCCGTCACCGACACCGGCCATTTGATACCGGAGAAGCCACCCAAAACGATCCGCATGCGGATGCTGCCGAACCTGCGGTACTGCGGGCCGGCGATCAGCAGCTCGGCCGCCGCGTGCAACGCGAATCGGGTGTCCTCGTAGGTGATGTCGTCCACTACGAAATCATCTCCGGCCGAGCGGCCATGTTGCTGGAAAATGGACGGTAGCAACCAGAAACACCGACCGACCGGCACCCACGGACACGAAAAATCCCGGCCGCTGCCGCGGGCACGGACTTCCGTTCCCACCACCTCGACCGGGATTCACGATCCCGCCGATCTCCGGCGTTCTAGTGTGCGTTGTCCGTGCAAGCGGACAGGATGACCTTGGCCTGGCGCGGCGAGGCCGAACCCGAATCCGGGAAGGACGGCGCGCTCTTGCCCAGCGCGTCGACGGCGGCCGACTCGGCCTCCACCTTGCTCGGCGCCCACGCCCACCCGAAGCGGGTGTCGGCGCCCTGGGCGACAGCACCGCAGGCATTGGCGAAATGCACCACGACCTGACAGTCACCGCCGCCGCATTTGCTGACGGCCGCGTCATCGGCGCCGTCATAACCGCCGTAATTGACCGCGTACGCGACATTCCCCGAGCTCCGGGACAGCGCCAGGGCGCCGTAGAGATCGCCCGAGGTGGCGACGAACACCGGTTCATTGTCCGCCGCGCTGGCGGAACCGGCGGACACCGCGCCCATCGCGGCCATCGATGTGACGGCGAGGCCGACACCGGCCTTGCGCAGCAACGACATTCGATACTCCCCGTGATGAAAGGTGATAACGGGACGAATCATGGTCGAGCGGAACCCGGTTGTCCAATCCGACCCGCCCTTTTGGTGGGGACGATATTCCGCTCACGCACCGATGTCGAATCGGACACCCGCGTCCAGCACCGCCGTCGCCGACGTTCCGAAGGTCTCCCGGAAGGTGTCACTGAAGTGAGAAGGGGACGCGAACCCCGCCTCGACGGCACTCCGGGTCAGGTCATGGCCTGCCGCCAGCCCGCCCACCACGTGCCGTAACCGCGCCCACTGCTGGTAGCGGCGGAAGGTGGTACCGGTCGACTGCGCGAACAACCGCAGGAAATGCGAGGTCGACAGACCCAGCTCGGCCGCGCTCGCGGGCGCCCGGTATTCCCGGCCGGGATCGGATCGAATCGCGAGCGCCAGCGCGGTGATCCGCGGATCCGCGGCCACCACGGCGCCCGCCGCGGCCCGCACCACCAGCGCCGGATCCGCACCCGCCAGGCACGCGATGCTCAGCGCCTGTTCACGCCGATGCCCGAGTCCGAACGGACCGGCGAATTCCCGCATGGCCGCCGCCGTATCCGCGGCCCGCGGCCCCGCCGGATCGAGGAACAACAGCAGAATCCTGCTCTCCGGCGCGATGATTCGATGCGAGGCCCGCGCCGGCGCGTACACACTGCGCGCGGTGGTGACCGCACAGCCGGGCGCCTCCAGCACGATCGGCCCGTCCACACCGACCGTGAGCACCGCGACCGAGGTCGAATGCAGCGCCACACCGAGATCGGGCCCGAAGTACCCGATGGAATCGGGCCGCACCCAGATCACCGGATCACCGCACGTTTCCGGAAGCGCCACACCCACCACCTCAACCAGGCTATTCATCCGACGCGCCCGCGTCGACCGGCCACCGCAGGCGCGAATACGCCACCGCGGCAGCACGAAAGGACTTCCCATGACCTCGCTGCGCAATGATGCCGAGCGGGACGTGCGCGCCCCCGGCAGCTCACCCGGACTGTATCGCGCCGGCACCGGCGAGCCGCTGGTGCTGCTGCACGCACCCAACCTGAGCTGGCAC
Organism: Nocardia sp. NPDC020380; assembly: GCF_044386975.1. Lineage (NCBI taxonomy): Bacteria > Bacillati > Actinomycetota > Actinomycetes > Mycobacteriales > Nocardiaceae > Nocardia > Nocardia sp. NPDC020380. Next base: position 574,363 of record NZ_JBIRVQ010000002.1, on the reverse strand, counting down.
ATCTGGCAGCCGGTGCTGCCCGAACTCGTCGCCCGCTACGAGGTGATCGCACCGAATCTGCCCGGCCACCCGCACGCGCCGGAATTCCGCGACCCCGAGCCGAGCATCGCGGGCATGGCCGATGTGTTCGAGAAATACCTGGAAGAGCTCGGGATCGAGGACGCCCATCTGGCCGGTATCTCCGGAGGCGGCACGCTCGCAATGGAATTGGCCAAGCGCGGGCGCGCCCGCAGCGTGGTGGCCATCGGCCCGGTCGGCGGCTGGCCCGCCGGCAGCCTGGACCCGGACCGCATCGCCGACGGATTCGTGAAGCAGCACAAGCTCATCGACCGCACCGCCGGGATCATGCCCGCGGTGGTGGCCCGGCCGTTGCTGCGCCGCTACGTGATGCGCAATTCGTTCCGCCGCGGCGAGCTGGTGCCCGCCCGCGAAGTGCTGCGAATGGCCGAGGTGATGTCCTCGGGCACCTTCTTCGCGACCGATATCGCCATGCTGCGCGGCGACCGGCTGACCGTCACCGACCTGCATCGGGTGGCGGCCCCGGTACTGCTGGCCTGGCCCGAATTCGATCACGTGATACCGAAGGAGACCTGCGCGCAACGCTTCCGGGCCGAGCTGCCGGACGCCGAGTACCGGGTGCTGCCCGGTCTCGGCCACATCGCCACCTGGGACGACGCTCAGCTCGTCGCCGGCACCATCATCGACTGGATCACACGCGCCGCATGACGGACACGACCTTGCCCAGCACCGTGGCCTTGTCACCGTCGATGACGGAGTAGGCGGGGTTGCGCGGTTCGAGGTAGACGTGGCCGTTGGCGCGGCGGTACACCTTCACGGTGGCCTCGCCGTCGATCATGGCGGCCACGATCTCGCCGTTGTGCGCCTCGTGTTCCTGGCGCACCACGACGATATCGCCGTCGCAGATGGCGGCGTCGACCATCGAGTCACCGCGCACCCGCAGGCCGAAAACCGTTCCCCGGCCGACCAGTTCGCGCGGCAGCGACAGCACATCGTCGGTGTGCTGCTCCGCCAGGATGGGCGTACCCGCGGCGATATCGCCGACCACGGGCACCGACACCGAATCCGGGTTCTGCTGCTGCGGCGCGCCCGCCTTGAGGAACAGCCGCACGTCCATGGGCCGGGTCACCGACTCGCTGCGCTTGAGGATGCCCTGATCCTCCAGCGCCTTCAGATGCCGCGACACCGTCGACGACGACTTCAGGCCCACGGCCTCGCCGATCTCCCGGGTGCTCGGCGAATACCCGTGCCGCTGCACCCAATCGCGGATGGTGCACAGAATCCGCTGCTGGCGCTCGGGCAGGGTGGAGGTGTCGAAATGTTCGAACCCGTCGAAGTCGTCGTATCCGGTCACCGGGGCATCCTAATGGCGTATGCGCGGATACTGCCGCAGCGCCGCCTTGAATAGGCTTGTGGCGTGCAAGATCACGAGAAGCTTTTCGACCGGGTACGCGGGGCCATGGTGGGCGGGGCGATCGGGGACGCCCTCGGGTGGCCCATCGAGTTCTTGACGCTGAAGCAGATTCGCGGGCGCTACGGGGCCGCCGGCGTCGTCGACTACCTGCCCAACGTGACGCCGGGGGCGCCGCAGCAGATCACCGACGACACCCAGATGACGCTGTTCACGGCCGAGGGGCTGCTGCGCAGTCCCGCCGACACCGATCCGGCGCCGGCCATGCGGCGGGCCTACCTGCGCTGGTATGCGACACAGCGGCAGGAGAAGCCGGATCCGGACGCCGACGGCTGGCTGGCCGGACTGCCGTTCCTGTACGCGGTGCGCGCGCCCGGCAATGCGTGCCTGGGCGGGCTGCGCCAACAGGTCGAGGAGTATCTGCCGCCGCTGGAGTTCGGCGAACCGGGCCCGGTGAATCCGAAATCGAAGGGCTGCGGCAGTGTCATGCGCGCCGCGCCGTTCGGCCTGACCGGCGCCGGCCCGGATCGCGCCTTCTACAACGCCATGCGCTGCGCGCAGATCACGCACGGTCATCCGACCGGATATCTGGCCGCGGGCGCCTTCGCGACCATTGTCGACAACGTGCTCGGCGGCACGGAACTGCCGATCGCGGTGCGCGACACCATCGATCGGCTCGCGGTGCTGCCGTCGAGCGCCGAAACCGTATCGGCGCTGAGCGGTGCGCTCGCCATTGCGCAGCTCGGCGCGGCCACGCCGGAACGGCTCGAAATGGTCGGTGCGGGCTGGTGCGCCGAGCAGTGCCTGGCCATTGCCGTCTACTGCGCGCTGCACACCTATCGAACCGGGGATATCCGCGGCGGATTACTGCTGTCGGTCAACCACTCCGGCGATTCCGACTCCACGGGCGCGGTCACCGGGAATCTGCTCGGCGCCATATACGGCGTCTCGGCCCTGCCGATGGAGTGGATAGCTCCCTTGGAGGGCCGAGACGAATTGTTCCGTATCGCAGACGATCTCGTCCTGAACTTCTTCTACCAGGACCGTTCCGGTTTCGGTGATCGCTATCCCCTGGACAGCGCGATCCGGAGTTAGACGGTGAAGCCGAGGGCGCGCAGCTGTTCGCGGCCGTCGTCGGTGATCTTGTCCGGGCCCCACGGCGGCATCCAGACCCAATTGATCTGCAGCTCCTCGGCCAGCCCGGAACGCACCAGGGCATTGCGCGACTGATCCTCGATGACATCGGTCAGCGGGCAGGCCGGGGAGGTCAGCGTCATGTCGAGCTTGGCGATGCCGTCCTCGAAGGCCATACCGTAGACGAGGCCGAGATCGACCACATTGATGCCGAGTTCGGGGTCGACGACGTCACGCATCGCCTCTTCCATGTCCTCGAGGTGCTGGATCTCCTCGGCGGTCAGTTCCACCGGCGCCGCTTCCTGGGCCTGCTGCTCGGTTTCGCTCATGATTCCCTACTCCCCGTTGCCTGTAGTGCCGTTGCCCATGGCCTGCTTGGATTCCTCCGCGGAGGCTATCCGCACCACGGCGTCCTTGAACGCCATCCAGCCCAGCAGCGCGCATTTCACGCGGGCCGGATACTTGGCGACGCCGGCGAAGGCCACACCGTCGCCGATCACCTCTTCGTCGCCCTCGAGGGTGCCACGGCTGGTGATCATCTCGTCGAAGGCCTCGACGGTCTTCAGCGCCTGCTGCAACGGCAGGCCGATCACCTGGTCGGCGAGCACCGAGGTGGAGGCCTGGCTGATCGAGCAGCCCTGCCCGTCGTAGGACACGTCCTTCACATCGCCGTTGTCGTCGATGTATACGCGCAGCGTTACCTCGTCACCGCAGGTCGGGTTGACGTGGTGCACCTCCGCACCGAAGGGCTCACGCAGTCCCCGGTGGTGCGGGTGCTTGTAGTGGTCCAGGATGACTTCCTGGTACATCTGCTCCATGCGCATGATCTATGCAACTCCGAAGAAGCTCTGAGCCTTCCGCACCGCGGCCACCAGTGCGTCCACCTCATCGAGGGTGTTGTACACGGCGAAGGAGGCGCGAGCGGTGGCGGCGACACCGAAGTGCCGGTGCAGCGGCCAGGCGCAGTGGTGGCCGACCCGGATCGCGACGCCCTCGTCATCCAGGATCTGCCCCACATCGTGCGCGTGAATCCCGTCCACGACGAAACTCACCGCGCCACCGCGGTTCACGTTCTCCGCCGGGCCGATGATGCGCACGCCGTCCAGCGCGCTCAGGCCCTCGATGGCCGCGCCGACGAGCCGGTGCTCGTGCGCCGCAACGGCATCCATGCCGATCGCTTCCAGATACCGCACGGCCGCGCCCAATCCGACCACCTGCGAGGTCATCGGCACGCCGGCCTCGAAACGCTGCGGCGGGGCGGCGTAGGTCGAGTGGTCCATGAACACGGTCTCGATCATGGAGCCACCGGTGATGAACGGCGGGGTCTGCTCCAGCAGCGCGTAGCGGCCGTACAGCACGCCCACGCCGGAGGGGCCGAGCATCTTGTGCCCGGAGAAGGCGGCGAAGTCCACGCCCAGCTCACGGAAGTCCACCGGCATGTGCGGCACCGACTGGCAGGCGTCCAGCACGACCAGCGCGCCGACTTCCTTTGCCCGGCGCACCAATTCGGCCACGGGGCCGATCGCACCGGTCACGTTGGACTGGTGCGAGAACGCGACCACCTTGGTGGCGGCCGATAGCTCGAGCGAATCCAGGTCGATGCGGCCGTCGGCGGTGATGCCGAACCACTTCAAGGTGGCGCCGGTGCGCCGCGCGAGTTCCTGCCACGGAACGAGATTCGCGTGATGCTCCAGCTCTGTGATGACGATCTCGTCGCCGGGACCGACATGGAACGGGAACCGGTCGTCGGCGAAGGCGTAGGTCACCAGGTTCAGCGACTCGGTCGCGTTCTTGGTGAACACGATCTCATTGGCCGAAACACCCACGAAGCGGGCGATATCGGCGCGCGCGCCCTCGTAGGCGTCGGTCGCCTCTTCGGCCAGCTGATGCGCACCGCGGTGCACCGCCGCATTGTTCCGGATCAGGAAGTTACGTTCCGCGTCCAAAACCTCCATCGGCCGCTGTGCGGTGGCACCCGAGTCCAGATAGACCAGGGGTTTGCCGTCGCGCACCGTACGACTGAGGATCGGGAAGTCGGCCCGGATCCGGGCGACATCCAGGGCGGGCTCCCCGGCGAGCCGGGAATTCTGCACCGTGGTGGTCATCGTGGGCTCCTAAACAGCAGCAGCGGAAGTGAAACGCACGTAGCCGTTCGCGTCGAGTTCCTCGGCCAGCTCGGGGCCGCCCTCGGCGACGATCCGGCCGTTCACGAAGACGTGCACGAAGTCCGGCTGGATGTAGCGCAGGATGCGGGTGTAGTGGGTGATCAGCAGCACGCCGCCGTTCTCCCGCTCCCGGTAGTTGTTGACGCCCTGGGAGACGATGCGCAGCGCATCCACGTCCAGACCCGAGTCGGTCTCGTCGAGGATGGCGATCTTCGGCTTGAGCAGGCCCAGCTGCAGGATCTCCTGGCGCTTCTTCTCACCGCCGGAGAAGCCCTCGTTGACCGAGCGCTCGACGAAGGCCGGATCGATCTCCAGCTCCGCCATGTTCTCCTTGACTTCCTTCACCCAGGTGCGCAGCTTGGGCGCCTCACCGCGGATGGCGGTGGCGGCGGTGCGCAGGAAGTTCGAGACCGAGACGCCGGGGACCTCGACCGGGTACTGCATGGCCAGGAACAGGCCCGCACGCGCACGCTCGTCCACGGACATCTCCAGGACGTCCTCACCGTCGAGGGTGATGGTGCCCTGCGTCACCGTGTACTTGGGGTGGCCGGCGATGGCGTACGACAGGGTCGACTTGCCGGAACCGTTGGGGCCCATGATCGCGTGGGTCTCACCCGACTTCACGGTCAGGTTCACGCCCTTCAGGATCTTGATGGGCTCACCGGTCTCGTCCGGGTTGGCGACCTCGACGTGCAGGTCCTTGATCTCCAGGGTGGTCATCGAATTCGGATTCCTTTGCGGGATGGGAAGTTTGGTTAGACGCCGACTGTGTCTATTTGTCAGACGCCGACAGCGGCGAGTTCGGCCTCGACGGCCGCCTCGAGCCGCTCCCGGACCTCGGGGACGGCGATCTTCTGAATGATCTCGTGGAAGAAGCCACGCACCACCAGGCGACGGGCGGCGTCCTCGGGGATGCCGCGCGAGCGCAGGTAGAACAGCTGCTCATCGTCGAAACGACCGGTGGCCGAGGCATGTCCGGCGCCCACGATCTCGCCGGTCTCGATCTCCAGGTTCGGCACCGAGTCGGCGCGCGCGCCGTCGGTGAGCACCAGGTTGCGGTTCAGCTCGAAGGTGTCGGTGCCCTGCGCGGCCGCACGGATGAGCACGTCACCCACCCACACGGTGCGGGCGTCCGGCTTGCTGGAGGTCGGATCACCCTGCAGCGCACCCTTGTACATGACGTTCGACTTGCAGTTCGGCACCGCGTGATCGACCAGCAGGCGCTGCTCGAAGTGCTGGCCGTCATCGGCGAAGTACAGGCCGAGCAGTTCGGCGTCACCGCCGGGACCGGCGTAGCGGACCGTGCCGGTCAGCCGCACCAGGTCGCCACCGAGGGTGACATTGGTGTGCCGCAGCGTGGCATCGCGGCCCAGCAGGGCGTGGTGCGCGGTGGCGTGCACGGCGTCGTCGGCCCAGTCCTGGACCACGACCGCGGTCAGCTTGGCGCTGTCGCCGAGCACGAATTCCACGTTCTCCGCGTAGGTTCCGCTGCCGCGCTGGTCGATGACCACGGTCGCGACGGCGAAGTTGCCCAGGCGGATCTGGGTGTGGCCGTAGGCGGTCTTACCCTCGCCGGGACCGGTGATGGTCACGGTGATCGGCTGGGCCGCTTCGACTTCCGCGCCGACCGTCACGACGGTGGCCTGCTCGAAACCCGAGTAGGCCTGTGCGGCAACGCGATCGGTCGGGGTACCGGCCTCGCCGAGGCGAGAGTCGGTGCGCTCCACCGTTTCCACGGTGACGCCCTCGACCGCGTTGACCTCGACCGCGGCCTGCCCGTCGCGCACCGCGGTGCCGTCGTGCAGGCCGCGCAGCCGGCGCAGCGGGGTGAAGCGCCACGCCTCGTCGTGCGCCGTGGGCACCTCGAAGGCGTTCACGTCGAACGAGGCGAAGACCTCACCCTTGTTGGCTGCCGGGCTCTGCGATTGGTTCGCTCCGCTCACGCGTGCCTCGGCCGCAACGGCTACATTCTCGACCGTCATCAGCCGACGGCTCCTTCCATCTGCAGTTCGATCAGGCGGTTCAGTTCCAGGGCGTACTCCATGGGGAGTTCCTTGGCGATCGGCTCCACGAAGCCGCGCACCACCATGGCCATGGCCTCGTCCTCGGTGAGGCCGCGGCTCATCAGGTAGAACAACTGGTCCTCGGACACCTTGGAGACCGTGGCCTCGTGGCCCATGGTCACGTCGTCCTCGCGGATGTCGACGTACGGGTAGGTGTCGGAGCGAGAGATGTTGTCCACCAGCAGGGCATCGCACTTCACGGTCGACTTCGACCCGTGCGCACCCTTGTTCACCTGCACCAGACCGCGGTACGAGGCCCGGCCGCCACCACGCGCCACCGACTTCGAGATGATCGTCGAAGAGGTGTGCGGCGCCAGGTGCAGCATCTTCGCACCGGTGTCCTGATGCTGACCCGCACCGGCGAACGCGATGGAGAGCACCTCACCCTTGGCGTACTCACCGGTCATCCACACGGCCGGGTACTTCATGGTGACCTTGGAGCCGATATTGCCGTCGACCCATTCCATGGTCGCGCCCGCCTCGGCCTTGGCCCGCTTGGTGACCAGGTTGTAGACGTTGTTCGACCAGTTCTGGATGGTGGTGTAGCGGCAGCGGCCGCCCTTCTTCACGATGATCTCCACGACCGCGGAGTGCAGCGAGTCCGAGCTGTAGATCGGCGCGGTGCAACCCTCGACGTAGTGCACGTAGGCATCCTCGTCGACGATGATCAGCGTGCGCTCGAACTGGCCCATGTTCTCGGTGTTGATCCGGAAGTAGGCCTGCAGCGGGATGTCCACGTGCACGCCCTTCGGCACGTAGATGAACGAACCGCCCGACCAGGTGGCCGAGTTCAGCGCGGAGAACTTGTTGTCGCCCGACGGGATGACCGAGCCGAAGTACTGCTGGAACAGCTCCGGGTGCTCCTTGAGCGCGGTATCGGTGTCCAGGAAGATGACGCCCTGCTTCTCGAGATCCTCACGGATCGAGTGGTAAACGACCTCGGACTCGTACTGCGCCGCGACACCGGACACCAGGCGCTGCTTCTCCGCCTCGGGGATGCCCAGCTTGTCGTAGGTGTTCTTGATGTCCTCGGGCAGGTCGTCCCAGGTGGCGGCCTGCTTCTCGCTGGACCGCACGAAGTACTTGATGTTGTCGAAGTCGATGCCGTCGAGGTTGGAACCCCAGCTCGGCATGGGCTTCTTGTCGAAGATGCGCAGCGCCTTCAGGCGGAAGTCGAGCATCCATTCGGGCTCGTTCTTCTTGGCCGAGATGTCGCGTACGACCTCCTCGGACAGGCCGCGTTTGGCACTGGCACCGGCGACATCAGAGTCGGCCCAGCCGTACCCGTAGTTACCCAGGGACGCAATCGTCTCCTCCTGGGACAGCGGCTGCACCTGGGCTACGCCATCTTCGCGGCTCGCCGCGGCGGTCGTCGTCATTCGGCACTCCTTCCGGAGTCATCTGTAGATGTCGTTGCGGGCTGTGCAACGGGGGTTTCTGCGGTATTCGATTGGGTGGGCTGCACCGGCATCAGCGGGACATGCGTGGTGCATGCGCAATCGCCGTTGGCGATGGTCGCCAACCGCTGCACATGCGTGCCGAGAATCTCCCGGAAGGCCTCCAGCTCGGCGGCACACAGCTCCGGGAACTCCTCGGCCACGTGCGATACCGGGCAGTGGTGCTGGCAGATCTGTACTCCCGCACCGACTTTCCGCGTGGAGGCGGCGAAACCGGCTTCGCTGAACGCGTCCGCGAGCTCCTCGGCCTTGGCTTCCGTCTCGGCCGGCGTGTGCCGGTCCAGGCGGTCGACCCCGGCGACGATGGCCCCGACCCGTTTCCGGGCGAAATCGGTGATGGCCTGGTCGCCGCCGATCTCGCGTAGCTGTCGCATGGCGGCACCGGCGAGGTCATCGTAGGCGTGGCCCAGGCGCCCGCGACCGGTGGAGGTCAGCTGGTACTGCTTGGCGGGACGCCCACGGCCCTGCTGCTGCCATTTCGCGGACCGGGTGGCCCACGCCTCGCCGGATTCGATGAGCGCCTCGAGATGCCTGCGCACTCCCGCCGGGCTCAGGCCGAGCCGCTCGCCGATGGCGGTCGCGGTGATCGGGCCCTCCTCCAGCAGCAGCTTGACCACGGCTTCGCGGGTGTGACCTTCGCCGGCGGGTGCAGACACGACAACAGCCCGGGCGCCTTGCCGGCGCCCGGACTCCGCCTTCGCGTTCCGCAAACCCACGGTTTTCACAACATCAGTGTGACGGAATTCCATTCCGCGTTCCAGTAAGGGTCCCCTGACCGACTGCGCCGCGACCAGCGACGACGCCGCGGACTGTGACCTGTCACACAGAATCGGCGAGAATATATCGCTGGAATCAGTCGTGGAAAGGGTCGGCGTCGGCGCCCGGCAGCCAGGATCGGCCCGCCTCGGTCCAGCCGTTCGCCTTGACCATCTTGCGGGCGGCCCGCTGATTGCGGCCGATCAGGCGATCCAGATAGAGGTGGCCGAGCAGGTGATCGGTCTCGTGCTGCAGGCAGCGGGACAGGTAGCCGGTGCCCTCGACCGAGACGGGCTCGCCGTGGACATCCACGCCGGTCACCTTCGCCCAGTCGGCGCGACCCGTCGGGAACCATTCGCCCGGCACCGAGAGGCAGCCTTCGACATCGTCGTCCGGATCGGGCATGGTCTCCGGGATCTCGGAGGTCTCGAGCACCGGGTTGACGACGTAGCCGCGGTGCCGCACCGACTGCTGCTGCAGGTCGTAGACGAAAACCGCTCGGGGATCACCGATCTGGTTCGCGGCCAGGCCCGCGCCGCGCGCGGCGGTATTGGTCTCGAAGAGATCCTCGACGAAAGCGGCCAGCTCGTCGTCGAATTCGGTGACGGGGACCGCAGGCGCGGTCAGGCGCGGGTCACCGCAGATGAGAATGGGTCGTACTGCCATTCCACACAGAATAAGGAGGCCCGCGCGGACCGGCGAAGCCAGGGCCTGCGGATATGACTCAGGGGCGTGCGGTAATGCGGCACCCGGACCCGGCGGGACGACGGTCCGGCGGGCGCAGCGCCCAGGACACCACGGTCAGCAGCACCAGCGCCGACAGCAGCGCCACCTCCCAGCGGTCGTAGCGCACGGTCAGATGCGAGGCGATGGCGCCGGTGTAGACGAAAACGGTTCCCGCATAGGCCCATTCCTTCACCAGCGGCCAGCCGGGCAGGACCAGCACGATCGCCGCCAGCATCTTCCACACGCCGAGGATCACCAGCAGATACGTCGGATACCCCAGGTGCACGACGATGTCGCGGACATAGGAGACCCGCGCGATATCCCACCAGCCGCCCACCGCGGCCTCGGCCACCACGGCGGCGGTGGCCGTCCGGTAGAGGATCCGGCGGACCCGAAGAGCGCGGGCAGGCTCCATGATCTGTGTAGTCATGCCCGGGAGACGTCCGGCGGGCGCAAGATATGTCTGTGAGCAATCGGACGTTCCCGGCGGCCCGGTTCGAAGAGCATCGCCCGCGGCTGCGCGCGATAGCCTTCCGCATGCTCGGCGCCTCCGGCGAGGCCGAGGACGCCGTCCAGGAAACCTGGCTGCGATTGCATCGCGCCGACCCCACCGAGATCGAACGCCCCGACGCCTGGCTGACCACGGTCCTCTCCCGCATCTGCCTCGATATGCTCCGCAAACGCCAGGTCCGCCGCGAATACCCGCTCGGCGAGCAGGTACCGGACGTCTTTCCGGACCCCGCCGACGCCGGCCCCGAGGAGCTGGCCGTCCGCAACGAATCCTTGGAACGCGCCGTACTGGTCCTCCTGCATCGTCTTTCAGCCGCCGAACGCATCGCCTTCGTCCTGCACGACATGTTCCAGCTGCCCTTCGACGACATCGCGGCCGTCCTCGAACGCTCCCCCAATGCGGTGCGCCTGCTCGCCAGCCGCGCCCGCCACCGGGTGCTGGAGGATCCGGCCACCACCACCCCGCAGGCCCTGCGCGAAAGACGAATAGTCCGGGCCTTTCTCGCCGCTGCCCGCGCCGGCGACCTGGAAACCCTGCTCACCCTCCTCGATCCCGAGATCACCATTGCCGCCGACCGCTTCGCCACCCCGGCGGGCACGGCCATCACGATCAGCGGCGCCCGCACCGTCGGGCAGCAGGCCGTGGTGTTCGCCGCCCTCTCCGACTTCGGCGAACTCGTCGTGGTGGACGGCCTGCCCGGGGCACTCGTCGCGGCCGGACCGCATCCGCCCTCGATCATGGGTTTCGTGGTGCACGGCGATCTGATCACCCGCATCGACGTGATCGCCGACCCGGATTCCCTTGCCCGCCTGCATGTCACACTCCCGGCCGCGGCGCGGGATGGAGCTAGTAGGTGAGAGCGGGCGACTCGGCGTCGATACGGGTGAGGGTCTCTCGCAACGACTGATCGGCCGCCGATACCGCGTCCGATGTCCGGCCGGCCTCGGATTCGTCCGAGCATTCGTCGCCGGCGGCGAGCGCCTGGGTGATGAACTGCTGCCAGGACGGCTGGATCCGCGGGTCGGGAATTCGGAAGAAGGCGGCGGAATCCTGGGCAATGCCAACCAGTTCCGTGCACAACGCGTGGATGTCGGCATCGGGTGCCGATCGGTCCGACAAGTACGCATCCGATCGACTCAACAGGTCGTCACCGCCGACCAGCAGCCACGCCAGGACTTGCGCCGTACGGGTGCGCGGCGAAATCGGTGCCGGTGCGTCGGCCGTGATCGGCGCGGCGGCGGTCACCACCGTATTCGTATCGGACTGCCGCGCAACAAGTTCGATCCGGAATGTCTGACCGACCGCCGCCAGGGCCACCACCGCCGCGCTGATGGTCAGTGCGGCCCGGTCGTAGGGCAGCAGAGCCGCCACCACGAAGCACCGCCACAGCGCGACGGTCAGATAGGTGATGGTGACATTGCCGCGCCATACTGCCGCTGGTGACCAGGAGAAGGACGATCAGGAGCACGAAACGGATCGTCGTGCCCTGCGGTAACTCTCGCAGGCGCGGCACGCCCCGAGCTCTGAGCATTGCGGGTCAGCCCCGGACCGCGGCCGTTCCCCGGCTGTCCGACTCCTCCGGCGGCGCGTCGATTCGTGCCAGACGAACGGCGAGCGCGTCGGCCAGGGCGGTGGCTTGCTCCGGCGCCAATCCGCGTTCACCGGCCAGCGCCAGCACGGTCGGGCGCGTCAGCGCGATCTCCTCGGTGCTCATGGCGGGCAGCTCCGATGCCCGGGCGCCGCGGTGAAATATCTTGCGCAGCAGTATCTTCGACTCCTTGGTCACGCCGTCTCCGGCGGCGGCGCCGAGGCGTTTGGCGGCCTCTTCGACCGCCAGCCACACCACCGGCGTCGCCAGCGCCGCGGCCTCCTCGACGCCGAATCCGAGCGGATCGTGACCTTGCCGGCGCCGGCGGAAGCGGCGCGACACCGCGGCGTCGCCGAGCCCGGCCAGGCTGTCCACGAGTACCAGTTCCGACGGTGCGGCGGCCGCGATCGTCTCCCGGACGATCATTCGCACCGAGTTCGTTTGCCGGGCACCGCCGCCCGCACCGACGGCCGGAATGTCACTGCACATCGACTACCCCCCGATAGTCCGAAGATTCAATTCGGCTCGGAGCTTACGATACGAATCCGCCGGCCGCCCGCTATTAAATTCCGATCAGTTTGTCGCGACGAGTTTGACCGGACCTTCCAGGAGCGCGTCGATCGAATCCGCCAGCGGGACCGTGCGGGTGGTGACCGGCGACGGGTCGAAACGGCCGCCGGCCACCAGGTCGAGGACGTGCGGAATGGCAGGGCGGGCGTGGGCACGGCCGGTGTGGAAAGTACAGCAGCGGGAATACATTTCGAGCATGGGGAGGGCGGTGTCCTGCATCTGGACGCTGACGCTGGTGCACCAGCCGTCATTGGCGGTGGCGCGGATGGCGGCGATCAGGGCCTCGGGACCGCCCGCGGCTTCGACGACGATCGGGAAGCGGCCCACACGTTCGACAGGGGCGCCTTCTCGAGGTTCGGCGCCCAATTTGGCTGCGATGCTCAGCCTTTCGGGGTCGGTGTCGAGGTAGACGGTGCGGGAGGCGCCCAGGGCGACGGCCAAGCCGGCCGCGTAGAGGCTGATGGAAGGGGCGGCCGGGCCGCCCAGGATCAGGACTTCGGCGGCGGGGTAGGCCTGCAGTTGCGGGGCGACCGCGCGGTAGGCGTCGGGGATATTGTCACTGGCGCTGGCCACGGCGACGGGGTCGACGCCGTCCGGGAGTTTGACCAGCATGGCGTCGGCGTGCGGGATGCGGGCCAGGTCGGCCCACAGGCCACCCCAGTCCAGGCCGCCGAGCGGGCCGAGGCCGAAACTGGACATCAGGGGGTGGGCGGCGCAGTTGCCGGTATTGCCGCGCAGGCAGGGTCCGCATGCGCCGCAGGAGATCTGGAAGGGGACGACGACCTTGTCGCCCGGCCGCACGGTGCGGACCTCCTCTCCCACGGCGACCACCTCGGCTACGCCCTCGTGGCCGAAGGGATAGGGGCCCGCCAGCGGGAACCGGCCCTGCAGCACTGCGGGGTCGAGGTCACAGGTGGCCAGGGCCACCGGGCGGACCAGGGCCTGGGCGGGCGTATCGAGGGTGGGTTCGGGGGTGTCTTCCCAGCGCAGCGCGCCGGGACCGTCCAGCATGAGTCGCTTCATTACTCCATAGTCGCTAGAACGTTCTTTCTAGACAAGCCCTTCTACGATGAATTCTGCTCGGCGGCAGCGGGTTCCACCTGGCCCGCGGCGGCTTCGGCGAGGCTGAGCCGGATCAGCCGGGCCATCGCGGCGGCGACGGTGTACAGCGGCTCGTCCGTGCGGCGCACCCGCGCGAGCAGGGTCGCGCCCTCGTAGGCCGCCACCACGGTGGTGGCCAGCTCGTACGCCTCCCCCTCCGGCAGGCCCATATCCGCCAAGAGTTCGGCGAAGCCCTGCCCCATGGCGTCGAACGCCGAAACACAGGCGGTACGGACCGATTCGACATCGCTGCCGCCGTCGAGCGCGGGCGTGCCCACCGGACAGCCCTCGGTCCATTCGGAGGCAGTGAGTTTCGCCGCCATGAAATCGAACAGACTTGCCGCCGTGCCGAACACGTCCGCGGGAGCCTGCCGGATCATGCGCCCCACCAGCACCCCCGTGCCCGCGATCGCGGAAACCGCGATCTCCTCCTTCCCACCCGGAAAGTGGTGATAGATCGAGCCGTACGGGAGACCCGCCGCCTCGCTCAGCTTCTTCAGGCCGAAACCGTGATAGCCGTGACGGGCGAGCAACCCGGCCGCGGCCACCTCGATTCGCCGTTTCGAATCGGACACCATTCATCCAGAGTATGAGCGGGGTACGACAGCGGCAGCGCGAATCGGCCATGCCCGGCAGATGAGAGGCTCAATACGATTGCCCCGTACGCCGTTTCACGCTCAGCGAACCGGCGTGGGCAGCGGCTCCAGGTGCGCGCGGCGGACCCGCTGCAGGAAATCCTCCAGCGGCGCCTCGTCGGCCTGCTCCGGCAGCACGGTGCGCGCGGTGTCGAATTTCGTTTCGTACTCGGCGATCAGCGCCCGTGCCGTCCGCGCCTCCGGATCCTCCTTGATGCGCCGCCCGAACTCGAAGTACCGGTCCGGATCCGGGACGCGGATCGGCAGCACGCCGGTGGTGTAGAGCTCATAGCCCTGCCACAGCAGCCGCATGGTGTGCCGGGCGTGCTTCTCGCGCCGCGTCTCCAGCGAACCCTGGAAGCGGCCGCGATCCACCAGCCGGTGGAACTGCGAAGTGGCATAACCGAAGAACGAGTCCCGCACCAGCCGCGCCGACAGGAAGCAGCCGCGCAGACCGATCAGCTCGTGGCCGAAATCCGTGGCGGCCGTATAGGTATCGAGCCACAGGATCTCCGAGGCGGTCGGATTACACTTCAGCATGAGCCCCATGGCCTTGCCGAGCTCGTGATACGTGGCGTCCGCTCCCCCGCGGCCCTGCCGGGTCGCATGCTCGCGCGCGGGCGGATGCAGGCCGAGCAGAGCGCTGGTCGGCTGCACGTAGATACCGGCGTAGTCGAGGTCGCTGACGGGGGTGTTCAGACCGTAGGCGGTCGAACCCACGACGCCTTCGAGGAGCAGATCGGTCATGGACGAGTCGGACATCGGTCCACAGTGCCGCATCGGGGGCCGCCGGGCCCAGCGATTTTCACCCGCCCGGCGGGGTACGCGCGGTTATGGCCACCGCGATGAGGGTCATCGGCACCGGGCCCGACTACGCTTCGGCAATGTGGCGGTAATGGAAGGCGCGCGGCGCGGAGTAATGGAGATAGGACGCCGGGCCCTGGGCCTGGACGTCCCGGCCGCCGACCACACCGTCGCCGTCCTGCACAGTGTAGATACCGACCGGCCTGGACTCGACCGGCGAGAAACCCTGCAGCTGATGCGGATCCGCCTGCTCGGCGCGACCGGCGTGGTCATCATGGCCATTTCCGCGCTCGGCGTGGGCGCGCAGCCCGTGCACCAGAACCCCACCTCCGGACTGCGGGTCCTCGGATTCTTCGCCCGCGCGCACACTTCCACGCTTGCCATGTGCCTGATCGGCACCGTGCTGGTGATCATGGCCTGGCTGCTGCTGGGCCGCTTCGCCGTCGGCGGCCTGGGCGGGAATCCGCAGCACCGGCTCAGCCGCTCGCAGATGGACCGCACGCTGCTGCTCTGGATCATCCCGCTCAGCGTCGCACCGCCCATGTTCAGCAACGACGTGTACTCCTATCTCGCGCAGAGCGAGATCGCGGCCCGCGGGCTCGACCCGTACCAGGTCGGACCGGTCGAGGGCCTCGGGCTCAGCAATGTGCTGACCAACAATGTGCCCAATATCTGGCGGGACACGCCCGCGCCCTACGGGCCGCTGTTCCTGTGGATGGGCCGCGGCATCGCGGAACTGACCGGGGACAACATCATTGTCGGCGTGTGGCTGCACCGGCTGCTCGCGCTGGCCGGCGTGGCGCTGATCGTATGGGCGCTGCCGCGGCTCTCGCGCCGCTGCGGGGTCGCGCCGGTGAGCGCCTTGTGGCTGGGCGCGGCCAATCCGCTGGTGCTGTTCCACCTGATCGGCGGCGTCCACAATGACGCGCTCATGCTGGGACTCATGCTCGCGGGCGTGGAGCTGTGCCTGCGCGCGCTGGAGGATTTCCCGAGCTTCGATCGGAAAGCCTGGGCGCTGCTCGTATTCGGCGCGGTGGTCATCACGCTGTCCTCCTCCATCAAGATCACCTCGATCATCGCGCTCGGCTTCATCGGCATGGCGCTGGCGCGGCGCTGGGGCAACGGTTTACGCGGAATACTCTGCGCCGCGGGCATACTCGGGGCGATAGCGATGGCCACCACCTTGTTCGTCAGTACCGCGAGCGGACTCGGATTCGGGTGGGTGAACACCCTCAATACCGCCAGTGCGGTGCGCAGCTATCTGTCGCTGCCCACGGCGATCGGGATCATCACCGGATTCGGCGGCGTCCTGCTCGGGCTCGGCGATCACACCACCGCCCTGCTCGACATCACCCGGCCGCTGGCCGAAGTGGTGGCGGCGCTGATCATTCTGCGCATGCTCATCGCCACCTGGACCGGGCGCCTGCATCCGGTCGGCGCGATGGGCGTCGGGCTCGGGGCACTGGTGCTGCTGTTCCCGGTCGTGCAGCCCTGGTATCTGCTGTGGGCGATCGTGCCGCTGGCGGCCTGGGCCAACCGGCCCGCGTTCCGGGTGCCGGCCGTGGTCATCTCGGTGGTCGTGAGCGTGCTGGTGATGCCGCGCGGCGCGGATTTCTATGTCTTCCAGATCGTCGAATCCGCCATCGCCACCGTGATCGTCGGGCTGCTGTTCATGTTCCTCACCCGAAATGTGCTCCCGTGGCGCAAACAGCCGGGGGTGTCGGCTCGGTCACAACGGGCCACGCCTTACGGTGTGTCTTCGTGACCGCAGCATCCGCACCCGCCGTACGCGTCGACGGCGTCGTGAAACGCTACGGCGAGATCACCGCGGTCGACGGCATCAGCTTCGAGATCGAACGCGCGCAGGTGCTCGCACTGCTCGGCCCCAATGGCGCCGGCAAGACCACCACCACCGAGATGTGCGAGGGCTTCGTCGCCCCCGACACCGGTCGCGTGCGGGTGCTGGGCCTGGACCCGGTCGCCGATTCCGACGCTCTCCGCCCGCGCATCGGCGTCATGCTGCAGGGCGGCGGCGCCTACCCGGGGTCGAAGGCCGGGGAGATGCTGGATCTCGTCGCCTCCTACTCCGCCGATCCGCTCGATCCGGCCTGGCTGCTCGACACTCTCGGTCTGAAGGACGCGCGCAAGACCCCGTACCGGCGGCTCTCCGGCGGGCAGCAGCAGCGGCTCGCGCTGGCGTGCGCGCTGGTCGGACGGCCCGAGATCGTGTTCCTCGACGAGCCGACCGCCGGATTGGACGCACAGGCCCGGCATCTGGTGTGGGAGCTCATCGACGCGCTGCGCCGCGACGGGGTCAGCGTGCTGCTCACCACGCACATGATGGACGAGGCCGAACAGCTCGCCGACCAGCTGGTCATCATCGACCACGGCCGGGTGGTGGCCCAGGGCACCCCGAGCGAGGTCACCTCGCAGGGCGCCGAGGGCCGGCTGGCCTTCACCGCGCCACCCAATCTCGACCTGACACTGCTGGAAGCCGCGCTGCCCGAAGGCTTCGCGCCCAGGGAGAACACGCCCGGCCAGTACCTGCTGCAGGGCGACATCACCCCGCAGGTGCTCTCCACCGTGACCTCCTGGTGCGTGCGAATCGACGTGCTGCCCAGCGATATCCGCATCGACCAGCGCAGACTGGAAGACGTGTTCCTCGAACTCACCGGACGGGAGCTACGCGGGTGACCGAGACGCTCAACCGATTCGCCACCGGCACCTTCGCGCCCGCGCCACGGCCCACCACCCGGGCCAGGATGCTGGCCGCGCAGACCCGCATGGAACTGATCCTGTTGCTGCGCAACGGCGAACAGCTGCTGCTCACCATGTTCATTCCGATCACACTGCTGATCGGGCTGACCCTGCTGCCCGTCAGCGGGCTGGGCGAGCATCGGGTGAACCGGGTGGTGCCGGCGGTCATGATGGTGGCCATCATGTCCACCGCGTTCACCGGGCAGGCCATCGCGGTGGGCTTCGACCGGCGGTACGGGGCGTTGAAACGCCTTGGCGCGACACCGCTTCCGCGCTGGGGCATCGTGGCGGGCAAGTGCGCCGCCGTACTCATCGTGGTGGTGTTGCAGTCGGTGCTGCTGGGCGCCATCGGCGTCGCGCTGGGCTGGCGGCCCTCGCTGACCGGGCTGCTGCTGGGCGCGGTCGTGATCGCGCTGGGCACCGCCACTTTCGCGGCGCTGGGACTGCTGCTGGGCGGGACCTTGAAAGCCGAAGTCGTGCTGGCGCTGGCGAACATTCTGTGGTTCATCATGCTCGGCACCGCCAGCCTCGTCTTCATGTCCAATGATGTGCCGCATGCGGTGAGCCTCATTGCCCGGATCATCCCCTCGGGTGCGCTGTCGGAATGCCTGGATCGGGCCATGCACAACAGCATCGATTGGTACGGGCTCGCGGTGCTCGCGGGCTGGGGCGGGCTCGGCGGCTGGCTCGCCACCCGGTTCTTCCGATTCGATTAACCCTGCTGTGCGCGCACGGTTTCGTCCCAGTCGATGACGAAGCGGTGCACCGGGCCGAACATCTTCTCGGCCTGCAGGAAGGTGCGCGTGGCGATCGGCATGACCAGGCCCATCATGGCCTTGGCCACCGGGCCGGAGGTCTTGCCGTTGTTGGTCTTCGCGGCATTGTCGGAAATGTCCTCCACGCGTGGGCGGCGCAGTCCCTCGTAGGTGGCGAAAGCTGCGGTGGGATCGGCGATATCGCGCAGGCAGCGGGCCAGTTCTATGGCCGATTCGATGGCCAGTGAGGCGCCCTGCCCGGAGCTGGACGAGGGGGCGTGCACGGCGTCGCCGACCAGTACCACCCGGCCGCGGTGCCAGGTGCGCACGTGCGGCATGCGCTCCATCGGGCCGGTGACGATCATCTTGTTCACGCTGGTCTGCGCAAACAGCGATTCGCCCGGCCGGTCGCCGATGTGGGCGGCGCGCAGCTTGTTCAGCCATTCCTGCGGCGGCACGGCCTTGGCCTCGGCGAGGGTCATGGGCTCGGCCTGCGGGAAGTTGCTGAAGAAGACCTTGCTGCCGTCGGGCTGACGCCAGTAGCCGTAGAAGGCGCGCTTGCCGAAGGCGAAGTGCATGGCGTCGATATCGCCCTGGCCGCCGTCGGAAAGGTTTCCCTCGCTGTCGAATTCGCCGAAGCCGAAGCTCATCAGGCCGGTGTATTCGGGCTCGGGAGCCTGCGGGTCGATGAGCCCGCGCACGGTGGAGTGGATGCCGTCGGCGCCGATGAGGATGTCGGCGGTGGCGGTGGTGCCGTCGGCGAAGCGGGCGCGGACGCCGGTCGCGGACTGTTCGAGATCGACCAGGCGCTTGCCGTGCTCGATGGTGATGCCGCCGGCCACGGCGTGATCGTGCAGCACCCGGAACAGGTCCGCGCGCAGCAGGGTGCAGCTCGGGGGCAGGCCGGGCAGGGTGTCGACCCGCATGAGCTGCTTCCCGCTCCCGGCCTCCATGACCATGCTGTGCAGCGGATGCCCGACGGCCTGTACGAGCTTGTCCGCGCCGATGATCTCCAGTGCCGCAAGGCCGTTGGGGGCGACCGTGAGCATGGCGCCCGCCTGGGTCGCGCTGCTGTCGTAAGCCTCGTACACCGTCGCCTGGATGCCCGCCTTCTGCAGGGCCAGTGCGGTGACGGGTCCGGCGATGCCGCCGCCGATCACGAGTGCCGTCCGAATGCCGTTCATGGTCTTCGCCTTTCGAGGAGGTTCGATCGAGTTCTCGACCGCGCACTCATAGTATTCATGAAACTAGTTTCTTGGCAACTAGTTCTTGGAACACCATGGCTCGTGCCGCGCATCACGACGGCGGGAGAATGAATAACGACACGACGTAGTAGGCCGGGTGACAGCGCGATTCACGCTCCCGTTACCATCTACGGGTGCTGAATCGCGCCTTCCAGCGACTTGCCGACCTGTTCCCGATGCCCTCCCTGCGGGTGCAGCGCATCATCGCCTTCCTGGTGGTCCTCTCCCAGGCGGGTATTTCGGTGACCGGCGCCATCGTGCGCGTCACCTCCTCGGGACTGGGTTGCCCCACCTGGCCGCAGTGCTTCCCCGGCAGCTTCACGCCGACCACCGTGGCCGAGGTGCCCGTCATCCATCAGGCCGTCGAATTCAGCAATCGCATGCTGACTTTCGTGGTCGTCGCGGCCGCGGCCGCGGTCGTGCTGGCGGTCACCCGGACCCGGCGGCGGCGCGAGGTGCTCGTCTACGCGTGGCTCATGCCGGGCGGCACCGTGCTGCAGGCCGTGATCGGCGGCATCACCGTGCGCACCGGACTGCTGTGGTGGACGGTGTCGGTGCACCTACTGGTGTCCATGCTCATGGTGTGGCTGGCCGTGCTGTTGTGGGCCGAGATCGGCGAACCGGACGAGGGCATCGACACCGTGCGCGCGCCCGCGCCGCTGCGGTTGCTCACCGGGCTGAGCGGGGTGGCGCTCACCGCGACCCTCGTCGCGGGCACCATGGTCACCGGCGCGGGCCCGCACGCCGGGGACAAGAGCGCCGAGAAGCCGGTCGAGCGTCTGCAGGTCGCGATCACCACGCTGGTGCACGCGCACGCCGAAATGGTCGTCGCCTATGTCGCGTTGCTGGTCGGCCTGGCCTGCGGGCTGGCCGCCGTGGGTATGAGCGGCACCATTCGCAAGCGGCTGATCATCGTCATCGCACTGGTTCTGGCGCAGGGTCTCGTGGGCATCGTGCAGTACTTCAC
Source organism: Nocardia sp. NPDC020380 (assembly GCF_044386975.1). Lineage (NCBI taxonomy): Bacteria > Bacillati > Actinomycetota > Actinomycetes > Mycobacteriales > Nocardiaceae > Nocardia > Nocardia sp. NPDC020380. The sequence continues at coordinate 553,701 of NZ_JBIRVQ010000002.1, read as the reverse complement.
CCATGTCCCGGCCGCATTGGTGGCCGTGCACGTGGGTGGCGCGGCCGCCTGCACCGCCGCCACCGCCGCGCTGTGGGCGGCCATGCGCACGCGGGAACCGGTGCCCGCCAACGTTTCCGAACCGATCCCGGCCTGAGCCTCAGGAGCGGTCGGCGACGACGATCCGGCCGCTGCCCAGGAAGGCGGCGCGATTGCCGTCCACCCCGGCCTCGGTCGCGACCGTGAGCAGGTTCCGGTCACTGGTCGCGGTGAAACCGCGCTCCCGCAGGACCGCGGCCAGCCGTTCGGGAGTCCAGCTGGAGCGCTGGGGTTCTCGTGCCATGGGGCTGGTGCGGCCGCTCACCGAGAGCAGGACGTCCATGGCCTTGCGGCCGTAGTGGTACACCAGGTTCGGGGTCGGGTAGGTGATGATCAACCGGCTGCCGGGCGCGCTGCGCCGGGCGATCTCGGCGATCGTCGCGGCGACCTCGCCGGAGGTCAGGTAGGGCACCACGCCCTCCCAGATCCAGGTGGTGGGTCGCGTTTCGTCGTGACCGGCTGCGGCGAGCGCGGCGCCGAGCACGTCCTTGCCGAAGTCCACCGGCACGAAGCGCACCGCGGTGAGGGCGGTCCGCTCCCCCATGCGTACGTGCTTGACCGCTTGCGAGGCAGGATGATCCACCTCGAACACGGTGACCTCGGCGAGTTCCGGCATGCGCCACGCCCGCGCGTCGAGGCCCGCACCGAGAATCACCAGTTGCGGGGCGCCGCGCTCGCGCACCGCGTCGTCGATGGCCACCGTGCGCGCGGCGAGCACTTCCGCTGTGGTGGACAACATTTCGTATTCCATGCGCGGGCCGAACGATTTCGGCCGCGCACCGGCGCGCACCTCGTCGACCAGTCGCTGTTCATCCGGTTCGAGTAGTTGCAGCGCAATGGGATCGGAGAACCGACCCACCGCCATCCGTCCATCCGCCACGGCGCGGGCCTGGCACACCAGCACCGCCGTCCGACTTGCCTCGCGTTCGGCCATGACCCCCAGTATGAGCGCGACGATCTCCGCGCGCCCGCCGTGCGGAGATCGAGGTTTCAGGCCGGCAGGACCTTCACACCCAGGCTGGTCGCGAGGACGATGGCCTGATGCTGGTCGACGATCGCGCGGCTGATCGTGGTGACCAGCGGATCGAGCGCGGAGATATCGCTGCCGCGCAGGTCCGCGTCGCTGAAATCGGCCTTGCTGAGCCACGCTCCGGATAGGTCGACGTCCCGGAAGCTGGCCTTGGCGCAGCGCGTGAAGGTGAAGTCGGCCTCGCGCATGCGCAGCTCGCTGAAGGAGGTGCCGCGCAGGTCGGCGCCCGGGAAGCCGGTGAACGACCAGTCGCCGCCGGTGGCCTTCAGCAGCGAATACGTGCAGCGGTCGAACATGCTGCCGGTGAGCTTGCACGCGGTGAACTCCGCCTCGAAGAACTGGCAGGCGGTGAAGGTGCAGTTCAGGAAGGCGGTATTGGTGTGCGAGGACTGGTTGAAGCTCACGTTCCGGAAGGCGCATTCGGTGAAAACCGCATTCCGCGTGACGCTTTCGCTCATGTCGACATCGAGGAATTCGACGCGTGTGTGCTTCTCGTCGACGAGTTCCCGTTGGTACCAGTCCCCGCCCCGAATCGTGCTCTCGGTCGGTGGCGCCTGCTCGCCATCTCTTCGATCAGCCACGGCACATCCCGGCATCCGATGTCATGCGGTCACCGTAGAGCAACCCTCCGACAAGTCCGGGTCCGAAGCGATTGCGAGGACGGCCTTCCCGCGCAACCGGCCGTGCGCCATCTCCTCCAGCAAGCGCGGGGTGTGACTCCAATCGTGGCGGTGGCCGATCTCCACCCGCAGCCGGCCGTCGGCGACCAGGGCGAACAGGCCCTCCAGGTCCCGGCCGGCGTGCGGGTTGTCGCCGAAGACGAACTGCCGCAGCGTCAGGGCCTGTCCCGCGCCGAGTACCTCGAAGAAGTCCAGGTGCAGCGGCTGTCCACTGGCCTGCCCGAACCACAGCAGCAGTCCGCCGGGCCGCAGCTTGCGCACGGCGGCCGAGCCCAGCGGACCGCCGACCGACTCCAGCACCAGGTCGGCGGATGCGTCCGGCACCTCGGCGAGGTCGTGGATCACTTCCGCGCCGGTCACGGTGAGGTGCTCGGCGGGTTGGTCCGGTTCGACGATCGCGATCACCCTCGCACCGGCGGCAATGGCGAGCTGGGTCACGAATTGCCCGACGCCGCCGCCCATTCCGGTCCCCAGCACCGTCGCCCCCGCGAGCGGTCCGGCCGCCTGTATTAGTTGTGCGGCAACCAGACCCGAGAGCGGTATCGCCGCCGCCGTGGCCGCGGGCACCGCATCGGGGATGCGTGCGAGCCGGTCCGCGGGCACCGCAGCGAATTCCGCCGCCGCGCCGCCGGACGGCAGGTGAAAGGCCACGCGCGTACCGGGTTCGGGCCCGCTGCCGTCGGCGGCCGCGGCGGTCACGATACCGGCGGCATCGACGCCCGGCCGGAATCCGGTTGTGCCGCTGCGCAGATACAGCAGATCCGCCCGGTTCAGCGAGAACTCGGTGACCTGGACGAGGGCCTCGTGGCCGCCGGGCTCCGGAACGTCGATGTCCTCGATCTCGGTGAGGTCGCCGGGGCGGTGAGCGGGAACCAGTGCACGCATAGGTGATCATCCTCCACAAAACGGTAGTGCTGCTACCGTTTCAACCTACAACACAAAACGGTAGTATTGCTACCGTTTCCTCCCGGAGGTGTGATGACCGAGCCCACCCGCGCACCGCGCAAGGATCAGCTACGCAATCGCCGCAAGCTGCTCGACGCCGCCCGTGCCGCCTTCACCGAGCAGGGCGCCGAGGTCGGCATCGAGGCCATCGCCCGGCGCGCGGGCGTCGGCGCGACCACCTTCTACCGGCACTTCCCCACCAAGGAAGCGATCGTCGAGCAACTGCTCGCCGAATTGACCGAGGGCGCACGCGAAGTCGCCGACCGCGCCGCCGCCATGCCCGACGACCGGCAGGCCTTCACCACCGTCTTCACCGAGGGCTGCGTGCTCGACCCCGCGGACCTGCGCCTGTTCGACGTCCTGTGCCGCACCGGAACCGCCGCGGCCGCACAGGGCCGGCGCGCCACCGTGGACCTCATCGCCCCGGTCGCGCACCGGGCACAGCGGGCGGGCCTGCTACGCGAGGATGTGACCGTCGACGATATCGCCGCGTTCATGCGCATGGCCGACTCCGCGGACACGCCCGAGCAGCGCCGTCTCGCCCACACCATCCTGCTGGCCGGTCTGGCACCGTGATTCGGTGGTGGGGCCCGATCCCGGCGAATAGTGTCGTCCTGCAACCGAAATGAAGTGAGGCATCATGAATACCTTCAGCAGCCTCGACGAGCTGAGCAAGCACGTCGGCGAAGTCCTCGGCGTCAGCGACTGGATCACCATCGAACAGGACCGCATCGACACCTTCGCCGGGGCGACCGAGGACCGGCAGTGGATCCACGTCGATCCCGAGCGCGCCGCGGAGGGGCCCTTCGGCGCGACCATCGCGCACGGGTATCTGACCCTGTCCATGCTGGCGCACTTCTCGTGGGATCAGTTCCAGCTCGAGGGCGCCAAGATGGCCGTCAACTACGGCCTCAACAAGGTCCGCTTCCCGTCGCCGGTCACCGTCGGATCCCGCGTGCGCGCGTCGGGCCGCCTCGACTCGATCCGCGAATTGCCCGAGGGCTGGGTGGAATTGACGGTCACGCAGACCGTCGAGATCGAAGGCGCCCCCAAACCGGCGTGTGTCGCCGAAACCGTGAGCCGAGTCCTCTGGTCCTGAGGGCGAATTCGGAGGTCAGTAGCGGCCGAAGGCCAGGGCTACGTTGTGGCCGCCGAAGGCGAAGCAGTTGTTGATGGCGTAGTCGATCGCCTGGTGGCGGGCGGCGCCGTGGACTACGTCGAGGTCGATTTCCGGGTCCTGGTTGTCCAAGTTGAGGGTGGGCGGGACGATTCCGTCGCGGATGGCGAGGATGGTCAGGACGGATTCGAGGGCGCCGACCGCACCGATCGAGTGGCCCAGCGCCGATTTGGGGGCGTAGACCGAGGCGTGGGCGATGCCGGCTTTGCGGATCGCGTTCGCTTCGGAGAGGTCGCCGATCGGGGTGGCGGTGGCGTGGGCGTTGACATGGGTGATGTCGGCGGTGGACAGCCCGGCGGTGTGGAGGGCGCGCTGGATGGCACGGGCCGCGCCGGCGCCTTCCGGATCCGAGGCGACCAGGTGGTAGCCGTCGGAGGTGACGCCCGCACCCAGGACGCGGGCGATGATGGTGGCGCCGCGGGCCTTGGCGTGGGCCTCGGTTTCGAGGGTCAGCAGAGCTCCGGCCTCGCCGAACACGAAACCGTCGCGGTCTCGGTCGAAGGGGCGGGAGGCGGCCTTGGGGTTGTCATTGCGGGTGGACATGGCACGCATCATGGAGAAGGCCGCGATGGGGACCGCGTCGATGTAGCCTTCGACACCGCCGGCGACGACCATGTCGGCGTCGCCCATGATGATCATGCGCCAGGCGGCGGCGATGGCTTCGGCGCCGGAGGAGCACGCCGAAACCGGCGTCAGCACACCGGCTTTCGCGCCGAGTTCCAGTCCGACCACCGCGGCGGGGCCGTTCGGCATGATCATCTGCACGGCCAGCGGTGAGATCTTGCGGTAGCCCGCGGCCTTCAGCTTCTCGTCCGCGTCGACGAGGGCGTCGACGCCGCCGACGCCGGTGCCGATGGCGACGCCGAGGCGCAGCGGATCGATCTCGGGAGCCCCGGCGTTCTGCCACACCTGCCGGCCGAGTACGAGCGCGAGGCGTTCGATATAGGCCATGCGGCGGATCTCGACCCGGGTGAGCAGGCTGTCCGGCGATACCTTCAGGTGCCCGCCGATGTGGACGGGCAGCTGGTACTTCTCGACGAAGTTGTCGCCGAGCAGCTCGATTCCGCTCTCCCCGGCGAGCAGCCCCTGCCAAGTCGCCTCGACGTCGCCCGCGAGCGAGGTGGTCGCCGCGAGGGCGGTGACCACGACATCGGGGAAGGTCCCGTCGGCGCTGAAGGGATTGGTGGCGGCCGGGCTCACTCGTGGTGGCCTTCCTGGTTCTTCGCCTCGAGTTCCGCGGCGAGTTCGGGGTGTTCGGCTTCCATCTTCTGGACGTAGGCGACCGCGTCGCCGACGGTGCGCAGCCCGGTGAGGTCCTCGTCGGGGATCTTGACGCTGTACTTGTCCTCGAGTTGCACGGCGATCTCCACCAGGGACAGCGAATCGATGTCGAGGTCCTCGACGAAGGCCTTCTCGATCGTCACCTCGGCGGCGTCGATGCCGGTCACTTCCTCGACGATCTCGGCGATTCCGGCGACGATCGTTTCCTGTGAAGTGGTCACAAAGCTCCCCTTGTTCCGACCGAAATGGTCTGTGGTGCAGGGAATTTCACCAGCCCTGCCGTCGTCAAACGTAGCCATGGGGATACCGCCGGGTAAGTGGCAGCGGCCGACAACCTTTGACCCCGATCTTGTGGGAAACCTCCAATGGTCTTGTAGCGCGAGATATCCGATCGTGATGTCCCCTACGTCTGTGACCAGCGTCGTTGCCAGATGGCCGGAATGTCTGGAGTATCGAGGGTGATCGACCGAGGTTGTTCGAGGAGTGTCGGGGTAGGGCTGTCGGGTGCGTGCGCGCCGAGACCCATGGAGTGCCACCGGGGTTCGCGCTTGTCACCGGAAAGGGATCGAAAAAATGACGGACAGCATGATTGACATTCCCACCGCCCGCCTGCGGATTGCGCAGCCGGTGCAGGGACCGCCGCCGCAGGCGTGGCAGGGACCCGTACCGAATCTGGTGCACAGCCGCGGCCAGGGCCCGGCGCAGGGCCCGAACCGGCAGGGCCCGAGCGCACAGGGGCCGGTGCCGAATCAAGGGCACGTGCCGAGCGGCTCGAGTGCCGCGGCGGCCATCTGGCGCGAGGCGAAAACCGTTCTGGTGACCCGGGTCACCGGCCCGCAGCAGTTGAAAACGGTGCCGCGGTTGGTGATTCCGGTCGGCGATACCCAACTCGCCTTCCGCACCTCGTCGTATTCGGTGGAGGCGGAGGAGCTGGCACAGGACGGCCGAGTACTGGTACAGCCCGGCGATTGGCGCGGTAATCCCTCGGTCGGCTCCCATCAGAAGGCGGGCCGGGCGCAGCTGGTGACGGCGGGCACGCTACTACCCCACGTGCACACCGAGATCGAGGCCAAGTACCGGTGGCGGCTGTCGTTCGCCCGTGCGGCCCACCGCATGTCCAACGGCTCGACGCCGTACGGCGATATCGTGGTGCTGGTGACAGTGTTCGAACCGGGCCCGATGGCCCTCATGCCGCCGCGCGGTTAGCGGGTCAGCCGATCCAATCTTTCAGCAGCTGGGTGGTTCGGCCGCTGCGGATCTGGAGTTCCAGCCACCCGTTCACCACGGTGTCGAAGGCGGTGTCGCCGCGCGGCAGCAGGTAGGCCTTGGTCGCGGAGTCGAAGGGCCGGTCCGGGTGCAGCACCTGCAGGTCCGGGTGGGTGCGCTGCCGGTACCGTCCCTCGATGGAATCGGTCACGAACACATCGGCATTGCCCTGTTCCAGCTGGTCGTAGATGGTGAGATTGTCCGGCCACACCGTGATCCGCGCATTCGGGAAGTTGGCGCGCGCGAACTTCTCGTTGGTGCCACCGGGATTCACGATGACCCGCACGCCCGGCTGGTCGATCTCGTCGATGGTGCCGAACGCGTCGCCGGAACTGCGGCGCGTGACCGGTGTCTTGCCGTCGGTGGTGAGCGCGACCGAATAGTCGGCCACCTGACGGCGGTCGGCGGTATCGGAGATCCCGCCGACCGCGATATCGCACTTGGCCGGGAAATCCGTGGTCAGCGTGCCCCACGTCGTCGGAACCCATTGCGGCACAGCGTGCAGGACCGTGGCCAGGTCGGTGGCGAGGGTGATGTCGACGCCCTGGTAGCCGCCGTCCGCGCCGCGCAGGGTGTAGGGCGGGTAGTCCCCCGTCGTGCACACCCGCAGCACTCCCGACTGCGGCACACTCAGCAATCGTGAGGGCGCCGCGTCCGCGGCGGCGGGACCGGTCGATGCGGCGGCGATCAGCCCGCCGACGAGCATCGTGTTCAGAATCGGCCACAGCCGCAGCGGTTTGCGCACGCGCCCCAGATTACTCGAGAGCCGCAACCGGCTCGAGAGCGTCAGAAACTCTGCCAGGACGGCTTGTTCGCCACCGCGAAGCGGTAGTACTCGACGGCCTGCAGTTTCGCGGCCGCCTCCGGGTCCACGATCACCGTGACGTGCGGGTGCATCTGCAGGATCGAGGCGGGGCAGAACGCGGACACCGGGCCTTCGACGGCCGCGGCCACCGCATCGGCCTTGCCGCTGCCGGTGGCGACCATGAGCAGATGATCAGCATCGCTGATGGTGCCGAGCCCCTGCGTGAGCACGTGCGTGGGCACCTGCGACAGGTCGTCCTCGAAGAACCGCGCATTGTCCGCACGGGTCTTCGGAGTCAGCGTCTTCACGCGGGTGCGGGAGCGCAGCGAGGACCCGGGCTCGTTGAACCCGATGTGCCCGTTGGCCCCGATCCCCAGGATCTGCACCGACACCGGTCCGTTCTTGGCGATGCCGCGCTCGTATTCGGCGGCGGCGGCCGGAATGTCGGTGGCATTGCCGTCCGGGCTGTGCACCGAGGCATCGTCGAAGTCCACGTGCGAGGTGAATTCGTCGCGGATGAACTGCCGGTAGGACTGCGGATGACCCACGGGCAGCCCGATGTACTCGTCGAGCAGATACGCCTGCACCCCGGCGAAACTCAGGCCCTCGTCGCGGTACTGCCGGATGAGTTCGCGGTAGGCCCCCAGCGGTGAGGAGCCGGTGGCCAGGCCGATGGCGCGGGCGCCGCGGCGCACATGGTCGGCCATGATGCGCCCGGCCAGCACACCGGCTTCGGCCGCATTGTCGGTGATCACGAGTTCCATGGGCGTCCGTCCTTGTACACGGTGATTGGGGTGAGCAGGGGGTTGGTGACGAGCACGTCGGCCTGCATACCGGCCTGCAGGGCGCCGACGCGATCGGCGAGCCCGAGCAGGCGGGCGGGAGTGGCGGCGGCGGCCGTGGCGGCGGCGGTGAGCGGCACCCCGGCGTGGAAGACGGTGCGGCGCAGCACGTCCGCGGCCGTCGCGGTGCCGCCCGCGATGGCGCCCTCGCCGTGCGGGTCGTAGAGCCGGGATACGCCGTCCTTCACCACGACATCCAAACTACCGAGCTGGTAGCGGCCGTCGGGTTCGCCGGCGGCGGCCATGGCATCGGTGATGAGCGCGAGGTTGTCGGGGCCGATGGTGTCGAACACCATGCGCACGGTGCCGTCGGCGAGATGCACGCCGTCACCGATCACCTCGGCCACCACGTCACCCCGCCCGGCGGCGGCCATGGCGGCGGTGAGGAAGTTGGCGTCGCGGTGCGCGAGTTCGGGCATGGCATTGAACAGGTGGGTGATGGAGACCCGCCGGCCGCGCCGGATGGCGTGTACCGAATGCTCGTAGCCGGCGACCGTATGCCCCAGCGACAGCACCACATTCGCGTCCGCGAGCACGTCGGCGAGTTCGTCGAAACGCTCGGTCTCCGGTGCGATGGTGACCGAGACGATCCGGCCGCCGGCGTGGTCGATGAGCCGTTCCAGCATGGCCGGGTCACCGGGTACGATGCGGTCCGGATTGTGGGCGCCGCGCCGATGTTCGCTGATGAACGGGCCTTCGAGGTGGATGCCCGCGAGCAGGCCGTCGTCGATGGCCTTGCCGAGGATGTCGATGCGTTCGCGCAGTTCGGTTTCCGTGGCCGAGACCAGGGACGCCACCAGGGTGGTGGTGCCGCGGCCGCGATGGAAGTTCGCGGCCGCGAGCACGCCGTCGGCGTCGGTTTCGGGAAAGCCGTATCCGCCGCCGCCGTGGCAGTGCACATCGATGAGGCCGGGCAGCACGATGGCCGGCTCGTCCGCGGGTTCGGGCAGGTCACCGCCGAATTCCGCGGCCGGGCCGACATAGTCGAGTCGCGGGCCGTCGAACGACACCACACCGTCGGCGAGTTCGCCCGCCTCGGTGAGAGTGACGACCCGGCCGCGCAGTGTCGTCCTCACCTATATCGCCCCGAGTGCGGTGCGGGCCGCCGTGGCGGCATCCTCGGCAGTGCGGGCGGAAAGGACCGCCGCGGCCGCGGCTTTGCATTGCTCCAGCGTCACGGCGGCGAGCTGCGCGCGGACCCCGGCCAATGACCGGGGCGCCATGGACAGCGTTTCGACGCCGAGACCGACCAGCACACAGGCGAATTCGGGATTCGATGCCGATTCGCCGCAGACGCCGACCTTCACGCCGTGCTTGTTCGCGCCCGCGACCACCATGGCGATGGTGGCCGCCAGGGCGGGCTGCCACGGATTGTGCAGCGGCGCCAGGCTCGAGGACATGCGGTCCGCGCCGAACAGGTACTGCGACAGGTCGTTGGTGCCGATGGAGAAGAAGTCCACCTCGGCGCCGAGCTGCTCGGAACGGATTGCGGCAGCGGGTATTTCGACCATGATGCCGCGGGAATCGATACCGGCCGCCGCGGCCTCGGCGGCGAAGTACCCCGCCTCCTCCGCGGTGGCGACCATGGGCGCCATCACCTTCACCGTGGCCCCGGTGGCCTTGCGCGCGGCCTCGATCGCTCCGAGCTGATCGAGCAGCGTCCCCTCATCGACGTTGCTCAATCGCAGTCCGCGGATGCCCAGGGCCGGGTTCTCTTCCGCCGGCAGGTTCAGGAACGGCAGCGGCTTGTCCGAGCCCGCATCGAGGGTGCGGACGGTGACGGGCCGGTCGCCCATGATGCGGAAGATTTCGGCGTACTGGTCCGTCTGCTCGGCCACGGTGGGCGCCGACTTGCGGTCCAGGAAAAGGAATTCCGTGCGGAACAGGCCCACACCCTCGGCGCCGAGATCGACGGCGAGTTGCGCGTCGGCAGCGCTGCCCACGTTGGCCAGCAGCGGCACCGCGTGCCCGTCGGAGGTGCGGCCGGGCCCGGTGGGGGCGTCGGCCTGGCGCGCGCGGGCGGCGCGGACTTCCTCGCGGCGCGGTGCGCTCGGGTCGAGTTCGACCGTGCCCGCGGTACCGTCGAGCACCACCTCGGCGCCCTCCGCGATCCCGGCCGCGCCCGGGCAGGCCACCACGGCCGGAATGCCCAGGGCCTTGGCCAGAATCGCGGTGTGCGAGGTCGGTCCACCGGCCACGGTGAGCAGGCCGACGACCTGCTCCGGATCCAGCGTCGCGGTGTCCGCGGGCGCGAGATCCTGGGCAGCGAGCACGAAAGGTGTTGCGCTGTCGGGGATTCCGGGCGGGTCCACGCCGAGCAGTTCGGCCACCACGCGCTGACCGACGTCGCGCAGGTCGGAGGCGCGTTCGGCCATCATGCCGCCGAGCGCGGCCAGCTGTTCACCGAAGTGCCCGACCGCCAGCGTCACCGCATGCGCCGTGGGCTGACCGGATCCGATGCCCGAGCGCACCTGATCCAGCAGCGCCGGATCCCCGGCCAGGGCCGAGGTCATGAACAGGATGTCGGCGGCCGGGCCCTTCGCCTCCAGCGCCTGGGCGGAATAGCGCCCGGACACGGTCTCGAAAGCCTTTTCGGCGCGGGCGATCTCGGCGTCGACGTCGGTGCCGGGCGCATCGTCGGCGCTGGTGACCGGCGCGGACGCCAGCCACTTCACCGGCCCGACAGCCAAGCCCGGGGCGGCAGCAACGCCCCGGATCACCCCGGCCGCCTTGCTCCCACCGACATCCTCGGCGTCACCGGTGCTCGCGCTCTGGCCGACATCTCGGGTATCGCCGACTCCGGTGCTCTGGCCGACGATCTGGCTGCGACCGGCCGCCTGGGTATTGCCGGCGCCGCTGGTATCAGCGGCGCCGCCTTTCTCACCCGTCAAGATCGGTCTCCAGCATCCCGGCCAGCTTGTCCAGCGCCGCGTCGGCGCCGTCCTCGGCGTGCAGGGTGACGGTGTCGCCCTGCTTGACGCCGAGGGTCATGACCTGCAGCATGCTGTTGGCGGCGACGGGATCCTTGCCGTCCTTCGAGATCTGCACGGGCACACCGGCTGCACCGGCGGCCTTCACGAAAAGCGCGGCGGGCCGGGCGTGCAGCCCGCTCTTGGACGCAACGACAGCGGTGCGCGTGATCATTGGGCGATGTTCTCCTTTTCGGTTTCGGCCTCGTCGTCTTCACGGCCGGGGGTGCGCAGGTTCCAGCGCTTGATGATGAAGCTGAAGGTGACGTAGTACAGCGCCGCGTAGCCCAGGCCGATGGGGATGAGCAGCAGCGGATGGGTGGCCTTGCCGAAGTTCAGCAGGAAGTCGATGCCGCCCGCGGAGAAGTTGAATCCGTCGTGGATGCCGAGCCAATTGCACAGCGCCAGTGAGGTTCCGGTGAAGATCGCGTGGATCAGCAGCAGCGGCCAGGCCACGAAGATGAACGAGAACTCCAGCGGCTCGGTGATACCGGTGACGAAGGAGGTCAGCGCGGTCGAGAGCATGATGCCGCCGACCAGTTTCTTGTTCTCCGGCTTGGCGGTACGCCAGATGGCCAGGGCCGCGGCGGGCAGGCCGAACATCATGATCGGGAAGAAGCCGGTCATGAAGGTGCCCGCGTGCGGATCGCCCGCCAGGAAGCGCGGGATATCGCCGTGCACGCCGTGGTAGTCGCCGATGGTGAACCAGACCACCAGGTTGATGATGTGGTGCAGGCCCAGCGGCAGCAGCAGCCGGTTGACGAATCCGAAGATGCCACCACCCACGACGGCATTGTCGGCGACGGTATTGCCGAGCCAGGTCAGGCCGGAGTGGAAGGCGGGGTAGATGAACGACATGAGCACGCCGATGACCACGGCCGCGCAGGCGGTCAGGATGGGCACCAGGCGGCGGCCGGCGAAGAAGCCGAGATAGTCCGGCAATTGGGTGCGGTGATACCGCTGCCACAGGATCGCGGCGGTGAGGCCCATGACGATGCCGCCGAGGACGCCGAAGTCCACCAGTTCCTGTGCGCCCTTGGTGTCGGTCTTGCCCGAAAGCACCACCGGCGACATGGCTTTGAGCACGCCGTTGAAGGCGAGGTATCCGACGACCGCCGCGAGCGCGGTGGAGCCGTCGGCCTTCTTGGCCCAGCCGATGGCGATGCCGACCGCGAACAGCAGGGGGAGGTTGTCGATGAGTGCGCCGCCCGCGCCGGCGAGGACGGCGGCGACAGTCTTCAGGGCCGACCAGCGGCCCAGCATGTCGTCTTGTCCGAGCCGTAGCAACAGGCCGGCAGCGGGTAGCGTGGCGATCGGCAGCATCAGGCTGCGGCCGAGTTTCTGCAGTCCGGATAGATCGAGCTTCTTGCGAACGCTCTGGGCGGCATCGGCCATGGCGGTGGTCCTCGGTCTGTGAATAGGGTCACGCAGTGAATTGGTGACTGGTTATAACCAGAGATATACTGGTTATAACCAGTTTTGTCTACTCGACACGCACGGAGGAACGATGTCCAAAGCTGATCAGATCGTCGCAGGCCTGGGTGGCGCAGACAACATTGTGGAGGTGGAGGGCTGTATCACCCGCCTGCGCTGCGAAATCAAGGACGCCAACCTGGTCGACGAGAAAGCACTCAAGACCGCCGGCGCGCACGGCGTTGTCAAGATGGGTAACGCCGTACAGGTCGTGGTCGGACCGACGGCCGACGCCCTCGCCGAAGACATCAACGACCTGATCTGACCACCGTGAGCATCGATATCCTGGCGCCCCTGGACGGCACCGCCATTCCCCTGTCCGAAGTCCCCGATCCGGTCTTCGCCGCGGAGATGGTCGGGGCGGGCCTCGCCATCGAACCCGCGGATACGGATGACCAGGTCACCGTGGTCGCCCCCATCTCGGGATCGATCGTGAAACTGCACCCGCACGCCGCCGTCATCGTATCCGATTCCGGTACGGGCGTGCTGCTCCACGTCGGCATCGACACCGTCGGCAAGCCCGAGCTCTTCGAGGTCAAGGCCGCCGAGGGCACGCGGGTCGAGGCCGGCGATCCGCTGGTCGTGTTCTCCCCCAATGCCGTCCGCCGCCTCGGCCTCAGCGCCGCGGTACCGGTGGTCGTGATGGACTCGGCGCCGGGCTCGATCCCGGCCGCCGTCACCGGGCCCGTCACCACGGGCGCGGTGCTCTACTCGGTCTGAGCGCCACCCCGAACCGCATATGGGCAAACGGCGGGCCACCTCCCTCTGGAGGTGGCCCGCCGTTTTGTCAATGAACAGTGGTCACCGGAACCGTTGCGGCTCAGGCGTTCTGACTGTCCTCCGCGGAGACGGTCATGTACACCTGGTAGCGGTCGGAGCGATACCAGGACTGCGCATGCTCCACCGGCCGGTCCCGCGAATACGAGATGCGATCGAAAGCCAGTAGCGGAGAACCGGTTTCGGTGCCCAGCCAACCGGCATTGCGCTCATCGGCCGCCACCGCGCGCACACTCTGCTCGGCGCGATCGATGGGGCAGTCGTATTCCTTGGCGAACAGCGCGTACAGCGACTGCGTCAGATCGCGTTCCAGCAGACCCGGCACCAATTCGGCGCGGTACCAGCCGTCGTCGATGGACATCGGCAGGCCGTCGGCGAGCCGCAATCGCACCAGATGGAAGGCCATCTCATTGGTCGCCAGGCCCAGCGCGGACACCGTGGCCTGCGGCGGCACCGCATGATCCGAATGCAGCACAACGGTGCTCGGCGTGCGGCCCAGGCGGCGCATATCGTCCGAGAACGAGGCCATGTGCAGGCGTGAACGCGCCACCCGCTCCGCCACGAAGGTGCCCTTGCCCGGGACCCGGGTGATGACACCGTCGGCTTCCAGCTGGCCCAGCACTTCCCGCACGGTCATGCGGCTGACCTGATAGTCGTCGCACAGCTGGCGTTCGCTCGGCAACATCTCCCCCGGGCGCAGCGTCGCGCACAGAGTGGTGAGTGCCGAGCGCAGCTGCGCCTGTTTGGTCACGCGGCCGGCCACGGTAATCCTTCGATCCTTATCGACCCCACTTGCGGGCGCGGTCACTTCTCGTTGCGCGCCTTGGGGAATCGGCGCTGATGCGCGACCCACCCGGCCATCTTGGCCCAGTGCCCCTTGCGCGGGGTGACCTTGGAAACCAGCTCGCGGTTCCACTCCTCGGTCTCGGTCAGCCCGTCGACGGCCTCGACCAGCGCCTTGGCGGCCTCGAGATCACCGACGACGCGGTCGCCGAGAATGCCGTCCTCGCCGATCAGGGTGACGCGGACGCCGATACGGCCGATGGGCTGCAGCACCGCGGTGGCCGATCCGCCGTGCTCGGCGACGAAGCCCTTCACGGAATCGACAACGGACGGCGACAACTTCGCTGGTGCCGGGGCGGTGGTAGCGCTCATGAGGTGGAGTTTACCCATCGGTAAAACGGAGTCCATGAGCCGCCGCGTATCTCACACTCCGCAGGCGAAGTGGAAGACTCGGATCCATGCGCGCAATCGAGGTTTCCGAGCACGGCGGTCCCGAAGTCCTGCGGCTCGTGGAGGTCCCGGATCCGACGGTCGGGCCCGGTCAGCTACTGGTCGAGACCGAGGCCATCGGGATCAACTTCATCGACACCTACATTCGCACCGGGCGCTATCCGACGCCGGTGCCCTACATCCCCGGGGCGGAGGGCTCGGGCGTGGTGACCGCCGTGGCGCCGAGCGTCACCGACTTCCAGCCGGGCGATCGGGTCGCGTGGGCGGCCGCGCCGGGCAGCTATGCCGAAAAGGTGCTGGTCTCCGCAGCGGTCGCGATTCCGGTGCCGGACGGGGTGCAGCCGGCGGTGGCGGCTTCGGCGCTGCTGCAGGGCATGACGGCGCACTACCTCATCGAATCCATCTACCGGCCCGAACCGGGCGAGGCGGTGCTGGTGCACGCGGGCGCGGGCGGTGTGGGGCTGATCCTGACCCAGCTGCTGTCCGCGCGCGGAGTCCGCGTCATCACCACGGTCTCCACCGACGAGAAGGAGAAGCTGTCGCGGGACGCGGGGGCCTCCGAGGTGCTGCGCTACGACGACGAGATCGCCACGCGCGTGCGGGAACTCACCGGCGGAGTGGGCGTGGCGGCAGCCTACGACGGCGTCGGCAAGGACACCTTCGAGGCGAGCCTGGCCTCGCTGCGGATCCGCGGAATGCTGGCCTTGTTCGGCGGGGCCAGCGGGCCGGTGCCGCCGTTCGATCTGCAGCGGCTCAATGCCGCGGGATCGCTGTTCGTGACGAGGCCGACGCTGGCGCACTACACCCGCGATCGGGCCGAATTGCTGTGGCGCTCCGGCGATATCATGAACGCCATCGCCGACGGCACGCTGCGCATCCGGGTCGGGGCCAGCTATCCGCTGGCGCAGGCCGAGCAGGCGCACCGGGATCTGGAGGGGCGCAAGACGACCGGCTCCATCGTGCTGCTGCCCTGAGCGGTTCGATCGCGCCGCTGCCCGGGCGCTCCATCGTGGCGCTGCCCCGGGCCGCGGCGAGTCCGCGCCGGCTACGGCGCGGACTCGATATCGCGGCCGGTCAGGCCGCGGTACATGAAACGAGTGAGGGTGTCCACGGCTTCGTCGTCAGTCAGGTCGAGGGCGCCCGCCTCCACCGCCTGCAGCAGTGCGGAGGCCGCCAGGTAGCCGATGGCGTCCACGGAACTGGCCGATTTCACCACCGACGCGGGCGGGGTGTCCGGGCCGGCGATCGGGCGCCCGATGCACCGCTGGCCGACCGGAACGACCGGTCTGTCCGGTTGTTCGATGCGTTCCGCGGACCACATGCCACCCTGCTCGTGTTCGGACCCGATGCGAGCGCCGGCGGGATCGAACTGCCGGGTACCGAGACGCGGGCGGTCCGGGTGCTCACCCCGGAAACCACCTCTGACAACGGCGAACTCATCGATTTCGAAGGTCATGCCCGGCGCGCGTACGATGCTGCGGACGGCACTCGGATCCTTGTCCGACCCGACGGATATGTCGGTTTCGTGGCCCGGTGACCGGCCGGTAGCACGCCCCGGGCGCGGCATCCTCCCGGACCATGCAGAATGATCTTGCTGCCGCGCAAGACGATTCGCCGCGACCTGTCACCGGGACACCGTAAGGTGGTCGCGGCGAAGGGTTGGGCGGCCGGCAGGTAGAAGCATCGGTCAGAGGTGGTCCGGTATGTTGGTGAAGGTTCGTAACGACGACCCATCGCGGCTGTCGAACACCGAGCGCACCGTGGTGAACTGGCTCAAATCGTGGAGCGGGCCGCACGCGGTGCCCGGTATCGCGGTGGTGCAGTGCCAGGATGCCGACGTCGTGGTGTGGACGCCGCAGACCTGCGTGGTCGTCGGGGTGCACGGTTTCACCGAACGTGTCACCGGGACCCTCACCTGCGCTCAGGACGAACCCTGGACCGTCGACGGTAAACCCGCCCCCATCGATGGCGATGCCGACCCGCTCGAACGGGTCCGGCGCCAAACCGTCGATCTGGCCCACCAATTGCGTTCCGCGCCTGGACGCGAGCATGTCCCGGTCAGTGGGCTGGTGCTGCTGGTGCCGCAGCTGGGCAGCCGGGTGAAGCTCGAAAAGGGGCCGCTGCCAGCGGGTATCGATGTTCTGATCGGTGACGGGCCGTCCTCGTTGCGGGCCTACTTCACCAAACTCGCCGAGGGCGCGGACCCGTCCTGGGATGCCGCACAGGTCGGGCAGGCGCTGGGCGCGCTCGGATTCGCCGCCGCGGCAACCTATTCCGATCTGGTCTCGGAGGGCTTCCCGGCGCCGGAGACGGCACGTTCCTCGGCTCCGCCGCTCGCCGCGGCGCCGACCGTGGTGGTGCCGTCGGTTCCGGTGCAACCGGTGCGGCCCGCGACACCGCCTGTCGTGCCGGGTAGTCCGGGCTCGCAGGGAGTACCGGTCGAGAGCACCGGGCGTGATGTTCCTGCCGGACAGCAGGGTTCGTCCCCGGGACGGGCCGCGGCGGCGGGAGCGGTCGCTGGAATCACGGGCGCGGCGGCGGCCGCGGCGGCCTTGCGGGCCGTGGCGGGCACCTCCGAATCACGAGAACACCAGGGCACTCCCCCATCCGGTGCGCCTGTGCCACTGGGTGGATACCAGCAGCCTGCCGCCGCTCCGACAGGGTCCGGCGCTCCGGCGGCCGCACAGCCCGCGGGTCCCGGCCAACCCCCGCAGGGCCGTCTCGGCGGCTACGCGCAATCCCCACAGGGCGGAAGTCCCGCCGGATACGGCCGGCCCGCACCGGGCGGGCCACCGCCCGGCTATGCCCAGGCCCCGCAAGGCGGTTACAGCCAATCGCCCGGCGCAGCCCCGGCCGGGTACGGACAGCCCGCGCAACCCGCTGCGCAGCAAGGCTATTCCGCAGCGCCCGGTCCTGGCTTCCCCACCTGGCAGGAGCGGGAGTCCCCCCGAGGTGGAGGCTCCCGTCGCCGGCGTCGCGATCTGCCGGTCGTACTGGGCCTGGTGGTGGCGGTCCTCGTCCTCATCATCGCGGTGGCCTGCACCGGTCACAGCAGCAGTGGTGGCGGCAACAAGCAGAAGCCCGCGAATCAGACTTCTGTCGAACAGGTCACGACGACCACCTCCGCCGACCCGACCATCCCCTCCACCACCGAAGCCCCCGCCTGCTTCCCGCTACAGCCCTGCAACTGAACAAGATTCGGCCGACGGTCAGCCCCCGCACAGCCCAAATCGCCATCCTGGCCGAAGAACTCTCCCGCCCCCTCACCGTCCTCGCCATGACCGACGAAGAAACCTACGCCGACTACCTGACCCAAATGCCCCAGCCCTACGCCGACGCCTTCATGGACTTCTACTCCCGAGGCACCCTCGACGAATCCACAGTCCCCCCACAATCACCAACCTGACCGGCCGCCCACCCACCACCTACCGCAACTGGATCCGAGCCCACAAGCCCGACCTCGAGTCGTAAACCGGCAAGCCCCCTACCCGTCCCCGACAGCACCCGCGCCCGCTAGGCGAAAGGTTCGGGCCCCCTCACGAATCCGTTGGGAGGGGGCAGGTGGGGAGGGAGTCGGGGTTGGCGCGGAGGTAGCGGAGGCCTTGTTTCATGTAGACGCGGGGGTTGGTGTCGAGGTGTTTGGACCAGTGGGGTTTGGGGTCGCCTCGGAGGTGGGTCCAGCAGGCCAGGGCGTAGCCGAACATGGGGGGTGAGAGGTAGCCGAGGCGGTGGGAGCGCCAGCCTCGGGAGTTTTGGGAGAATTGGAAGGCCGCGTTGGCGTTGAAGACGCCCAGGCCCAGGTAGACGGTTACCAGGTCGGTCAGTTGTTCGCCGTCGTGGCGGTCTCGGGTGATGCGGGCTTCGCCGAGGAGGCGCTCGTGGGCCAACTCGTGGGCGACGGTGGCTATCAGGGTGATGGGTGAGCGCATCTGGTCCATGTCGAGCGACACGACGGCGCGGCCTTGTTCGAGGCGGTAGTGGCCGGCTTCGGCGTGCGAGGTTCCTTCCGGGAACAGGGCGTCGGGCAGAATTGCGCCGTTCGAATGCACTTCCACCACAATGCGATCGCGGCGCACCCCCATGTATCCGCACACCCGGTCGACGAGTGCGCGAATTTCGGGCAAGGTCTCGGGATAGGTGCCGGGGAAGAAATCCGAAGTCGGCATGATCACCGGCGACCGCAGGGTCCTGGGCCCGAACTGCGTGACACACCAGCTCGACATCTCTTCCACCCAGAGCCGCTCCAACTCCCCCACGGGGCAGGACGGCCTGAAAATACCCATGCCGCATTATGTCCGGCGCCGGGCTTCGAGGCGCGCCCTGATTTCGGACGGCGTGGCTGCCCCCAGAAGTCGTGGCAGATTTCCGCGACCGGATCCTCCTAGAGTTCTGTGCGTCATCGACGCTAGGAGATTCCGATGAAATCGCTGCTGCGAACGCAAATTCCACCAGTTCTGGCCGGTTTCCTGATCGCGGGTGCGCTCGCGGTCGGCACCGCACAGGCCGCGCCTGTCGCCCTCGACCCGGGTCAGCCCGCGACGACCGCCGTCGATACCGCTGATTCCGGTTCGGGCGCAACAGGTTCGCTCAGTTCGTCCAACCTCGCGATTCTGCGAGTGCTGATTCTGTGCCCGCTCGGCCTGCTGTCCGGCCAGTCCTGCAATCTGATGCCTTAGGCGCGGAGCGGGACACCGACCTCGTGCAGGTGTCGCAGCGCTTCGCGGTAGGACGTGAGCAACCCGGTTTCGTGGTAGGCCACGCCGATTTCCGCGCAATAGTCGCGGACGATCACTCGGGCGTGGCGCAGGTTCGGGGTCGGCATGCTCGGGAACAGATGGTGTTCGATCTGGTAGTTGAGGCCGCCGAGGGCGAGGTCGGTCAATACACCGCCGCGCACATTGCGGGAGGTCAGCACCTGGCGGCGGAGGTAGTCGGGGCGGTCGTCGCCGGTCAGGGTCGGCATGCCTTTGTGATTCGGGGCGAAGATGCAACCCATGTACAAACCGAACAGGCCCTGGTGAACGGCGAGGAATACCAAGGCTTTATCGGCCGGCAGCACCGCGAACAGCGCGGTCAGGTACATCGCGAAGTGGCCGAACAGCAGTGCGCCCTCCAGGCCACGATGTTTCACTGATCGATTCTTCAGTGCACGCGCGCCGGCCACATGGAGATTCAGCCCCTCCAGCAACAGCAGCGGGAAGAACAGGAACGCCTGCGCCCGCCCGATGAGCCGCGCCACCCCGCGGCTGGCCCGCGCCTGCCGTTGCGACCAGACCAGAATGTCCGGCGCGACATCGGGATCGAGTTCCTCATGGTTCGGATTGGCGTGATGCCGGGTGTGTTTGTCCTGCCACCACCCGTACCCCAGCCCGATACCGGCATTGCCGACGATCCGCCCCACCAGCTCGGTCGGCTGCCGCAGCCGGAAGACCTGCCGGTGCGCGACATCGTGCATGACCAGCGCGACCTGCGCGAACGCCACTGCCATGAACGCCGCCACCAGCAACGTCCACCACGAGTCCCCGATGAGGAAGAACGCCGCCCACCCGGCGACGAACGCGATCCCGACCAGACTGAGCCGGATCGCGTAGTAGACGGGCCGCCGCTCCATCAGTCCCGCCGCGGAGATGCGGCGTAGCAGCCGGGTGTAATCACCGTCGGAATCGCGCCGCGGCGGCCGTGGAGTTGACCCTGATACCAGGGCAGGTGTCGTCATGAACCCGAAGTTATCGGCCGGATTCTAGTTCCCTGTAACCCTTTGGTATGGCATGGAATAGGACTACGGAGTGAGATCCCGGCCGGTCAGATCAGACCGTCTCGCACGCGGGCAGTGAAGGCCCGCCACTGCACCGCGGTAAACACCAGAACGCCGCCGTCCGGCTTCTTGGAGTCGCGGACACCCACCGCATCACCATCGAGAAAGGCGACTTCCACACACTGGCCGCCGGATTCGCTGTAGGTGCTCTTGAACCACCGTGCCCGGGACAGGTCACTGGTCATTCGAACTCCTTTGCCGCCTGCCGGAGCAGGTCTCGTGTTTCGTTCTCGCCCAGGGCGGTACCGCGAATGGCGCACGCCAGCTCATCGTAACGCTGTACATCGTCGGGCTTTTCGAGGTAGACGTCACTGCTGGGCCCGCCCTCGAGATAGACGATCGGCGGTTCGACGATGCGGCCCTTCGCATCCGAGCCGAAGCCGAGCAACACGAACTGGCCGTGCAGGATGCCCCAGGTGATGCCCGCACTGTAAGGGCTGATCCGTATCGTGACGTTGGGCAGCTTGCCGATCTCCGCCAGCTGGCGGAGTTGCACCGCCATGATCCGGCGATCGCCGACGACCCGATACAGCGCGGATTCGTGCAGCAGCACCTCGAGTTCGAGTGGTTCGCTGCGGCGAGTGACCATGCGCTGCCGCTTCATTCGCAGTTCAACCCGCCGGTCGATCGCGTCGGCCGCGTCGTCCCGGTAGAACGCGCTGATGAGAGCACGTGCGTAGTCCCGAGTTTGCACGAGTCCGGGAACCTGCTCGTGGTAGACGATCAGTTGCCGCGCGGCGGATTCCAGTCCGATGTACATATTGAATTCGTCGCTGAACAACCCGCCGAAGGCGTGATACCAGCTTCGTGCCCGAGCCTGCTCCGCCAGTTCCACGGCCTGTCGGGTGTTGGCGGCATCCACGCCGTACACCTCGCACAGCGCACGGACATCCGTCTTCCGGATGCGCTGATTGCGCCCGGCCTCCAGCCGCTGCAGCGCTGACTTCGACAGATCCACGAGCTTGGCCGCGGCGTCGATCGTGAGGCCGTTGGTCTCGCGCTCCTCGCGCAGAAACCGGCCCAATTGCCGCCGGGGCAGGGTGGAGGCGGAGATCTCTTGTTCTTCGGTGCCGTTCATCGGTCCGGTCCTCGTCAGCGAACTCGAATCAAGCGCGTACGTGAGATGGATCCGTTGTAACGCGAACATGGGTCGCGCCGTGGCGAAATGGGTCGATTCGAATCGGGATCCCATTTTCGCTGCGGCCGCGCTCACCGTGCTGCTGTGCTTTCCGCATGGACGATATGCGGGACCTCGAAATCCGCGTCCTGCGCGAGGTTATCGAGGCGGTCGAGGGGATGCTCGATGAGGTGGAGGCGGCGGGTGGGGTGGTCGGTATGCCGCGGAGTGAGGTGTACGCGATCGTCATTCAGGCCGTGATCGCGAGCGCGCGGGCGGGCGGGCACTATGGGTTCGGGAGTTTGGTGCGGGCGCCGTTGCTGGATGCGATTCTGGCGGGCGTCGACGTGGAACCCTGGGATGAGGCGGTTTTCACCGTGCTGATGGGTCAGCTCACCAGCCGGTGAGGTGTCAGCCGAAGAAGGTGTGCCCGAGGGTGTGCCAGCCGAGCACCGAGTCCACCGCGAGCCCGCAGAAGACGACGGCCAGATAGTTGTTGGACTGCAGGAACAGTCGCAGCGGCTTGACCGATTCGCCCTTGCGGACACCGGAATACAGCTGGTGGGCCATGAGCAGGAACCAGGCGCCGGCCACGAGGGCGGTCGCGGCGTAGATGGGTCCGGCGGCGGGAACCAGGGCCAGGGTGGCGAGCACGGTGGCCCAGGTGTAGATGACGATCTGCTTGGTGACCACCTCCTCGGTGGCCACGACCGGGAGCATGGGCACGCCCGCGGCCTTGTAGTCCTCCTTGTACCGCATGGCGAGCGCCCAGGTGTGCGGCGGCGTCCAGAAGAAGATCACCAGGAACAGCACGATGGCGGGCCAGCCGATATTGCCGGTGACCGCCGACCACCCGACCAGTGCGGGCATACAGCCGGCCGCGCCACCCCACACCACGTTCTGCGAGGTGCGGCGCTTGAGACCGAGCGTGTAGACGAAGACGTAGAAAAGAATGGTCACCACGACCAGCGCGCCGGACAGCAGATTGGCCTGCCACCACAGCCACGCGAACGACGCGAGCCCCAGCGTCACGCCGAAGATGAACGCGTTCCGCGTGGGAACCGCCTCGCGGGCCAGCGGCCGCTTGGAGGTCCGCTTCATCACCTTGTCGATATCGGCGTCGGCGACGCAGTTCAAGGTGTTGGCGCTCGCCGCGCCCATCCACCCGCCGAACAGCGTGGCCAGGATCAGCCGGATGTCGATGTGCCCGCGATCGGCCAGCAACATCGTCGGGATGGTGGCGACGAGCAGCAGCTCGATCACCCGGGGTTTGGTGAGCGCGATGTAGGCGAGCACGCGCCGAGCGGCCACGGAAAGCGGTCCGGTGCCCGTGACGCGGTCAGCCAGCATCGTCCCGGAGGAGCCGTGAGCGCCACCCGGCTGTTGCCCAATCCCCACTGTTTCTCCTCGCACGCCGTGCATTATCCGATCCGGTCTGGATAGCAGCGTGCTCTGCCGTTCCCCAGACACAGCCCAGTGCGGCGCGGCGCTACTACTACAGAGCATGGTAGACCCCCGATGAGCGTGCTCCCGACCACGTCCCCTCATGGCGCGCAGCGAGACCGGTTCGCGATGCGTTCTCCGGGTAGTCACGAAGCGGTCAGTGGGAAGCTACGAACAACGACACGGCGACCGGTGAATCCGGGTTCCCGCGTGGGCATGAATCGCCCACCTTTAGGGTGGTGTGTGTATCGGTGCGCCGTGTCGCACCGGGATCAACCGCAGCGAACAACCCGCCGCCCACAACCGCATCGTTTGACGAGAAGGTCAGGAGAACCTCGGTCGTGTCAGTTACCGACGACATCCGCGCGCTCACTCAGCCGAACCACCCCACCGACTGGACCGATCTCGACACCAGAGCCGTTGACACGGCCCGGGTGCTCGCGGCCGATGCCGTGCAGAAGGTGGGTAATGGTCACCCGGGCACCGCAATGAGCTTGGCGCCCTTGGCCTACACCCTCTACCAGCGGGTCATGCGGTTCGATCCGAGTGACCCGGAGTGGGTGGGCCGCGACCGTTTCGTCCTGTCCTGCGGGCATTCCAGCCTGACCCAGTACATCGAGCTGTACCTGGCGGGTATCGGCTTGGAGCTGTCCGACCTCGAGGCCCTGCGCACCTGGGGTTCGCTGACCCCGGGTCACCCGGAGTACCGGCACACCCCGGGCGTGGAGATCACCACCGGCCCGCTGGGTCAGGGTCTGGCCTCGGCGGTCGGTATGGCGATGGCGGCGCGGCGTGAGCGTGGGCTGTTCGATCCCGAAGCGGCACAGGGCGAGTCGGCGTTCGATCACTTCATCTATGTGATCGCGTCCGACGGTGACATCGAGGAGGGCGTCACCTCCGAGGCGTCCTCGCTGGCGGGCACCCAGCAGCTGGGCAACCTGATCCTGTTCTACGACGACAACAAGATCTCCATCGAGGACGACACCCGCATCGCCCTCACCGAGGACACCGCCGCGCGCTACCGCGCCTACGGCTGGCACGTGCAGTACGTCGAGGGCGGCGAGAACGTGACCGGCATCGAAGAGGCCATCGCGGCGGCCCAGGCGGTCACCGACAAGCCGTCGATCATCGTGTTGCGCACCATCATCGGCTACCCGGCCCCGAACAAGATGAACAGCGGCAGCGCGCACGGCGCGGCGCTGGGCGCGGACGAGGTCGCGGCCACCAAGAAGATCCTGGGCTTCGACCCGGAGAAGTCGTTCGATGTCGCCCCCGAGGTGATCGAGCACACCCGCCGGAACGCCGCCGATCGTGGCGCGGCCGCCCGCAAGACCTGGAACGACCGGTTCGACGCGTGGGCCCAGGCCAACCCGGAGAACAAGGCGCTGTTCGACCGCCTGCAGGAGCGTCGCCTGCCGTCCGGCTGGGCCGAGGTGCTGCCGGCCCACGAGAAGGCCACCTCCACCCGTAAGGCGTCCGGCGCCGTGCTGGCCGCGCTCGCGCCGGTGCTGCCGGAGCTGTGGGGCGGTTCGGCCGACCTGGCCGAGTCCAACAACACCACCATGCCGAACCAGCCGTCCTTCGGCCCGGAGTCCATCTCCACGGGCATGTGGAAGGCGAACCCGTACGGCCGCACCCTGCACTTCGGTGTGCGTGAACACGCCATGGGCGCGATCCTGAACGGCATCGCCCTGCACGGCCCGACCCGTCCGTACGGCGGCACCTTCCTGGTGTTCTCCGATTACATGCGTGGTTCGGTGCGACTGGGCGCGGTCATGCGCACCCCGGTCGTCTACGTGTGGACGCACGACTCCATCGGCCTCGGCGAGGACGGCCCGACGCATCAGCCGATCGAGCACCTGGCCGCGCTGCGCGCGATCCCGGGCCTGAACGTGGTGCGCCCGGGTGACGCCAACGAGACCACCTACGCGTGGCGCACGATCCTGGAACGCGATTCGGCCGAACGGCATTCGCATTTCCTGGTGTCGGAGCCCGCGCATCAGGACGGTCCGTCGGCGCTGGCGCTGACCCGTCAGGATCTGCCGATCCAGGAGGGCACCAGCTACGAGGGTGTCGCCAAGGGCGGTTACGTCCTGGCCGAATCCTCCACGGCCACACCGCAGGTGATCTTGATTGCCACCGGTTCGGAACTCCAGCTCGCGACCGAGGCCCGCGCTACGCTCGAGGCACAGGGCGTCGGCACCCGCGTGGTGTCCATGCCGTGTGTGGAGTGGTTCGACGCTCAGGAGCAGTCCTACCGTGAGTCCGTGCTGCCGCCGTCGGTGAAGGCGCGAGTTTCGGTGGAAGCCGGAATTTCGATGCCGTGGCACCGGTTCGTCGGTGATGCGGGTGAAACCGTGTCCATCGAGCACTTCGGTGCCTCGGCCGACTACAAGACGCTGTTCCGCGAGTTCGGTATCACCGCCGATGCCGTCGTCACTGCTGCCACCCGCTCGCTTAACAAGGTGAAGGGATAGCCTCCATGACCCAGAACACGAACACCGCGGCACTGTCCGCCGCAGGGGTTTCGGTGTGGCTGGACGACCTGTCGCGGGATCGCATCAAGTCCGGAAATCTCCAGGGCCTGATCGATACTCGCAATGTCGTCGGTGTCACCACCAACCCGACCATTTTCCAGGGCGCTCTCTCGCAGGGCCACTCCTACGACGAGCAGCTGCGTGAGCTGTCCGCTCGCGGCGCGGACGCCGATGCGGCCGTACGCACCATCACCACCGATGACGTGCGCGCGGCGTGCGATGTCTTCGCCCCGGTCTTCGAGGCCAGCGGCGGCACCGACGGCCGCGTGTCCATCGAGGTGGATCCGCGCCTGGCCTTCGACGAGGACGGCACGGTCAAGCAGGCGATCGAACTGTGGAAGATCGTCGACCGCCCCAACCTGTTCATCAAGATTCCCGCCACCGAGGCCGGCCTGCCCGCCATCTCGCGGGTGATCGCCGAGGGCATCAGCGTGAACGTCACCCTGATCTTCTCGGTGGAACGCCACATCGCGGTCATGGGCGCCTACCTGGACGGCCTGCGCAGCGCGCACACCGCCGGGCACGATCTGGCCAAGATCCATTCCGTCGCTTCGTTCTTCGTGTCCCGGGTGGACACCGAGATCGACAAGCGGCTGGAGGCCATCGGCACCGACGCGGCGCTGGCGCTGCGTGGTAAGGCCGGAGTCGCCAACGCGCACTTGGCCTATGCGGCCTACCAGGACGTATTCGACGGCGGCAAGCACACTTCCACGTACGCGCTGTTGTTCTCGCAGGGCAGCGCCAACCGGCAGCGGCCGCTGTGGGCGTCGACCGGTGTGAAGAACCCGGACTACTCCGACACCATGTACGTCACCGAGCTGGTGGCGCCGAACACGGTGAACACGCTGCCGGAGAAGACCCTGCAGGCCGTCGCGGATCACGGCGTGATCGTGCCGGACGCGGCGGTGGGCAAGGGAGCCGAGGCGCAGGCGATCTTCGATCAGCTGACCGCCGTGGGCATCGACCTGGCCGACGTGTTCGGTGTGCTCGAGACCGAGGGCGTCGACAAGTTCGTGAAGTCCTGGGAAGAGCTGCTCGTCGCCACCACGGAGTCGCTGAAGGCGGCGGGAGGCAACTGACAGTGACCGGCGAGGCGAAAATGGTCACGACGGGGAACCCGCTCCGCGATGGGCGGGACAGCCGGGTTCCCCGCATCGCGGGACCGTGCAGCTTGGTGATATTCGGCGTAACCGGTGACCTGTCGCGGCGCAAAGTGCTGCCGGCCATCTACGATCTGGCGAATCGGGGGCTGCTGCCTCCGGGATTCTCGCTGGTCGGTTTCGCCCGCCGGGATATGAGCGACGACGAATTCGCGGCCCTCGTGCACGAGTCCGTGAGTTCGTCGGCGCGCACCCCGTTCCGGGACGAGGTGTGGCAGCAGCTGAAGGAGGGATTGCGTTTCGTCCGCGGCACGTTCGAGGACGACGAATCCTTCCACAAGCTCGCGACCACGCTGAAGGATCTGGATCGGGATCGCGGGACGGGCGGCAATACCGCCTTCTACCTGTCGATTCCGCCCGGCGAGTTCCCGACCGTGCTGGAGCAGTTGTCCGAGAACGGTCTGGCGCAGCCCGCGGATTCGCCTGCGGGACAGCCGAAGTCGTGGCGGCGCGTGGTGATCGAGAAGCCCTTCGGGCATGATCTGCAGAGCGCGCAGGAGCTGAACGCCCTGGTGAACACGGTGTTCCCGGAACGTTCGGTCTTCCGGATCGACCACTACCTGGGTAAGGAGACGGTCCAGAACATTCTGGCGCTGCGCTTCGCCAACCAGCTGTGGGATCCGATCTGGAACGCCAACTATGTCGACCATGTGCAGATCACCATGGCCGAGGACATCGGATTGGGCGGCCGCGCAGGCTATTACGACGGCATCGGCGCGGCCCGCGACGTCATCCAGAACCACCTGATCCAGCTGCTCGCGCTGACGGCGATGGAAGAACCGGTCAGCTTCCAGCCCAAGCAGCTGCAAATCGAGAAGATCAAGGTGCTCTCGGCGACGAAACTCGTTGCGCCCCTTGACGAGACGACGGCGCGCGGGCAATACACCGCGGGCTGGCAGGGCAGCGAGCCGGTGGTGGGCCTCGCACAGGAAGAGGGTTTCGACCCGAATTCCCGCACCGAGACCTACGCCGCCATCACCCTCGCCGTGGAGACGCGGCGCTGGGCCGGTGTCCCGTTCTATCTGCGCACCGGAAAACGCCTGGGCCGCCGCGTCACCGAGATCGCGGTCGTGTTCAAGCGCGCCCCGCACCTGCCGTTCGACCAGACCATGACCGAGGAACTCGGGCAGAACGCGCTGGTCATCCGGGTGCAGCCGGACGAGGGCATCACCATGCGATTCGGGTCCAAGGTGCCCGGATCGTCCATGGAGGTCCGCGACGTGAACATGGACTTCAGCTACGGCGAGGCGTTCACCGAGGACTCCCCCGAGGCGTACGAGCGGCTCATCCTGGACGTGCTGCTGGGTATGCCGTCGTTGTTCCCGGTCAACGAGGAGGTCGAATTGGCCTGGCGCATCCTCGATCCCGCGCTCGAGCGCTGGGCGGAGACCGGTAAGCCGGATCCGTACGAGGCGGGCACCTGGGGCCCGGAATCCGCCGATGAGATGCTCGCGCGCAGCGGGCGGGAATGGCGGCGACCATGACCACACCCACCCAGGAGCCCACCCGATGATCATCGACATGCCCGACACCCACACCAACGAGGTGTCGAAACGCCTGGTGCAGTTGCGCGAGAGCAATGGCGTGGTCACCGTGGGCCGGGTGCTCACGCTGGTGGTGTGCACCCTGGACAGCTCCGAGGCGGAGGAGGCCATCGACGCGGCCAACGACGCCAGCCGCGAACATCCCTGCCGTGTCATAGTGCTCGCGCGCGGTGACCGCAATGCCGAAACCCGGCTGGACGCGCAGATCCGCGTCGGCGGGGACGCGGGCGCGGCCGAGGTGATAGTGCTCCGGCTGCAGGGTGACCTGGTGCTGCACGAGAGCAGCGTGGTGATCCCGTTCCTGCTGCCCGACACCCCCGTGGTGGCGTGGTGGCCGCGGGGCGCCCCGGAGTTCCCGTCCAAGGATGCGGTGGGGCGCTTGGCGACCCGCCGCATCACCGATGCGACCTTCGCGCCGAATCCGCAGGACACCATCAAGGGCCGGCGGCATTCGTACGCGCCCGGCGATACGGATCTGGCGTGGAGCCGGGTCACGTACTGGCGGGCCCTGCTGGCCGCCGCGCTCGACGAGGCGCCCTTCGAAGGCGTTGAGTCCGTGACGGTTTCGGGTCTGCGGGACGAGCCGGCCCTCGATATGCTGGCGGGATGGCTGGCCGCGCGACTGGAGTGCCCGGTGGTGCGCCGGACCGGTGAACTGAAGGTGGAGATGGTGCGCCCCACGGTGTCCATCGCCATCTCCCGCCCGCAGCACGGCCGCACCGCGACCCTGAAGCGCAGCGGTGAACCGGATCAGCGCTTCGCCCTGGCTCGCCGGGAGACCAAGGACTGCCTGGCCGAAGAGCTGCGCCACTTGGACGCCGACGATATCTACGCCGAGGCGCTGACCGGAATCGAAAGGGTCACCTATGAGTAAGTCCGCCGTCGAAACCTTCTCCGGCACCGAGGAACTCGTGCGCGCGGCCGCCGCGCGGTTCGTCACCGAGGTGGTGGAGGCGCAGCGCTTACGCGGGTCCGCATCGGTCGTGCTGACCGGCGGCGGCACCGGCATCGGGCTGCTCGAATGGGTGCGCAAGGCGCCGGGCGACATCGACTGGGCGAACCTCGACGTGTTCTGGGGTGACGAGCGGTTCCTGCCGGTCGGCGACCCGGAACGCAATGAACTGCAGGCGCGTCAGGCGCTGCTCGATCATGTGCCGGTCGATCCGGCGCGGGTGCATCCGGCCGAGCCGTCCAGCGGCGACTACCCGGATCCGCTGGAGGCCGCGGGCGAGTACTCGGCGACCGTGCACGCGTACCTGGCCGAGCACGGCGCGTTCGACCTGCACCTGCTGGGCATGGGCGGTGAGGGGCATATCAATTCGCTGTTCCCGCACACGGATGCCACCCGCGAAGAGCACGAACTCGTGGTGGCGGAGACGCATTCGCCCAAGCCGCCGGCCGTGCGTGTCACGCTGACGCTGCCGGCGATCCGGAAGTCGCGGCATGTGGTGCTGGTGGTCTCGGGTGAGGCCAAGGCCGCCGCGGTGGCGGCTGCGCTGAATGGTGCGTCGCCGCTGGATATTCCGGCCGCGGGCGCCATCGGCAGTGAATCCACCACGTGGCTGCTGGACGAGTCCGCGGCGGCGGATCTGCCGCACTGATTCACCTCTTTGTAAAGGGCGGGCTGTTCGTATGAACAGCCCGCCCTTTGCATTTCGCCCGGGACCGGATCGGCTCTGTGGTCTACGGGGCCAGTCCGCGACGCAATAGCTCCCAGGCGCGGGCCGCGAGTTCCGGGCGGGTGGCGGCGTCGGCGTGGGCGAGCAGCGAGGCGAGCAGGGCCAGGGCGAGGACGAGTTCGTCGGCGGTGAGATCGGCGCGCCAGCGGGTCGTGGGGCGATCGGCGTCGAGTGTGGCCGCGAGCAGGGCGCGGAGGCGATCGGCGAGGCTCAGCATTCTCGGGTCGGTCACCGAGGGGTCGAGGTCGGCGATCACCGCCGTGACCGCGGTCAGTTGCTCGATGACTCGGGTGAGGATGTCCTCGAGGGTGATCTCCGGGTTCGCGGCGAAGGCTTCCAGGCCGGTGATGTTGTCCTCGAAGACGGCCAGCGCCAGGCTTTCCCGGTCCGGGAAGTGGCGGTAGAGGCTGCCCTGTCCGACGCCGGCGCGGCGGGCGACCAGGCTCAGCGGGGCGTGGAAGCCGATCTCGGTGAAGGTGTCGCGGGCGGCGGCGATGAGTGCCGCGCGGTTGTCGGCGGCCGCTCCCGGGCCACGATTCACTCGACGTTCTTCACTCATGGGACTACCGTAGCAACCGGACAGTATTGTCCGGTTGGTTTGCGAAATTCACGGTTCGAGGAGTTGAGATCGATTGAGTACTGACACGTTCGAGGGCAGAGTCGCCCTCGTCAGGAGGTGTGCAAGCTACTGGACCCGGACAGGTTCACCTGCCTCGAGCCGGATTGGCCGACATCCATTGGCCCGGAGCCGAATATGTGGGGTTCCTCGATGGACTTCGCGCTGCGCCGCGGAGTCGCCGCTGCGGTGAAGGCATTACAGGATTCGCCGAATACCTGTGGGTTGCTGAGTTATTCGCTGGGCGGGATCGTGGCGAGCCTGATTCTGGAGGGTGCGCGAGCCGGGGTCTACACGAACATCGACGATTCACCGCTGGACATCGCGTTCGCGGTGAACATCGCCAACCCGCTGCGGCAGGCCGGGGAATCGGTCGGGAATCTCTGCCCGGCAAAGAGTTTCGGGCTGCACGGGCAGCGCGGACACTGGCCGGTCGCGGTCGATGTGCGCGAGTACGCCAACCCGCACGACATCATCACCTGCACCCCCGCCGATTCACCCTTGCGCGTACTCGATCCCGCGCTCTCGCCGTTCGCCCTGCTGGAGGGCGCGCGGATCGGCACGCTCGCACCGCAACCGGACAGTCAGCACATGCTGTACGCCAGTCACACCATGCCGGGCGCCGACGTGCCCTGGACCACGCACGCCGCCGACTACCTCAATACGAATTACTGACCGCCGGAACGGTTTCCGACCAGATATCCGGCGGCACCACCGACACGGCCCGGCCGTGCCCGTCCAGGATGCGGCCGAGCATCTTCTCGTGCCGCAGGGTGATCACCCGCTCGGAGACGGTGAACTCGGGATGCATGGTGGCGAGCTCGTTCTCGAAGCGCGTCACCTCGGCCACCGAATGCAGGTTGGCCTGCACGGCGAGATTGTGGGTGCCACTGACGGCGGCGCAATTACGGGTCTGCGGTAGGCGGATGAGGGCATAGCCGATCTCCGGCAGGGCGGCGGTCGGGGCGGTCGCCCAGAAGGTGACGGCGACCGGCCAGCCACCGAGGGGGCGCGCGAAATCGCAGCGGAATCCGAGCACGCCCAGGCGGGTGAGTTCGTCGATGCGGCGTTTGACCGTGGAACCGCTGATGTCCAGGGCGGCGGCGAGGGTGCGGTGGGCGGCGCGGCCGTCGAAGTAGAGCTGTTCGAACATGGCCCGGTCCAGGGCGGTGACGCGGCGCCGGCCCGCATCGGCGGGTGCGGCGGTAGCCGGGGTGCGCAGCCGGTCGCGCTGGCCGGGGGCGAGCGCGTCGATGCGCCAGCTGCCGCCCTCGGCGAACCAGTGCGTGACGATATGGGCGCGCACGGCGGTGATGTGCGGGACGGCCGGCAGTACGTCGAGGGTGTAGCGGGACATCTGGTCGAAATCGCGGGTCGCCACGGTGGCGAGGATTCGGTTGCTGCCGCCCGCGCGTTCCAGGGTCAGCATGTGCGGATGCGCGGCGAGGGCGCGCACGACGGCGGCGGTTTCGCCTGCGGCACAGTCGATATCGACGTAGGCGGCGCAGACGTGATCGAACAGGGCGGGGCCCGGGGAGACGCAGACCCAGGCCTCGCCGCGCTGTTCCAGGCGTTGCCAGCGGCGGGCGACGGTGACCGGGTCGACGTCGAGGACGCGGCCGAGTTCGGTCCAGGAGGCGCGGGGGCGGAGTTGCAGCGCATTGATGAGGGCGAGGTCGTCCTCGCCGAGCATCTTGGCATCATCCTGCATGTGCATCTATCTCCGTGACGATATCCTGCGATCCGGCAGGTCCGGATGCCAAGTCTCGCACAATGGAGTGGGCGCCGACAGGGGCGCGACGAACGGAGGACGGTCATGGCATTCGGGGATTTCCAGAACGAGATCTATTTCCAGGGGCTGCGCGGTGTGGTCCCGGCGTTCCCGGTGAATCACGCCGAACTGGTCGAGCGGGCGCAGTCGGCGATGCCGCCGTCGGTGTGGTCGTATGTCGCGGGCGGTGCGGGTGATGAGCGCACCCAGAACGCGAACCGGACCGCCTTCGACCAGTGGGGGCTGGTGCCGCGCATGTTCGTGGGCGCGGCGCAGCGGGATCTAACGGTGGATCTGTTCGGAATGACTTTGCCCGCACCGGTTTTCATGGCTCCGGTCGGCGTGATCGGCCTGTGCGCGCAGGACGGTCACGGCGATCTCGCGACCGCGCGCGCCGCAGCACGTACGGGCGTCCCGATGGTGGCTTCGACGCTGACGGTGGACCCCCTCGAAGATGTCGCCGCCGAATTCGGTGACACCCCAGGCTTTTTCCAGCTCTACACCCCCACCGACCGCGACCTGGCCGCCAGCCTCGTCGCCCGCGCCGAACAGGCCGGCTTCAAGGGCATCGTCGTCACCCTCGACACCTGGGTCACCGGTTGGCGCCCCCGCGACCTGGCCACCGCCAACTTCCCCCAACTCCGCGGCCACTGCCTCACCAACTACTTCACCGACCCCGTCTTCCGCGCGAGCCTCGCGAAATCCCCCGAAGAAGACCCCCAGTCCGCGATCCTCCGCTGGATCCAGGTCTTCGGCAACCCCCTCACCTGGGCCGACCTCCCCTGGCTCCGCTCCCTCACCAAGCTCCCCCTCATCGTGAAGGGCATCGGCCACCCCGACGACGCCCGCCGCGCCCGCGACGCCGGCGTAGACGGCATCTACTGCTCCAACCATGGTGGCCGCCAAGCCAACGGCGGCCTCCCCGCCCTCGACATGCTCCCCGACGTAGTAGCCGCCGCCGAAGGCCTCCCAGTCCTCTTCGACTCCGGCATCCGCACCGGCGCCGACATCATCAAGGCCTTGGCCCTAGGCGCCACAGCCGTAGGCATCGGCCGCCCTTACGCGTACGGCTGCGCCCTAGGCGGCACAGACGGCATCGTCCACGTCCTCCGCACCCTCCTGGCCGAAGCCGACCTCATCATGGCGGTAGACGGCTACCCCACCCTCAAAGACCTGACCCCCGAATCCCTCCGCCGCGTGTCGGCCTGACACCCGGCAAATTCCTCCCCGGAAAATAAGTTGCAGCCCCCTCGCCATTCCTGCGAATGTTGTTTCACCGCAAGCTCACCAGAGCAGCGGGAATGGAAGGTTCCAGCCCGAGGGGGCCAGCCGGTCTTGAAAACCGGAGGGACGTATCAGCGTTGGGGTTCGAATCCGACCACCGCCACGGTGATCGAGGCCGAATAGGACGAGGCACCGGATCGTGATTCCGGAGAAAGCGGGTTCAAGCCCCGCCGATCACCCCAATGGCTTGTAGCTCAACGGCAGAGCAGCGCCCTGTTAAGGCGTCGGTTCCAGGTTCGAATCCCGGCAAGCCAGCAAGATTATGTAATTCGAGGACCACTGGCGGCGCAGTAGAGTACCCGTGTGAGCGTGCTGGTTGTGATTCGCGGTAACTCCGGCTCGGGTAAATCGACGGCGGCTCGCGGCGTGCAAGAGCGGTTTCCTCGCGCCAAATGCCTTGTTGTGTCGCAGGATGCGGTCAGGCGGCACATGTTGAGGGAGAGCGATATCCCGGCTGGGGTAAACATTGATCTCATCGAGCACATCGCCGCATTCGGGCTGGCTCGCGGTTCGACTGTGATCGTGGAGGGCATCCTCGACGCTGATCGCTATGGCGAAATGCTCGAACGGATCAGTGGGATGGCGGCGCACGCACTGTTTTACAGCTTTGACCTGGCGTTCGAGGAGACCCTGCTGCGGCATGCTGGGCGGCCGCAGGCGGAGGAGTTCTCGTCGGAGCAGATGGCGGAGTGGTATCACGGGTGGCAGGGGCTGGGGTTTGTGGATGAGGTTCGTATCGGGGGCGATTGGGGAATGGGCGCCGTTGTCGAGCGTATTTACGGCGATGTCGTTGGGTGTTCAGGGGTGGCCCAGTAGGCCGGTTACTAGGGCGCGGATTCCGGGGGTGGGGTTGTAATCGGGGTCTGGCCAGGTTATTTGGTGGAGGATGGCGCCGTCTGTGTGGTCGAGGAGGATGTGGCAGTGGGCGGCGGGGGCTGGGGAGCCTAGGGATTGGAGCCAGGGGGTTATCCAGGTGGTGATGGTTTGGCGGGCTGCGGTGAGGGGGGCTCGGAGGTCTGGGTTGGTGGCTGCTTCCAGGAAGAGGGCGTAGCGGGCTGTGGTGCGGCTGCGGCCTGGGCCCAGGGCGTGGCGGATTACGCCGGACATCGTTTCGATGAGGGCTTCGGGGGTGGTGGGTTGGAGGATGCCGCCTACTGCTCGCCAGTCGCGCTCGTCCAGGTCTACGAGGTGGGTGACTATGCCCAGGAGGAGGGCGTTGCGGGTGCGGAAGGAGTTGGAGGCGGTGCCGGCGGGGACTGAGGCTGCCTTGTCGACAGCTTGGAAGGTCAGGCCGCGTAGGCCTTCGGTGGCCATGACTTCTATGGCCGCGTCCAGGACTTGCTCGCGCCTGCGGGGCATTTCGACTCCTTCACTACATCTCTAGTGTTTTTTACTACGTTTATAGTGTTAGCATGGCGCGTGGCAGCAGGGTCAGCTGCCACGCGTTCAGGAGTCTTCATGTCGGTGTCATCCGTTGCCAGTTTGCCGAGGGGGCACAAGACGATGCTCCTCACGCATCGCGCTATGGTGCGCGACCTCGATCGGGTCGAGCGCACTGCGCGGGAGTTGGCGGGGGCGCCGAATCCGGTGCGGGCCAACGCACTCAGCCGCTATCTGGACAAGCTCGGGTTCGTGATCCAGCGAATGCTCGTCGATGGCGGCCGGATTGCGGGCCTGGCGAGTGAACAACCAGTCGATCAGCAGTCGGATGCGGCCGTCGCCGAGCAGGAGTTCCGGCAGTTCCTGCACCTGATTGAAGGCGAACCACCACAGGAACGAGCGGTCACCGGCCTCGATCACCGAATCCACGTGCTGGTCGGCTTCGGGCAGCAGGCCGAACCGTGGCCAGCCTTCATCGGGGTGCGGAACATCCAGCAGCGCAATCTTTTCCGTGGCGCCGGGGTAGTTGGCCGCGTACGCGTAGGCCACCATGGCGCCGATATCGTGGCCGGCGATGCTCACCGACGCCAATCCCAGATGCGTGACCAGGGCGCGAATATCGGCGGCCATGGTCTTCTTGTCGTAGCCAGCGGCCGGCTTGCCCGAGCCGCCCATCCCCCGCAGGTCGACCGCGATCACCCGATACCGTTGCGCCAGAGCGGGCATCACCTTGTGCCACTGCCACCACGTCTGCGGCCAGCCGCCCAGCAGGAGCAGCGGCGCGCCCGCACCCCCGTCGACGTAGTGCAGACGGACACCGCCGACCTCGGCGAGACGGCTGGTGAACCCGCCCGGCAAGGATGCGGCAAGGCTTGCGTCGGACAGCATTTCGGGCACGCTCGTGCTGGTCATGCGGTCTCCTCACACTATCGCTGAACCGAGCTGTACCACCCGGAGACGAGCGCTATCCGGCTCGTCGACGTGCTCGCCGCACTCGGGCATCCGATACGCCTGGAAATCGTCCACGCCCTGGCGAGCGGTGACGAACGCTTCTGCGGCGAAATCCTGCCTGCCGAACCGAAATCCAGCATGACCCATCAGTGGCGGGCCTTGCGCGAGGCCGGGGTCATTCGGCAACGGCGCGACGGGCGCAAGTTCTACCTCACGCTCCGCCGCGCCGATCTCGATGCGCGCTTCCCCGGCCTGCTCGACCTGACTTTCGCCGAAGTGGCGCGGTTATCGGACGGGTGACACCGCGGGCTCCTCGGCCGGCGCGGCGCGGCGACCCAGCGCCGAATGTGTTCGGCCGTAGGCGAAGTAGACGATTGCGCCCAGCACCATCCAGATGATGAATCGCAGCCAGGTTTCCAGGGACAGGTTGAGCATCAGCCAGAAGCAGGCCAGGGCGGCCAGGATCGGGACGAAGGGGACGAGGGGGACTCGGAAGCCACGTTTCAGGTCGGGGCGGGTGCGGCGGAGGATGGGGACGCCGATGGAGACCAGGACGAAGGCGACCAGGGTGCCGATGTTGACCATCTCTTCGAGGGTGCCGAAGTCGACGAAGGCCGCGAGGACCGCGCAGATCGAGCCGACGATGACCGTCAGGCGGATGGGGGTGCCGTTCTTGCCGGTGTGGGCCAGGCCGCGGGGCAGCAATCCGTCTCGGGACATGGCGAAGAGGACTCGGGTCTGGCCGAGGAACATGACCATGACCACGGTCGAGAGGCCCGCGAGGGCGCCGATGGAGATGATGTTCTTCACCCAGGTGGCGCCGTGGATGGCGAAAGCGGTTGCCAGGGTGGCGTTTCCGCTCTGCAGGTCCTTGTAGGAGACCATGCCGGTCAGCACCAGCGAAACCGCCACGTACAGCACCGTCACGATGGCCAGCGACCCGAAGATGCCGCGCGGGACATCGCGCTGCGGGTTACGAGTCTCCTCGGCGGTCGTTGCCACCACGTCGAATCCGACGAAGGCGAAGAACACCAGGCTCGCCGCCGACAGCAGCCCGAACCATCCGAAGCTGGTGCCACCGGACCCGGTCAGCCACGCGAACAGCGACTGGTGCACCCCGTCCGCCTTGGCCGACGGCTGCGACGGCGGAATGTACGGCGAGAGATTGGAAGCCTTGAAGTAGGTGATACCCACGATCAAGACGAGAGCGATCACGATCAGTTTGATGGCGACCGCGATGGCCGACACCCGCGACGACAGTTTCGTCCCCGTCGCCAGCAGTGTCCCGACGATCGCGATGATCAGCACCGCGCCCCAGTCGAATTGAATCGACCCGATGTGCGCGATCGGCGTCAAGGTGCCGCCCAATACCTCACCGAGGTATTGCGACCACCCCTTGGCCACCACCGATACCGCCAGCGCGAATTCCAGGATGAGATCCCAGCCGATGATCCACGCGATGAGCTCACCGAAGGTGGCGTACGCGAACGTGTACGCGCTCCCCGCGACCGGCACGGTCGAGGCGAATTCGGCGTAACAGAGCGCGGTCAGCCCGCAGGCGATCGCCGCGAAGACGAAGGCCAGCGAAACCGCCGGTCCGGCGACCGTTCCCGCGGTACGCGCGGTGAGGGTGAAGATGCCGGCGCCGATCACGACCGCGACACCGAATATGGTGAGATCTCTGGCTGTCAGATCCTTACGTAGCTTGGAATCCGGTTCATCGGTGTCCCGGATGGACTGTTCAACTGATTTGGTGCGGAACAAACCGCTCGTGATCGCCACTCTGGCCTCTCCTTTGAAACTCCGGCGGCGCGATCAGATGGATCGGGGAATGGCGTCGAGACGCCGTTCCGCGAACCGGTTCGCCGCCGCGCCGGTTCCGATACCTTCGGCCTTCGCCGCCGTGATGATGTCGCGGCAGCGGTCGAAGATGCCCCTCACGTCACCCTCGACCGTTGCCCTGTCCGCGCCCTTCAGTTCACCGGCGACCTGAATCAGGCCACCGGCATTGGCGACGAAGTCCGGTACCCACGTGATCCCGCGTTCGGTGAGCGCCTGCTCCACCGCGGGATTCGCGAGCTGATTGTTGGCCGCACCGCAGACGAGCTTGGCCTCGATGGCCTCGGCGCTGGCCGCGGTGAGCGTGCCGCCGAGGGCGCAGGGCGCGTACACGTCGACGGGTGCGGTGGCGACCGAGCCGAGCAGTCGCACGCCCGGGGTCTCCTGCGAAACACGCTGCAGGGCAGCCTCATTCACGTCGGTGGCGCATACCTCGGCGCCGTCGGCGAGCAGCAGCGCGATGAGCTGCCGGCCCACCTTGCCGACACCTTCGACACCGACCGTGCGGCCCGCCAATGACGCTGTGCCCCAGACGGATTCGGCGCCCGCGCGCATGGCATTGAACACGCCGAGCGCGGTCAGCCCGGCGCTGTCGCCGGATCCGCCGGCCACGGCGCTGCGGCCGGTCACGTGCGAGGTGTAGCGGCCGATCGCGTCCAGGTCGTCGGTGTTGGTGCCCACGTCACCGGCGGTGATGTACCGTCCGCCCAGGGTTTCCACGAACCGCGCGTAGGAGGCGAACAGCTCCTCGCTCTTGTCGTGGGCCGGATCGCCGATGATGACGGCCTTGCCGCCGCCCAGGTCGACGCCGGCGGCCGCCGACTTGTAGGTCATGCCCCACGACAGCCGCAGCACATCGTCGAGCGCCTGGGATTCGCTGGCGTACGGGTACATCCGGGTGCCGCCCAGGGCGGGTCCCAGCACGGTCGAATGGATGGCGATGATCGCCTTCAGCCCGGTCTTGTCGTCCTCGCAGAACACCACCTGCTCATGACCCCGGCGGCTCAGCTCGTGCGAGCGGCCGAAAACTCCTGCCTCGGTGTGCATTGCGGTCACGGTGGATTCCTTCCTGGACGCCGCGGGTCGCGGCGGGGTGCGGTGCCGCTTGTGGCGGCGGGGGTCCGTCGCATGGTTGCGACGGGTCGGGCGCCGCGCGGTGGCGGCAGGTTCGGATTGCCGTGCCGCGGTGGGCACGGCGGCGCCGAGCTTCGCCGCGCGGCACAGCGCGGGATTGCGCTCGTCCAGCGCGGCAAGGCTTTCCGGCAGGAGCGGGCACGCGCCCCGGCAGGCGCGTGCCGGCGGTCAGCAGTCGATGCCGAGCTCCCGCAGACGCGACCAGTACAGCTCGACATTGCCGAGCTTGACGCCCTCGTAGCCGCGGACCAGATCGGTCAGTCCGGCGAGCTCGAGCGCGGTGTCGTAGTTCTCGGCGTTCAGTTCGCGGGCGAGCCGCAGCACCATCTCGGTGTACTGGGCCAGCAGCACCCGCTCGACCTTGCGCACGTGGGCGTAGCCGAAGGGATCCAGCTTGGTGCCGCGCAGCACCTTACCCTTGGCGAGAACCTTCAGCGCCACATGCGATTTCGGTCCGAGACCGATCTTCTTCTTGCGGCCGAGGGCACGCAGGATCGGCGGGTGCAGCTTGTAGGTGAGCTTCTCGCCACCGGGCACCTGGGACTCGATCTGCGACAGGAAGGCCGGGTCGACGAGCAGGCGAGCGACCTCGTACTCGTCCTTGTAAGCGGTGAACTTGTAGAGCCCGCGCGCCACGGCGGCACTGAACTCGGTCCGATCGGTGACGGCACGCTCGGCGGCCCACACGGCCCGCACCGAATCGATGTACCGCCGCGCGATTTTCACGCTCTGGAAGGCGATCAGCTCGCCCGCGCGCAGCTCCACGAGCCGCCGGGTCTCATCGTCGAAGCCGGTGCCCGCCAGCAGTTCCGCGGGTACGGCAATCCGATCGCGCTGTGGCTGTGTCGATCCCACGGCCGCTTCGAACGCCGCCGGCTCCGCGAACGCCACGCGTCCCCAGCGGAAGGCCGCGATATTGGCGGCGACCGCGACCCCGTTGATCCCGATGGCCTCTTCGATCGAGGCCGCGGGCAGTCGCAATCCCCCGGCCTGGAAGGCCGCACCGACCACCAGGAAGTTGGCGGCCGCGGTATTCCCGAACAGCACCTGTGCCGCCGCGAGCGCGTCGAAGTGGGTCAGCGTGCGCGAGACCGCCGCGAGCCGATCCAGCAGCGACTGCGTCT
Organism: Nocardia sp. NPDC020380; assembly: GCF_044386975.1. Lineage (NCBI taxonomy): Bacteria > Bacillati > Actinomycetota > Actinomycetes > Mycobacteriales > Nocardiaceae > Nocardia > Nocardia sp. NPDC020380. The sequence goes on along the minus strand of NZ_JBIRVQ010000002.1, from coordinate 513,751 downwards.
CCGGATACGCGACGGACTTGTCGTACACCATGTCCCCGGTCGGGGTCTGACTGGTCGACGCGACCGAGATCGTGCTGTTGGGACTCCCGTAGGGCAGATTCTTGGTGTCCGTGGCGGTGAGCAGGTCGATGGCGATGACGCAGTCGGCACTACCCGGGGTGAGCCGGTTGGAGGGCTCCAGCGCGGTGGTGGAGAACCGCAGATGCGAGATCACCGGACCGGCCTTCTGGCTCAAGCCGATCTGATCGAGACTCTCGACCGCGTAGCCGGCCCGCAGCGCGGCGGTGGCCAGCACCTGGTTGACGGTGACGATGCCCGTGCCGCCGATACCGGCGAGCAGCACGTTCTGCGTTCCCAGCGGCGCACCGAGACCCGGATCGGCCACGGCGGGCGGCTCGGCGGTCTTCCGCGTCTTGCGGGATCCCTTGGCCTGCTTCGCATCCGGCAGCTGGACGGTCACGAACGACGGGCAGTCGCCGTCCAGGCAGCTGTAGTCGGTATTGCAGGAGGTCTGATCGATGCGGGTCTTGCGCCCGAATTCGGTGTCCACGGGCTGCACGGACAGGCAGTTGGACTTCACGCCGCAATCGCCGCAGCCTTCGCAGACGGCTTCATTGATCACCACACGGGTATTGCGGGTGGGCAGGGTGCCGCGCTTGCGCTGGCGGCGCGCATCGGCCGCGCAATGCTGGTCGTAGATGAGCACGGTGACGCCGGGGACATCCCGCAGCGCCCGCTGGGCTTCGTCCAGCCGGTCGCGATGCCACAGCAGCGTGCCCTTGGCCAGCGCTTTCCTATTGTGCCGCTTGGGTTCATCGGCGCAGATGATGATCTGCTTGACGCCCTCGGTGGTGAGCTTGTGCGTCAGTTCCGCGACCCCGAGCCCGCCCTCCACGTCCTGCGCGCCGGTCATGGCTACGACCTCGTTGTAGAGCAGCTTGTAGGTGATGTTCACCCCGGCCGCGACGCACGCCTGCACGGCCAGCTGCCCGGAGTGGAAGAAGGTCCCGTCGCCGATGTTCTGGAACAGGTGCGGCACATCGGTGAACGGCGCCTGCCCGATCCACTGACTGCCCTCGCCACCCATCTGGGTCAGCCCGGTCACCGCGGAATCCGCGCGCCCGGACATGGTCACCAGCGTGTGGCAGCCGATGCCGCCGCCGCCGATCGAGCCCTCCGGGATGGCGGTGGAGCGGTTGTGCGGGCAGCCGCTGCAGAAGTAGGCGGTGCGCTTGGCGGACAGCACTTCCAGCGAAAGTGGCGGCGGCGGAGCCTTTTTCAGCTCGACATGGTCCCGCAATACCCGGCGCAGCGGCCCGAGTAGTCGGCCCGCGGTGAGTTCGCCGTCGAGCGGGAACAGCAGCGCTCCCTTGGCATCGTGCTTGCCCAGCAGCTGCGGCGCATCGGCGGTCCCGTAGAGGATTTCGCGGATCTGCGTTTCGATGAACGCGGTCTTGTCCTCGACCACGATCACCTCGTCGAGCCCGTGCGCGAACTCGGTGATCGCCTGCGGGCCAACGGGATACGGCATCCCGATGCGCAGCAATCGGATCCCGGCGCGATGCATGACCGCGTCGTCGACGCCGAGGTCGAGCAGCGCCTGCCGGACCGCGTCGAAGGTGGTGCCGGTGGCCGCGATCCCGATCTTCGCCGCGGCCGGATTCACCTCGAGCACATCGAGACCGTTGGCCGCACCGTAGGCGCGCACGGTCGCCCAGCGCGGCCCGTACAGGTCGGCCTCGGCGAGCAGGCTGTCCGCCGGCGCCGCCATGGGCCGCTGCCGGTAGACGAAAGGCTTGCCCTCCCATTCGATCTCGGGCACGGTGATGCCGAGCTCCGATACCGAGGCGTCCACGGTCCAGGCGCCATCGGCCACGTCCGCGACGATCTTCATCGCCACCACGCAGCCGGAGGCCCGCGACAGCGCGACGCCCTGCATACCCAGGGTGATGATCTCTTCGGCATTGCGCGGGAACAGCACGGGAATCCCCATGGCCGCCAAGGACCGTTCGCTCACCGCGGGCACCGTCGACGATTTCGAGGCGGGATCGTCACCCACCAGCAGCAGCACCCCGCCGCGCGGATTCACCCCGTACATATTGGCGTGCCGCAGCGCATCGGTGGCGCGGTCGACGCCGGGTCCCTTCCCGTACCAGACGCCGACGACCCCGTCGTGGGTCGGTTTCCCGGCCGGCAGATCGGCCTGGCTGCCCCACACCGAGGTGGCGGCGAGTTCCTCGTTCATCCCCGGCACGAACACGATGTCGTGTTCGGCCAGCACGCTCGGCATGCCGAGCAGCATCTTGTCGACCCCGCCGAGCGGGCTGCCCTGATATCCGGAAACAAAAGTCGCGACACGGCGACCCGCGCGAATATCGCGCACATGCTGCTCGACCATCATCCGGGCGATGGCCTGGACACCGGTGAGCAGGACCGGCCCCGCACCCGCGCGATAGCGGTCGGCGAGGTCATAGGGCGTGGCTGTCGCCGACGGTTGTAGGTCGGACGGGCAGGCAACGCTGGTCATGAAGAGTCACCACACTTTCCACCAGCCCAGGTCGTGAGCTGCAGACGAAGTAGCAATCGGTGCAGCGAAATCTGCCGTGGTGTGTGATCTGTGTCAACCGAGGCGCGAAAAGTTGATCAGACTGATCAAAAGTGACCTGGCGCACTGTGACGCACGCAGCATTCTGCTCGAGGCCGCGCCGTCAAGGCCCCGTTAAGACCGGTCAGTAGCTTTCGTCAGGTGTTCGACGAGCGGCAGCGACCGATATTCGATCGGCGTCGCCATCGCCAGCATGGTCTCGGTATGCCGCACCCCGCCGATGGAATGCACCTGCTGGATGATCCCGAGCAGATCCTGCTGCGACTGCGCCGCGATCCGGACCAGCAGATCCGCCCGCCCGGTCGTCGCGTGCACCTCGAGCACATTGGGGAAGGACTGCAGCGCCTCGATGATGTCGTCCATCTTGTTCTGATCGGTCTCGATCCCCACGAACGCGTGCACCACGAACCCCAGCGCCTGCAGATTCACATTCGGCGGATACCCCCGCACCGCTCCCGAAGCCTCCAGCCGCTTCATCCGGGCCTGCACCGTGTTCCGCGCGATGTTCAACCGCTGCGCCAAGTCCAGAATCGGCGCGCGCGGGTCGGACGCCAGCTCCGCCAACAACGCGGAATCCAATGCGTCGATCTTGATGGTCATGACGCATTTTCCCACAGTGCGTCCGGCCGGCCGCGCGGCCCGAACCCCGCAGCCGGACTTGACGGATCGGTCAGGCGCCCGGTTCCAGGCTCTTCACGGCCGTGGTGATGAAGGTGCTGACGACCTCCGGACGCTCGAGTTGCACGAGGTGGCCCGCGGACGGAACCTCGATGACCTGACGCAGGTCGGCGACATTGGCACGGAGGGTAACCAGGGGGTCGCGGCCGCTGAAACCTTCCATGTCCGGGTCGTTTTCGCCGTAGAGGAAGAAGGTGGGCACCTCCACCTTGGCGTCGGCGTAGGCGGCGGTGAGCTCCCAGTTGCGGTCCAGATTGCGATACCAGTTGAGACCGCCGGTGAAGCCGGTGCGCTCGAAATCCTGTGCGAGAGTGTCGAAATCGGCCTCGCTCAGCCACGGCCAGGGCAGCGCCGGAGCCTGCGGGAGGGCCTCGAGATAGCCGATGCCGGGCGGGTTCTTCCAGGTGTCGAGGTAGTGGTAGTCGCCGGAGAGCGAGTAGTAGACGCGGGCCAGGAATTCCCTTGGGCGAGCCGCCAATTCGGCATCGGCGACGCCGGGCTCCTGGAAGTAGGAGAGGTGCAGGAAGTGGCGTTCGGCGGCCTTGGTCCAGAAGGCGGAGGGCGCGCGCGGGGGCCGGGGGGCGAACGGGTTGTTCAGGACCACCACGCCGGCCACCCGTTCGGGGTGCCGCAGCGACAGTTCCCAGACGAGTTGCGCGCCGAAGTCGAGGCCGACGAACACCGCCTTCGTTTCGCCGATGTCGTCCAGGAGGGCGAGCAGATCGCCGATGACGGCCTCGTTGGTGTACGCCGCGACATCCTCGGGAACGTCGGTGCGCCCGTATCCGCGCAGATCGGGGGCCAGGGCGCGGTAGCCCGCGGCGGCGACGGCCGCGACCTGCTTGTGCCAGACGTACCAGGTGTGCGGGAACCCGTGGCAGAAGATGACCGGACGGCCCTCCCCCTGCTCGGCGACGTGCATCCGGATGTCCCCGGTATCCAGCGTCCGATGGGTCAGTTCCACTACCGCCTCCATTTTCTAGAACACGTTCCTATTTCAAGGTAGTGTCCAGAGGTCGTGAGCGAAATACCCAAGATTCTCGCCGGACAGGTCGCGGTAGTGACCGGAGCCAGCCGCGGCATCGGTAAGGGCATCGCCCTGGAGCTGGGCGCGGCGGGCGCAACCGTGTACGTCACCGGGCGCACCGTCACGCCCGGGCACCTGCCGGGCACGGTCGCCGGCACCGCCGCCGAGATCGACGCCCTCGGCGGCACCGGCATCGCGGTGGTCTGCGATCACCACGACGACGCCGCGGTGGAACAGCTCTTCGCGCGAGTGCGCACCGACCACGGCCGCCTCGACGTCCTCGTCAACAATGTCTACAACTCCCCCGCCGCCGCCCGCTGGCTCGGCCGCAAATTCTGGGAGGTGCCGGCCAAGGCGTGGGACGAGACCTTCGATATCGGCGTCCGATCCCATTACGTGGCAAGCGTCTTCGCGGCCCCGCTGCTCATCGAGTCCGGCGGGCTGATCGTCAACATCTCGTCGCCGGGCGCGGATCGGTACATGCACAATGCCGTCTACGGCGCGGGCAAGACCGCCGTCGACCGGCTCACCGCCGACTTCGCCCACGACCTCGCCGACACCGAGGTCACGGCGGTCTCGCTGTGGCCCGGCATCGTGGATACCGAACTGCTGCAACTGGTTCCGGCCGACGATCAGGGCCGCCGCCTCGTGACCCTGCCCGGTGAGGGGACCTTCGACCTGGCCACCGCCGAAACCCCGCGCTTCCCCGGCCGCGCCGTCGCCGCCCTCGCCGCCGACCCGAAACGCCGCACCCGCACCGGCAAGTCGTGGAAGGTCGCCGACCTCGCCGAGGAATACGACTTCACCGACCTGGACGGCCGCATCCCGCGCGCCGACTGACCCGAAACCAAAGACGTTCCCGCACAAGAGGAGTACAAGAAGATATGCGACGCGTTTTCGTCGTGGGTGTGAACATGACGCCGTTCGTGAAGATCGGTTCCCGCGAATGGACCTACCCCGAAATGGTCGGCGAGGCCGTGCGCGGGGCGCTCGGCGATGCGGGCATCACCTACGACCAGGTGCAGCGCGCCGCCGTCGGCTACGTCTTCCAGCCGTCGGCCGCCGGGCAGCGCGCCCTCTACGACGTGGGCCTCACCGGCATTCCGATCGTGAACGTCAACAACAACTGCGCCACCGGATCGACCGCGCTCATGCTCGCGCGCGAATGGGTCGGCGCGGGCCTCGTGGACATCGCCCTCGCGGTCGGCTTCGAGCAGATGACCAAGGAGGCCATGGCCGGGCCGGCCACCAAGCCCAAGGTCACCACGGTCGACGCGCACCTGCAGGTCAATCGCGAGCACTTCGACTTCACCGCCGCGCCGATCACCACCCAGTTCTTCGGCAATGCCGCCATCGAGCACATGAAGCGCTACGGCACCACGCCCGAACAGCTGGCGGCGGTCGCGGTGAAGAACCACCGGCATTCGACGCGGAACCCATTGGCGCAGTTCCAGGATGCCTACACCCTGGACCAGGTGCTCACCGACAAGCCGGTGCACGGGCCGCTCACCCGCTCGCAGTGCTCGCCCATGTCCGACGGCGCGGCCGCCGCGGTCGTGGTGAGCGAGGAGTACGTGAAGGCACACGGACTGGAGGCGCAGGCCATCGAGATCGTGGCGCAGGAACTCGCCACCGATGACGGCAATGCCTTCTCCACCGGCTCCATGATCGACGTCGTGGGCGCGCCCATGACCCGCGCCGCCGCCGGAAAGGTGTTCGCCACCGCCGGAATCGGCGTCGCCGACGTGGACGTCATCGAACTGCACGACTGCTTCTCCATCAACGAACTCATCACCTACGAGGCCCTCGGCCTGTGCGGTGAAGGCGAATCCGGCGCGCTGGCCGAATCCGGCGCGACCACCTACGGCGGCGACTGGGTGGTGAACCCCTCCGGCGGCCTCATCTCCAAGGGCCACCCCCTCGGCGCCACGGGTCTCGCGCAGTGCGCCGAATTGAACTGGCAGCTGCGCGGACTCGCGGGCGAACGGCAAGTCGAGGGCGCGCGGACCGCGCTCGCACACAATCTGGGTCTCGGTGGCGCCGTGGTCGTCACCCTCTACCAGTCCCACACGGCATGATCACCGGAACCGACCGGACGGAGTGAGAAACACATGACGACAATCGATCCCGAGACCCGGCTGCGGCTTCCCGTGCACAATGGCCACGCGCTCATCGCGGGGCTCGCGCGGCACAAGAACCGGCCGGTGCTCACCCTCGGCGACCACATCCTCACCGGCGGTGAGGTATTGGCGGGCGTCAGCCGCTACATCCAGGCCTTCGCCGAACACGGCGTCACCACCGGGACTCCGGTCGGCGTGCTCGCGCTGAACCGGCCCGAGGTGCTGTTCACCATTGCCGCGGGCCAGATCGTGGGCTCCCGCCGCACCGCCCTGCACCCCATCGGCGGGCTCGATGATCACGCGTATGTGCTTGCCGACGCGGGAATTTCGACGCTCATCCTGGATCCGGTGCCCGCCTTCGTGCAGCGCGCCCGCGATCTGGTGGATCGCGTGCCGGGGCTCACCAAGGTGCTGGTCCTGGGCCCAGTGCCGGATGCGCTCGCCGATGTGGGCATCGACCTGCTCGCGGCCGCGGACAAGTTCGAGCCGCAGCCGGTCGAGGCGGTCGAACTGCTGCCCGACGATGTCATCTCCATCAGCTACACCGGCGGCACCACAGGTAAGCCCAAGGGCGTCATCGGCACCGCGGTCACCATGAACACCATGACGCAGATCCAGCTCTCGGAATGGGAGTGGCCGAAGCATCCGAAGTTCCTGATCTGCACGCCGCTCTCGCATGCGGGCGCGGCGTTCTTCCTGCCGGTCGTGCTGCTCGGCGGGCAGTGTGTGGTGCTGCCGCGCTTCGAGGCCGGTGAAGTGCTGCGCGCCATCGAGGAACACAAGATCAGCGCCACCATGCTGGTGCCGTCCATGCTGTACGCCCTGCTGGATCACCCGGATTCGAAGACGCGGGATCTGTCCTCGCTGGAGACGGTGTACTACGGCGCCTCGGCCATCGATCCGAATCGCCTGCAGGAGGCCATCGATCGCTTCGGGCCGATCTTCGCCCAGTACTTCGGGCAGTCCGAGGCGCCCATGGCGATCAGCTACCTGGGCAAGGACGAGCACGACAAGGAGCGGCTCACCTCCTGTGGCCGGCCTTCGACCGCCGTCCGGGTCGCGCTGCTCGACGACAAGGACGAGCAGGTCGCCCAGGGCGAGGTCGGCGAAATCTGCGTCTCCGGACCGCTGCTCGCCGCCGGCTACCTGAATCTGCCCGAGGTCACGGCCGATACGTTCAAGAACGGCTGGCTGCGCACCGGCGACCTGGCCCGCCAGGACGAGGACGGATTCCTCTACATCGTCGGCCGCAGCAAGGACATGGTGGTCACCGGCGGTTTCAATGTCTTCCCGCGCGAGGTGGAAGATGTCGTCTCCGAACACCCGAAGGTGCTCAATGTGGCCGTCGTCGGTGTGCCCGACCCGCATTGGGGCGAGGCCGTCACCGCGGTCCTGGTCCTCGATGCCGCCACCGCCGGCGATCCGGCCGCGATCGAGGTGCTGACCGCCGAGATCCAGGAGGCGGTCAAGCAGAAGAAGGGTTCCGTCCAGGCGCCCAAACACGTGCTGGTCATCGAGGAACTCCCCCTCACCGGGCTCGGCAAGCCCGACAAGAAGGCGATCCGCGTCATCGCCCAGGAACGCCTGGGTCTCGCGTAATCACGCCTGATCGGCGGGCGGCGGTGTGAGGCGCAGGCTTCGCACCAGCCGCGCGCCGCGGCGGACGCTCTCCGCGCTCGCCTCGATCACCGCGCGGGTCACGAAGTGCCCCAGCGCCGTTGCCACGAACACGGCCGCGATCAGGACCGGCGCCCACTCCCAGGTGAGGGCGAGCATCATCCGATCGAACGCGCCCTTGGGCTGCACCACCGGTTCCCAGCTGTTGAGCCGCACCCAGCGACCGAGGAAAACGCCTACGGCACAGGCCAGATGGACGATCAGGGTGACCGGCGTCCGCCATGCGCCGAGTCCGCGGGCCTCCAGGAAGCGACCCAGTTCGGCGAGCACGATGTAGTAGGCCACGAATCCGGAGATGATGAACGCCGCGTACACGGGCAGCACCGTCGTCACCACCGGACCGTCCCCGACCGCCTTGATATCGGACCGCAGATGCACGAGATCGGTCACCACGTAGGGCGCGTTCGGCAGGAACAACACCAGCAAGACCGCGGTCGCCCACCAGCGCAGCGAGGTCGGTAGTCGCTGACCGGAAACCCGCCGGGACCGGAACACCAGCAGCGCGAGCGCCACCGGTACCCAGGCCAATACGGTGTTCCAGGCCATCCAGAGCAGATTACGGTTCACGACCCCCGCGAGGCTCGGCGCAACCGTCTTCACCAAGTCCATTCGTTCATGATGCGGTGTGCGGGCCGCGCGGACACTGGTGTTGGCACTACCGGCACACAATCCACACAAATCAGGCCGATCGGGCCGCGTTTGCACACAGCTTTGTCGACACGTAGCGACCAGCTGTTTTACGATCGTATTATGCGGCCGTGGGATATGAGATTCCCGATTGGGCCTTGGAGGCCGCGGCACGGCTCGGCGTCGCGCCGGAGGACATCATGCGCGTCCTGACCGGTCCCGGGCCACGGTGGCCGCGCCCGGTGCGCGGCACGGGCGGGCTCCCCGCCCTCATGGTCATCGGCCGCACCGGCGGCGGGCTACCGCTCGCGGTGGTGGTACGGCCGCTGTCGCAATGGGACCAGCAGGTCGTCGGCGTCCGGCCGGTGACCGGTCGGCTCCTCGCGGAGTTCGAACAATGGGAGACGGACCATGACTGACTACCCGGACCACGGATACCCGCACACGGCCGACGAGGCCAAGGAGTTCCTGGCGGACCTCACCTTCGACGACGACGCCCCGGAACCGGACCTGCCCGGCCCGGACACCCCCGTCACGGTGTTGCGCACGGTCCGCCTGCCCTTCGCCATGGATCAGCGCATCCGCGCGGAGGCCGAGCACCGCGGCGTCAGCATGTCCGACCTCATCCGCGACTTCCTCGTCATCGAACTCGCCATGCTGGACGACGACACCCCCATCAGCCGCGCCGACGCCCGCCGCGCCCTGACCGCCGCCTTGGCGAATCTGCACCCGGTACAGCACCGCCCGGCCTGACCCCACCGAACCCACACGCGCCCAGCACAAATCGGCGTCCGCCTTGCAAGCCCGGGCCACCGACACCCACCCAGCACAAGTCGCCCGGGCGTCGCTGCTGCGGCGCCCGGGCGTAAAGACCGTGTTCGGCTAGGAGAACTTGATCTCGAGGCCGATGCCCAGGATCGAGATCAACCAGATGAGGCCGATGAAGATCGTGATGCGGTCGAGGTTCTTCTCGACGACAGTGGAGCCCGACAGGCTCGACTGCACGCCACCACCGAAAAGGCTGGAAAGACCTCCGCCCTTGGCGCGGTGCAGCAGCACCAAGAGCACCAGCAGCACGCTGGTGATTATCAGGAGGATATCCAGGAACATCCGCATGCCGGACATCCTATGCGGACGTCCACCACGTAAGCGAATCAGCCCTGGTCGCACTCTCGTTTACAGCGTTCACCCCACCCGGCCACTCCGGGCACAGGCGCATCGGAACCGGGAAACTGGTTGCCGGATGGAAACCAGTTGAGGTACTTTCCACTCATGCGAGAAGCACAGACTCCGGAACAAGCGCTGGACATCGCCGCCGCTGCCACTCGCGATGCGAACCGGGCCGCCGCATTGCCCGGCTGGGCGCCGGTCGCGGCCGGTGTATCCGGGGGACTCGGTGCCGTGCTACTCGTCACGGTGCTCGACGACGGCGCGAACAACCCGCTCACGTGGATCGAGGCAATCACCGGAATCGCCTTGGTCCTGGCCTATCTCGCACTGGTGCGGTGGATGCGCCTGACCCAGCTCGCGCGCGGCGTCCTCCCTACCCCGGTGTCACAGTGGAAGCAGGAGGCCGTACCGATCGTGGTGCTGCTGGCGGTACCAATGCTCGGCCTCGCGGTCGCGGGCCTGGACGGCTGGCGGCGGGTCCTGACCGGCGCGATCCTCGGCGGATGGATCTGGTACGTGCAGGCACGGCCGCAGATCGCGGCCTGGAAGCAGCGAAGCCGGACGCCGCCGTGGAAGCACTGAACGAGCTGTTCGCCTCGCTGCCGCGACTGAAGCTGGTGGCCTTCCTGGATGGCTGCAGCGAAGCCGAATTCCTGGTCGTCACCGACCTCTGCGACCTGAACAAATCCACCCTCTCCAAGGCGATGACCGTCCTGGAGGACGCCGGATACCTCACGGTCACCAAGGGCTACGCGGGCCGCAAACCGCGAACGTGGCTGGCCCTTACGCCCGAGGGGCGCAAGGCCTATCACGCGCACCTCGCTGCTCTCACCGCCCTCACGCAAAAGGCACGCTCGAATTCCGGTGACTCGAAGGGCTAGCGTGGGATCCATGAGCGACAGTCGAAATGAGTTGACGCAGCATCCTTTTCGGTTCGCAGTGGGAATTCTGGGCGGGAAATCGCGCGCCGAGTGGCGGGACAAGGCGCGGCAGGCGGAGGACCTGGGCTTCGACATCGTGCATGTCGCGGACCACCTGGGCATGAATTCACCGTTCCCCACACTGGTCACGATGGCCGAGGCCACCGATCGCGTGCAGGTGGGGACGATGGTGTTGAACGCGGCGTTCTATCGACCGGCCCTGCTGGCACGCGATGTCGCCAGCGTGGACCAGCTCACCGACGGCCGGTTCGAGCTCGGGCTCGGTGCCGGGCCCGATTTCGCGAAGCCCGAGTTCGAAGCGATGGGCGTGCCGTTCCCGAGCGCGCGGCAGCGCATCGATCACTTGCGGGACACCCTCGGCGAGCTCCGGACCCTGTTCGCCAATGGCCATGAGCCGGCGGTCAACCGGCGGATTCCGGTGCTGGTGGCCGGGCAGGGCGATCGCATCGTGCGGATCGCGGCCACGAACGCCGACACCGTGATGCTGGCCGGCGTGCCCATCGACGCGAATATCGACTCCGATGACGCCGGGACGGCCGCGCTCGGGCGCCGGGTCGATTACGTCCGCGAGGCGGCCGGTGATCGCTTCGCCGATCTCGCGGTCGGATTGACCGTGCAGGGTCTGGATGTCACCGGTCGCAGTGACGCCGATCTGGCCCTCGCTCGCCGGTTCAACCCGAACCTCACCGAGGCGCAGCTGCGTCATCTGCCGGGCGTGCTGCACGGGACCGCACGCGATATCGCCGATACCCTCCGCCACTACCGCGACGCGTACTCCGTCACCTATTACGCCGTCGGTGAGGATCGAATGCCGGCCCTCGCGAAGGTGATCGAAGAACTGCGCTGAACCGGCTAGCGGCGGCGCACGCGGGTCACGTCGGGCGGGCCCACGGCGATCAGGTGCCGGGTCGGTCCCTCGCCGATGGTGAACTCGGAGACACGCTGTTCCGCGAGTTCATCATTGGCGGTGAGGCGGACCTGGTGCTGGTGCATGTGCTCTTCCCAGGACCGGACCACGAAGGCTTCCACATACCGGTCCTCATGGCTCACATCGCGGAACAGCCGCCATTCCATGGCGCCGGTGCGCTGACGGGAGCGGCCGACGCGGGCCATGGCCTCGATGAACTCCTCGGCGTTCTCTTCGGGGACACGGTAATTGGCCAGCACCAGGACCGGGCCGTCCTCGGGCGCGGGTTCGAAGACCAGTACCGGTTCCGGCCAGTGCGCGCTGGGGGTGGTGTCGATCGCGGAGACCCGGACGGGCCACCAGAGCACGCTCAGCGCACAGCATCCGAGCATGGCGGCGGCGATCAGCAGGGTGTCGACACTGCCGATCGAACCGGCGACCAGACCCCACACCAGTGAGCCGATGGCCTGGCCGCCCATGAACACGAGCTGGTACACCGACAGCCCGCGAGCGCGCACCCAGCCGGGCAGCAGCAACTGCATGATCGAGTTCATGGTGGACATCGAGGCCATCCACCCGAAACCGCCGATCACCAGAAGTGCGAGCACCGCAAGGATATTCGGCACCACCGCCGCACCCAGGGTGGCGAGCCCGAACCCGACGGCACTGGCCGCCAGCAGCCGGGACGGACCGAATCGGTGACGCAGCCGCCCGACTTGCGTGGCGCCGAGCACCGCGCCGACGCCGAGTGCGCCCAGCAGCAGACCGTATCCGGAGGACGACAGGTTCAACCGGCTGTGCGCGATCACCGGCAGCAGCGCCCACAGCGCACTACCCGGAGCGACGAACAGCAAGCAGCGCAACAGGACTCGCCGAATCGCGGGTGAGGCGTGAATGAATCGCAGCCCGGCCTGTAGTGCGGCGATCGGCCGCTCGGTGGGCAGCTCGAGCTCGGCCGCGGGCCGCCGCCACCGCAGCAGTACCACCAGAATGCCCACGAACGACACGGCATTCAGCGCGAACACCATCGTCGGCCCGGTCACCGCCACCAGCGCACCCGCCAGCGCCGGCCCCACCGCCCGCCCGACGTTCATCCCCATACTGCTCAAGGCCGCGGCCGCGGGAATCTGACTGCGCGGCACCAGATCCGGCTGGATCGCCTGCCACGCGGGCCCGGTCAGCGCCTGCCCGCAGCCGAGCAGGAACAGCACCAGCAGCAGCGCGGTCGGAGTGGTGTGCCCGGTCGCGGTGAGCACGGCCAGCAGTCCGGCGAGCACTGCCATGCTGGTCTGCGCGCCGATGAGCAACCGCCGCCGATCCATCAGATCCGCAAGCACTCCCGAGGGGACCGACAGCAGCATCACCGGCAGGGTGGTCGCCGTCTGCACCAGTGAAACCAGCGTCGCCGCGTTCGGCTGCTCGACCAGAATCCACTGCGCCCCGACCGTCTGCATCCAGGTGCCGAGGTTCGACACCAGCTGCGCGATCCACAGCGCCCGGAAGATATTGGACGCGAGCGGCGCCCACGCCGACCCGGCCGTCTCCGTTCGCGTGGCAGTCACCGGCTCAGCATATTCGCAGCAATGAATCCCCGGCCCGATCAGGACACGGGGTCAGTCCTGAACGCGGCGAGCGGCGTAGACGGCCATCATGTCTTCGGCCAGGCGGAGGACGGCGGTGTCGAGGTCGGCCCGGGGGTAGACGGGGTGAACCACGGCTTCACCGGAGAAGAGGTACAGCATCATGAAGAACAGAGGTTCGCGGATCTCGGCCGGGTAGCCGGAGAGCACGCCGGTGCGTTCGACGGTGGCGACCATTTCGCTGTAGTAGGTCTCGGCGATGGGCGCGATCCGGTCGCGGAGTTCGGTGTCGGAGCGGGCGGCGAGGTAGATCTCGCGCAGGGCGTGGGTGAGGTTGGACTGCTGGGCCTGGCGCAGGAACCGCAGTGCGGTGTCGAGCGCATTGTCCTGTGCCCCAAGGTGTTCCATGGCGGCGCGGTAGGCGTCGAGCTGGCGCCGGACGACCTCTTCCGCGGTGCGCACGATGAGGTCGAGGCGGGTGTCGAACTGGCGGAACATGGCGCCGGCCGACAGTCCGGCGCGGCCGCAGACCTCCTGCACGGTGGTGCGCTGATAGCCGACCTCACCGATCGCGGCGATGGTCGCGTCGACCAGCTTGGCCACGGTCGCGGCCCGGCGTTCCTGCTGGGTGCGCCGCGGTGGGGAAACTTCGCTCACGGCGCACCATCCTGCCTGGCCCGTCCGGCGGCGCTCGCAGGCGGTCCGGGGTGACCGTTGACACACTCCATGCCCGCATCTTATGGTCTCGTCACCAACTTAGAAAATGATTGCTTCCTAACTTACCTGGGGGCGAGCACTCGGCCGTGGCAGCGGCCCGGAGGAGTTCGATATGACAGCGGGGACGCGGACAGCGATAGTTCAGGCCTGCCTGGCCATGGCGGCAGGGGTCGCTTTGGCCACCAGCCCCATCGTGGCGACAACCGCTGCGGCGCAACCGATTCAGGTGCAGCCGCCGCTCCCGTTCCCGGTGCCGCCCGCGCCGCCGTATCTGGATCCCGCCTTCTACCAACCGGATCCGGCCCGGGTGGCCGCCGCGCAGCCCGGCGAGATCCTCTCCGCCCGCCAGGTGAATCTGGCAAATCTCTGGTTGCTACCGCTCAATTCCAATGCCTGGCAGCTCTCCTTCCGCAGTACCAATACCCGCGGCGAGCCCATCGCCGCCGTCGCCACCGTGATCGTCCCGCATCGCGCCGCCCCGACCGGTCAGCGCGCACTGCTGTCGTTCCAGATGGCCGAGGACTCCCTGTCGGTCAACTGCGCACCCTCCTACGCCCTGCAGATGGGTTCCCTGCCCAATCCCCTGAACCCGGTGCCGGAGGCCGAGTTCGTCGAGGTCCAGGCCATGCTGCAGCTCGGGCACGCCGTGGTGATCCCGGACCATCAGGGCCCGAACGCCGCCTACGCGGTGGGTCCGCTGGGTGGTCGCATCACCCTCGACGCCATTCGCGCCACCGAGAACTTCGAACCGGCCGGCCTGTCCGGCAGCGATACCCGGGTCGGTCTCTGGGGCTATTCGGGCGGCGCGATCCCCACCGCGCACGCGGCCGAACTGCAGCCGACCTACGCGCCGGAATTGAACCTGGTCGGCGCCGCGAGCGGCGGCCTGATGGCCGATATCCGCGCGGCCATCGACTACAACAACGGCACCTCCACCTTCGGCGGTGCGGTGCTCGGCGGCCTGTTCGGTGTCGCCCGCGAATACCCGCAGGTCGACAAGTTCATCGACGAGCACATGAACCCGCTGGGCAAGGCCCTGCGGGTGGTGCACGAAAACCAGTGCGTGGCCCTGCAATTCGCGGCCTTCCCGTTCGTGAACATCAAGGGCCTGTTCGACTATCCCGGCGACCCCATGCTGGCGCCGGAAGTCCAGCCGGTGCTCGACGAACTGAGCCTGGGCCACCGCGGCACCCCGACCACCCCCATCTACATCTACGAGGCCCCGCTGGACGAGGTGATGCCGATCAACGCGGTCGACAATGTCTACGACATCTACTGCAAGGATCCGAACGCCCGCGTGAACTACACCCGCGATCTGCTCAGCGAACACGGCATCGCCGCGGTGTCGGGCACGGCGAGCGCGGCGATGTGGCTCGACAACCGGCTCAACGGCATCCCGGCCCCGGCCGGTTGCCACAATCGCGATGTGCCCAGCGAGATCACGGACCCGGGCGCCATCGGAACATTCGTGAACGCAATCGGTCAGACACTGGCGTCGGCGCTGGGAATGCCTGTCTAGGCTCCGTACGATCGCCCCTATGCCGGCAACTCGCATGTGGTGTGGTGTGCTGCTCGCCGTGGTAGCCCTGGGCGTCGCCGGGTGCTCCTCGAATACGAGGCCGAGCGACAAGGGCGTGACGCCCATGGGCAAGACCTACGTCTCGACGGACGTCAAAGGCAGTCCGATCCCCGGCGGCGGCCCGCTCACGTTGAGCTTCAAGGACAATCGCATCTCCGCGAACGCGGGCTGCAATACCGCGACCGGGCCGGTCACCCTGGACGGCCACGTGGTCACCACGACCGACAATATGGCCAGCACCCTGATCGCCTGCCCCGGCGACCTCGCCTATGCCGATCAATGGGTGCAGGGTTTCCTCAGCTCCTCCCCCGACTGGAAGATCTACGGCTCCAACCTGATTCTGACCGGCAACGGCCAGACCGTGACGCTGCGCGACCGGCAGGTGGCGCAGCCCCCGAAGCCGCTGATCGGGACCACGTGGATCGTCGACGGTTTGATCCGGCCCGATGCCACGGTCCGATCCCGCGCCCTGGACGAGGCCCGGCCCGCGCTCACCATCGCCGCCGACAACACGCTGTCGGGTTCCGCGGGCTGCAACAGCATCACCGGCAATGCCGAGGTGAACGGCAAGGACGTCACGTTCCACGTCGCCACCACCAAGATGATGTGCGATGCCGATGTCATGGCGGTCGAGGCCGAGGTGCTGCAGGCCCTGGACGGCAAGACCACCACCAGCATCGACGGGGACACGCTGACCATCCGCAATACGGCGAACAACACCGGCCTCGAGCTCCGCGTGGAGTGATCGGGGTAGTGATCAGGAATCGAGAAGCACCGGTTAGCGCGCGGCATTTAGCCTGACTTCCGAGGACATCGAGACTCGCCCGAAGATGGAGGCACCAATGACCAAGGCCACGAGGACGGTCAAGCAGTCGACTGCAGCGTCCGCCGCCGACAGCCACGAGATCATCCGTGTGGTCGGCGCGCGCGTGAACAATCTGAAGGACGTCAGCGTCGAGATCCCGAAGCGGCGGCTGACGGTGTTCACGGGCGTTTCGGGCTCGGGCAAGAGCTCGCTGGTGTTCGGCACCGTCGCGGCGGAATCGCAGCGGTTGATCAACGAGACCTACAGCGCGTTCGTGCAGGGTTTCATGCCGACCATGGCGCGCCCCGATGTCGATGTGCTGGACGGGCTGACGACCGCGATCCTGGTGGATCAGGCGCGGCTGGGCGCGGATCCGCGCTCCACGGTCGGCACCGTCACCGATGCCAATGCCATGCTGCGCATCCTGTTCAGCCGGCTCGGGAAGCCGCATATCGGCTCGCCGCAGGCGTTCTCGTTCAATGTGGCCTCGATCAGCGGCGCGGGCGCGGTGACCATCGAACGCGGCGGGCGGTCCACCAAGGAGCGGCGCACCTTCAGCATCACCGGCGGCATGTGCCCGCGCTGTGAGGGCCGCGGTTCGGTCAACGATATCGACCTGACCCAGATCTACGACGAGACCAAATCGCTCAACGACGGCGCGCTGACGGTCCCGGGCTACAGCATGGACGGCTGGTACGGCCGGATCTTCACCGGCGCCGGTTATTTCGATCCGGACAAGCCGATCAAGAAGTTCACCAAGCGTGAGCTGAACGATCTGCTCTACAAGGAGCCAACCAAGATCAAAGTCGACGGCATCAACCTCACCTACGAGGGTGTCATCACGCGGATGCGGAAGTCGATGCTGTCCAAGGACGTCGACGCCTTGCAGCCGCACGTGCGCGCCTTCGTGGAGCGGGCCGTCACGTTCACCGTGTGCCCCGACTGCGAGGGCACCCGGCTCAGCAAGGAAGCCCGGTCCTCGAAGATCAAGAACGTCAATATCGCCGACGCCTGCGCCATGCAGATCAGCGATCTGGCCGAATGGGTCGGCGGACTGCAGGAGCCGTCGGTGGCGCCGCTGCTGACCGCGCTGCGGCACACCCTCGATTCGTTCGTGGAGATCGGGCTGGGCTACCTGTCGCTGGATCGCACCTCGGGCACGCTGTCGGGCGGAGAGGCGCAGCGCGTCAAGATGATTCGCCACCTCGGCTCCTCGCTCACCGATGTGACGTACGTGTTCGACGAACCCACCGTCGGCCTGCACCCGCACGACATCCAGCGCATGAACGATCTGCTGCTCCGCCTGCGGGACAAGGGAAATACGGTGCTCGTGGTCGAGCACAAGCCGGAGATGATCGAAATCGCCGACCACGTGGTCGATCTCGGACCCGGCGCCGGAACCGCGGGCGGCACCATCTGTTTCGAGGGCACCGTCGACAAGCTGCGGTCGAGCGGCACCATTACGGGTAGGCACCTCGACGACCGGGCAAAGCTGAAGGACACCCTGCGGAAGCCGAACGGCAAGCTGGCCATTCGCCGCGCGAAGACGCACAACCTGCAGAACGTCAGCGTCGACATCCCGCTCGGCGTGCTCTGCGTGGTCACCGGCGTCGCCGGATCCGGTAAGAGCTCACTGATCCACGGCTCGATCCCCGCCGGTGAGAACGTGGTGTCGGTCGATCAGGCCCCGATCCGCGGTTCGCGGCGCAGCAATCCGGCCACCTACACCGGCCTGCTCGAGCCCATCCGCAAGGCGTTCGCCAAGGCCAATGGCGTGAAACCCGCACTGTTCAGCGCGAATTCCGAGGGCGCCTGCCCCAACTGCAACGGCGCCGGCGTCATCTACACCGATCTGGCCATGATGGCCGGCGTCGCCACCACCTGCGAGGTCTGCGACGGCAAGCGATACGACGCCTCGGTACTGGAATACAAACTCGGCGGCCGCGATATCAGCGAAGTGCTCGCCATGCCGGTCAGCGAGGCCGCCGACTTCTTCGCCGAAGGCGAGGCCCGCATCCCCGCCGCGCACGCCATCCTCACCCGGCTCGCGGATGTGGGCCTGGGGTATCTGACCATCGGCCAGCCGCTCACCACCCTGTCCGGCGGCGAACGGCAGCGCCTCAAGCTCGCCACCCACATGGCCGACAAGGGCGGCGTCTACGTCCTCGACGAGCCGACCGCCGGCCTGCACCTGGCGGACGTCGAACAACTGCTGGGCCTGCTCGATCGCCTGGTGGAATCCGGCAAGTCGGTCATCGTGATCGAGCACCACCAGGCCGTCATGGCGCACGCCGACTGGATCATCGACCTGGGTCCGGGCGCCGGCCACGACGGCGGCCGCATCGTCTTCGAGGGCACGCCCGCGGACCTGGTGGCCGGCCGCTCCACCCTCACCGGCGAGCATCTCGCCGCCTACGTGGGCGGCTGACGGCCCGAAAATCGTTGTCGCCGGAGGGTACCGGACCGGTACCGTCCGGCGACATGAACGAACGTTTCCTGAATGTGGTGGATGTGGAGGCCACCTGCTGGGAGGGCAAGAACCCGCCCGGTATGCCTAGCGAGATCATCGAAATCGGTTTGTGTGTCATCGATGTCGAGCGGTTGGAACGGGTGGAGAAGACCAGCATTCTGGTCCGGCCCGAGCATTCCACGGTCAGCGAATTCTGTACGCAGCTCACGACTCTCACGCCGGAGCAGGTGGCGTCGGGGATTTCCTTCGCGGCGGCGTGTGAGCTGTTGCGCGCGGAGTACCGGGCCGATTCGCGGGGCTGGGCGAGCTGGGGCAATTACGACCGCACGCAGTTCGAACGGCAGTGCGGGGCAACGGAGGTGCGGTATCCGTTCGGGCAGCGGCATACCAATGCCAAGGTGGCTTTCTCCGCTGCGCGGGGTACCAGCCATCGGTACGGGATGGCAGGCGCTCTGCGGATGACGGGGCTGCCCCTGGAGGGAACCCATCACCGTGGCGGCGATGATGCGTGGAATATCGCCGCACTCGTCATCGAGTTGATGAAGCAGAGCGCCTGGCCGGTGTGATGCCGTGCCGCAAGGGATTACGCGATGCGGGCGTGGCCGCCGAGGGAGGCGGTGTAGACGGCCCCGCGCGGGCGGGTGGCGCGCAGGTTGGCGCGCTCCTGCTCGGTCAGGGTGTTGCGGCCGCCGAGGACGGAGAGAACGGTCATCGGGGTGCGGTTGAAGTTGAAGAAGGCCATGACAAGCTCCTGTTGCTTTACTGGCCGGCTCACCGGAAAAGGGTGCAGCCCAACAGATCTCCGAGCCGGATGCTCGGCAAGCGCGGCGCGGGGGCCGGGCTTCAGGAATGGGCGGCGTTCACCTGACGGCGAGACGGGTACGAACTGGGTTTTCGAACCGGACTCGGATACGGACTATCGCCGGAACTCATTCGTCCCTCACCTCCTTGCCGTCGAGACGCATGCGAACGTCAGTAGTGTTCTGCAGCACCGGAAAGGGGGGACGCGAGCAATACCGATTCCGGTACTGCGGGCACCCCTCTCGTCAGAGCTTCGGCACTGTACGACGTATCCCGGAGCCGGGAAGCCACTTTGGATCACCCCTTAATCCGGGGGGATCTGTCCTAACCCTGGGCGTCTCTCGACGTCGTCGGATCAGTGGCCTGTGTTCGTACAGGAGCCTCGCCTAGCGAGGTGCTGACAGCCGAACCTATATGTAGAAACATCGTCATGTCAAATCAGCGCCGGACCAGGCGGGCCACCGGCGCCGCCAGCACGGCCGGGACCAGGAAGATCAGGTACAGCCAGCGGGCTGCGCTCGCCGTATGGGCCGAGTCGGAGAAACTGCCCAGATTGGCGATCGTTCCCGCCAGCGCCGAGCCGAACGCGGTCGCGGTCAGCTGCACGGTGGTCGCCGAGGCGCCCGCCAGATCCTGATCACGATCTCCGGCCAGGCGCAGCACATCGGTGAGCAGGTGCGGGAACACCGCACCGATCCCCCAGCCGAGTAAGACCAGGCCCAGCGCCACCACCATGACGACCGAGATCGACTGCGAGGCAATCGGACCGGCGAACACCAGGATCACCAGCCCCAGCACCGAGAGCAGGGGCGCGTACCCGATGACGGCGGCCCGGCCAGCAACACCGCCATGCTCGGCGCGACCGTACAGACCACGCTCCCCGCCACCAGGATCAGCGCCGACCATCGATAGGCCCAGCGCGGCCCGGTGCGCGCCAGCAGCGCGGCGGCCGCGGCCGACCCGAGCACCGAGGCCACCACGAAAATCGTTGTCGCCCAGGCATAGAGCCGCTCGCCACCGATATCGGACACCACCGAAGGCAGCACGGTCGTCGCGAGATACACATTGACGGCGTGCAACCCGACGCCACCGGCCAGCGTCGCCGCAATCGCACCGTGCCGCCCGAACAGCGCACCCCACCCGGCGGGGGCAGGATCCGCGGTCGGCGTGGATATGTCCGGGGTCGAAGTCATTGCTGTCACCACTTTCATTACGGTCCGTAACGTAATCAATAGGCTAGAGTAGGCCGATGACAGCTGGCAAGACGCGCGCTGGGCGACCTCGCGACACCGGCATCGACGCCGCGGTGCAGGAAGCCGCATTGGCCGCGCTGGGCGAGGTCGGTTATCGCGGCCTGGCCATCGAGGCGATCGCCCGGCAGGCGGGCACCAACAAGCCGGCGGTCTATCGGCGGTGGCCGAGTCTGGCGGCGCTGGTGCTGGATGCGCTCGGGGCGCGATTGGGCGATATCCCCGCCCCGGACACCGGCTGCACGATCTGCGATCTGGCCGATGCGATCAAGTTGCAGCTCAATGTCTTCCGGCGGATTCCGCCGGATGCGCTGGCGGCGTTGCTCGCCGACTGCAATGCCGATCCCGCGCTGCGGGAGACGTTCATGGCCACCCTGTTCCAGCCGCCGCGCGCGGCCGTCGCCCGGGTGCTGGACACCGCCATCGCGCGCGGCGATCTGCGCGCGGAGACCAGCCGCGAGCTCATGCTCGACCTGCTGGCCTCACTCGTGCACTACCGCGCCCTGTTCGGGCATGCCGCGACCTCCGACGACGAGGTCGAGCAGGCGGTGCACGCGCTGCTGCGCGGCGTGGCGGTCGATTACGACAATCTGGTGGCGATCAGTCGCGCCAACGAGGGCGACCCGCAGTTCCACCCGCACCACGCCGAAACGCATTGAGCGACCGCGACTCTCAGTCGGCCTTCTGTTTCCCCTTGGGGCGCACCCGCATGTGAGCGCGCTCGCCCTGCTTGCCGAACAAGCTGAGGAATTCGACGGGATGGTCGTCGGCACTGCCGAACCAGTGTGGGACGTGCGTGTCGAATTCGGCTGCCTCACCGGGCATGAGGATCAGATCGTGGTCGCCCAGCACGACGCGCAACCGGCCGTTGAGGACGTAGAGCCATTCGTAGCCCTCGTGCGTCCGCGGATCGGGTTCGCGGCGGCGGCCGTCGGGCGGGATGACGATCTTGAAGGCTTGAATGCCGCCGGCCCGGCGAGTGAGCGGCACCATGGTCATGCCATTGGCGGCGACCGGGCGCATATGGATGCGCGGATCGCCGGTGGCCGGGGCGTCCACCAATTCGTCGAGGGTGACGCCGTGCGCGCGGGCCAGCGGCAGCAGTTGTTCGAGGGTCGGGCGGCGGGCGCCGGATTCCAGCCGCGACAGGGTGCTCACCGAGATGCCGGTGGTCGCGGACAGTTCCGCGAGGGTGGTCTTCCGTTGCTGACGCAGGGTGCGCAGTCGCGGGCCGACCGCGTCCAGGGCTCGATCGAGATCCTCCATGCAGCCATTTTGCCGGATCGGCAAAGAATCTTGCCAGCTTTCCCGGTCGCCGGGCATCGTCGATCACGAAGGAGGTAGTCGAGATGACCGACAGCTATGACGTGGTGGTGATCGGCGGCGGAGCCGCGGGATTGAACGGTGCGCTGATGCTCGCACGAGCCCGGCGCTCGGTGCTGGTGATCGATGCGGGCGCACCCCGCAACGCACCGGCCGACGGCGTGCACGGACTGCTCGCACGCGAGGGCATGTCACCGATCGAACTGCTCGAACGCGGCCGCGCGGAGGTGACCTCCTACGGCGGCGAACTGACGACCGGTGAGGTGGTCTCGGCCGAACGCACCGGCGACGAGTTCACCGTGACCCTGTCCGACGGCCGGACCGTGCGGGCACGGCGCCTGCTGGTGACGTCCGGCCTGGTCGACGAGCTGCCCGAGGTCGCGGGCCTGCGCGAACGCTGGGGCCGGGATGTCGTGCACTGCCCGTACTGCCACGGCTGGGAGGTGCGCGACAAGGCCATCGGCATCATCGGCAGCGGCCCGATGGCGGTGCACGGCGCGCTGCTGTGGCGGCAGTGGACCTCGGATGTCACGCTGTTCACCCACACCGTGACGCTCACCCCCGAGCAGTCCGAACAGCTTGCGGCACGCGGCATCCGGATGATTCCCGGCCTCGTGGAGTCCGTCGAGACCGCCGACGATCACCTCGTCGGTGTGCGCCTCGCCGACGGCACCCGCGTGGCGCGGGAGGTGCTGGTCGCCCCGACCCGCATGGTCGCCCGGGCCGCGTTCCTGGCCCCGCTGGGCCTGCGTCCGGCCGAACACGCCAGTGGCGCAGGCGAATACATTCCGGCCGATCCCATGGGCCGCACGGAGGTGCCCGGTGTGTGGGTGGCGGGCAATGTCACCGACCTGTCGGCGCAGGTCGGAGCGGCCGCCGCGGCGGGCGCCATGGCCGGCGCCCAGCTCAATTTCGAGCTGGTCACCGAGGAGACCGAGCGCGCGGTCGCCGCGCACCGCGAATTATTTTCGGCGGCAGTGGAAGCCGAGGTCACCGAGCAGGTTCTCGGCGACCGCGCCCACGGCATGTGAGGACGAGGGGCGCGCGCGATCTCCGCGCGCGCCCATCATCGCAGCTCGGCCGCTCCCGGCCGCGGTTCCCGCCGGCCGGTGCGCGAGGTCCGCCGAATAATCGCCGAACCGTTGCCGACTCCCCGGCCCGCGTCGATCATGGATGGCACAACACGCGACGTCAGGTCCGTAGGTGTGGAGTTGCCGCGGAAGCCTCCGTTTCACATCTAGGCTGAACCCGGCGCACGCGGCATATGAACACACACCGGGGAGAGGTGGGGCATATCAACGAGCGGGAAGCCGAACTGGATCAGTGGTTCCGGGCGGAAGTAGCCGCCGCGAAGCCGGGTCCCGTTCGCGCACAACACGAACCGGCCGCACCGGGCGCCACCCGCACCGGCGCGCAATGCCTCGAACTCTTCGACGCGCAGACCACCTCCCGGCACCTCGATCTGGCGGCCAGACGGCTGACCCGGGAGGGGCGCGGGTACTACAGCATCGGTTCCTCCGGGCACGAGGGCAATGCGGCCGTCGCGGCCGCGCTCCGGGTGACCGATCCGGCGCTGCTGCACTACCGTTCGGGGGCCTTCTTCGTGCAGCGCGCCCGCCAGGTGCCCGGCCTGGATCCGATCCGGGACGTGCTGCTGGGCGTCGCCGCCGCGGTCGCCGACCCGATTTCCGGTGGGCGGCACAAGGTTTTCGGCAGCCGGCCCGCCAATGTGATCCCGCAGACCTCCACCATCGCCTCCCATCTGCCGCGCGCGGTCGGGCTGGCCTTCGCCCTCGAGCGCGCCGCCCAGCTCCGGGTGCCGTGCGACTATCCCGAGGATGCCGTGGTGGTGTGCAGCTTCGGCGATGCCTCCGCCAATCACTCCACCGCCGCCGGGGCCATCAATACCGCCGTGCACACCGCGCATCAGGGCGTACCCGTGCCGATCCTGTTCGTGTGCGAGGACAACGGGATCGGCATCAGCGTCCCCACGCCGCGCACCTGGATCGAGCACGCCTACGGATCACGGCCGGGACTGCAGTACTTCGCCGCCGACGGCTCGGACCTGCTCGACGCCGCCGCCACCGCGACCGCCGCGGCGGAATGGGTACGCGCACACCGCAGACCGGCCTTCCTGCGCCTGCGCACGGTCCGGCTGCTCGGGCATGCGGGCTCGGATCTGGAGGCGGCCTACCGGAAGCCCGCCGATCTGGCCGCGGACCTGCGCCGCGATCCGGTCACCCGGACCGGCGAATTCCTGGTCACCGCCGGCATCGCCACGCCCGCCGAGGTGATCGCACGGTACGACGAGGTGGGCGCCCGGGTCACCGCCGCCGCCGAAATGGTGTGGAGCGAACCCAAACTCACCTCCGCCGCCGCGGTCACCGCGCCGCTGGCGCCGTCCCGGCCCACCGTCGTCCGCACCGACGCGCTGCGCGATACGGCCGCGGCCCAGCCGGGCCGCTCCCCCACCCCGGACGGCGCGACCGGTGACGGGACGCCGATGACCTTGGCGCAGGCGGTGAATCACACGCTCACGCAACTGCTGGCCCGCGATGACGACGTCCTGGTGTTCGGCGAGGATGTCGGCCGCAAGGGCGGCGTATACGGCGTCACCAAGGGCCTGCAGCAGCGGTTCGGCATGCGCCGCGTCTTCGACACCCTGCTGGACGAGCAGAGCGTGCTGGGCACCGCATTGGGTGCGGGGCTGGCCGGATTCGTGCCCATCCCCGAGATCCAGTACCTGGCGTATGTCCACAATGCCGAGGATCAGTTGCGTGGCGAGGCGGCGACGTTGTCGTTCTTCTCCGCCGGCCGGTATCACAATCCGCTGGTGGTGCGGATCGCGGGCTTCGCCTATCAGAAGGGTTTCGGCGGGCACTTCCACAATGACAATTCCATTGCGGCCCTGCGGGATATCCCCGGGCTGGTGATCGCCGCCCCGGCGCGCGCCGACGATGCGGCCGCCATGCTGCGCACCTGCGTGTCGGCGGCGAGGGTGGACGGGCGGGTGTGCGCGTTCCTCGAACCGATCGCGCTCTATCACACGCGCGACCTGTACCGGCCCGGCGATGGCGCGTGGCTGGCGCCGGTGTCCGGGTTGCGGCACGCCGAGATCGGCCGGGCCCGGGTGGAGGGCACCGGTTCGCATCTGACGATCGTGAGCTTCGCCAATGGCGTGCCCATGTGCCTGCGGGTGGCGCGGCGGCTGGCCGCGCGCGGCGTACATGCGCGGGTCGTGGACCTGCGCTGGCTGGCGCCGCTGCCGCAGGATGATCTGCTGGACAATGCCCGCGCCACCGGCCGGGTGCTCATTGCCGACGAAACCCGCCGCAGCGGAGGCGTTTCCGAGGCGGTGTGCGCCGCGCTGCTCGACGCCGGGTTCGACGGCCGCATCGCGCGGGTCACCAGTGAGGACAGTTTCGTCCCGCTCGGCCCGGCGGCCTCCACGGTGCTGCTGGACGAGGCTCGCATCGAATCGGCCGCGGACAAACTCCTGGCCATGGACTGAGCCGCGCAGACCGGTACGACGAGGTGCGGATGGGCCGGGAAACGGGAGGCTCCATGCCCATCCGCGCCGCATCGACGCCCGTCCGGTGGGCGCCCCTGTGCCGACGACAGGCGGCACAAGCTCTTCTACGATCTACGTACGTAGATAGTAATACCGGACGGGGCGCACATCGGCAAACGGTTTGCCGATTCCTATTCCGCCGCCAGCGCCCGGCCCGTCGGCGAGTCCGCACGCCGCGCCAAATCTGCTGGCACGCCCTCGAATAGAATTCGGCCACCGTGGCGACCGGGACCCGGTCCCAGATCGATCACCCAATCGGCGCGGCGGATGACATCGAGGTGATGTTCGATGACGACCAGGGTGTTGCCCTGCTCCACCAGCCGGGACAGCACCTCGAGCAACGTATCGATATCCGACAGATGCAGCCCGGTGGTGGGTTCGTCGAGGACGTAGAGGGTGTCATCGGTGCGGGAAGCGAGCTCCTTGGCGATCTTCAACCGCTGGCACTCGCCGCCGGAGAGCGTGGTCAGCGACTGACCGAGACGCAGATAGCCGAGTCCGACCGCCGACACCTGACGCAGGGCGCGCGCAATGCCGGGCGTCCGAAGGCGTTGCGCCGCTTGATCCACGGAGAGGTCCTCGATATCCGCGATGGACAGCCCGTCGACGGTGTAACCGAGCGTCTCCTCGGTATAGCGCCGTCCCCCGCAGGTTTCGCAGACGACCTCGTGACCGTCCATGAACGCCAGATCGGTGTACACGACGCCCAGCCCGCGGCAGACCGGGCAGCCGCCGGCGGAATTGGCGCTGAAGAGGGCCGGTGCCACACCGTTCCGGTCGGCGAAGAGTTTGCGGAGGGCCGTGGCGATGCCGGTATAGGTGATCGGCGTCGAGCGGCGGTTGGTGGTGACCGGGCGCTGATCCACCAGCACGGCCGGATGCTGATCGACGAGTTCGGCCACGAGACTGGACTTTCCGGCCCCGGCCACACCGGTGACGACCGTCAGCACGCCGGTGGGGATATCGACACCGAGGCCGCCGAGATTGTTGCGAGTGGCGTTGTCCACGCGGAGCTTTCCGGTCGCGGGTCGTGGGCGTCCGCTGCGCCGGCGTTGCCGGAGCGCCCGGCCCGTGCCGGTATCGGCGGACCGCAGTTCGCCGAAACCGCCCTCGAAGACCACCGTTCCGCCCGCGGCCCCGGCGCCCGGCCCGATCTCCACGATGTGGTCGGCGATGCGCATGACGTCGGGATCATGTTCGACCACCAGGACGGTGTTTCCCTTGTCCCGCAACTGCTTCAGCAGTTCCGTCATGGCCCGCACATCGTGCGGATGCAATCCCACGGTGGGTTCGTCGAAGACGTAGAGCAGCTCGGTGAGGCTGCTGCCCAGGTGCCGCACCGTCTTGATGCGCTGGGATTCTCCACCCGACAGCGTGGTGGCCGGACGTGCCAGTGACAAGTAGCCGAGGCCGATGCCCGTGAGGGCAGTGAGCTTTTCCCGCAGCGCCTCCACCACGGGCTCGACGTGCGGATCGGTCACCGCGGCAAGGAATTCGGTGAGCTCGCCGATCTCCAAGCGGCTCAGTTCACCGATGGTGCGGCCGAGCACGGTGGCGGAGCGCGCGGCCGGGTTCAGCCGTTCACCACCGCACTCCGCGCAGGGCCGGGTGCGGGTGAATCGTGCGAGCACGGCCTGCTTGCGTTCGGAGGGGGTATCGGCGGTGTGCAGGTACACGCGCTCGAAGCGTTCGATCACGCTCTCGTAATCCGAGGGCGGACGAACCGGCAAGCGCTGCAGCGCTTCTCCGCCGTACAGCAGTGCGCGGCGTGCGTCCTCGGACCATTCGCGCAGTGGTGTCTTCGGATCGAACGACCCTATGTCCGCGTACTGCCGATACCAGTACTGGCCCGCGCCGAACCCGGGCAGCAGGATCGCACCCTGCTCCAATGACTTGTCCGGATCGAGTAGCCGGTCCGGGTCGGTGGCAATGGTCTCGCCCAGTCCGGCACATACCGGGCACATCCCGGCGGGGTCGTTGAACGAGAAGTGGTTCGACTCACCGACATACGGATCACTGATTCGCGAAAACAGCAGCCGCAGGTAGGTGTAGGCGTCGGTGCTGGTGCCGACGGTGGAGCGGGCATTGCCGCCCAGCCGTTTCTGGTCGATCACCACGACCGGTGAGAGTCCGTCGATGGCGTCCACGTCCGGGCGGGTCCAGCGGGGCAGCCGATTGCGCACGAACGGCGGGTAGGTCTCGTTCACCTGGTAGCCGGCCTCGGCGGCGATGGTGTCGAACACCAGGGAGGACTTGCCGGACCCGGATACTCCGGCGAACACCACGAGGCTGTTGCGCGGGATGTCGATATCGATGCCGCGCAGGTTGTTGGTCCGTGCGGCGCGGATACGGATGGCGCGGGGCCGGGCGGGTGCGGTGGTCATATTCGCGACGGTAGGGACAGATGTGGTCGGATCTCGACCGCATTTCGAGGGATGATCGGGGTATGCCCGATGTCACCCGCCGCATGCTCGAACTGCTGGCGCAGCTGCAGACCGGCCGGCGGTTCGCGGGCGGGGAGCTGGCCGCGCGACTGGAGGTGAGCCCGCGCACGCTGCGCCGCGATGTGGAGCGGTTGCGCGAGTACGGGTATCCGGTCACGACGCAGCCCGGTCCGAGCGGCTTCTATCAGCTCGCCGCGGGACGGACCTTGCCGCCGCTGGTGCTCGATGACGACGAGGCAGTGGCCACCCTGGTGGGGCTGGCCTTGCTGGGTTCGGCCGGTCCGCCGGAGCCGGAAGGCCATTCGGGCATCGCGTCCGCTGCCGACCGCGCCTTCGGCAAGATCGATCAGTTCCTGCCGAAACGCCTGCGGCCCAGGGTGACTGCGCTACGCGCCACCGTGGAGGCCGCGCCGCAGTCCGCGCCGGCGGTGGATCCGGAGGCGCTGGCGGTGCTCGGGCTGGCGGCGGCACGGCACGAGCTGGTGACCTTCGACTACGTCGGGCGCACGGGCCGCAGCTCACGTCGCCGCGTGGAGCCGTATCGCCAGGTGCATCTGCATCTGCGCTGGTATCTGCTGGCCTGGGACATCGAACGCGCGGACTGGCGCTCGTTCCGACTGGACCGAATGAGCGGAATCGTCACCACCGCAGTGTCTTTCGGCCCGCGTCCGCTGCCCGCCCGTTCGGCCGCCGAGTATTTGCGGGAGGGCATCACCGCGCCCCGGCATCGGGCGGTGGTCACGGTCGAGGCGGCCGCGGCGGCGGTGCGTGACGCGCTCCGGTTCCAGGATTGTGAGATCGACGTGGTGACGGCTACCCGGTGCCGGATCGTCACCTGGGTGGATTCGTTCGAGTGGCTCGTGCTGAATATCGCTCTGACCGGGGCCGAGTTCACGATCGAACAGCCGGCGGAGTTCCGGGCGCGGAGTCGCGAGCTGGCGCAGCGGCTGTGGGAGGCGGGCGGTGAGAGCCCACGGTAAGGATCCCCTCAGTTTTCGCACATAGACTCTGCCGGACCGAAGGGAGCGCTGTTGCAGGGGACAGTCGAGGGAGCGGCGAGATGAGCGTCGCGGCGTGTTTGCTGCTGTACGGGTTCGCCGTGGCTGTGCTCGCACCGCGATTGCTGTGCCTGGTGGGTCACAATGGCGCGGCGCCGCATTTCGCGCTGGCGGCCTGGATGTCGGCGATCGCGACCACCGTACTGGCCTGGATCGCGGCGCTGGTCATTCTGGTCGTGGACCTGCTGACGCATCAGATCTCGAGTGTGCCGGAGCGGTTCGTCAACAGCTGCCTGTGGCATCTGCACGATGCGTGGATCGGCAGTTACGGCGCGCCGGTGCAGATCGGGCTCTGGCTGCTCACCGGGTTGGTCGGGCTGGCGATGACGGTCGTGGCGATTCGCCTGTGCCGCACACTGCTGCGGGCGCGGCGGGTGACGCTCGAACACGGGCGGATGGCGCGGATCGCGGGACGGCATCACCCCGGCTTGGATGCGGTGATTCTCGAGGTCGACCAGCCGGCCGCGTATTGCGTTGCGGGTAAACCGCATACGGTCGTGGTGAGCCGGGGCGTATTGGCCGCGCTGGACGAACAGCATCTCGAGGCGGTGCTCAGCCATGAGCGTGCGCATCTGGCGGGCCGCCATCACCTGCTGCTCGGCCTCACCCGCGGGCTGGCCACCGTCATGCCGCGCATCAACCTGTTCACGCTCGGCGCGGCCGAGGTGGCCTGGCTGCTCGAGATGGTCGCCGACGATGCCGCGGCCCGCGCGCACGGGCGCGACACCGTGCTGCAGGCGCTGCTCGCGCTTTCGGGTATTACCGGGGAGTCCGCCCCGCAGCGGGGCACGGCCGAGGTCGCACTCACCGCCCGCGTCGCCCGGCTCGCCGCACCGGCGACCATGCCGGTCCGGGCGCGAGCCCGGCTGAGCCTGACCGCGGCCGCGACCACCGCCACCTTGGTTCCGCTGGCCGCGGTGGTCGCCGCCGCCGTCGGTTTCGTCATCGGCGACCCGATGTTCGACAACCACAACTGACCGCGAACCACCGGACCCGGCAGAATCCTGCGGAACGTGACGGCGGTTCGGGCGTGCGAGACCGGCGGCCGTTCGGCCGGGCGGGGCTATGCGCGCTTGACGCGGGCCAATTTGCGGAGGGCGGCGCGTAGGCCCTCGGATTCCTCGGCGCTCATCTGCTCGACGAAATGGGCCAGGACCAGGTCGGAGCGGCCGCCGCTGCCCAGGGCCTCGCGCATGAGATGCGCGCTGTACTCCTCGCGGGAGAGCTTGGGCCAGTAGCGGTATGCCTTGCCCGCGCGTTCGCGGTCCAGCCAGCCCTTGCGGTGCAGGTTGTCCATGGTGGACATGACGGTGGTGTAGGCGATTTCCCGCTCGGTGGCGAGTTCGTCGTACACCTCGCGGACGGTCGTCTTGTCACCACGGTCCCAGATCCGTTCGATGACGACCGCTTCCAGATCTCCGAAGCCTTTCGCGCTCATGGTTGACCACTCCCTCATTTCACGAATCCGGCCGGCACCGGACCGCTAATACGTTCTACGTACGTAGACAGTACTATCGTGCATCGGGGGTGCACACGCCGCAACCTGACAAAAGTCCCGAATTGTCCCGGCGTTTCGCAACCCTTAAGACGCGATGCAGTCTCCCTTGGTCCGCGATGCGGTGTTCTCTAGTCCGCGATGCGGTGTCCCGCGTCGCGTAGCGCGTCGCTCGCCTCCTCGAGGCGGTGACTCGGCACCAGCACGAGATCGGCGTGATAGGTCGACGCCACGAAGACCGGGATGGCCGCCTCGGCCAGCGGGCCGACGACCGCGGCGAGCTGACCCGTCGAATTCGGGGAGCTCGGGCTCGCGCTGTAGAACCCCTTCCACAGCTCGCCCTCGACCCAGGCCGGCGCCTCGCGAATCACGGTGAGCCCCTCCGGCGCTCGCACCAGGGCGATCCACTCGTCATCCTCGGGGAACGTCGAATTCGGCAGGTGCTCCACCGCGAATTGCGAGGGGACGATCCGTAGCCGCTGGGCACTGGTCATTGCGACATAGTAGGTGCCCGCGCCGACAACCGCGGCAAGCCCCCGGACAAGAATTAGTGCAGGAGACTAAAATTCACGTGACTGCACGGCCCGACCGCCGTAGGGTCGCTGAAATGAGTACCAGCCCAAGGCAGATCGCCGACGAGAACGAGCGGATCGCCGACGCAGGCAGCTACCGCGCACCCGACGGTACGAGCGTGGACATCGCCGCCGCGCTCGCCGCCGCCTGCGCGGGCACCGTCTCCTATGCGCCCGCGGACGACGTCTCCGGCGGCCCGCGTGGACCTTTCGCGGGCAGCTTCGAGGTCACCGGCGAAGGCAGTATGCAGGCCGCGCGGCGCTGCTACGACGAGGGCGGGCGCGCGGTCGGCGTGCTGAACTTCGCCTCGGCCCGCAATCCCGGTGGCGGCTACCTGCGTGGAGCGCGCGCTCAGGAGGAGGATCTGTGCCGCAGCGCCCTGCTCTACCGCTGCCTGCTGCAGGCGCCCGACTACTACGCGGCCCATCGCGCGTCTTCGGATCTGAACTACAGCCACCGCGTCATCTACTCCCCCGCCGTCCCGGTGATCCGCGACGACCGCGGTGCGCTTGCGCCACAGGCGATTCCGGTCTCGTTCCTGACCTCCCCGGCGCCCAATGCCGGTCAGCTGGTCCTGCAGGCCGGCGCGGCGGTCGACGTGCGCGAGGTGCTCATCGCCCGCGCCGACCGGGCGCTCGCGGTGGCCGCACGGCACGGGATTCGCGAACTCGTGCTGGGTGCTTGGGGTTGCGGCGTGTTCCGCAATGACCCGGCCGAAGTCGCGGCGGCCTTCGATCTGGCCCTGCGTGAGCACGGTGCGGCCTTCCAGCGGGTGGTCTTCGCCGTCTGGGATCGGAACCCCGTGTCCCCCAACCGCGCCGCCTTCGCATCCCGCTTCGGCGCGGCTCTCACCTGACGGCGCGGCTCACTCCCGCAGCAGGTCGATGATCTTGCTCTCGTTCAGGTCCCCGTAGCCGGCCTCGACCAGCCGCCGGAAGTGGCCGAGCGCGGCATGACCGAGCAGCGCCGGGGCGGCGAGGGCATCGGCCTGCTCCACGCCGATGCGAGTGTCCTTGAGGCGCAATGCGGCGGTGAAGGCGATATCGCGATCGTGAACACCCTCGAGCATGAGCCGGCCGAGACGGACCACGGTGGGGCTGGCCGCGCCGCCGCGCGAGAGTGTGTCGACGACGGTCGCGAGGTCGAGGCCCGCGAGTTCGGCGGTGCGCAAAGCCTCTGCGGTAGCGGCGATCTGAACGGAACCGAGCAGATTCTGCACCAGCTTGTAGGCGGTGCCCGCACCGATGTCACCGAAGTGCACGATATCGCTGCACAGCGGCCGCAGCAGTGGGCGCGCGGCCGCCAGATCCGCGGCGGTGGCCCCCACGAAGAGGACGAGTTCACCGGCGGCCGCGGCGTCGGGCAGTCCGGTCACCGGGCTGTCGAGGAATCGAAGTCCTTGCGTATCGGCCTGTTTCGCCAGTTCCAGCAGCCACGGCCGGGACAGGGTGGAGCATTCGATCGCGAACGCGCCCGGGGCGGGTTCGCCGGCGAGCGCGCCGTGCTCGCCGAGCCAGACCGTGCGCGAGGCGGTGTCGTCGGCGACCATCGCGAAGATCGCGTCCGCGTGCCGCACGGCGTCCCGGGGCGTCGGCGCGTGCACGGCGCCGGAGGCGACCAGCTGTGCCGTCTTCTCCGGTGATCGGTTGTACACGGTCACTTCATGTCCGGCGGACACCAGCCGTGCCGCCATGCCCGACCCCATCCGGCCTGCTCCGAGAAACGCGATCTTCGCCACGACCGCACCCTACCGGGCGAGCAGGCGCGCCCGGATGCGCTCGTAGCCGATGCCGTAGGCGAGGATGGCGATCACGTACAGCACCAGCGCGGCGGCCGGCACCACCAGCCCCATGACCGCGATCAGGTCGAAGAGCACGAAACCCAGGATGGCCTGGCGGCTTTCGCGGCGCGCGTACCCGCTGTCGTAGCCCGGTTCGAACAGGGCCGGATTGCGGCGCAAGGCCAGCCACATCACGTACCAGGCCACGGTCTGCACGGAGGCGATCACGCCGTAGAAGGCGGTGGCGACGCGGGCGTTCCAGCCGCCGTCCTCGAGGTGGTGGGCCAGCACGGTGGTGGGGAACGGCAGGAAGGCCACGGTCAGCAGGAGCAGCAGGTTGCCCGAGTGCAGCAGCCCGTCCATGCGCCGGATGCGGTCGAAGAAGCGATGGTGGCACAGCCAGATCACACCCACGGTGAGAAACGAACCGGCATAGGCGAGATACGAGGGCCACAGCGCGCCCAGCTGCCGCAGCAGGCTCCCGCCACCGGTGTCGGGGAGGTGGATCTCGAGGACCAGCAGGGTGATGGCGATGGCCATGACGCCATCGCTGAAGGTTTCGACGCGGCTGGTATCGGTCAGCCGGTCTTCGGTCACGGTGGGCGGCGAAGGGTGTTGCACCTCAGCATTATCGAGGTCTCGCCGGAACCGGGGGTGTTTCGATACGCTGAGATGTGAAACGACTCCCGTCAAGCGGGAAGGACAGCGGCTGATGAGGGTGCGGCGAACGGCGGCGGGGATCGCGGCGGCTGCGGCGATAGGCGCCCTGGCGTGTGGGATGGAAACGGCTCCGGCGCAAGCGGATCCGCTGCCGCAGTTCTCGCCGTTCGGGACGACGCTCTTCACCTTCGGTGATGCGAATTTCTGTACCGGGATGATCGGCATCGCCATGGAGGCCGCGCCGGGGATGCCGGGCCATGTGCTCGCGCATGTGACTCCGCTGGGGTATCAGCGGGGGCCGTGCGGTAATACCGTCTCGTTCGGCTGGGTGGGTTCGGCGGGGGCGCAACATCAGAACGTGTACGTGTACACCGATGACACGCCCGGCGATACGGTGACGCTGGATCTCTGGGTGGGCATGGGCCCGGCCAAGATCATGGCCGATACCTGGCCGGTCCAGGGCCCGTTCGTGGACTGGTACATCTGGGTGCCCTGAACCCGGCACGTCCGCCCGGGCGAACTCCTATGCCGGACCCGGTGAGCCCAGGACGGGGTCATGGCGGCGGAAAACGCCTGTGCGCGCGAGCTTCCGGAGCAGTCGCGCGGTGGGGACGGCGAAGATGCCGGCCAGCCTGGTGTAGGGCCAGACTGCGATCAGCAGCATGACGATGAGGCCGCGCGCCTGATACATGGTCGGCGCGTGCTGCATGACCGCGACATCGGGATGCAGGGTGACGAGCGAGCGCACCCAGGTGAAAAGCGTTTCGGCCGCGAGGTATCCGTGATCGGTGGAGTGTGGATCGAAGCTGATCAGGATCGACGACAGCAAGGCGGCGATCAGGACCGGCAGCGTGATGCGATCCAGCGGGCTCACCCGGGCGTGCGCGTCGGCGGCGATCAGGGGCGGGACCAGCAGCACCGCCGCGCCGGCCACGGCCAGCGGGATCGCGATGGCCTGCAGGGTGATGAGAAACGGCCCGATATGGCCGCCGGGCCGGGAATGCGGCCCGGAGGCGAGTACTTCGGCGATGCGCGACACGAACAGCAGCGGGACGCCGATGCGGAACGAGAGTGCGCCGAGTCGCTGGGCGGTATCGGCGTACGGGCCGTAGCTGGGACCGTGGAACCGGTCGCGGCGGTAGCGCCACAGGTGACCTCCGGCGAAGGAAGCCACGGCGGCGCAGGGTAGGAGCGCCCACACCACGTACATCATCGGTCGAACCTCCGCGCCCCTGCTCCGCACTGATGCGGACTACCTTTGCACGCACATCGGCGGGGCGAAAGGGGCCAAAGCCGCCTTTTCCGAACAGATTTGCGGGGTCGCCCGACCGGTTTGCTCCATTCGCAACCGATGGTTGCGCGACCGCATTCGGTCGGCTACCGTAATACGCAACAAAAGGTTGCATATCCGGAAGGAGTCGAGCGCATGGAGTACGGCAGCATCGAACGGGAGATCTACGTGGACGCCTCGCCCGAGGTCGTCTTCGAAGTGGTCAGCAAGCCCGAGCACATCTCGGAATGGTGGAGCGACGACGCCGAATTCGAGGCGAAACCGGGTGCGACCGGACGGCTGATCTGGGGCGATGGCGAGGAGATCGTCCCGATGACCGTGGTGGATGCCGATCCACCGCGGCGGTTCTCCTTCCGCTGGTGCTATCCGGAGGGCGCGGTCGGCGGTGCCACGAATTCGCTGCTGGTCACCTTCGAGCTCGTCCCGTCCGGCGCCGGCACGACGATCCGGGTCACCGAGACCGGCTTCCGCGAAATGGGCTGGGAGATCGCGAAATTGGAGGAGCAGTACAACGAGCACGCTTCCGGCTGGAGCAAGTTCGTGCCCCTACTCGGGGAGTACGTCACGCGGCTGGTCTCGGCCCGATGACCGCTGTCGTCGACGACGATCTGTGGTCCGCGGTCGGGGATCCGACCCGGCGGCGCATGCTCGACCTGCTCTTGGCGACCGGCGATGGCACGGCCACCAGTCTCAGTGAGCAGTTGCCGGTGACACGGCAGGCCATCGCGAAACATCTCGGCGTGCTCGACCGTGTGGGCCTGGTGCACGCCACGCCCGCGGGGCGGGAACGGAGGTACCGGGTGGACGAGGCACAACTTGCCCGCGCGGTCGCGCAGCTCTCCTCGGTGGGGGCGGCGTGGGATGCCAGGCTGCGGCGCATCAAGCGGATCGCCGAGGCAATTCAGCAGCAGCAAGATCAGCAACGGAAAGAAGAGCGGACATGGTAGATATCCTGCACCGGATCGGCATCGAAGCGCCTGTGGCCGAGGTCTATTCGGTCTTGACCACCAACAAGGGGCTGACCGACTGGTGGACGAAGGACACCGAGGGTGAAGGCGGGGAGGTCGGCGACGAACTCCGATTCCGTTTCGCCGCAGGCGGATTCGATATGCGGGTGCGCGAACTCGATCCGGGCAAGCGGGTCCTGTGGGAGGTGGTCAGCGGACCCGAGGAATGGGTCGGCACCCACGTGGACTGGGTCCTCGATCAAAAGGACGACTACGCGATCATCCTGTTCACCCATCAGGGCTGGCGTGAACCGGTGGAGTTCATGCACCACTGCAGCACCAAATGGGCCGTGTACCTGTTGAGCCTGCGGTCACTGATCGAAACCGGTACGGGCGCTCCGCACCCGCATGATGTCCGGGTCGACGAATGGGACTGACGCCCACGCCGATCCGCGGCGGTACTACTGGTGGATCGGCGTCTCGTCCTCCGCCGCAGCGGGTTTCACGGCGTGCGGGAAGACGAACTTGCGCATCGCCCACCAGCGGAAGCCGGTGGCGAGCAGGGTGCCGATGAGGGTCGCGCTGATGAAGTCGGCGACGTTCTCGGCCAGCATCGACACGTGCGGGGTCTGCAGGTCGAGGGCGTAGCGCGAGACGGCCAGGGGTAGCTGGTTGATCACCAGGCCGACGCCGGCCACCACGAAGAACAGCGCCGCCTCGTGCCGGGGCTGGCGGCCGCCGCGCTCGGTGAAGGCCCACTCGCGGTTGAGCACGTAGGACAGCACGGTTGCCAGCAGGACCGCGATGACGTTCGCGGTCACCGGCTTCCCCTGCAGCACGGTCCACTTCAGCCCGAAGAACAGGACCGATGTGGTCACGAAGGCAATGGCCCCGACGGTGAGGAACTTCAGCAGTTCCGCATTCCGCACGAGCACCGTCAGCAGCCGCTTCGGCACTCTGGCCGCGACCAGCTCAGCTATAGACACATGGTCAGGCTAGCGGAGAGGGCTGCGAGCTACTCGAGTGAACCGTGTCTCGGCCGCCATTGACTTTCCTACCAGGAAAGTGGGACTCTTACTTTCCAGGTAGGAAAGTGAGGAGTTGTCATGGACAACGTTGCTCCGGACCAGGCCCGCGCCGCCCTCGACGCGGCGGAAAGGGCCAGGCAGCAAGTGGCGGCGGAGGTGGGACTACCGCGCTGGTACTGGTGGGGAATGGCGGGCGGCTGGCTCGTCCTGGGCGCGATCGGCGAACTGGGCCCGCAATGGCTGACGATCGTGGCGACCGTGGCCTTCGGTATGGGCCACTCGACAGTCGCCTCGCGACTGCTCGACGGACGCCGTCGTACGGACCGGCTACAGGTCAGTGCGGCCGTCGCCGGGCGGCGGACACCGATCGTGGTCATCGGGATGCTGCTCGGGCTGGTCGCGCTCACCGTCGGTGCGGCGCTGGCCCTGAACGCCGACGGCGCTCGCCACCCCACCATCTGGGCGGCGGTGCTGATCGCGGCGATCATCGGCTTCGGCGGGCCGGAAATCCTGCGCACCCTGCGGCATTGGGTACACGCATGACCGAGGCGCGTTTCGACGAGCTGATCCACCCCAGCACCCGGCTGTCACTGGTGGCGACCCTGGCGGCAACCGACTGGGCGGAATTCGCCTTCCTCAAAGAGCGGCTGGGACTCTCGGATTCGGCCCTGTCCAAACAGCTCACCACGCTCGAGGAGGCCGGCTACGTCACCACCGAACGCCGCCTCGACGGCAGCCGTCGCAAGGTCCGCGCCCAGCTGACCGATACCGGTCGCGAGGCCTTTCACGGGCATATCGCGGCCCTCCAGGAGATCGTCGCCGGGGCCACTCCGCCCGCCGCCCGGCCCAATTGACATGTACCGTCCCGTAACTCGATCTTGAGTTGCGGGACCGGCCACGCATAGGGTCGGTGCATGGGAGGACCGATCGGCAGCGAGGAGTCGATGCTGCGCCCCATGGTCGCGCTCGCACCGCTGCGTCCCAGGCCCGAACCCCAGCCGAGCGACACCGCGCGGGGCTGGCTGGTCACGATCGCCCTGACCCTGTTCGCCGGGGTCCTGCGATTCGCCCGCCTGAACTACCCGACCGACGGCGGCACGCCGATGTTCGACGAGAAGTACTACGCCGATCAGGCCTGGCAGATGCTGAGCGGCGGCCGCGGCATCGAGGACAATCCCGGATACGCGCTGGTGGTGCATCCACCGGTCGGCAAGCTCCTGATCGCGCTCGGCGAGGCGATCTTCGGCTACACGCCGCTGGGCTGGCGCTTCTCCGCGGCGGTGGCGGGCACGCTGCTCGTGCTGCTGGTGATCCGGATCGTGCGGCGCATGGCCCGCTCGACCCTGATCGGCGCCATTGCCGGAGTGCTGATGCTCGCCGACGGCGTCACCTTCGTGAACTCGCGCATCGGACTGCTCGATATCTTCCAGACCCTGTTCGTCACAGCCGCATTCGGCTGCCTGATCGTGGACCGCGATCGGATGCGGGAACGAATGGCCCGCGCCGATGCGGCCGGCCGCCTCCTCGCGCACCGCTTCGGACCGCGACTCGGCGTGCGGTGGTGGCGCTTCGGCGCGGGCGTGCTGCTCGGCCTGGCCTGCGGAACCAAATGGTCCGGGCTGTATTTCGTGATCTTCTTCCTGGTGCTGAGCCTGGGCTTCGATATCGCCGCGCGGCGGGCCTACGGTGTGCGGCAGCCGTGGCTCGGCACGGCCGTGCGTGATCTGGCGCCCGCGGTGTACGCGCTCGTGTTCATCGCTCTCGCAGTCTATTTGGCGAGCTACGCCGGATGGTTCGCCGATGAGACCGCGGTGGACCGCTACGAGGTCGGGGTGCACGTCGGGCCGGGCGGCCCGTTCTCGTGGGTGCCGGACGCGCTGCGATCGCTGTGGTTCTATCAGGGCGCGATGCTGGATTTCCATGTCCAGCTGACCAATACGAACGGTTACCACCATCCGTGGGAGTCCAAGCCGTGGACCTGGCCGATGGGCCTGCGGCCGACGCTGTACTACTTCCCCAAGCCGCCGGAGACCACCGGCTGCGGCCAGGCCTCCTGCGTGCGTGCGGTCATGCTGGTGGGGACGCCGGTGATCTGGTGGCCGGCCTTCCCGGTGCTGGGCTGGTCGCTGTGGCAATCCGTGGTGCGCCGGGACTGGCGTTTCATCGCCGTGCTGACCGCTTACGGCGCCGGCTGGCTGCCGTGGTTCGCCGACCTGGATCGGCAGATGTACTTCTTCTACGCCACCGTGATGGCGCCGTTCCTGGTGATGGCGCTCGCTCTCACGCTGGGGCAGGTACTCGGGCGGCCCGGGCAGTCGGCGGAACGCCGGGGTATCGGATTGCTGCTGGTGTCGATCTATCTCGCGCTGGCCATCGCGAATTTCGCGTGGCTGTACCCGATTCTGACCGGCGTGCCCATCACGCCCGCCACCTGGAATCGCGAATTGTGGCTACCGAGTTGGCAATAGGCCGGCCACCAGGGCGCGCAGTCCGGCTTCGTAGGTGTCCATGGCGGTGAGTTCCGCCCAGCGCTCCCCGACCTCGGCCAGGCGCGGGAATTGCGCGGCATCCACGTCGTCGAAGATGCGTTCCCGAAAGGTCTTGCCGGCGTTCGCGGTTCGCCGCCGGGCCGCCGAGGCGTGCACGAGGATCTCGCCGACCGTGTAGTACCAGATCTTCCGGTAGGCGTGCACGGCCTCGTCGAGGCCGAGTCCGCCGGCCATGGCGGCCTCGATGATGGTTTCCGGATACCACAGTGCGGCAGGCGAGAACAGGTCGTCGGAGGTCAGCACCTCGACGATCCACGGGACCCGCGCGAGGGTGTCGTGCATGGCGCGCGAGGCGATGACCAGCCGCTCCCCCGGCTCGCCCGGCAATTCGGGTCGTTGCATACCGGCCGCCGCTTCGTCGAGGACCAGCAGCAGCAGTTCGTCCTTGTTGCGGACGTGGTGGTACACCGCCATCGGGGTGGCGCCGAGCTCGGTGGCGAGCCGGCGCATGGTCAGCGCCTGGACGCCGTGGGTCTCGATGAGCTCGCGCGCCGTGGCCGCGATCTGCGCGCGCGACAGGCGTGGCGGCCGTCCGGTACGGGTTTCCACCGCACCATCTTGGCACGCGCTCTCGACAGCGGGCACTCGCGTGGACTAATTTTTTATACGTGTACAGAAAGTCTCTACATGGAGGAATGCCATGCAACTGACCCCGATCGACCTGTTCGCCCGCGGCGTGCGCCTGCTCCCCGACGGCCGGGTCTTCGACGAGCAACGCCGCATGAGCGGTGATATCGACGGCTGGACCATGGCCACCTTCCACGTCGAAACCGATGCCGAGGCGCACGGTGATCACTGGGAGATCCACCCGCACGGGCAGGAACTCGTCGCCGTCCTCGCCGGCGGGATCCGCATGTACCTGCGCCCGGAAACGCCCGGCGGCGAGGAGGATTCGGTGACCGTCGGCCCCGGCGAGACCTACATCGTGCCGCAGAACCGCTGGCACCGAATCGAACTCGACGAGCCCACCGACCTGATGTCGGTCACCCTCCGCCGCGGTACCCGCCTGACCCCGCGCGCCGAATGACTCATCGCCCGCGCTGCGCCCGGAGCACCACATCGTGGGCGTGCCCGGTGCCCGCCGGAGCGGGATCCACGCGCGGGCGAGTCTCATCGACCACGATGGTCCACTCCGCACCGAGCAAGGCACCGACCTCACCGGGCAGATAGAAATCCCCCGGATCCAGGTCATCGCCATGGTGCGCACCGAGATCCGCGAGATCGTGCCCGGCGAAGAGCAGCGTTCCGCCCGGCGCCACGGCAGCCAGCAACCCGCGCAACGCCCGGTGATCACGCTGCCGTGGCAACGGAAAGTACAGTGCCGAAACCAGATCGAACGCACCCGCGGGCGGCGGCGTGACGGTCAGGTCGGCCCGCATCCACGCCACCCGCCCGTCCGCGCCGGCCGCCGCCGCGGCCCGCCGCAACGCGACCTCGGAGATGTCGATCGCGGTGACCTGCCATCCCCGCCCGGCCAGCCATCGCGCATCCGCGCCTTCCCCGCATCCGATATCCAGGGCCTGCCCCGCCGTCAGCTCGGCCACCTCGATGACCAGCACCCCATTGACGTTCCCGCTGAACAACTGCTCGCGGCCGGCGTACCGCTCGTCCCAGAATTCTGCATCCATCCCGCCAACCTGCCCTGCCCGCCGGCCGCTTGACAAAGTTCTTTGCCGAAACGGCAAAATGGCGGAATGAGCGACGAGTTCGAGGCGGTACTCAGCGCGATCGGCCCGCGAGTGCGCGAGCTGCGCCACCGCCGGAACCTGTCGCTGGCCGAGGTCGCGGCCGCCACCGGGATGCCCATCAGCACGCTGTCACGGCTGGAGTCGGGCCTGCGCAAACCGGGTTTGGAGATGCTGCTGCGGCTGGCGAAGACCTAT
This sequence comes from Nocardia sp. NPDC020380, assembly GCF_044386975.1. Lineage (NCBI taxonomy): Bacteria > Bacillati > Actinomycetota > Actinomycetes > Mycobacteriales > Nocardiaceae > Nocardia > Nocardia sp. NPDC020380. Next base: position 472,195 of record NZ_JBIRVQ010000002.1, on the reverse strand, counting down.
CAGGTGCCGCTGGACGAACTCGTCGACGCCCCGCAGACCGGTGATCCGCGCGTGTACCCGCGCCCGATCAATCGCAATGGCATGATCATCGTCCCGCTCTCGGGCAGACCCGGTGGGCTGCAGGCCTTCCGGCACATCCTCCCGGCCGGGCCGAACGATCTCGAACCGGATCCGCGCTCACACGAGGGATATCACTGGCTCTGCGTGCTCGACGGGCGGCTGCGCGTGGTGCTCGGCGACAAGGAACTGATCCTGAACACCGGGGAGGTCGCCGAATTCGACACGCACCTGCCGCATTGGTTCGGCAATGCGGACGACCGGCCGGCCGAATTCCTCAGTATCCTGGGCCCGCAGGGGGAACGGTTCCGGATCAAGGCGCGGTGGCGGCCGACCTGACCAACAATGTTGCCGGTCAGACTGTTTCAAGGGGGACGACGCGGCGGGTGTGCGCGTAGACCACGGCCTGCACGCGGTCGCGGACACCGAGTTTGGCCAGCACGTTCGAGACATGGGTCTTGATCGTCTGCTCGCCCACGCCGAGGGTGCGGGCTATCTCGGGGTTGGTGTAGGCCTTGGCCATGAGCAGCAGGACCTGATGTTCGCGGGTGGTGAGGGTGTCGACTTCCGGTGCGGCGGGGAAGGGCTCGATGCCGTAGGACAGGCGGGAGACCAGGTTCCGGGTCAGGCGGGGGTCGATCAGCGCGTCGCCGCGGGCCACGGCGCGGATGGCGGAGATCAGATCCTGGGAGGGCAGCGCCTTGGTGAGGAAGCCGCTGATGCCGAGTTGCAGTGCGCGGTACAGGTTCTGCTCGGTTTCGCCGGTGGCGAGGGTGAGGATGCGGGTGGTGTCGGCGAGGGCCGCGACCGACGCGATCGCGGCGGGGTCGTCGAGGCCGGGCATGTCGAGGTCGAGGATGGCCACGTCGGGTCGTAGTCGCTGGATCTCGCTGATGGCGGTGAAGACGTCGGGAGCCTCGGCGACGCAATGGATGTCGGGCTGGGCGCCGATCACGGCCCGCATGCCCGAGCGGAAGACGATGTGGTCGTCGGCGAGCAGAACCGAGATCGTCGACTGCTGTGCGGCGTGCAGGACGCTGTCCCGGCCGGCGACCGTGGTCTCGGCTTGCGCGTAGCCGACCGACAGCATGGTGGCGGTGATCGCGAGCAGCAGCGAGGACACCACCCGGAGCAGCGTGCGGGTGGACGTGGTCGTGGCCATATTGTCAGACCGTAGATACAAGATCCGTCCGCGTATATAGGCAATCGGGCGTATCCGGGGCTCCCCCGATGGAGGGAGCCGGTCAGCGCAGGAATCCCGCGTAGTTCCGGTTCATGAGTTGGCTCTCCAGCTGTTTGACGGTGTCGAGGCCGACGCTGGACACGATCAGCAGCGAGGTGCCGCCGAAGGTGAGGGTCTGCACGGGACCGGCGGCGCCGAAGTGCAGCAGCAGATTCGGCAGGACCGCCACGGCGCCGAGATAGATCGAGCCGGGCAGGGTGATCCGGCCGAGGACGAAGTTCAGGTAGTCCGCGGTCGGCCGGCCGGGGCGGTAGCCGGGGATGAAGCCGCCGAACTTCCGCATCTCGTCGGCGCGCTCCTCCGGGTTGAAGGTGATCGCGACATAGAAGTAGGTGAAGAACAGGATCAACGCGATGTATATCCCGACATAGACGGGGTTGCCCGGATTGACCAGATACTTCTGGATCAGCTCCTGCCACTTCGCCGGATTGCCGGTGCCCTGCTGCGTCAACCGCGCCAACAGGTTCGGCAGATACAGCAGGGACGTCGCGAAGATGACGGGAATGACGCCCGCCTGGTTGACCTTCAACGGCAGATACGTCGAGGAACCGCCGTACATCTTCCGGCCGACCACACGTTTGGCGTACTGCACCGGAATCCGGCGTTGCCCCTGCTCGACGAAGATCACTCCGACCAGCGTGAGCAGCACCGCGGCGCAGATCACGGCGAACAGCAGTCCGCCCTCGCTGTCCAGAATGGCGGTGCCCTGGGCCGGGATTCGCGCGGCGATACCGGTCAGGATCAGCAGCGACATGCCGTTGCCGATGCCGCGGTCGGTCATCAGCTCGCCGAACCACATGACCAGTGCGGCGCCGGCGGTCATCACCGCCACGATGGCCAGCATGCCGAAGATCGATCTGTCCGTGAGTATGTCGGTCTGGCATCCGCGCAGCAATTGCCGGCGCGCGGCGAGTGCCACCAAGGCGGAGGCCTGCAGTATCGCCAAGGTGACGGCGAGATATCGGGTGTACTGCGTGAGTTTGGCCTGGCCGGTCTGGCCCTCCTTGCGCAGCTCGTCGAACCGCGGGATCACCACGGTCAGCATCTGCACGATGATTCCGGCGGTGATGTAGGGGACGAAACCGATTGCGAAGACCGAGAGTTGCAGCATCGCACCGCCCGAGAACAGGTCGATGAGCTGGTAGATACCGGCGGAACCGCCATCGGAGACGAGATGCAGGCAACCGCGGACGGCCTTGTAGTCGACACCCGGTGACGGGAGCAGTGCGCCCAGCCGGAACAGGGCGAGTATGCCCAGGGTGAAGAGGATCTTCCGCCGTAGGTCCGGGGTCCGGAAGGCCGAAACGAAAGCGGAGAGCACAGATCCTCCTTGACGTGGGACGGACCGAATCGGTCTGTATTGCTGCGACCGTACGGTCGGCGGGGCCCTCGGCACGTCGGCCGGGAGTCGGACTTCGGACTCCCCCGATAGCGGGAATTACCGCTGGTACAGGCGTTTTCGTTGGGTCGGCGAAACTCGGGTGACAAGCGCTCAGCTCGTCTTTAGCGTTCTGATGCGTGGCAGTGACGACCTCCGACCGTGCCGTCCGGCAACGGGTCAGATCCGGTGTGGTGTGCGCGGTGGTCTCCGCGTCGTCGTTCGCGGCGTCCGGTCCGCTGGCGCGCGGAGTGCTGGACGCGGGCTGGAGTTCCGCGGCCGTGGTCTCGGTCCGGGTGCTGGTGGGGGCCGTTGCGCTGGCGCCGATCGCGGTGCGGCAGTTGCGCGGCTACTGGCGGATGTTGCGCCGCAATGCATCTCTGATCAGCGCTTATGGGCTGATCGCGGTGGCCGGGACGCAGCTCGCGTATTTCAATGCGGTGGCGCGCATGAATGTGGGTGTGGCGCTGTTGATCCAGTTCGCGTCGCCGATTGCCGTGGTGGCCTGGTTGTGGCTGCGGCATCGCCAGCGGCCGGGGGTGGCGACGCTCGTCGGCGGCACGATCGGGCTTGCCGGTCTGGTTCTGGTTATCGACCCGCATCCGGGTCTGGCCACCAGCTGGTCCGGTATTGCCTGGGCGCTGCTCTCCATGGCCGGTGGGGCGGCGTACTTTCTGCTGTCCGCACGCGCCGGCGGGACGCTACCGGGGACGGTGCCGGCCGCCGGTGGGTTGCTCGTCGGTGGCCTGATTCTGCTGGTAGCCGGGGCGATCGGGGTCGTCCCGCTGCACGCGACCACCGGACCGGTTGTGTTCCAGAACTTCACGACTTCGTGGTGGGTGCCCGTGCTGGTGCTGGGTACCGTGACCGCGGCGCTCGCCTACGTCTCCGGTATCGCGGCGACTCGGCTGATCGGGTCGCGGCTGGCCTCGTTCACGGCATTGCTGGAGGTCCCGGCGGCGCTGGCCTTCATCTGGGTGCTGCTGGGCGAGGCTCCCCGGGTCATCCAATTGCTCGGTGGCGCACTCATCCTCGCGGGTGTGGTGGTCGTCCGCCGCGGCGAGAACGGCGACCACTAGGTGATCACCCCGAGGTGCTACATCCTTCGGCACCCGCAGATCCACCCAGGGGTGGACAAATCGAAGACCAAGGGTCGATGACCCGGGCCGGATTTCGGCGCAGAATTTCTGGTATGAGCTCGTGATCACAGGGTGCTCTAGGGAAGCTCTCAGCCGCAACGGATTCGACACACAGGTGCGGATGTGAGGGTAGTGATTGCGACAAATGTCAACGAGTGAACACGATCAACCTGGTGAATGGGAGAACACAGTGGCCACAACGTTTCCGAGCATTGTCCCCTCGGCAACTTCGCACGCTGTGCAGGACTACCGCAGCCTGGGCTGGAATGTCACCGAGACATCCACCGGTATCGACCTGACCACCGACAACCGGATCGCCGCCGTGGAACTCACCGGCGCCCAGGCCGCCTCCGTCCGCCGCTACCTGCGCGCGAACAACCTCTCCGGCCCCGTGATCGAACTCCGCGGCCCCCACCGCCGCGAAATCCACCTCGTTGTCGGCGCCGCCAAGGCCGCCCTGGCCATCGAGGCCCTCCGCGCCGCCGGCGCCACCGTCCACACCGACGGCGCCACCATCGCCCTCCCCCACACCAATGCCGCCATCACCTGGGGCGTCTCCCCCGCCGAGGCCCGCTGGACCCCGCCCCTCGTGGCCCTCTCCGCCGCTGTCCGCGCCACCGCCGCCACCACGATCCGCCCCCAACTCCGCAACGTAGCCTGCTGACCCCTACTCCCCCACGGAGATCGACTGCTCGGGGAGCGCGGCGACAGCTTCGATCTCGATGAGAACTGGCGGCAGGTGATTGCTTGACGACCGGCAAGGTAATTCTCTAGCGTGCTGAGGGACGACGCGGGAGACGGAGGTGGGGACCTTGACGGGTGTCAGTGTGTTGTGGCCGAGGGGAATTGAGGCGGCCGGAGCTGTGGGGGTGGAGTCGGCGGGGCGGGAGGATCTCAATATCGGGGCGGTGATCGGGGCCGTCGTGAAGGCGGATGCGTATGGGCTGCGGGGGTGGTTCGAGCGGCCTGTGCGGGATCCGGAGGTGGTGCGGTATCGGCAGGAGGTGTTTGCCGATGTGATGGATGCCGGGGTTCGGGGGGTGTTCGAGACCTTTGCCGGGGATCTGCGGGTTGTGCGGAAGCGGTTGGAATGGATTGGGCGGCAGCAGCATCCGTGTCAGCGGGAGCGGTGGCTGGTGGGGGCCGCGGCGGAGTATGTCGAGGCGGTGCGGCGGCTGGCGGACGAGCTGGGGGCGCTCACGCTCGAGTCGCGGGGGTTGCGGGGGTGGCGGGAGTTTGTCAGCGCGTACGTGAGTGGGGGCGAGTTCGGGCGGCTGGCCGAAGAAGTGGGGCGCGTCCAGCGGAGGCTGGATGGGGTGCGGTATGGGCTTCGGATTGTGGGGCGGAGCTTGGAGGTGGGGCCGGCCGGGGATGAGGCCGATTACAGTGCGGGGATTTCGGAGCTGTTCTCGCGCTTCGGAACCGGTGCGCCACGGGCGGCTCGGGAGCCTTCGGAGTGGGACGAGATGGCTCAGATGGAGGAGCAGGTCCTCGATCGGGTCGCCGCGCTGAATCCTGATGCCTTCGCGGAGCTGAGCGAATTCGCCGAGGAATACAAGGAATTCGCTGATGCCGAGGTGCTGAGGTTCGATCGGGAGATTCAGTTCTATCTGATGTATCTGGCGTTCGCGCGGCGAGTGTGCGGGGATACGCGGGCGATGTGCTTGCCGGAGTTGGCGTCTGGGCGGGACGAGGTGCGGGCCGAGGGGATGTTCGATCTGGCCTTGCTCACTCGGCGCGGGCGAGGCGCAGACACTGTGGTGTGCAATGACTTCCGGCTGTCGGGGCCGGAGCGGGTGCTGGTGGTTACCGGGCCCAATCAAGGTGGGAAGACCACTTTTGCTCGCGCGTTCGGGCAGTTGATGTACTTCGCGGCGCTGGGGTGCCCGGTACCGGCGCGTAGTGCGTGCCTGCCGTTGGCGGATCGGGTGTTCACGCATTTCGAGCGGGCGGAACAGGCCACCGATCCGGATGGGCGGCTCGCGGACGAGCTCGTCCGCATCCGGGATGTGCTGGAGCAGGCCACCGCGGACAGCGTGATCGTTCTCAATGAGAGTTTCAGTTCGACCAGTACCGCCGATGCGGTGCGGATCAGCGGGGATGTGCTCGAGCGGATCGCCGAGCGTGGGTCGATCGCGGTGTGGGTCACCTTCTTCGACGAACTGGCTCGCGGCGGTCCCGCCACGGTGAGCATGGTTGCCGCCACCGATCCGGCTGATCCGGGACGGCGCACGTTCTCGATCGAGCGGCGCGCGGCCGATGGCAATGCGCACGCGGTGGTGCTCGCCGAGCGCTTCGGGCTCACCTATGACCTTGTCACAGCGAGGATTACGTCATGCAGGTGAATCTGCTGCAACCGGCCGGCTGTCCGGGCAGTCCGGCGGCCAATGGCGACAATGCCTTCGACGATCTCGGCCTCGAATCGCTCTGCGCCGTGCTCGCCGCGGACCCGGTGGTCCTAGAGGCGGTGCGGGAGGCGCTGGCGGCGCCGGTGACCGATCCCGAGGTGATCCGTTATCGCCACGCCGTGCTGGCGGACTGCCACGCCCATCCGGAGATGGTGCGCGAGCTCTACCGGATCGCCTGCGACGCAACAGAGCTCAAACGCTGGCGGGTGGGCCCCGCGCATCACGCCAATGGCAAGCTGGTGCTCGCGCTGCAACCTCTCACCGAGCTGGTCGGATTCCTGCGTCAGTTGCGCGCGACGTGCGACCGGGACGGCCGGGTGTTCGGTTCGGCCGGATTCACCGATCTGATGGCCGCCGTCTCCGCCGAGCTCGACGATCGGTATCTCGACACCATCGAAGCACAGCTGGCCGCAATGGATTTCGAGCACGGCCTGCACATCAGCGCCGGACTGGGCGCGACCAACAAGATAGCGCGCATCGTGCTGCACGAGCCGATCCGGCGGCGGCGCTTCGGATTCGATCGCCGCGGCGGCTACACCTTCCGTGTCATCGAGGAACCGCAGCCGGAGTTCGATCCGGTCATGCAGTTGCGCGACCGCGCGCTGAACGTGATCGCCGATGTCGTGAACGATGCGGCCGACCATGTGCAGGACTTCTTCCGCCGCCTGCGCACCGAACTGGCCTTCTATCTCGGCTGCCTCGCCCTGCACGACCACCTGACCCGGGCCGGGCTACCGCTCTGCCTGCCGACCCCGCACCCGGCGGGCGCGCCGCGCCTGCGCTGCACCGGCCTGCGCGACATCACGCTGTGCCTGTCCCGCGCTCAACCGGTGGTAGGCAATGACATCGACGCCACCGGCCGCTCGCTGATCGTGGTCACCGGCGCCAACAGTGGCGGCAAATCCACCCTGTTACGCGCGATCGGCGCCGCCCAGCTGATGATGCAGGCCGGCATGTACGTGGTCGCCGACAGTTTCGAGGCCGAGGTGCACGCGGGTGTGTTCACCCATTTCGTCGCCGATGAGGACCGCACGATGTCGCACGGCAAGCTGGTCGACGAGCTGGCCCGGATGAGCAGGATCATCGATCGGATGGGCCCGGCTTCCCTGCTGCTGTGCAACGAGTCGTTCTCCTCCACCAGCGAAGCCGATGCCACCCGTATCGCGCTCCCCCTCATCGACGGTCTCCTCACCAGTGGCGTGCGGGTCGTCTTCGTCACCCACCTGTACGAATTCGCCGACCAGCGAAGCCGATCCGCCCACCCGGCCGACCTGTTCCTGCGCGCCGGTCACCATGCCGACGGCACCCGCACGTTCCGCTTCGTTCCCGCACCACCCGAACCCACGAGTCATGCCGCCGACGTCTTCCGCCAGGTGTTCGACCGTGCACCGGACGCCGCGGTGCATTGAAAGTGCTTGCGCCCGTCCGCTACAGTGGTCGGCGATGATAACCGGGACGGCCTCGAGCCACACACGGATTGGTGACCCGGCGCTGCACTGAGCGCCGCACGTGCACCGCCTCCGGCCTGATTGACCACCAGCAAGAAGGATCAATCGAGCCGAGGAGGCATTCATGACCGCACGTTTCAATCACACCATTATTGCCGCGAAGGACCGCACCGAGTCGGCCGCGTTCTTCCGCGACATCTTCGAACTGGACGAAGCCCCGTCGTGGGGTGTGTTCGCCAATCTGCTCTGCGAGGACGGGGTGCTGCTGCAGTTCGCGGAACCGCCCGTGGAGATCCAGATGCAGCACTACGCGTTCCTGGTCGACGACGAACTGTTCGATCGGGCCTACGCGCGACTGGTCGACCGCGAGATCGAGCACGCCGCCGACCCGTTCTTCCAGCGGATCGGGCAGATCAACTCCGAGCACGACGGCCGGGGCGTCTACTTCCGGGATCCGGCCGGGCACGGGATCGAGATGATCACCCGGCCGTATCTGTGATCAGTTGCCCTGGACGCCTACGGGATACACGTAGGGACGCAGGTGGGTCGAGCCGAAGAGGTCCTGCACCTGCTGCCCGGGCCAGGGCCACGGAAAACTGACCGTGTCGGTGGTATTCGGCGGCGTCACCAGCAGCCGGTCGGGATCGACGGTGAGCGAGGTGCTGTTCTTGTCGGGGTGGTCCGGATCGTAGATGCCCAGGCCGCCACTGGTTTTCGCCGACACGGTCTGTCCGGGGGCAACGGTCACCTCGATGGGCGGCTTGAAGGTCTCGCGATCGAAGTTATCGGTGCCCCCGTCCTTGGCGACCACCGCGATGCCCGGGAATCCCTGGAGTGTGCAGGATGCGGCGGACACATTGGTGAAGTCGATTTCGGCGACCACCGTTGCCGGAGCGGGCTTGTCCCCCCAGCCCGGAATGGTCACCTTCAGATCGGCGCCCGCGCACTGGCCGAGCGCCGCGGTGGATGTCGACGGCGCGGCACTGGCCGAAGCATTCGCCGAGGTGCTCGCGACAGGTGCGGTCGTGGTCGGCGACGCCGTCGTGCTCGACGTGCTGGAACAGGCGGCCGATGCCACAACGGCACAGGCCAGGACGAGCGGCAGCGCAGCCGACCTTCGCATACGGAACATTCCGGATCCCCCTTCAGCCACGGCCGATGTAAGGCATGGCATTCGCCATGATCGTAAGGAACGGCACATTGGTGCTCAGCGGCAGCTCGATGGTCTGCACCACGAGCCGCGCCACATCGTCGGCCGCGATGGTGGGCTCGGGCCGGATGGTTCCGTCGGCCTGCAGTGACCCGCTGGCGATGCCGGCGGTGAGTTCGGTTGCGGCATTGCCGATATCGATCTGCCCGGCCGCGATGTCATGGGCACGGCCTTCCAGGGACAGCGACTTGGTCAGCCCGGTGATGGCGTGCTTGCTCGCGGCGTAGGCGACCGTGTCGGGCCGCGGCACATGCGCGGACAGCGAACCGTTGTTGATGATCCGGCCACCGCGCGGGTCCTGCTGCTTCATCACCCGGAAGGCCGCCTGCGCGCACAGGAAGGCGCCGGTGAGATTGGTGTCGATCACGCGCCGCCAATCCGCCACGGGCACTTCGTCTATGGGCAGGGTGGGCCCGAAGATGCCCGCGTTGTTGACCAGTACGTCGAGCCGTCCCCACCGCTCGACGACCTGCGCGAACAGCGCCTGCACGGCGTCGGGGTCGGCGACATCGGCGGGGACGGGCACGATGCTCCCCGGCCCGGCTGCTGCGGCGACGGTCTCGTCGAGGGTCGCGGCGGTGCGCCCGACGGCCACCACCCGGTGACCGGCCGCGCTGAGTGCGACAGCGATGGCGCGGCCGATACCGGAACCGGCGCCCGTGACGAGAACGATCTTGGAAGTGGACACGACCCGAGGGTAATGGTTCACCCCATCGACCCCCGGGCCGCCGGGCGCATCCGGATCAGGAAGCCCGCCGGGCCAGCCGATCGAGCGTCGCCGAGCGCAGGGCCGCGGTGTCCACGCCGAGCGCGGCGAGGGTCTGCGCGGCAATCGAATCCGGATCGGCGTCGAGCAGTCCGAGCAGGATGTGCCCGGTGTCGATGCGCTCGTCGCCGAGTTCCAGCGACTCGCGCAGGGACTCCGCCAGCAACTGCTTCCCCTGCACGGTGAATGCCGGTCGGGGGTAAAGGAATACGCCGCGGCCGAAGCTGTCGTCCGCGCGCCGCTGGATCTCGGTGACGTCGATCCCGATCGAGGAGAGTGCGTCGATCGCCACCTGTCCCCCGGTCCTGGAAACTCCGGCCGCCTCGGACTGCCGGATGACTTCGGCCCGGACGAGGCCGAGTTCGGCGCCCTGGGCGTCGAGCACTTCCCCGGCGGCTCCGGAGGTGGCGGCCAGTCCGAGCAGGAAGTGCTCGGTGCCGATGAAGTCGTTGCGCATCGAGATCGCGGCGTCCTGCGCGACCCTGATGACCTGTTTGGACTGTTCGGTGAGTCTTTCGAACATCGGCTATTTCTCCTTACCGGTGACCTGCCGTCGTCCCGCGTGTTTTTCGTGCACGGTCTGCTTGCTGACCTGCAGCGTGTCCGCAATCCGCTGCCAACTCCAGCCCTGCTCGCGGGCATTGTCCACATGCACGCGTTCGAGTTCGGCCAGCAGCCGGCGGAGTGCGACCACGGCCTGCAGGCCGATTTCGGGGTCTTTGCTGGTGACCTGTCCGGCCAGCACGTCGGGCGGCATCGCGTCTGCGTCATCCACATTGTCAGGATATCCTGACGGCAAGGGCGGGTCAAGAAAACCTGACGCACGGCGATCGGTGCGCCAGGAGTCTTGCGAATCCGGTTCGGCCGGTATCGGTTTCGGCTAGGCGAGCTCGACGCGGATCGGGTCACCGTCGCGGACGGTGGCCAGCAGGCGCGGGTCGCCGTCGATGCGGCCGAGCAGGTTGCAGGGGCTGGCGAGGCGGCATTCGTCGCCACGGGAGAGCGGGGTCGGGCCGAACGGCAGGGCCAGGGCGTCACCGTCGGTCCAGAAGGCGACCGTGCCCGCGTCCACGACCTGCTGGGCGTCCGGCTCACGCGCGACGCTGACGCCGGTGCCGAAGTACACCTCGTCACCCCAGGTGTTCGCGGTCGCGGCGAGCGGGAGCGCGGCAGAAAGGGCCTTTACCGTGGGCGTATCCCCCAGGGTGGCGGTCAGCTGACCGGCCGGCCAGAGGATGCGGATGCGGGTCTCGTTCGACATGCGCACATTCAACAATATGTTGAAATCGCCGGGAAGGGTTCCAACCTACGAACCCCCGCCCGCACCGCGCCCGCCGCACTGTCGGCTCCTCCGAAACCGGCCGCGGCGAGACCCGCGTCACTGTGTTCAATTGCGAATCATTTGCGTCCGTAACACTTTGCGGACTCGGGACGACGTCCCTTCTGAACATGCCCCTTCGGGGTGGGGCCGTCCGTTCGCATATCGTTTGTTGGAATGGGGATTTGGGCATGGCTTTTGGCGATTACTTCGCGCGACACAGGATTGCGACGGCAGCAGCGGCGCCTGCCGTCATGGGCATTGCCGCAATAGTTGCCGCGTCGTGGACACTGACTGCTACCACCTCGAAGACGGCCGATCCGCAGTTGACGGCCTCGGTCACGGAATGCCATGACATGGTGACGATTTCGGTCGCCGGACGCAATGATTCGCCGCAGGCGGGGACGACGAAACTGCTGGTGGACGCCAATGGCAACGAGTTGCCCGCGGCGCAGGCCGACGATTACCACAGCCAGTGGGTCGACCCCGTGGTCAATGCCCCGAATGGCGCGGTGAATCCGGGTTCGTACTCCGCGGTCTATATTTCCTATCCGGCGAATCTGTCCACCTACGAGGACGCGGTCAACACCGGTGTCGCCAATACCGAGAAGGTCATGGAGCAGATCTCCGCGGCCTGCCCGAACACCAAGTACTCGATTGTCGGCTACAGCGAAGGCTCCGATGTGGTGCGCCGGGTCGCCATGCAGATCGGTAATCAACAAGCCGGTCAGAACGGCAAATACGGCATTGTCGACCCGAATACCGTGCTCGGCGTGGTCATTCTCGCCGACTCGGGCCGCTCGGCCGGCGAGGGGCCGTTCCCGGGTGCGAAGGACCCGTTCAGCAATCCGGACGGCTACGACGTGAAGTACCAGAACGGCACCACGGCGATCCCCGGCCAGGGCGCGCTGCCGGGCAATGCGGGCGGCTTCGGCGCATTGAACGGCAAGATCGCCTCGTTCTGCTCCGACGGTGACCTGACCTGTGCTGCGCCGCAGAACATTTCGCTGCTGCAGCTGGCGGTCAACGTGGGCCGGCAGGTCAATGCGGACGCCCTGCAGAACGACGGGCTCAACCCCACCACCGGGATGGATGTCGCGGTGGCGCTGGGCCGGATCACCATGGCCGCCTTCGCCGATATCGCCGCCCAGCCCAACTGGATGGCGAGCAACGAGACGTTCCTGCAAGTGCTGCTGAAGGTTTCGGACCCGAACTACAAGCCGGGCTCGGACCAGCCGGCGCCCGCACCCGCGAGTTCCATTCAGGCCACCTCGCTCTCGCCGCTGGCGTTCCTGCCGCAGAAGGTGTTCAACGAGGTCGTCGGGCTCATCGTGACGAACCAGAACACCATCCCGGTGCTCCTGAACGACCCGTACAACCTGACCCTGGGACCGAACGGCACCGGCCACCACTTCGACTACTGGCGTGACTCGGACCCGAACAACGGCAAGCCGCTGACCTCCGCCGAATACGCGGCCGCCTGGCTCACCCAGCTGGCCAAGCAGGCGCAGGCCGGCATCACCACCACGACCACCACCACGCCCGCGCCGAATGTCGAGCGTGCGGCGCTGAAGGACGCGCCGGCCACCACCACCACAGACCCGAGCAAGACCACCACGACGACGCCGACCACGACCACCACCACGAATCCGAGCACCACCACCAAGCCGGGCACGACCACCACGAAACCCGGTACCGGAAACGATCCGAAGGACGTGGCCTCCGTCGTCCCGCAGCCCACGACCACCACGGTAACCACCACACCGACCACGACGACCACGACGACCCAGGTCCCCGCGCCCACCACCACGGTGCCGACGACCGCAGATCCGACCACCACCACGACCGACCCCACCACCACGGTGGCGCCGACCACGACCACCGCACCGACCACAACCACCACCACACCGACCACGACGGTGGCGCCGACCACCACCGCAAAGGCGAACTGACTCCGCTACAACGGATTCAGCTCGACGCCGGCGGATACGGGAACTGCCCTCCCGGATCCGCCGGCGTTCTTTTGATCCGACGCCGCTTCAGCCGCGGCGCCGGGCCACCGCCACCGCACCGGCGGCGCCGCCGAGTGCGCCGACCGCCAGCGCGATACCGATCCCGCCGAGCCAGCGCGCGGTGCCGTCGTGATCGGCCGGCGCGGCGGCGGCCGGGTGCTCATCCGAGCCCTTGGCCGCCAATTCCAGTGCGGGAACGGGACGTTCGGGCTCGGTGCCGTCCTTGTTGTCCGGCATATCCCACTTCACGACCTCGCCGTCCGAGTAGGTCTGGGTGGCCGGGAAGGTCAGGCGATCCTGATCGGGCAGATCGTCGGCGAAGACCTGGAACTGCTGGAACTGCCCCGGCGCGATACCCGCACCAGGATCGGCGGTCCAGGTGATGCCGGTGATCTTGCCGCCGGAGTCCTTGGCGATGACCGCCTTCCAGCCCGGAATCGGCTGGGTGTCGACGGCGAGCAGGCCCGGGAACTGCACGCTCAGCACGGTGGTCAGCGCATTGTCGCCGGATTCGTTGGGGACGCGGAAGGTGAGCACGGCATCGCCGGACTGCGTCGCGCCGGGCGACGAGACGGAGACGTGCGCGGAGGCGACGCCCGCGCCGGCGAACAGGGCGGTGGCGCCGAGGGCGGCGGTGGCGAGAACACGGGACAGGGGTGCGAGTGCCATTTCGGGAAATCCGTTCGGGTATGGCCGGATTCGCGGGAGCCCGGGTGCCCGCCGCAGCGGGACACCCGGGCGCGCGGATCAGTTCTGGCTGGTCGTCAGGGTGTTGTACATCTGGATGGCGCTGATCACGGTCACCGGAATACCGACGGCGAGCGTGCCGATGGCGGTACCGAGGCCCGCGCCGACACCGGCGCCCGCAATGCACCCGCCGGGCGCGCCGACCAGGAAGGCCGGCGGCATCAGCGTGGTGCCGACCACCGCGCCGGCCACACAGCCGCCGGCCAGGCCGATGGCCGCGCCGATCATGCCGCCGACCGCGGTGGCCAGGCCGATCTGGGTGCCGGCCACGCTCATGGCGTCATTGAAGTCGTCCTGCGAGAAGATCGGCTTCAGCTCCGGCGTGGTGGCGGCGACGGCCTGCGCCGGATCGGTGCCCGGGGTGAGCGTGAGGGTGTGGCCGTCGGCGTCGAGCTGGGCGGCGATCGGCCAGTCCTGCTTGTCCCGCCGGTAGGTCAGCGGCATGCCGAAGGCCAGGTTGCCATTGCCGTCCAGGATCTCGAACTGGTTGCCGCGCACGTTGATCCGGCCGCCGTCGGTGCGCAGCACGACGGAGTGATCGACCACATTGGCGGTGTAGTGGATGCCGGGGGCGACATCCGTGCTGACCGTCGCGCCGGGCCGCTGGGCATTGTCCGGGACGTCCGCGGACGCGGTGCCACCGGCGATGGTGAGCGCGGCGATCGCGAGCGAGGCGGTGGCGGCGACGGTGTTCATGGTCTTCATCGGGAGGTATGTCCTTCCTCGCGAACGGCCGGTTCGCGAGCTGAAAAGTATTGGGGGAAAGAGAATTACTGCTGCGGCGGGGCGCCGGGGCCGGGCTGCGTCAGCGTGAAACTGCGCGTGCCCTCGATGCGGTGCCCGTCCTTCGACGTCACCGTGAACTGGGTGGTGTACACCCCGGCCGGGCCCAGCGGCGCCAGATCCAGGCAGTGCGTGCGGCCGTCGATGTGCAGGCCGCCCTGCGACCAGACCTTGCCGTCCGGACCGGTCACGTTCATGACGGGGTCTTCGACCTTCTCGTTGAAGGTGACGCAGACCTGCGGCGGTCCCGCCGGCAGCACCGCGCCGTCGGCCGGTTCGGCATGCGTGACATAGGAATGCGCGTCGGCCACACCGGCGCCCAGTACCGTCGCCGCGATAGCGGCTCCGGCCAGCACGGTGAGCATCGGGCGCACGGCGCGACGGGGCCGCGAGTATCTATTGCTCGGCAAAACATTTCCTTTTCTGCGCAGCACAAATCAGCGAATTGCCGGAAGGCATTTCGCGTACTGGGCGATTCAGGCAGCGGGCAGCGCAAATCAATTGCCGTACCCGGCCCGGCGTGAAATGAAAAGAAATCGCGGATGCGCGTGAAAGAGGATCCGAACGGATCAGGAGAACGCGATCGCGGACCGGCCGAGCGGTGGGCCGCGTGGGGAAATGGCGCCGGGCAGCACGGAACCCGGGGGCCGGGCGTCGGCGCGGGGAATACGGGCCAGCCGGTCATCGGCCTGCGGTAGCGGCCCGAAATCGGCCAGCAGCGTCCGGACCACCCGCGAGGCCATCGCGTAGACGCGCTCCGCGGCCGCGATGACCAGCGCGCACACCAGTGTCGCGAGGGCATGCACGGCCAGCATGAGCAGTCCGGAACGGCCGGATCCCTCGGCCATGGCATGAGCGGCCATCGCATGACCGTTCATGGCTCGACCGGCCATGTTGTCCATGGTCATCGAATGAGCTTGATGCGCACCGGATGTCACCATCAGGGCGTTGTGCACCAGGAACTGCCCGAGCCCGAGGATCGCGAAAAGCCCGATCCGGCTCCGCCCCGCCGGTGAACCGACCGCCGCCCCGACCACGCCGCTGACCACCAGGACCAGCGCCAGGGCCGTCGAATCCGGTAGCGCCCCTTCACATCCGTGCGCGGCAATCGCCAGCAGGCCACAGAGAATTCCGGCGAGACCGCCCCGAATACGGTCGCGCGACGTGTCACCGACACTGGTGCGCAACATCATCGACGGCAACCTTTACGAACTGCGGGGCGTGGATCGTCGAGAACTATAACGGGTGGATACCGTAATTCCTAAAGCCCGTGCCATTCCCTGAAATCGAAATCACACACCCCCGAATTGCTTCCAACGGGAAGTAATTCGAAGTCTGCCCGCGGCGCCGGTCGTCAGCGCGCCAGACCGGTGCGATGGGCGTACGCAATGGCCTGCCCGCGATCCCGCACATTCAGCTTGGCGAACAGCGAATTGATATGACTCTTCACCGTGCTCACCCCGATGAACAATTCCTTCGCGATCTCGGAGTTGTTGCGGCCCTGCGACATCAGGCGCAGCACATCCAGTTCGCGATCGGTGAGATCGGCCGGCGGCGTCTGCGGCGACTCCAGCGCCGACACCAGGCGGGCGCCCACATCCGCGGCCAGGGTGGTGTGGCCCGAGGCGACCGAGCGGATGGCGGCGGCGATCTCGGCGCGGCCCGCGTCCTTGGTCAGGTAGCCGCGCGCCCCGGCACGCAGCGCGCCCGCGATCGAGGCATCGTCGGCATAGGTGGTCAGCACCAGCACCGCGGTCCCGGGATGGTCGGCCGTGATGGTGGCCGTCGCGGTCACCCCGTCGGTGCCGGGCATGCGCAGATCCATCAGCACCACCCGCGGCGACAGCCGCCGCACCAGGTCCACGGCCTCCGCGCCGTCCCGGGCTTCCCCCACCACTTCCACATCCGGCAGCAGGGACAGCACGGTACTCAGCCCGTCGCGGACCGTGGTCTGGTCGTCGGCCACCACCACCGTGATCACCTGCGCGGCACCCGGATCCGCACTGTCCACTGATCGCCCTCTCTTCCGGCCTCCGCCGTACCGGCCACCGCCGCCAGGCGTTCCCGCATACCCAGTAGTCCCGCACCCACACCGGAGGCGGCGAGCGACCCCAGCCGGGTCGTCATCGGATTCGACACCAGCACTTCGAGTTCCTCGCCCGCACCCCGCAAGGCGAGCGTAACCGGTTGCCCGGGAGCGTGTTTACGGGCGTTGGTCAGCGATTCCTGAATGGCCCGCGCGACGGCGATGGTCGCCTGCTCGTTGGTGAGCCGCGGGTCGGTCTCGACCTGCAGCAGCAATTGCCCACCGGCGCCGCGATGCTCCTCGGCCAGACGCCGCAGTTCGGTGGGCAGATCGAAGACTTCGGAGCGCAGCGTGCCCACCACGCGGCGGGCGTCCTCCAGACCCGAGACCGCCAGGCGGTGCGAGGCGCGCACCCGTTCGGCGGCGCGGTCCACCTCCCCCGCTTCCAGCAGCGCGTCCGCGGCGTCCAGCTGCATGACCAGTCCGCCCAGCGTGTGGGCCAGCACATCGTGCATATCGCGGGCGATGCGGCCGCGCTCGGCGAGGGCAGCGGCCCGGTCGCGTTCGGTGCGGATCACCCGATTCTGTTCCACCAGCAGGCGATTCTGCTCGGCGGAGATCCGCGCCTGCCGCCGGCTCCAGCCCATGAGCGCCAGCACCGCCACACCCGCCAGCAGACCGAGCAGGCCGGTCACCGACGTACCCGCGATGGCGGCGGATACGCACAGGCCCAGTATCACCGCCAGCGTGAGCAGCCATCCGAACATCCTGGGCTGCCGCAGCTGCGACAGCGCGGCCACCACCGCGACCAGCGCGCTGATCGTCGCACCCGTCTCCTGCGCGGCGGCCACCGAACCGATCGCCATGGCGCACAAGTAGATCCGTTCGAGACCGACCGCGTCCGGCGGGCACAGCACGAAGATCGCCCAGCCCACCCAGATCACCACCGAGACCGCCAGCACCCACGGCCGATGAAAATTCGCCGTGCCCGCCGTAGTGGCGAGCACGACGAAGAAACCGATCAGGCGTAACAGCCGGTTCAGCAGGGTCGGGATGGACGAGTCGGTCATCGGTTTCAGTGTGCCGCAACCATTCGCAGTTCTTCGGAACGCCGGGCCAGGATCAGCGTGCGGCCCGCCCGGTTCAGCGCGATGAAGATCATGATCGCGCCCGCCGAGGTGACCAGCGCACCCGCGTTCAGCACATGCCCGGCCACATCCACGCCGATCCGCACCGCCAGCATGACCAGCCACAGCATCGACCCGGCCACGCCGGTCCGCGCCTCGACCCGGCCCTCGAACTGCCGCACCTGCGACATGGTGCCCATCAGCAGCCCGACCCCGACGGCCAGCACCGCCGACACCACCAGCAGCACGACCGAGATCGGCTGCACGGTCGTGGTGCCCACCGCCGACTTCAGGCTCAGCGCGCCGATGATGCCCAGAATGATCGGCAGCCGCCACAGCCGCGCATGATCGAGGGCCTGCCACTGGGTCTGCCGATACACGACCCACCCGATCACCAGCACCACCAGGACGATCTCGCCCACGTTCTGCATGTTCATGACTGATACAGTCGCGCGAACGGGCCCGCCGACCCACCACCCCGGGGTGGAACCAGGGTGGAATCACACGGTCACAACCTCCACCCGCTTACCGATCGAGCGGACCGGTTACCTGGGTCAGTCCGGCCAGACCGGGTGGCGTTTCTGCAGGAAGGCGGCCATTCCCTCGCGGGCGCCGGGCAATTGGGAGGCGGCGGCCATGACCTCGCGGGCCAGGGTGTAGGCGTCGGCCTCGGGGCGATCGAGCTGGGCGTAGAGGGTGCGTTTGCCGAGGGCCTTGCTGGCCCGGGAGCCGCGGGTGGCACGGGCCAGCAGGTTGGTGACCGCGGTATCGAGGTCGAGATCGGGGACGGCGTAGTTGATCAGGCCCCAGTCGACGGCCGTGCGGGCGTCGACGGGATCGCCGGTGAGGGCGAGCTCCATCAGGCGCTTGCGGCCGATCGAGCGCGCGACCGGCACCGCGGGGGTGTGGCAGAACCAGCCGCCCTTGCCGCCCGGCAGCGCGAAACCGGCCGATTCCGCGGCAATGGCCAGATCGCAGGAGGCGACGAGCTGGCAGCCCGCGGCGGTGGCCAGGCCGTGCACGCGCGCGATCACCACCTGCGGGACCGATTCGATGGTGGTCATCACCTGCTGGCAGCGCACCAGCAGCTCCCGCACCTCGAGCAGGTCCCGGGCCGCCACATCGGCGAAATCGTGGCCGGCGCTGAAAACCGGTCCGGCAGCGGCCAATACGATACCGCTCGCATCGGTCTCGCCCGCGGCGCGGAAGGCGGCCAGCAGTTCGGTCAGATGATCGGCGGACAGCGCATTGCGGCGGTCCGGCCGGTTCATGGTGATGGTGACGGTGTCGCCGTCGCGCTTCACGAGCAGATGCTGATACTCCTCGACGCTCATGGAACCACGGTAGCTACGCCGGCATCTCCGCGGCGGCGAGCTCGGCGAATTCCTCGATGAGCGGGGAGTTCCGGCCCGCCGCCCACGCCAGGCTCACCTGATTGGGCGCGATATCGGGGACTTCGGCGTAGGCGATGTCGGGGCGGGTGTAGAAGGCCTTGACCGACAACGGCAGGAAGATGATCCCGCGGCCCGCCGCGACGTATTCGAGCTTCTCCTCGACACTGCGGAAGGCCGGCACGGGCGGGTGATCGGCGCGCAAACCTCTTGCCGCAGGGGACCATTCGAGTGCCACGTCCCGCCATTCGGGGACGATCTCCGGATCCTGGAGCAGATGTTCGGCGGCGAGGTCCGCGATCCCCACCGTCTGCTTGGCGGCGAGGGGGTGGTCGGCGGCCATGGCGACCACGCGGGGTTCGGTGTACAGCGGCCGTACTTCGAGGCCGCGCGGGTCGATGGGCAGGCGCACCACGCTCACGTCGACGCGGCCGTCGTGCACCACATCGGTCTGGTCGTCCCAGGTGGTGCGGATCGGGTCGATGACGAGACCGGGATGCCGCTCGGCCAGCGCGCGCACCACGCCGGTCACGATCAGGCCGGGCATGAAGCCGACGGTGAAGGTCTCTACGCCGCCGTCCGCGCGAATCACCCTGCGGCGCAAGGCGTCCGCGTTCGCCAGCAATGGCCGCGCGTCGGCCAGCAGCTGCTCGCCCGCGGCCGTGAGG
This sequence comes from Nocardia sp. NPDC020380, assembly GCF_044386975.1. NCBI lineage: Bacteria > Bacillati > Actinomycetota > Actinomycetes > Mycobacteriales > Nocardiaceae > Nocardia > Nocardia sp. NPDC020380. The sequence goes on along the minus strand of NZ_JBIRVQ010000002.1, from coordinate 452,474 downwards.
GCGGTGCCGCGCCGGTCGCGCTCGAACAGCCGCACCCCGAATTCGTCCTCCAGCGCACGGATCTGCCGGGACAGCACGGGCTGCGCGATGAACAGCTCTTCGGCGGCGCGGCCGAAGTGCAGATGTTCGGCCACCGCGACGAAGTAGCGCAGCTTGCGCAGATCCACATCGGTCATGATGCCTCCAGGGTATTACAGGGCGCGGAATAGGTCTTGGACGCGGGGACCGCGCGAAAGCCAAGGTGAACAGGCAAGGCCGAAAGGCTTTTCTCCCGGTCGGGTCGGGAACTGGAGTAGCGAATGATCTCTGACGGTAGGACCCAGGGCCTTCGTGCCGCCGGTTTCCCGGTCGGTTGTGCGTCCCCTGATGCCCGTGGTCAGGCAGTCACCTCTCCAGCTCCCGCCGCCTCAAACCGTGCATGCGGTTCTCCCGCACACGGCTTACCTACGCCGTTCACCGCCGGTATTCGGTTTCTCCCGCCAGGGCTTGTTCGCCCTGGGTGCCACGACAGTCCCGGTCAGGTCCACCAGCCCACATCCATCCGGCGAGTGACACATCGCGGTCCAGCCGAAGCCACGGCCGCGTTTGTGCTTCTTACCGATGAACAGGGCAAGTCGCAGACGAGCGTGTGTCTCGATCAATTTGAAGCGGGTAGCGCTGTGACCGTAACGGAAATATCCGGTCCATCCGCGCAGGAACCTGTTGAGGTCTTTCACCACTTCCTCGACCGGCAACAACAACCGGGACCGCCTCGTCAGCTCGGCGATCCGGTCCCGTGCTCGTCGCATCGCCCGATCACTGGGCCAGCGAGCCAGAAACACCACACCGCGCCTACCAGTGACACCCCGCGACCGCACCAGCCGATGATGAAAGCCGAGAAAATCGAAACCCTCTCCGCCCTCGACCAATTCGACGATGCGTGTCTTGGCTTCCTTCGGCGACAAGCCGAGTTCAGCCAACAACTGCCGCAGCCGCGCGAGCGCGGCCTCGGCTTGGTACCGGGATTTACACATCACCAGCAGATCATCAGCGAAACGCACCAGCATCCCGAATGCGCGTGTGTCCCAAGCCCGATCGAGCCGATGCAGGTACACGTTGCACATCAAGGGACTGATCACCCCGCCTTGCGCGGTTCCGGTATCGGAGTGTTCGACCACACCGGCATCCATCACTCCCGCGCGCAGCATCGCTCGCAGCAGTTTGAGCACCGACTGGTCACACACCCGTTCGGAGATCGCTTGCATCAACCCGTCATGCGGTATCGCCGAAAAGCAGTTGGCGATACCGGTTTCCACCACCCACCGGCGGCCCCGGAAACTCTCGTCCATCAGGACCTGCAATCCGTCGTGCTGACTGCGTTTCGGGCGGAACCCGAAACTGCAGTCAGCGAAGTCGGCCTCGAAGATCGGCTCGAGCACGATCTTGACCGCCGCTTGCACGACGCGGTCACGCACCGCGGGAATCGACAGTGGCCGTTGCTCTTTCGTTCCAGGCTTCGGGATGAACACCCGACGCGCCGGCAACGGCCGATAGCGGCCTTCCCGCAGTTCGGTGGCCAGTTCGTCCACGAGCCGGTCCGCGCCGTACTCGTGTTCGATCCAGTCCAGGGTGATCCGGTCGATGCCCGATGCGCCGTTGTTGGCGCGCACCGCGATCCAGCCTCGCCACAGGACGTCTCTGCGCGAGACCTTGTCCCACAGCGCATGGAACCGTCGTCCGGGATCGGCCTTGGCCGTCCGGTAGAGCATGTGTTGCAGGGCACGCACCTTGTCCACCGAAACCCTGCCCACGGCACGGGTTTCAGTAGCGGCGGGACTAGCCAGCTTGAGGGCACTCACCGAGCACTTCTCCTGTCAATCGCATGCATCGACGTAGTAGTGGCCCTTCCCTCACCGGCGGTTATGTTGTCCGCTCGGCTCGATCGGTACTACGGCCACCTCCGACGCCCTTCCGGCTGGCTTCCACTTCCCGGCTCCTCACCGGTTATAGGTCGCCGCACTCCGGCAGCACTGCGCAGTCTGCTGGGCCGGGGAGGGCCTCTCCAGTTCCCGCCGTCACTATCCGAACGTTCCGAGCCCTCTACGCCGGAGAGTCCTTCACGGCTGCTCTTCCAGGGTCTTCACCGCTTCCATGGCCTTCGCCCGTCCTTTCGGGGCTCGGCACTCTCTCGCCCCATCCGTTTCCGGGCAGGTCAGGTAACGACGCGGCAGGCTTCACTTCACGTTACGGACCGTTCGGTTGCACACCCCACACACGAGGGTGCTCGACGCTGGGCTTCGACCCCGCCCGTTTCCAGACGAGACCGCCAGCCTGCTACCGGGCCTCCTGGCAGCTACCCGGACCGGACTTCCACCGGCAAGCGACGACGAGCTTACGAATCAGCCGTCAGTACTTCACATACCAACCACCTTTCCTACTGGACGCACAAAGGAATCCCGATGTCTCTCGCAGGCCAGCAGGTCCTCGTCCTCGGCGGCACCTCCGGAATCGGCCTCGCCGTCGCGCAGGCCGCCGCCGCACAGGGCGCGAAGCTCACCATCGCGTCCAGCCGCCAGGACAGTGTGGACAAGGCTCTCGCGCAACTGCCCGAGGGCGTCACCGGTCGCGCGGTCGATCTCACCGACGGCGACCGGGTACGGGCGCTGTTCGGCGAATTCGGCGCGCTCGACCACCTCGTCTACACCGCGGGCGAACCGCTGCTGCTCGCCCCGCTCGCCGACCTCGACGTGGCGGCGGCGCGAAAGTTCTTCGAACTGCGCTACTTCGGTGCGGTGACGGCCGTGCAGGCCGCGGCGCCGCACCTCACGCCCACCGGGTCCATCACCCTCACCACCGGCACCGCGGGGCCGCGCCCGGTGCCGGGCTCGATCATCACGTCCAGCATGTGCGGTGCGGTCGAGGCGCTCACCCGCGCGCTCGCGGTCGAACTCGCGCCGCTGCGCGTCAATGCGGTGATGCCGGGCGTGGTGCGCTCGCCGCTGTGGAACTTCCCCGAGGAGATGCGGGAGCAGTTCTACGACGACACCGCCGCGGCCACGCCGCTGCAGCGCATCGCCGAGGTGGCGGATGTCGCCCGCGCCTACCTCTACCTGCTGACCCAGCCGCACGCCACCGGAACGATTCTCACCGTCGACGGCGGTGGCGTGCTGAGCTGAGGTTCAGCAGCAGTCGTTGCAGCACTCGTCGGCGCAGCAGCAACCCTCACCGCAGCAGAGGCAGTCATCGCAGCAGTCGCAGCAGGCACAGCACGCCATGCCCTCGCAGAACGGCAGGCAGGAACTGCGGCGACGCTGCGGTGGACCGTAATAGCCGGGCGGCGGGCCGTAACCCTGCGGCGGGCCGTAGTAGCCACCGGGAGGCGGCGGCGGATAACCGCGGCGGCGATCCCAGCGGCTGATCGGGCGCACCGGATTCAGCGTGGTCTGATTGGTGGCGCAGGCGTGGCTACTACCACCGAAGGTGCGCTGCACCGAGCGGCGCAACTCATGGGTGAGCAGTTTGTGGATCAGCCGGCCATCGCTGAATTCGACTTCCTTCAGCGCCAATTCGATGCCCAGCAGGGCGTCGGTGCACAGCCGCTGCGCCTCGGCCGCCTCGGTGCGGGTGATCACCAAGGGATTCCACTTGCCGTGCTCGACGTCGTCGTACAGATCCTCGACGGCGTCCAGGAGATGCGCTATGCGGCCGAACATCCGGCCCACCTCGGACAGCGGCTGCTGATTTCCGGGGCGGCCCGCCACCACGGCGGTATAGCCGAAGGCCGCGGCGGTCGCGGTCTCGGTGGGCTCGGTGATCTCCAGCAGCGGGGTGCTCGGACCGGCCGCCAGCTCCATGGCGGTCTGCCGATCCACCGCGGTCAGCAGCACACCGGTGTCGAAACCGAGTCCCACACCGGAGGATTCGCCCTGTCGCGCCCAGCGTTGCGCGATACGCCGTGCGGCGGGGCGGATTCCGGCGGTCCCGGCCATGCCGTCGCCGTCGTCGATATGGTCACGCACCTTGGCGGCGGCCAGCACCAGCGACACGGTGGCCGCCAATCGCACGGAGTCGCCGGTGGCCACATCGGCGCGCCGCATACCGCGCAGCGGGCAGGGGCCCGCCGCACGCCGGGTGGGTGGCGCGGTCGACTGCGCTTCCACCAGGGCGGACACGACGAGACCGTCGTAATTGGTTGCTATACGGGCGCTTTGACCGTGGTCGTCGCGTAGCGACAGACAGAGTCCGCACAGTTGCGCCAGCCAGGCCCGCCCGAGTTCCTCGCCCAGTCGATGACGACAGGGTCGGATGATGCCGAACACATCAACGAAGGTAACCGCTCCGCGTGAATCCGGCTTGCCGAATGGATGTGGACATCCTGAGGACTAGTGTGGAGGCGTGGGTGTCATGGGCGAACTTTTCGGACCGAAGCTTCTCGACGAGGGCAGTGAGGACAGCGACGGGCAGAAGCACCGTCCGCGCCTCGCCCTCGACCTCGACGCCGGAGTCATCCGGGTGTCTCCCCGGCCGCAGGCCGAAGCGAAGCAGACCGGCGAACAGCAGGACTGAGCGCGCGGGGGTGGTGTAGTCCCCCTACGGCGCAGGAGATTCCGGCGAACGGACCGGGCGGAATCGCATGGGCGGTTCCGCGTACTCCTCCAGCGTGTGCGCGACCCAGCCGATCGTGCGCGCCACGGCGAAGATCGCCTCACCCGCGTCCGGGCGCATCTCGAAGGCGTGCATGAGCGCCGCCAGCGCCAGATCCACACTCGGCACCCCCGCCACCGACGCACCCAGCTGCGCGGTGATCGTGTCGATGGCCTCCAGCGCCGGAGTCGCCGCCGGCACCGAACGCAGCATGGTGAGCAGCAGTTCCGCCCGCGGATCGGACTCGCGATACACCAGATGCCCGAAGCCCGGCAGCTGACTGCCCGTCCGCAGCCGCTCCGAGACCGCGCCGACCGGATCGGTCAGCGCCTCGGTGAGGAATCGGTAGGCGAGAGTGCTTGCCCCACCGTGATATTGACTGTCCAGCGCACCCAACGCCGCCCCGACCGTGCCGTAGGGGTGTACGCGCGCGCTCGCCGCCACCCGGGCGGCGACCGTCGAGATCGCCAGGCCGTGATCGGCCAGCAGGGTCAGCGTCGTATCGAGGATGTGGGTGTGCGCGGGATGGTCGGTGAGCGCGGGCCACAGTCGCTTGGCAAGGGTGCCGGAATCCTGGGGAACCGTATTGACGGCATCGACCTCGACCGCGAGCAGGATCCCCGCGACCCGCAGCACGCCCTGCGGTGACAGGTCGAAACGCAACCGGTCGGTCGACCCCGCGACGGCGACAGCCACTCGCATCCGATCGGTGAGCCGGGCCTCCGGCGGCAGGGCCGCCACCGCCGCGCGCGTGATCGCCAGCATCTCCGGCGGCGCCGTGAATTGTGTCGAGGCGGAGGACAAGTCGCCGGTCCACAGCAGATCGGCCACCGAATCGACCCGATAGGCCGCCACCAGATCGGCGACATTGTGCCCGCGGTAGTACAGCTGATCGTGGTCGAGCAGCGAGATCCCGGAGGTGATGTCCTCGAGCGTGCCGCGCGGCCCGCTCCCGGGCCGGCGGCTGCGCGCGAGCCGCGCCACCTCGTCCTCGCTGAAACGACTACCCCGCCGATCCGACGTCGAGACCTTGGTCAGCAGACCACGGCTGACATAGGCGTAGACCGTCGCGGGCTTGATATCGAGACGCGCCGCGACCTCACCGGTGGTGAGGTAACGTCCGTCACTTTCCTCGGGCATGAGCTGCGCCTTCGTAAGTCATGTTGACTGGATCAATATTGACTGTAGTTGATGAGACTCGCACAGTTCAGTCCAGGAGGTCTGAACAATGACGATCAATACCGAACCCGTCGACGAACTGATCGAGGTGCCTGCCGGACTGCGGCATGTCATCGCCGCCGAGACCCGGCTGGGCGATGTTCGCGGGCGCGAAGGGTTTTATCACTACCGGCAGTACTCGGCCATCGATCTCGCGACCGGGCGCACCTTCGAAGAGGTGTGGTTCCTGATGCTGGAAGGGCGGCTGCCGACGCCTGGCGAACTGGCCGAATTCACGGGGACCATTGCGGGACTGCGGGATCTGCCCGCGGAACTGCTACCGGTCTTGACGGCCGCCGCGACCGCGGGCACTCGATTCCGGCCGATGGCCGGACTGCGCACCGCGCTGTCGATGCTGGCCGAAACGCTGGAGCTGCAACCGCTCTGGGATTCCGGCCCCACCGCCCGGTCGCGTGACGCGTTGCGCATCTGCGCAGTGACGCCGACCATTCTGGCCGCCCTGCATCGGCTGCATCAGGGGCTGGAACCTGTTGCGCCGCAACCGGAGCTGTCCACGACCGCGAACTGGCTGTACATGATCTCGGGCGAGCTGCCGAAACCCGCGGCGGTGCGGGCGATCGAGCAGTATCTGATCGCGACGATCGACCACGGGTTCAATGCCTCCACCTTCACCGCGCGGGTGGTGGCCTCGACCGGGGCCGATATCGCCGCGGCGCTCATCGCCGCCATCGGCGCCTTCACCGGGCCGTTGCACGGCGGTGCGCCCGATCGCGCGCTGGACGGGCTGGACGAGATCGGGACGCCCGATCGGATCGACGACTGGGTGCGGGACAAGATTTCGCGCGGGGACCGGATCATGGGGTTCGGGCATCCGGTCTACCGCACCGACGATCCGCGCTCGCTGCTGTTGCGCGATATCGCCACCGAGATCGGCGGGCCCCTGGTCGATTTCGCGACCACCGTGGAGCGGCGGGTGGTGGAACTGCTGGCCGAACTCAAGCCCGGCCGCACCCTGTACGCGAACGTCGAGTTCTACGCCGGGGTGGTGATGGAGCTGTCCGGCATTCCGCGATCCATGTTCACGCCCACCTTCGCCGTCAGCCGGACCGTCGGCTGGACCGCGAACATTCTGGAGCAGGCGGAGAGCGGCAAGATCATCCGGCCCGCCGCCCGCTACGTCGGGCCGCCCGCGCCGGAACCGCTGCCGCACTGAATCTGCGCTCGTAGCGGGCGGCCGAGCAGCGGAAACGGCGCTGCGCCAAGGGAATCGGTAGCGTGGGTGACGCAGCACCCCGAGCCTGGTCACGCTACCGAAGCGAGAACGAGATGACCGACAGCGCAGCGACGGACCTGGTCGAAGAGGTCGGCGACGATTTCTTCGACGACCCGCACCGGTACTACCGGCGGTGGCGGGAAGGCGGGCCCGTCAAGCACATCCGGATGCCCGACGGCTGGGAATCCTGGGTGGTCCTCGGCTACAACGAGGCCCGGACCGCGCTGACGGACCCGCGCGTGCGCAAGGGAGTCGGCGGGCTGCGGGAGATCGCGGCGCACAAAGGCTATGCGACCAATGCGAGTTCGGATGCCCGGATGCTGGGCGAGCACATGCTCAACAGCGATCCGCCCGACCACACCCGCCTGCGCAAACTCGTCGTGAAGGCGTTCACCCCGCGCCGCACGGCGGAGTTGAAGCCGCGTATCGAGGAACTCACCAACGCCCTGCTCGACGATCTCGAAGGCAAGGGCGAGGTCGACCTGCTGGCCGCCTTCGCCAATCCCCTACCCGTGCAGGTCATCTGCGAACTGCTCGGTATCCCGTTCGAGGACCGCGCCTCGTTCCAATACTGGACCAAGGTCCTGGTAGGCCTGCTGGGCGACCAGCCCGACCGTGAGAAGGCCGCCGCCGAAATGGCCGGCTACCTCCGCGCCCAGATCGCCGCCAAACACGCCCACCCCGGCGACGACCTGCTCTCCGCCCTGGTCCACGCCAGCGAGGACGGCGACGCGCTCACCGAATCCGAAGTGATCGCCATGTCCTTCCTCCTGCTGGTCGCCGGCCACGAAACCACGGTCAACCTGATCGGCAACGGCACCTACAACCTCCTGCGCAACCCCAGCCAACTGGACCTGATCCGCGCCGACCCCGCCACCATCCCCAACGCGATCGAGGAATTCCTCCGCCACGACGGCCCCGTCAGCTGGGCCACCCTCCGTTACACCGCCGAACCGATCCGCCTGGGCCCCACCGAAATCCCAGCCGGCGAATACCTCTTCGTGGCCCTGGGCGCCGCCAACCACGACCCCACCCGCTACCCCCACTCCGACACCCTCGACATCACCGCCGACACCTCGGCCCACATAGCCTTCGGCTACGGCATCCATTACTGCGTAGGCGCCCCCTTGGCCCGCCTGGAAGCAACCACCGCCTTCACCGCCCTCCTGACCCGCTACCCCCACCTCCGCCTGGCGGACCAAGCCTTCACTCCAACCTGGCAAGCCAACCTGGTCCTGCGAGGCCTGGCCGAACTCCCGGTCATCCTCTCCCCTTAGCCGTTCCGCCCAGTCCGTGGGCAATGCCCTGATATCGTTGATATCAGGAGGTGAGGGCTGTGACAGATATCCTGATCCGGGACGTTCCGGATGCTGCGATCGAGGAGATCGATCGGCGTGCCCGGGACTTGGGTGTTTCACGCAGCGAGTTCCTACGACGTTGGCTGAGTAGAGACTTCCGGTCCGCAGTTCCCGTCACGATGACCGATCTGGATCGTCTCGGCCGGCTTGCGCGTGATCTCGAGGATCCTGACGTCATGGGGAAGGCATGGGATTGAATCGTCCATGGTTGATCGACAAATCGGCACTGGTACGTCTCGGCCGATCGCCCGATGCCGCAGCGTGGGCCGAACGCATCGAACGCGGACTCGTACGCATCACGACGGTGACCGTGTTGGAGACGGGCCATTCCGCCCGGTCGGCAAAGGACCTCTCCGATCTCCTCGATCTACCCCCACTTGCGAGCATGCCCTTGGAGTACCTCACCCCCGCGGCCGAGGATCGAGCCGTCGAGGTGCTGCGGGCGCTCGCCGACCAGGGCCACCATCGCGCGCCATCGATCCCCGATTTGTTGATCGCGGCGGTCGCGGAACGCGCGAAACTCGTGGTTCTCCACGCCGACAAGGACTTCGAGCTCATCGCCGAGATCACAGGCCAACCACTCGAGCGGCTCTACTTCGATTCCTGATCGCTCGGAGCAGTTTCCGAATGTCTGGGGAAACTCCTCACTGCGGAACGCCGCGGCCGGGACGCTCGGACTGCTGCTGGCTGCACTGTTCGGACTGTGGGCCGATATGCCCGCGCATCTCGCACCCGCCGTTGCGGGGCTGGCGGTGGGCGGCCTCGTGATGGCGGTGTTCCATGGGCTCGGCGGGGCGTATCGGCTCAATGCCGCGCTGGGTAAGGACAATCCGCCGCGCGGGGTGTCAGCGTAGGGCGCGGGCGAGGACTTCGGCGAAGATGTCGAAGCGACTGACCAGCATGGTGTCGGCGGTGGAGTCGCCTGCGGGCCAGGAGATGTCGATGCCGGCGAGGTCCTCGGGGGTCATTTCGCGGACTATGTCCTCGCCGCGCGGGTCGCCGTAGACGGGGCGGTACGGTTTGGCGTCCTCGCCTATGTAGATGGCCTTGTTCAGGGTGTAGGGACCGTAAGCGCCGGAGATGATCCAGGTCTTGAAGGTGGTCTCGGGGTGGGCGGCGGTGCGCTTGATGAGGTGTTCCGTGCGGCGGGCCTTGGCTTTCGCCGCGTGGTCACGGCACAGGCGCTCGAATTCGGGGTAGCCGCGGCGAGCCTGTTCGAGTTTGCGCGCCCGCTGTTCCGCGATGCGCTGGTCCGAGCGTTGCTTCTCCAGCTGGATGCGGGTCAGGGCGAGGTCGAGGTTGTCGGCGCCGGCGGGGCTGCTCGCGGGATTACCGGCATTGCGCCTGCTGGTCCACCACCAGAGCGCGCCGCCGATCAGCGCGATCCAGAACAACACGTTCAGAACGTCCACGGCACGCCTCCCACGCGCTCCGATATGAAAACACGTTACGCCGCCGAAGGAGGGGTGGGAACCGTTGTGCGAACGTCGAAGGGGCCGGACATCGCGGAGATGTCCGGCCCCTTCGGCGAGTGAAAACCCTTACGGCAGTGGGCCGCCCGCCGCGATCGCGGACAGGGTGGCGAACTCGTCACCCTTCAGGGAAGCGCCACCGACGAGCGCGCCGTCGATATCGGTCTGACCGACCAGTTCGCCGACGTTCTTGGCATTGACCGAGCCGCCGTAGAGCACCCGGACGCCCGCGGCCACCTCGGGATCCGCCAGCTCGGCGAGCTCCTTGCGGATGGCGCCGCAGACCTCCTGCGCGTCCGCGGGGGTCGCCACCTTGCCGGTGCCGATGGCCCAGACCGGCTCGTAGGCGATGACGATCTTGGAGATCTCCTCCGCCGTCAGCCCCTTCAGCGAGTTGCGCAGCTGCTCGAGGTTGTACTCGACGTGCGTCTTGGACTCGCGGACGCCCAGGCCCTCCCCGATGCAGACGATCGGGGTGATGCCGTACTTGAGCGCCTGCTTGGTCTTGTCCAGCACGGTCGCGTCGGTCTCGTTGTGGTACTGCCGGCGCTCGGAGTGCCCGACCACCACGTACGAGCAGTTCAGCTTGGCCAGCATGGACCCGCTGATCTCACCGGTGTAGGCGCCCGAATCGTGCGTCGAGACATCCTGCGCGCCATACGTGATCAGCAGCTTGTCACCCTCGACCAGGGTCTGCACACTGCGTAGGTCGGTGAACGGCGGAATCACCGTGACGTCCACCTTGGCGAAGTACTTCTCCGGCAGTGCGAAGGCGATCTTCTGCACCAGGGCGATGGCCTCGAGGTGATTGAGGTTCATCTTCCAGTTGCCGGCAATCAAAGGCTTACGTGCCATGATTCAGTCCTCCAACACCGCGATGCCCGGAAGTTCCTTGCCCTCCAGATACTCCAGCGACGCACCGCCACCGGTGGAGATGTGCGAGAAACCGTCGTCCGGCAGGCCAAGCGTGCGCACGGCCGCGGCCGAATCGCCGCCGCCCACCACGGTGAACGCGCCCTTCGAGGTGGCCGACGAAATCGCCTCCGCCACACCGCGAGTGCCCGCCGCGAAGTTCGGGAACTCGAACACGCCCATGGGACCGTTCCAGAACACCGTCTTGGCCTCGGTCAGCAGCGCCGAGAAGCGCTTCACCGACTCGGGACCGATGTCCAGGCCCATCCAGCCGTCCGGAATCTCGTTGGCGGCGACCACCTTCGAGTCCGCGTCGGCGGCGAACTTGTCGGCCGCCACGATGTCCACCGGCAGGTGGATGACGTCCGCGTACTTGTCCAGCAGACCCTTGCAGGTGTCGATCATCTCCGCCTGCAGCAGCGAGGTGCCCACCGGAAGACCCTGCGCCGCAAGGAAGGTGAAACACATGCCGCCGCCGATGACCAGCGTGTCCACCTTCGGCGCGAGCGCCTCGATGACCGCCAGCTTGTCGGAGACCTTCGAGCCGCCGAGCACCACGGCGTAGGGACGCTCCGGGTTCTCGGTGAGCTTCTTCAGCACCTCGGTCTCGGCCGCGACCAGGTTTCCGGCGTAGTGCGGCAGCAACTTCGCCACGTCGTACACCGAAGCCTGCTTGCGGTGCACCACTCCGAAACCGTCGGACACGAAAGCGCCGTCGTCGCCGACCAATTCGACCAGGGCCTTGGCGAGCTTGGTGCGCTCGGCATCGTCCTTGCTGGTCTCGCGGGGGTCGAAACGCACGTTCTCCAGCAGCATCACATCGCCGTCGGTGAGGCCCTCGGACCGCGACAGCGCGTCGTAGCCCACCACGTCACCGGCCAGCTGGACATTGCGGCCCAGTTCCTCGGCCAGCCGCGCCGCCACCGGCGCGAGGGAGAACTTCGGATCCGGCTCACCCTTCGGGCGGCCCAGATGCGCGGTCACGACCACCTTCGCGCCGGCCTCGGCCAGCGCCTTGATGGTCGGCGCCGACGCGATGATGCGGCCCGGGTCGGTGATCACACCGCCGCTAGCGATCGCTTGCGGGTCGCTCGAAACGGCACTGTCGAGGGGCACGTTCAGGTCGGAGCGCACCAGCACGCCCCGACCCTCGACACCCTCGTTCAGCAGATCTTGGAGTGTCTTGATCGCCATATGTTTACAGCGACTTACCGACGAGACCGATGAGGTCGACCAGGCGGTTCGAGTAGCCCCACTCGTTGTCGTACCACGAGGAAACCTTGACCTGCTTGTCGATGACCTTGGTCAGCGGCGCGTCGTAGATCGAGGAGTGCGGGTCGGTCACGATGTCGGACGAGACGATCGGATCGACGTTGTACTTCAGGATGCCCTTGAGCTTGCCCTCGGCGGCTTCCTTGAACACGGCGTTGATCTCGTCGACCGAGGCCTGGGTGCGCAGATCGGCGGTCAGGTCGGTGATCGAGCCGGTCGGAACCGGCACGCGCAGCGCGTAACCGTCCAGCTTGCCCAGCAGTTCGGGCAGCACCAGGCCGATGGCCTTGGCCGCACCGGTGCCGGTCGGCACGATGTTCAGGGCCGCGGCGCGGGCGCGACGCAAATCCGAGTGCGGGGCGTCCTGCAGGTTCTGGTCCTGGGTGTAGGCGTGGATGGTGGTCATCAGGCCACGCTCGATGCCGAAGGCGTCGTTCAGGACCTTGGCCAGCGGGCCGAGGCAGTTGGTGGTGCAGGACGCGTTCGAGATGATGTTCTGCGAACCGTCGTACTTGTCATCGTTGACGCCCATCACGATGGTGATGTCCTCACCCTTGGCGGGCGCGGAGATGATGACCTTCTTGGCGCCGGCCGCCAGGTGACCCTTGGCCTTGGTGGCGTCGGTGAAGATGCCGGTGGACTCGACGACCACGTCCACACCCAGGTCACCCCACGGCAGGGCCGCCGGGCCCTCCTTGATGGCGAGGGCGGTGAGCCGGCGATCGCCGACGACGATGGTCTCCTCGCCGTCGAGCGAGACATCCTGCGGCAGGCGACCGAGAATCGAGTCGTACTTGAGCAGGGTGGCCAGCGTCTTGTTATCGGTGAGGTCGTTGACCGCGACGATTTCGATGTCGGTCGTGCCGAGCGCCTTCTGCGCCTCGACCGCCCTGAAGAAGTTGCGTCCGATACGGCCGAAGCCGTTGATGCCTACCCGGACAGTCACGTTATCGCTCCTCAGCTTTCAAGCGGATCGTTTCCGTTGCACTCACACCCTAGACCCGTAACAGATACATCACGGACACGCCCCTGCCACGTGTGAACCTCGAAGCGTTCACACGCGTCCCAGCGGGCACGCAGCCGCCGCAACTCACCGAGTTGCGGCGCTGACAGCGTTATTCACATCCCGCAGCGGGGTAATTCACGCCTCTTCGAGGAGCTCTGCGGTGACGGCGGATTCGGTGTCCGGGACACCGAGTTCCTTGGCGCGGCGGTCCGCCATGGACAGCAGCCGCCGGATGCGGCCCGCCACAGCGTCTTTCGTCATGGGCGGCTCGGCCAGCTGGCCGAGTTCCTCCAGCGACGCTTGCCGGTGCAGCACGCGCAGCTTGCCCGCGGCGGCCAGATGATCCGGCACATCGTCGCCGAGTATTTCGAGGGCGCGTTCGACGCGGGCCGCCGCGGCGACGGCCGCACGGGCCGAGCGACGCAGGTTGGCATCGTCGAAATTCGCGAGCCGGTTGGCGGTCGCACGCACCTCGCGGCGCATGCGACGCTCCTCCCAGGTGAGGCGGGTGTCCTGCGCGCCCATCCGGGTGAGCAAGGCGCCGATGGCCTCACCGTCGCGTACCACCACGCGATCGGTGCCGCGCACTTCACGCGCCTTGGCCGAGATGCCCATCCGGCGGGCGGCGCCGACCAGCGCCAGCGCGGCCTCCGGACCCGGGCAGCTCACCTCGAGGGCCGAGGACCGGCCCGGTTCGGTGAGCGACCCGTGCGCGAGAAACGCACCGCGCCAGGCGGCTTCGGCATCGCCGATACTGCCGCCCACCACTTGTGCCGGCAGCCCCCGCACCGGGCGGCCGCGCACATCGAGCAGTCCGGTCTGGCGCGCGAGCGCCTCGCCTTCCTTGGAAACCCGCACCACGTACCGGGAGGTTTTCCGGAGCCCGCCCGCGCCGAGGACATGCACATCCGAGCCGTATCCGTACAGCTCGAAGATCTCCCGGCGCAGCCGGCGCGCGATGGAACCCATGTCCACCTCCGCCTCGACGATCACGCGACCGCCGACGATGTGCAAGCCACCGGCGAACCGCAATAGCGCGGAAAGTTCGGCCTTGCGCGAGCTCACCTGGGAAACGGTGAGCCGGCTCAGCTCGTCCTTCACTTCCGCTGTCATCGCCACGAGACGCGCTCCTTTCCACCCAACCCGGACCGCACACGTTGGCCCATATGCCGTCCTTCGACTCGAAGCCCTGCCAATTCCGGCCGAGGTTGCCGGATCACCTGATCCAGTGCGGCGGCAAGCTTTCCGGGGTGGTGCCGGTCTGTCCCCGCCTCGGCGACATCAGCGAAGGTTACTCGTGCACGCAGCTGTTCGGCAGCTCTTGCCAGATGTTCGCGTTCCCTACCCTCGGGTACGGATTCGGAATCGACCACCACGTGATCCACTGTGAAATCCGGTGCGTGCTGGGACAATACATGCAGGTGCCGTTCCGCGGAGAATCCGGCCGTTTCGCCCGGTTCCGCAGCCAGGTTGAGCACCAGCACCTTCCGCGCCCGGGTGTGCAGCAGCGCTTCGTGCAATTCGGGCACCAGCACATGCGGGATCACACTGGTGAACCAGCTACCGGGGCCCAGCACAACGACATCCGCGTGCTCGATCGCCGAAGTGGCCTCCGGACAGGCCGGAGGGTCGGACGGGATGAGCCGCACCCGCCGCACCTTGCCCGGCGTGGTCGCCACCGCAACCTGACCGCGAATGCAGCGGCTGACGCGCGGATCGCCTTCCAGCCCAGCCACATCCGCCTCGATGGTGAGCGCGATCGGCGACATCGGCAGCACCCGCCCGGTGATCCGGAGGATCTTGCCGGCCTCGTCGAGCGCGGCCACCGGATCGCCGAGCTCCTCGGTGAGCCCGGCCAGAATCAGGTTGCCCACCGAATGCCCGGCCAGGGCTCCGGTGCCGCCGAAGCGGTGCTGCAGGGTGCGCGCCCAGATGCCGTCGGCCTCTTCGGCCAAGGCCGCCAAGGCCATTCGCAGATCGCCCGGCGGCAGCATGCCGAGTTCGGAACGCAGTCTGCCACTGGAGCCGCCGTCGTCGGCGACGGTGACCACGGCGGTGATCTTGCGGGTCAGCCGCCGGATCGCCGTCAAGGTCGAATAGAGCCCATGTCCCCCGCCCAGCGCCACTATCGCCGGGTTCGTCTCGCGCGCGGTCACTCTCGCCCCAGATCCCGGTGCACCACGCGGACGACGTCCCCCGAACCGTCGTCCGTGGCGGCCAGGGTTTCACCCAGGGCCTCCGCTATCGCCACACTGCGGTGTTTACCGCCGGTGCAGCCCACTGCCACGGTCATGTATCGCTTCCCCTCTTGGCGGTAGCCCTCGGTGGTGAGATCGACGAGGTGACGCGCGGTGCTCAGATAGTCCTGCGCACCGGGTCTCGACAGCACGTATTCACTCACCGGAGCATCCTGTCCGGTCTTCTCGCGGAGTTCGGGCACCCAATGCGGATTGGGCAGGAAACGCAAATCCAACACCAGATCGGCGTCCAGTGGTACTCCGTACTTGAAACCGAACGATTGGATTGTGAGCTGGAGGGCGGTGGCCGCGCCGCCGCCGTACGCCTCCTCGAGCTTGCGGTGCAATTGATGAATGGATAGGGCCGTGGTGTCGATGACCAGATCCGCGGCCGTCTTCACCTTCGACAGCCGTTCCCGCTCGGCGGCGATACCGGCCGTCAAGGTGCCGTCGGCGCTCTCGCTCTGCAGCGGATGCCGGCGGCGGGCGAACCCGAAGCGGCGGATCAATACGTCATCGCTGGCCTCCAGGAACAGAATTCGCGTCCGCACTCCGGCCGCGCGCAACTGCTCCGACACCGCGGTCAGGTTCCCGGTGAAGAAGCGGTTACGGACATCCAGGACCAGAGCCAGTTTTCGGATCGGTGGATCGGCATGTACTCCTAGCTCGACCATGCGGACGATGAGTTCGGGTGGCAGATTGTCGGCGACGTAATACCCGAGATCCTCGAGTACACGCGCCGCGGTGCCGCGGCCCGCACCGGATAGCCCGGTGACGATAACGACCTCGACAGTGTCGGCTGCCTTGTTGTTGTCAACCGCAGTGCTGTTTTCGACCGCAGTGGTACTGGCTTCGACGCGCGTCATGTCCTACCGGTTCGTGTCTGGGGGTTCCCTCGATCATCCTGCACCGATGCGGGTTTCCGTGGCAGGCGCACGCGGGGAGCGAGATGCAGCTGTGATTATTGCTCCCGACCTGCACACACGGCGTGTCGCAAATTTGCCGCTCGGCGTGTCGGACTCTACCCGTTCGAAGCGCCGAGCGCCTCGAGAACCGCCCGCGCGGTGGCCACTCCGATACCCGGCACTTCGATGATCTGTTCCACCGTCGCCTGCTTCAGCTTGGCGACCGATCCGAAGTGCGTGACCAGCGCGGTCTTCCGCGCCTGCCCCAAACCGGGCACCGAATCCAGCGCGGATTCGGTCATCCGGCGGGACCGCTTGGAGCGGTGGAAGGTGATGGCGAAACGGTGCGCTTCATCACGCACCCGCTGCAACAGATATAGGGACTCGCTCGTGCGCGGCATGATGACCGGATCCGGCTCGTTCGGCACCCACACCTCTTCCAGGCGCTTGGCCAGGCCGATCACCGCGACATCGGTGATGCCGAGTTCGTCCAGGATCTCCGCGGCCGCGTTCACCTGCGGCTGACCACCGTCGACCACGTACAGATTGGGCGGATAGGCGAACCGGCGCGGCCGGCCCGTCAGCGGATCGATGCCCGGCAGCACGGGTTCCAGTGCGCCCGAATCGGATTCGGACTCGGCCGCGGCCAGGTCGGCGGCCTCGGCGGCGTCCAGATCCCGGCGCAGCTTGGCGAAACGGCGGCGGGTGACCTCGGCGATGCTGCCGACGTCATCGGAGCGGCCGTCGCCGGCGGCCTCCTTGATGGTGTAGTGCCGATATTCGGATTTACGCGGTAGCCCGTCCTCGAAGACGACGAGCGAGGCCACCACATCGGTGCCCTGTACGTGCGAGATGTCCACACATTCGATTCGCAGCGGAGCGCTGTCCAGATCGAGGGCATCTTGAATCCCTTGCAGCGCAGCCGATCGCGCGGTCAGATCACCGGCCCGTTTGAGCTTGTGCTGCGCCAGCGCCTCCTTGGCATTGCGCTCCACGGTCTCGGCGAGCGCCTTCTTGTCCCCGCGCTGCGGCACCCGCAGCTGCACCGCCGACCCGCGCAGGTCGGACAGCCACTGCTGCACCTGCTCGGCGTCCTGCGGCAGCGCCGGGACCAGCACCTCACGCGGCACGACCGCACCGGGCTGCTCGTCACCGGACTGCGCGGCCACCGAGGTCTGCTCACCGTAGAACTGGGTGAGGAACTGCTCGACCAGCGTCGGCAGCTCGCTCCCGGCCTGCGCGACGTCCAGCGCGTCACCGGATTTGTCGACCACCCAGCCGCGCTGACCGCGCACCCGGCCGTCGCGCACGTGGAAGATCTGCACGGCCGCTTCCAGCTCGTCGAGCGCGAAGCTGATGACATCGGCGTCGGTCCCGGTGCCCAGCACCACGGCCTGCTTCTCCAGCGCGCGCTTCAGCGCCTGCACGTCATCGCGCAGGCGGGCGGCGGTCTCGAAATCGAGTTCGTCGGAGGCCTCGTGCATGCGCCGCTCCAGCTGCTTGACCAGCCGGTCGGTCTTACCGGAGAGGAAGTCGCAGAAGTCGTCCACGATCTGCCGGTGCTCGCCGGCGGTCACCCGCCCGACGCACGGCGCCGAGCACTTGTCGATATAGCCGAGCAGGCAGGGCCGCCCGATCTGGTTGTGCCGCTTGAAGACTCCCGCCGAGCAGGTGCGCACCGGGAACACCCGCAGCAGCAGATCCAGGGTCTCGCGAATGGCCCAGGCGTGCGCGTACGGGCCGAAGTAGCGCACCCCCTTCTTGCGCGCGCCCCGGTAGACGAAGACCCGCGGGTACTCCTCGTTCAGGCTCACCGCGAGCACCGGATACGACTTGTCGTCCCGATAGCGCACATTGAAGCGCGGATCGAATTCCTTGATCCAGTTGTATTCCAGCTGTAGCGCTTCGACTTCGGTGGACACCACGGTCCACTCCACGCTCGCCGCCGTGGTCACCATCTGCCGGGTCCGCGGATGCAGGCCCGCCACATCGGCGAAGTACGAGTTCAACCGGCTGCGCAGGCTTTTCGCCTTGCCGACGTAGATGACACGCCCGTGCGCGTCCCGGAACTTGTACACGCCGGGTTCGACGGGGATGGTGCCCGGCGCGGGCCGGTACGTCGCGGGATCTGCCACGCTCACCAGGTTAACGACACCATCCGACACTCCGGCGGCGCCTACCGGCAAGGCCCGCGCCGCCCATCCGTCACCCGGTCCGCGACGAAGTATCGGGCAAGATCACCGCCGAGAGGGGAGCCCCATGATTCGCCTTCGCCGTCCGCGCCGATCCTTCGTGATCGGGGCGGCCGCATTGCTGGCCGCCGCCGCACTCGTGGGGGTGACCATGCCGGAGGCGGCGGGTTCCGGCAGCGGAACGTTCTTCGGTTACGGCGATCATCTGAAACGCGACTCGGTGGTAGCCGTGTGCGCAGGTCCGGCGCGAATCATGCCCGACACGGCCACGTTCGCTTAGCAATTCGCGGGACTCGGCGGCGGACAGGGCCAGTATGGACGCGTTGTTGTCCTTGCAGATCTTGTCCGAACACTGAGGGGAGCTAGTTTCGATGAACCGTCTCCACCTGCGCCGCCGATCCTGTGCGATCGCCGCCGCACTCGGTCTCGGTGCGACCGCGCTGGTCTTCGTGACCGGCGCACCGTCCGCCGGCGCGGCGGACGCCTGCCGCATCGACCGGACGCTCGACACCGCCACCTACACCTGTCCCGCCAATACCTGGTACGCCGCGGTCCTGCAGTGCCTGGGCACCCGGCAGGTCGGCACCGGCACACAGATGCCGACCTATATCATCGGCGATTCACCGCGGCCACTGATTCCGATGACCCTGGAATGCAATGGCGACGGGCGTAAGGGCATCGTGCTCAACGCCTACCTGGACGGGCCGTTCTGATCTGTTCGCCCCGGCAGGGGTTCTAACTCAGCGCGAGCGTCAGGGCCGCAGCGAGATCGCCGCGCTCCCCCGTCTCGACGGTGTCGAGTTCGAGCCACTCCGCCATTTCACGCAGTGCCGACGCGAGTTCGGCTGCGACCCTTTCGGTGTCGCAGCCGGGCTCCGCGAAGGCCCCCGGCACCAGCAGACGACCGGTCCCCCGCTCCGCGCGCAGATCCACGCGCGCAACGATTTCCCCGTCCAGCAGGAACGGGAACACGTAATAGCCGTGCACGCGTTTGTGTTCCGGCGTGTAGATCTCGATGCGGTAATGGAAATCGAACAACCGCTCGGTGCGGGCACGGAAGAAGATCAGCGGATCGAACGGGCACAACAGGGCCCGGCCGACGACCCGGCGCGGCGTCCGCGCACCGCTGTGCAGATAGGCGGGCTTGTCCCAGCCCTGCACCGAAACCTGCTCCAGCTCACCGGAATCCAGCAGCTCCGCGATGGCGGGCTCGGTCTGCTTGCGGTTCAGCCGGTAGTAGTCGCGTAGATCGGTCTCGGTACCGACACCGTGCGCGGCGGCAGCGCGGCGCACGAGTTCCCGCACCGCCTCCGCCTCGTCCACCTCACGGTTCAGCACCTCGGCGGGGATGACGCGTTCGCTGAGATCGTAATACCGCTGGAAGCCGACACGTTTGGGGACCGTCAGCTCCCCCGCCGAGAACAGCGCCTCGCAGACCACCTTGGTGTCGCTGTGGTTCCAGCCCCAATTCTCCTTGGTGCGTGGACGATCCAGCTCGAGATGCTTCTCGACCTCACCGGCGGTGCTCGGCCCGAATTCCTTGATCACCCCGAGGATGTCGTCCGCCAGGGTGGGATTCCGGTCGAACACATGCCGGAAACCGCTCCAGCGCCCGCGCCGGTAATCGACCATGCGCCAGCGCATGAGCGACCAGTCCCGCACGGGCAGCAACGCCGCCTCGTGCGCCCAGTACTCGACCAACTGCCGGGGCCGTCGCGCGGTGTGCGTCCAAGCGGCGTCGTCCAGCAATGTGCGGTCATAACTTCCGATCCGGCTGAACACCGGCGCGTAATGCGCACGCACCACCGCCGACACCGAATCCAGCTGTAGCAACCGGGTGCTGTCCAGCACCTTCATGACGGTCCGGCGGGTCGGCGCCGCGCTGGGTCGTGCGGCGGCGAAACCCTGGGCCGCGAGCGCGGTACGGCGCGCCGCGGCGAGTGTCATGGTCCCGGGGATGGAAGTGGGCACACTCAGACCATGCCATGCCCCACCGACACGAATCCGCCGTACCCGGCCGACACGGATGCGCCCTGTCCCACCACCGCCAATGTTCGATACATTGGTGTATCGAACCTCTACGAACCAAGGAAACGGGCATGATCGAGAACCCGGATGTCATCGTCGTCGGCGCCGGTCTGGCCGGACTCGTCGCCACTCACGAACTGGTCAAGGCCGGCAAGCGGGTGCTGATCCTGGACCAGGAGAACCGCGCCAACCTGGGCGGCCAGGCCTTCTGGTCGCTGGGCGGGCTGTTCTTCGTGGACAGTCCCGAACAACGGCGCCTCGGCGTCAAGGACTCGCTCGAACTCGCACTGCAGGACTGGTACGGCTCGGCCGGCTTCGACCGCGAGGACGAGGACCACTGGGCCCGGCAGTGGGCGCGCGCCTACGTCGAGTTCGCCACCCACGAGAAGCGGGACTACCTGCACGAGCTCGGCCTGCGGGTGACCCCGCTGGTCGGCTGGGCCGAGCGCGGCGGCGTCTTCGCCGACGGGCACGGCAACTCGGTGCCGCGCTTCCACCTCACCTGGGGTACCGGGCCGGAGGTCGTGCGCGTCTTCCTGGAACCGGTACTGGAGGCCGAGAAGCGCGGGCAGGTCGGCTTCGCCTTCCGGCATCGCGTGGACGAACTCGTGGTCGAGGACGGCATCGTGACCGGCGCGCGCGGCAGCGTGCTGGAACCCTCGACCACCGAGCGCGGGGTGGAGTCCTCCCGGGAGATCGTGGGCGAGTTCGAGTTCCGGGCCAAGGCCGTCATCGTCTCCTCCGGCGGCATCGGCCACAATCACGAGCTCATCCGGCGCAACTGGCCGGTGGATCGGCTGGGTCCCTGCCCCGAGCACATGATCTCAGGCGTGCCCGCGCACGTGGACGGACGTATGCTGGGCATCACCGAGGCGGCCGGCGGGCGCATCGTGAACCGGGATCGCATGTGGCACTACACCGAAGGCATCCACAACTGGAATCCGGTGTGGCCCGATCACGCCATCCGGATCATTCCGGGACCGTCCTCGCTGTGGTTCGACGCCAATGGAAAGCGCATGCCCGCACCGGCTTTCCCGGGTTTCGATACCAACGCGACCATGAAGCAGATCCTGTCGACCGGCTACGACTACTCCTGGTTCATCCTGACCCAGTCGATCATCGAGAAGGAGTTCGCGCTCTCGGGCTCCGAGCAGAATCCCGATATCACCGGTAAGGACCTGAAACTCACCTTCCGCAGCCGGGTGGCCAAGGGCGCGCCCGGACCGGTGGAGGCGTTCAAGCAGCACGGCGTGGACTTCATCGTGTCCGACAATCTCGCCGATCTGGTGGCCGGCATGAACAAGATCGCGCGCGGCCCGCACCTGGACTACGCCGACATCGAGCGCCAGATCATCGCGCGCGACCGGGACGCGGAACACAAGTTCAGCAAGGACGCACAGCTCATGGCCATCGGCAATGCGCGCCGTTACCTGGGCGACAAGCTGGGCCGCGTCGCCACCCCGCACAAGATCCTGGATCCCGCGCACGGCCCGCTCATCGCGGTGCGGCTCAATATCCTCACCCGGAAGACCCTGGGCGGCTTGCAGACCAACCTGGACTCCCAGGTCATGCGGCCCGACGGCACCCCGTTCCCCGGCCTGTACGCGGCCGGTGAGGTCGCGGGCTTCGGCGGTGGCGGCGTGCACGGCTACAACGCGCTGGAAGGCACCTTCCTGGGCGGCTGCATCTTCTCCGGCCGCGCGGCCGGGCGAGCGCTGGGCCGCAGCCTGAAGTAAATCCGATCCTCCGCCCGGACATTGTCCGGGCGGAGCGCGACAACTGATTTCGCGCCCGTCCGGGTAACTCGCCGGGTACGCCCAGAATCGGTTCGGCACCCGACCGCCGGCACGGGTGCAGGAGGGTCAGCGGCTCTCAGCCGCCCGCTAAATCTTCGGGGAGGCGGGACTGAACCAGCGGTAGCAGTCGCGGCGCAGCAGCAGCGCGAGCACCACACCGGAGGCCATCACGCCGGCCAGCACCGTGTACGGTCCCATGCCCGTGGGCATTTCGGCCGAGACCAGGGTGAAGATGCACAGGAATGCCTGCAGGCTGGCGAATCCCAGCGCGGCGATCCATACCCAGCGCGAGCGGGTGCCGAAAAGCAGTGCGACACCGCCGGTCAGCCAGGCGGCGAAGAAATGGCCGAGACTGCCGAGCGCGCCGTCCACCCCGCCGATCAGCGCGAGCAGGAAGTGCAGTACCGCCAATCCCGTTGCGGCCAGGGCCGCGTACTGGGTTTCGCGCACCTGGCGCGGAAACACGATCTCGGAACCATCACGACGCAGGTTCCGGGCCAATCCGGTGAATCTATCGAAACTCCTGGCAGGAACACCGTTTCCCGCGTCTGTCGTCGGCATTTCCACCTCGTCGACCACAGCCGTTTGCGAACTCACAGCACTCCTCATCGAGCCAACCCGTGCGCGCCCCCTGCGAACGCGGCAGCACCTGACGCTAACCAACCGTTCGGATTCTGGACAATCGCGGCGGGGAAGTTATGACTATGACCACGCCGATAGTGCGCACGGGTAAACAGTGATCTCGAACACATAACGGCCGCACGCGAATTCCGCGTGCGGCCGTCGTAAGCGCAGGTCCCCCGGCGGTTTTCCAGTCTACCGCCGGAAGCCGGAAACTACTTGTCGTCCATCGGGATCGGCGGAATCACCGGGAATTCCCCGGTGTAGCCCTCGCGCATCTTGGCGATGGCCAGCACCCGCTTCTTGGCGAACATCCAGCCGATGATCAAGGCCGGGACGATGATCACGAGGCTGCCCACCGTCCACGATCCCACCGGGTGATCGAAGGCCATCAACACCAGCACGGCGAACAGGAAGATCAGCGTGGCGATGCCGGTGTAGGGCGTGCCCCAGGTCCGGAACGCCGGGCGTTCCATCCGTCCCTGCTTCCACCACCACCACAACTTCAACTGGCACAGCACGATGGTCGCCCACGAGGCCAGAATGCCCAGCGACGCCACGTTCAGCACGATCTCGAACGCCTGCGACGGCACGATGTAGTTCAGCCAGATGCCGAACAGCGCGATGCAGCTGGTGAGCAGGATGCCGCCATAGGGCACACCGGCTTTCGACATCCGCGACGTGAACTTCGGCGCACTGCCGTTCATGGCCATCGACCGCAGAATGCGGCCGGTGGAATACAGACCGGCATTGAGACTCGACAGCGCGGCGGTCAGCACCACGAAGTTCATGATCGAACCCATGTGCGCCACACCGAGTTTGCCGAAGAAGGTGACGAAGGGGCTCTCTCCCGCCTTGTAGGCGGTGTAGGGCAGCAGCAGCGCCAGCAGGATCACCGAACCGCAGTAGAAGACCGCGATCCGCACGATGACCGAGTTGATGGCGCGCGGCATGATCTTGGCCGGGTTCTCGGTCTCGCCGGCCGCGATGCCCACCATTTCGACTGCGGCATAGGCGAACACGACACCGGAGGTGACGGTCACCAGCGGCAGCACGCCGGTCGGGAACCAGCCGCCGGCATGACTCACCATGCCGAAACCGGTGGTGGCGCCCTCCACGTCGAAGCGGCCCGCCAGGAAGACGGTGCCGACCACCAGGAAGGTGACCAGGGCGAGCACCTTGATCATGGCCGCCCAGAACTCCATCTCGCCGAACCACTTCACCGAGGCGAGGTTGATGCCGAGCACGATGATCAGCGCGCCCAGCGCCAGGATCCATTGCGCCACAGGCTGGAACGGGCCCCAGTAGTGCAGGTAGGTGGCGACGGCGGTGGTGTCCACGATGCCGGTCATGGACCAGTTCAGGAAGTACATCCAGCCGGCCACGAAAGCGGCCTTCTCACCGAAGAATTCGCGCGCGTACGACACGAACGAACCGGAGGAGGGACGGTGCAGCACCAGCTCGCCCAGCGAGCGCAGGATGAAGAATACGAAAACACCGCAGACCAGGTACACCAGGAACAGCGACGGGCCCGCGCTGGCGAGGCGTCCGCCCGCGCCGAGGAAAAGCCCGGTGCCGATGGCGCCACCAATGGCAATCATCTGCAACTGCCGAGGCTTGAGGGCTTTGTGATACCCGCTGTCCTCGGCGTTCAGGTTGGTGGCAGTAGTCCGGATCTCGGTCATTCGCCGGTAAACCCTCCGCAATCGTCAAGTGTGAGGCGACCCGAGAGTACCTTGCGATTTGCTGAGAGCCACATCGCCGCTCCGTCGCAGGTGATGAGCTCGCGAAACACCATGTCAACCGACCTTATGGTCGTCTTCTATGCAATAGCCTCGGAAACGCTCGAGCATGACACCGAAGAACACCTGATCATGGCGATACAGTCCGATCATGAGGCGCACGAAACCGCAGACCTGGGGTGGCGCGGCCGCCGCCGGGCTGCTGCTGCTCGGACTGGTCACCGCTTGCTCGTCGAGCCAGGGACAGGAACAGGCTTCCTGCACCGCGACTCCCAACGGTGTCCCGGTCACTTCCGGTGTGCCCGCGGGTCCCTCGTCGACGAATCTGTCCCAGCATCCCGAGATCGCCACCGGCTACCGCACCAGCATGAAACCCGTGCGTACCGGGGGTTTCGCGGTCTCCACCGCCAATCCGGTCGCCACCGAGGCCGCCTGCAAGGTACTGCGCGACGGCGGCACCGCCGCCGATGCGCTGATCGTCGCGCAGACGGTGCTGGGTCTGGTCGAACCGCAGGCCACCGGCATCGGCGGCGGCGCGTTCCTCCTCTATTACGACGCGAACACCAAGACCGTCGACGCCTACGACGGCCGCGAAACCGCGCCCGCGGCAGCCACACCCGATTACCTGCGCTACATCAGCGCCACCGATCAGACCGTGCCCCAGCCCAACGCACGCGCCAGCGGGCGATCCATCGGCACCCCGGGTGTGCTGCGACTCCTCGAACTCGCGCACAACGACCACGGCAAACAACCGTGGAAGGACCTGTTCACCCCGGCCACCGAAATGGCCGATCAAGGCTTCGCGATCGGGCCGCGGATGGCGAGCCAGATCGCCAGTTCGGCAACCGATCTCGCCAAGGACCCCGGTGCGCGCGCCTACTTCCTCGAGCCCGACGGCAGCCCCAAGGCCGCGGGCACCACGCTGACCAATCCGGCCATCGGCAAGGTCTTCTCCGCCATCGCCACCGACGGCGCGAACGCCTTCTATACCGGCGCCATCGCCGCCGACATCGTCGATGCCATCAACACCACCGGCAGCGGACGCACCGCCGGTCTCACCACCACCGCGGATCTGGCCGCCTACCAGGCCAAGAAGCGCACGGTCGTGTGCTCGCCCTACCGCAGTCACGATATCTGCGGCATGCCCAACCCGTCCTCGGGCGGCATCACCGTCGAATCGACCCTGGGCATCCTGTCCAACTTCGATCTGGCCTCGATGAAACCGGACAACATCACCGGCGACAGCGACGCCGCCCGCAATGGCGGCAAGCCCACCGCACAGGCCGTGCACCTCATCTCCGAGGCCGAACGGCTCGCCTACGCCGATCGCGACAAGTACGTCGCGGACTCGGATTTCGTTCCGCTGCCGGGCAATTCACCGCAGACGCTGCTCGATCCGAACTATCTGAAACAGCGCGCCGCGCTCATCGACCCCAACCACAGCATGGGCCACGCCCAGCCCGGCGACTTCGGCCCGGTGCAGGTCGGCAACGGACCGCAGCAGCCCGAACACGGCACCAGCCACATCTCCATCGTCGACAAATACGGCAACGCGGCCTCGATGACCACCACGGTGGAGTCGGCCTTCGGATCGTTCCACCTCGTCGACGGATTCATCCTGAACAACCAGCTCACCGACTTCTCCGCCCAGCCCGTCGACAAGGACGGACTCCCCGTCGCCAACCGGATCGAGGCAGGCAAACGACCACGCAGTTCCATGGCGCCCACCCTGGTATTCGAACGCAACCCCGACGGGTCCCGCGGGCAACTGCAATACGTCACCGGCTCCCCCGGCGGCTCGGTCATCATCCAGTTCGTGGTGAAAACCCTTGTCGGCATGCTCGATTGGGGCCTCGACCCGCAACAGGCCGTATCCATGATCGACTTCGGCGCCGACAACAGCCCGGTGACGAATGTCGGCGGTGAACACCCCGCCGTGAATGCCGCCGACAACGGCGACCACGACCTCCTGGTCCAGCAGCTACGCCAACTCGGCCATCAAGTCTCGGTCTTCCCGCAATCCAGCGGACTGTCCGCACTCGTCCGGGAAGCCAACAGCGACAACTGGACCGGCGGCGCCGACCCCCGCCGTGAAGGCGTGGTGCTCGGCGGCCCACCCAGCTAGCGGCTAGTCGGCGGTTTCACCGGTGTACTCGGCGCCCAGTTCGCGGAAGCGATTCATCGCTTCCACGGCGCGCACCTTGTCATTGGTGCGAATCGCCATCACCGGCGCGTACTCGTCGTACACCAGTTCCAGGCGGGGCCAGGACTTCTTGTCCGCGAAGGAGATCCCGCGGATGTCCTTCCACTCGTAGAAGGATTCGCCCACCACATTGCGCACCTCGACCCCGCGCGGGCCGACGCGCACTCGCGGCCGGGTGAACAGCAGGGCCGAACCGCCCAGCAGCAGGCCGAAGATGATGAGGCCGATCTGGTCGGAGATGCGGAAGTTCACGCCGGTCGAGCCGTGCCGCAGCACGATGCCGCCGAAGATGAAGATGGCCGCCAGCACCACCGCGGTGATCCGGGCATTGCGGATGGATCGCAGCGGCCGCACCTCGAGATCCCACTGCGCGGCATCGGTTTTCGTCTCGACCATGGGTTCCTCGGGCTCCGCGTTCTCCTCGTCGCCGGTGGACTCGCCGTCCGGCTGCTGCTGTGTGGCCGGCTGCCGGCCCGATTCGTCCGGTGCGGCAGGCGCTTTCGCGGTATCCGCCGCCCGCTTCGTTTCCTGGGTCGTCGCCGGTTTGCGGGGCGGCTCCTCGGAGCCGCCGCGCTTCCAGATCCGGACGACAGGCACGACTTACACCGTCTGGCTGAGTTCGCGCAGGGTCAGCGCGGCATCGAGCGCGGCCGCGGCGGCCTGCTCACCCTTGTTCTCCGCCGAACCGGGCAGTCCGGCGCGATCGAGGGCCTGCTCCTCGGTGTTCACAGTGAGCACGCCATTGGTGACCGGGGTGCTCTCGTCCAGCGACACCCGGGTCAGGCCCGCGGTCACCGAATCACAGACGTACTCGAAATGCGGTGTGCCACCGCGGATCACGACGCCCAGCGCCACCACCGCGTCATGGGTGCGGGCCAGCGCCTGCGCCACCACCGGCAGCTCCATGGCGCCCGCCACCCGGACCACCGTGATGTCCGCGACGCCCGCCTTGCGCGCGGTCTCCTCCGCGTTCGCGACCAGCGCGTCACAGATGGTGGTGTGCCAGCGCGACGCGACGATGCCCAGCTTCAGGTGCTTGGCATCGGCGAGCTCGAAAGTCGGTACGCCCGTACCGCTCATCGTTGTTCCGCCCTCTCGGTAGTCAGTTCGCGGTCTGGAATCAGTTCGCGGTCTCGCCCAGGTCGAGATCGTCCAGGCCCACCAGATCGTGGCCCATGCGATCCCGCTTGGTGCGCAAGTAATGCAGGTTGTGGCTGTTGGCGCGCACCGGCATCTGCACCCGCTCGGTGATACTCAGACCGTAGCCCTCCAGCCCGGCGCGCTTGTCCGGATTGTTGGTGAGCAGTCGCATCGAGGTGATACCGAGATCCACCAGAATCTGTGCGCCGGTGCCGTAATCGCGGGCATCGGCGGGCAGGCCCTGATCCAGATTGGCGTCCACGGTGTCGAGCTTCTTCTCGTCCTGGATCTGGTAGGCCTGCAGCTTGTGCATGAGGCCGATGCCGCGGCCCTCGTGCCCGCGCATGTACAGCACCACGCCACGGCCCTCGGCCGCCACCATCTGCAGGGCGGCATCCAGCTGCGGGCCGCAGTCGCAGCGCAGCGAGCCGAAGACATCGCCGGTGAGGCATTCCGAGTGCACGCGCACCAGCACGTCCTCGCCCTTGCCGTCGGCGCCGGCCAGATCGCCCATGACCAGGGCCACGTGCTCGGAGTCGTCGTAGGAGCTGCGGTAGCCGAAGGCGCGGAAATCGCCGTGCGCGGTCGGAATCCGCGCCTCGGCGATGCGCTCGACATGCTTCTCGTTCTTGCGGCGCCAGGCGATCATGTCGGCGATGCAGATGAGCGCCAGATCGTGTTCGTCGGCGAAGACGCGCAACTCCTCGGTGCGCGCCATATCGCCCTCGTTCTTCTGCGACACGATCTCGCAGATGACGCCGGCGGGGCTGAGCCCGGCCATGCGGGCCAGATCGACCGCGGCCTCGGTGTGGCCGGCGCGGCGCAGTACGCCACCGTCCTTGGCGCGCAACGGAACCACGTGACCCGGGCGGGTCAGATCCTGCGCCTCGGACTTCGGATCGGCCAGCACGCGCATGGTGGTGGCGCGGTCGGCGCCGGAGATGCCCGTGGTGATGCCGTCGCGGGCATCGACGGAGACGGTGTAGGCGGTGCCGTGCTTGTCCTGGTTGACCGCGTACATGGGCGGCAGGCCGAGCCGGTCGCAGTCGTCGCCGGTGAGCGGCACACAGATGTAACCGGAGGTGTAGCGGATCATGAAGGCCACGAGCTCAGGGGTCGCTTTCTCCGCCGCGAAGATGAGGTCGCCCTCGTTCTCCCGGCTCTCGTCGTCGACGACGACGACGGCCTTACCGGCGGCGATGTCGGCGACTGCGCGCTCGATGGTGTCGAACCTGGTCACGTCTGTTGTGCTCCATCTCGAGATAGTTGC
This sequence comes from Nocardia sp. NPDC020380, assembly GCF_044386975.1. NCBI lineage: Bacteria > Bacillati > Actinomycetota > Actinomycetes > Mycobacteriales > Nocardiaceae > Nocardia > Nocardia sp. NPDC020380. The sequence continues at coordinate 423,245 of NZ_JBIRVQ010000002.1, read as the reverse complement.
CCACTAACACTAGGCCAGCAGCTGCGTCTGATTTGCGCCGCCTCCGGCGTCGCGGATTCGCGGCCCTGGAGTCTCGGCCTTCCCTCCTCCGCTCCTCCGCTGCGCTCCCCCGCTCCGTCAGTCCAGGCCGAGACGGTCCGCGAATCTTGCAGGTGATCAGCCGCGCTGGACCAGCCGCTCGACGTACTTGGCGATGATGTCCACCTCCAGGTTCACGGTGGTGCCGGCCGGGGCGGTGCCCAGGGTGGTGAGCTCACGCGTGGTCGGGATGAGGGAGACCTCGAACCAGTCCTTGCTGCCGTCCGCGGCGGCCTCGTCGGCGATGCCGATACCGGAAACGGTCAGCGAGATGCCGTCGACGGTGATGGAGCCCTTCTCGACGACATAGCGGGCAATGCTGTCGGGCAACGAGATTCGGACGACTTCCCAATTCTCGTAGGGGGTACGGGAGACGATGGATCCGGTGCCGTCCACGTGGCCCTGCACGATGTGACCGCCCAGGCGGCTGTTGACGGCCGCGGCGCGTTCCAGGTTCACCCGGGAGCCGGCGGCCAGGCCGCCGATGCTGGAGCGGTGCAGGGTCTCGGCCATGACGTCGACGGTGAAGGTGTCACCCTGCACCTGCTGATCGACGACGGTGAGACAGACGCCGTTGACGGCGATGGAATCCCCGTGCCCGGCATCGGAGGTGACCAGGGGGCCGCGAATGGTGAGTCGCGCCGAATCGTCCAGCTGTTCGGTGGCGACGATCTCGCCCAGCTCCTCGACGATGCCTGTGAACATCTGTTTACCTCTCCTGTCGCCTCGGCCCCCGATGCGGGCCCGTCGCTCCGGCCAACAGTCGCGGGTGCCGGGGGTATTCCCCCGCGCGGCGGCTGTCACCACCAGCCTAACGACGCCGGGTCGTAGGCGACATGCGGCCTCGTTCACTGGAGCGTTCGATACCGGTGGGCGGGACGAGTCGGACGAAGCCGACGAGTCGCATGGAAATGTCCGGAATTACACGGGATTACCAATTGAAATGTCGAGATTTACCGTGTTTTCAAATTGCCGAGGTGTAAACAAAGATCGCGACGCTACCCACTCCGCGAGTCGCTTACACCAAAATCTTGCGCGGGGGCGAAAATGGTCGCAAGATTGTTATGCAGCTGATTCCCACAGTTCAACTTCTCCGCCAGCAGTTCAACGCAGAACCGTCTCGGCGTCCACGGCCGTTCAGGCCCCTGGGCGATCATCGAAGCATTCGAACCGAAGGAAGGTTGGACCCTCGCGGGTCGGATACAGGTGGCAGACAAGACAATCGGCACAGATGGGGGTGCGGCGTGACCACGCTTCTCGATTCGACACTCGAAGTTCGCTGCGTGCAGTATCGGCGTGAATTTCATCTGCCGGCATCGATAGACCCGACGTCACGACACATCCTGCTCGACATAGGCAACCGTTACGGCGCCATCACCATGCCCGCCGAGCTGGGCGAACGTGTCCAGCAACGACTGGAGCAAGCCGAACTGGCCGGTCCGGTCGTACACCATCCCCGGGCCCGGCGCTGGACCTTCATCACCGGCCCCGCGCGGCCGGAGACCCTCAACACCTCGATCACGGCCCGGCTCTTCCGGCTCTACGCGACCGTCGCCTGCGCGGGCGCACAAGTGGTGCTGCCCTCCGCCGACGACGAACGCACCGGATACCGCACCTGGGTACAGCCGCCCGAGACCGTGTCCGCGGTACCACCGCTCGAATCGGTCATCGAGGCGCTCCTGGTCCGGTAGCGGCGGACCCGCGGGGCCCGCGGGCCCCGGGACCTCCGTCGCTACCGGGTTGCCAAGCCGCCGTGGACTATTCGGCGTTCGCGGCGGCCTCGATGGCGATCGCCTTCTGCCGCAGCACTTCCACCGTCGCGGCCGGATCGGCGGTGCCGTAGACGGCCGAACCGGCGACGAAGCAGTCCACGCCCGCCTCGGCGGCCTGCTCGATGGTGTCCATATTGATGCCGCCGTCGATCTCCACCACCAGGCGCAGCTCACCCGCGTCGACCAGACGGCGCACCGTACGCGCCTTGTCCAGCACGTCCGGGATGAAAGACTGCCCGCCGAAACCGGGTTCGACGCTCATCACCAGCAAGGTGTCGAACTCGCGCAGGATCTCCAGGTACGGCTCGATCGGCGTGCCCGGCTTCACCGACAGCCCCGCCTTCGCGCCCGCCGCGCGGATATCGCGCGCGACCGCGATCGGATCATCGGCGGCCTCGGCGTGGAACGTCACGTTGTACGCGCCCGCCTCCGCGTAGCCCGGCGCCCAGCGGCCCGGGTCGTCGATCATCAGATGGCAGTCCATCGGAATATCGGTGGCCCGCAACAGACTCTGCACCACCGGCAGACCCAGCGTCAGATTGGGGACGAAGTGGTTGTCCATCACATCCACGTGCACCCAATCCGAGCCTTCGATCGCCTGCAGTTCCGCGGCGAGCCGCGAGAAATCGGCGGACAGGATGGACGGTGCGATCATCGGCGCGGGCCGGGAGAACGGGGAGGAAGAGGTGCACACAGGCGGCAGTGTATCGGGCAGCGCGCCACGCCCGAGCGGCAGTAGCGGAACGACATCCCGTCGGTAGCAGAACGACATCGGACCCGCCGAACACCCCCATTGGCCTGATTGCCGAGCGCCGGAATGGGTAGCCTCTACAAGGTGATCAACATTTCGGCGGAACAAGGGTTGCGCGCCACCCCGGTCGAGATCGGAGTCGCGGCATCCGTCTCCCAGCTGCCCATCGTGCGTGGACTCGCCGAAACTCTGGTGCTGCTCAGCGATTTCACCCTCGACGAAGTCGCCGACATCCGGCTCGCCGTCGACGAGGCCGCCTCCACCCTCATCGCAGTCGCAGCGCCCGGCACCACCCTGCAGTGCCGCTTCACCGTCGGCGAGACCGATTTGCTGGTACAGGTGAGCGGCATCGCCGCCACCGAAGGGCTACCGGATCAGCGCAGCTTCGGCTGGCATGTACTGCGGACCCTCTCCGATGAGGTGAAAGCCGCACAGGGCGACTTCGATCCGGCCATTTCCGGCTACCCGACCACGGTGGAGTTCCGGCGGGTCCGGGGGAAGGGCTAGTGGCCGACGGAGACATCGTGTTCGCATCCACCGACGCATCCGAGCCCGAACCACACCAGGAAACCGCCACCGGAGCCACCGGAGCCGGTGAGATCGGCGTGCCCGAGAACACCACCGGCGAGAACGGCAATGCCGACAACGGCAATGGCGAACCCGGCGCCGAGAACAATGGCGAGGCCGAGGAGAACGGCGAGGACGCCGCCGACGAGGCCATCGACGAGGAAGAGGCCGAGGAGGTCGCCCGCAGCGTCTCCGGCTACGACGATGTCAACGCGCTCTTCGTGCAGCTGTCCAATGCCGCACCGGAGTCCGCGCGCCGCACCGCCATTCGCGCCGAACTGATCAGCCGCTGTATTCCGCTGGCCGACCACATCGCCCGCAAGTTCAGCGGGCGCGGGGAACCGTTCGACGACCTCACCCAGGTGGCGCGGGTCGGCCTGGTGCACGCGGTGGACCGCTTCGATATCTCCCGCGGCTCCAACTTCCTGTCGTTCGCGGTGCCGACCATCATGGGCGAGGTCCGGCGCTATTTCCGCGACAACACCTGGGCCATGCGAGTTCCGCGGCGCGTCAAGGAAACCCACCTGCGCATCGGCGGGGCCATCGACGCCCTGTCGCAGCAGCTGGGCCGCTCCCCCACGGCCAAGGAGATCGCGGCCGAACTCGATATCGATCCGGACGAGGTGACCCAGGCGGTCATCGCCGGCAATGCGTATCAGCCCAGTTCCATCGACGCCGTCTCGGTGGGCCGCGATACCGAGGCCTCGCTGCTGGACACCCTCGGCGAAGAGGAATCCCAGTTCGACCGGGTCGAGGAGTACGTGGCCATCCGGCCGCTGCTGGCCGGGCTGCCCGAACGGGAGCGGCGGATTCTGACCATGCGGTTCTTCGAATCCATGACGCAGACGCAGATCGCGCAGCAGATGGGCATCTCGCAGATGCACGTCTCCCGCATCCTGTCGAAAACCCTTGCCCGCCTGCGGGAGCAGTCCGCCCGCGAGTGAAACCGGCATGGCCGGTGCGGCGGCCCGCGGCGATTCGGTTAGATTGCGATCAACCATGATCGACTCTCCCGGGACGCAAAGGGGTCGGTGTTGACACAGCAACCGCCGCGCGAACACGCTCTACCGTTCGATTCGCTGTATCGGCACGGATTCGCCAGGGTCGCCGTGGCCGTGCCGCCGGTGCGAGTGGCCGATCCCGCCTTCAATGCCGAGCAGACTCTGGTATTGGCCCGGCGGGCCGCGGCCGAGCATGCCGTACTGACCGTGTTCCCCGAACTCGGGTTGTCCAGTTACACCGCCGACGACCTCTTCCACCAGGACGCCCTCGACGATGCGGTCGGGCTGGCGCTCGAACAGATCGTGGCCGAGAGCGCGGCCATCGACACCGTCCTGGTCGTCGGCGCGCCGGTGCGGGCGCAGGGACGACTGTTCAACTGCGGCATCGTGATTCAACAGGGCACGGTGCTGGGCGCGGTACCCAAAAGCTACCTGCCCAACTATCGCGAGTTCTACGAGAAGCGGCAGTACGCGGCCGCGCGAGAAGCCCTGGACAACCACATCGACATTGCGGGACAACGGGTTCCGTTCGGCGACGACCTGCTGTTCACCGCCGCCGATGTGCCCGGATTCGTCTTCCACCTGGAGATCTGCGAGGACGGCTGGGTGCCGTTGCCGCCCAGTGGTTTCGCCGCCCTGGCCGGGGCGACCGTGCTGGTCAACCTGTCCGCCAGCAATGTCGTCATCGGTAAGGCGGACTACCGGCGCGAACTGTGCGCCTCACACTCGGCGCGGTATATGGCCGCCTATCTGTATTCCGCTGCCGGGCACGGTGAATCGACCACCGATATGGCCTGGGACGGGCAGGCGCTCGTCTGCGAGAACGGCAATGTGCTGGCCGAGGGCGAACGCTTCGCCGACCATCCGCATCTGGTGACCGCCGACCTGGACCTGCAGCGGCTGGCCGCCGACCGTCTGCGGATGACCAGCTTCGCCGACAATGTGCACGATCACCGCGAGCGGCTCGCCCGCTTCCGGCGCATCGAGACACGACTACCTGTCCCGACGCAGACCGTGACTCTCGAACGCGAAATCCCGCGCTTCCCTTATGTTCCCGCAGACCCGGCCGTCCGCAACGAGCGCTGCGCCGAGGTACACCGCATCCAGGTCGAAGGTCTGAGCACGCGACTCGCGGCGACCGGTTCCCAGCACGTTGTGATCGGCGTGTCCGGCGGCCTGGACTCCACGGTCGCGCTCATCGTGGCCGCCAAGACCATGGACCGGCTCGGCCTGCCGCGCTCGAATGTGCTGGCCTACACCATGCCCGGCTTCGGCACCAGCAGCCGCACCCTCGAGGACGCCCGCCGCCTCATGCACGCGGTCGGCGCGACCGCACACGAGATCGACATCCGCCCATCCGCCATGCAAATGCTGCGCGACCTGAATCACCCTGCCGCCGAAGGTGTTCCGCAATACGACGTCACCTACGAGAACGTGCAGGCCGGCGAACGCACCTCCCACCTGTTCCGCCTCGCCAATATGCACCACGCCCTGGTGATCGGCACCGGCGACCTCAGCGAACTGGCCCTCGGCTGGTGCACTTTCGGCGTCGGCGACCATATGGCCCACTACAGCGTGAACGCCTCGGTCCCCAAGACCCTCATCAAGTACCTCGTCGCCTGGACCATCGACACCGAGGGTCTCGGCCCCGAAGCGGGCGAAGTCCTGAAATCCGTTCTGACCACGGAGATCTCCCCCGAACTCATCCCCGGCGATGGTGACGCCCCCGCCCAGAGCTCCGAGGCCACCGTGGGTCCCTACGAACTCCAGGACTTCCACCTCTACCACCTGCTCCGCTACGGCGACCGCCCCAGCCGCATCGCCTACCTGGCCCGCCACGCCTGGTCCGACAACACCCGAGGCCGCTGGCCCGACCTGGTCCCCGCCGACCAACGCCACGAATACGATCTCCCCACCATCAAGCACTGGCTCGCCGAATTCCTCCGCCGCTTCATCCAGACCAGCCAATTCAAACGCTCCACCCTCCCCAACGCCCCCAAGGTCGGCTCCGGCGGCTCCCTCTCCCCCCGCGGCGACTGGCGCGCCCCCAGCGATGCCGTCGCCACCGCCTGGCTCGACGAACTCGCCCGCAACGTGCCCGACGCCTGACGGCGGTTACGACGCGGCGAGCTCGGCCGCGGCCTTGTCGATCCGGCGCTGCCGGGTCTCGGGAGTCTTCGCCTGCTCGATCGGGTTCACCAGGCGCTGTTTCCGGCTGTTGGAGAGTCCCTCGAAAACGCGTCGCTGCGAATCGTCCAGGGCCGCAGCGAGATCGGCGGGCAACTCGACAATGCGTGCGACGGTGTCGAGGGCGAGCTCGACGTCCACTCGATCGCCCGCGCCGACGCCGGCCGCCGCGCGCACGTCGGCGCTGACACTGAGCAGGTGGCGACCGGCCATCACGCCGATGGTCGTGCGATAGGTGTAGTCGTTGATCCGCGCCGTGACCGGCGGGCGACCGCCCGCGCCCAGCGCGGCGAGGAGGTCCGCGGGGACCTCGATTCCGGTGGTGGTCTTGCCCGTGGCCTCGACGGTGGCATGGAACTTCAGCGGAGCCGGAACACTCATGACTCTCTACTTTCTGCACTCATCAGTACCAGAGATAGTGCACCGTACAGTACCCATCGACACGATAGGGTGCAATAGTTCGTGGACAAGGCAGGAGGCCCGATGACGGAGACGGATCCCGACACCCCCGATGACGTGCTGGTGGTGCGGATTCCGATGGCAGCGCCGGGCACAGCCGCGAGCCGCGGCCCCGACCCCCGCGTCGTCCGGACCAGGACCGCGATCGCCACCGTCGCGACGACACTGTTCCTGCAACAGGGCTACCAGGGCACCAGCATCGACGAGATCGCCGCCGCCGCAAGGGTTTCCAAACGCAGTGTCTACAACAACTTCGGCGACAAACAGCGCTTGTTCACCGAGATCGTGCTCGGCGCCACCCCGACCGCCGCCGAATTCACCGAACAGCTGGTCACCGGCCTCGCCCACGCCGACGACGTCCCGGCCGCTCTCCGCACAGTCGCCCGCCGCCAACTGGCCGCCGTGGCCCAACCCCGCGTCCTGCAGCTCCGCCGGCTCATCATTCTCGAAGCCGCCCGATTCCCGGACCTGGCCGCCGAGTACTACCGACGCGCACCCGGGCGCGTCATCGACGCACTCACCACGGCCTTCGCCGCGTTGCACGCCCGCGGCGAACTACACGTCCCCGACCCCCGCCGAGCCGCCGAGCACTACTCGTACCTGGTCCTCGGCGCGGTACTCGACGCCGCGCTGTTCGCCCCCGGCACGCCCCTCCAGACCGCTGCGGAGCTGGACGAGATCGCCGATAGCGGCACCGCCGCCTTCCTCACCGCGTACCGTCCGAAACGACCACGAGAGGGTGAGTCGTGATCAATGGGAGTCGGTGCGGCTGAATCGGGTCGGGGAGGCCGACCCGATTGCCGCTGTGAACCTTCGTTATCGGCCCGTCTAGATCAGTTCGGCTGCACTGGTTTACGCAGGGCGGCCAGGAACATGGCGTCGGTGCCGTGGCGGTGGGGCCAGAGCTGAGCGCCGGGGCCGGCACCGAGATCCGGTACGCCGGGGAGCAATTCGCGGGTGTCGAGTTGCTCCGCGCCCGTGCGGCGGACCATGTCGGCCACCACCGAGACGGTCTCCGGTAGGTGCGGGGAGCAGGTCGAGTAGACGACCACACCGCCCGGGCGGACCAGATCCCATGCGGCAGCGAGCAATTCACGCTGCAAGGTGACCAGCTCACGGACGTCGGAAGGCTGGCGGCGCCAGCGGGCCTCCGGGCGGCGGCGCAGGGCGCCTAGGCCGGTGCAGGGGGCGTCGACCAGGATGCGGTCGAAGCCGGGGGTCAGGCCGGTGTCGCGGCCGTCGGTGACGTGGATGTCGACCGGCATGTCGCGGGTGGCCTTGCGGACCAGTTCGGCTCGGTGCTCGGCGGGTTCGACGGCGTCGACTCGGAAGCCGTCGATTTCGGCGATCGCGCCCAGCAGGGCGGTTTTGCCGCCGGGGCCGGCGCACAGGTCGAGCCAGCGGCCGCCGTCGGGGCCTTCGAGCGGGGCCTTCGTCACCGCGAGGGCGACCAGCTGGCTGCCTTCGTCCTGAACGGCGGCCATGCCCTCGCGGACGGGTTCCAGCTTGCCGGGGTCGCCGCCGTCGAGGTACACCGCGTACGGCGACCAGCGGCCTTCCTCACCGCCGGTGACGAGCGCGAGCTCCTCGGCGGTGATGTCACCGGGCCGCGCCACGAGATGCACCGCGGGCCGGGCGTCATCGGCCTCCAGCACCTCGCGCAGTTCACCGGCCTCCGCGCCGAGCGCATCCGCGAACGCCTGCGCGATCCACACCGGGTGCGCGTACTCGAAGGCCAAGTGCCCCAGCGGATCCTGCGGCGCGAGCCGCTCCACCCACTCCTCGGGCGTCCGCTCGGCCACCCGCCGCAGCACGGCGTTCACGAATCCGGCCCGCCCCTGCCCGAATTCGGACCGCGCCAGCGCCACCGACGTATCGACCGCCGCATGCGCCCCGATCCGAGTCCGCAACAACTGATAGGTCCCCAGCCGCAGCGCATCCAGCAACGGCCCGTCGATCTCCTCGACACTCCGCCCCGCGCAATCCGCGATCACCGCATCCAGCAGCCCCTGCGACCGGCAGGCCCCATAAGTGAGCTCGGTGGCCAAGGCAGCATCCCGCCCACTGATCCGCCGCTCCCGCAACAACCCCGGCAGCACGAGATTCGCATAGGCATCCCGCTCCCGCACGGCCCGCAGCACATCCCGCGCCACCAACCGCACCGGATCCACCCCATGCTCGTTCCGCGCCCCCGCCCGGCCACCGTTCCCGGCCCCGCCACGCGAGCTGTCGCGGCGGCCGGCAGCAGATTCATTGCCGCGCCGCCGATCCGGCTGCGCCCCATACGATTCGCGCGCGCCACGATCGCGGTCGCCGCGGGCTCCGGCGCGATCGGGCTTGCCCGAACCGCCGCGCTCAGTCGCGGACCAGCCGCCGGTACCGGTATCGCGCGACCCGCGGCCGCCCGCACCACCACGCGCGCCGGAACCGTTCGCGCCGAAGGCTTTACCGCCCTCGCGCCGATCGGAGCGCCCGGTGGATGAATCCCGGTCACGGCGGGGACCACGTCCCTGCGCCGAACCGGTATCCGACTTCGATTCACCGAACCGGCGACCGCCGGATTCGGGTGTACCGCCGGAGGTTCCGCGGCCGGCGCGTTCACCGGTGCGGCCCGCGGCGGACTCACCATTGCGACCGGAGGCCGGTTTGCCGCTGCCTGCGGCCGAGCGGCGGAAGCCGCCGGTCTTGGCGCGGCCCGTGTCGTTGCGGGGCTTGTCGTCGCCGTTCTCGGGGCGGGTCATCCGATCACCGTGCCCGGCTCGAGGCGGGCGCCGCGGGCCCAGTCGAGGGCGGGCATCATGCGTTTGCCGGGTGGCTGGATCTGGTCGAGGCGGACCGCGGTGGTGGCGGTGCCGATGTAGACGCCGGTCTTACGGACGTCGACGGTACGGACCGGGAGCTGCTCCTCGACGAGTTCCACGGGGCCGAGCTTAAAGCGTTTGCCGTCGATTTCGGTCCAGGCGCCGGGAGCGGGGGTGACCGAGCGGATCAAGCGGGAGATGGCGAGGGCGGGCTGGTCCCAGCGCACGTGGCCGGATTCCGGGAGCACCTTGGGCGCGTAGGAGACGCCCTCGGCGGCCTGCGGAACCGCCTGCACGATGCCGTCTTCCACCGCGTCGAGGGTGGATTCCAGCAGGTGCGCACCGCTTTCGGCGAGCCGTTCGAGCAGGGCGCCGGAAGTGTCGTTCACCCCGACCTTCTCGACCAGCGTGCCGTACACCGGGCCGGTGTCGAGCCCCTTCTCGATACGGAAGGTCGACGCGCCACTGAACTCGTCACCGGCGAGGATGGCCGCCTGCACCGGCGCGGCGCCCCGCCATGCGGGCAGCAGCGAGAAGTGCAGATTGATCCAGCCGTGCTCCGGAATCTCGAGCACCTTTTCCGGCAGCAGCGCACCATAGGCCACGACCGGGCAGCAGTCCGGCGCCAAAGCCGTGAGCTGCTCGACGAATTCGGGCTCCGACGGCCGCTTCGGCGTGTACACCGGGATCCCGTGCTCATCGGCCAGCAGCCCGATGGGTGAGCGGGTGACCTTGCGGCCCCGTCCGGCGATCGCATCCGGTCGCGTCACCACCGCGACCACCTCGTGCCGATCGGATTCGATGAGCCGCCGCAGCGACGGAACCGCCGGCTCGGGGGTTCCTGCGAAGACCAGACGCATCAGCGGCTCCGTTCCTGAGTGCCGGCCTCGGCGCGACGGCGGCTGCCGCCGAGCTGCGAGGCCGAGAGCACTGTGATTCCCTGTGCGAACCAAGAGGATTCGCGCACCGCGCGCATGGCGTCCTTGCGGGCGGCCGGTTCCAGCCGCTGCAGGAACAGCATTCCGTCGAGGTGATCGGTCTCGTGCTGCACGCAGCGCGCCAGCAGCCCCTCGGCCCGGAACTCCACCGGCTTGCCGGTCTGGTCGACGCCGCGCACGAGCACCGTCATCGCGCGCGTAACGTCCTCGCGCACACCGGGAATCGAGAGGCAGCCCTCGACCCCGGTCTGCGTCTCCTCGCCCGCCACTTCCCAGACGGGATTGATGAGATGCCCGTGCGCCTCACCCGTGTCGTAGACGAAGACCCGTAGCCCCACCCCGATCTGCGGTGCGGCCATCCCGACCCCGCCGCTCTCGTACATGGTGTCGGTCAGGTCGGTCACCAGCTGGCGTACCTCCCGATCGAACGTCTCGACCTCCGCCGCGCGGGCGCGCAGGATCGGATCGCCGAACAGGCGGACAGGCTGGATGGTCACGGGCAGCTCCCGATTGCGAACGAATACGGTCGTCTCATTTTACGGACGCCGCAGACCGCCCCGATCAGGAATGCGCTGCCAGCACCACATCACTGATGCCGGTACCCAAGGCGACGGGCACACAGTTGGGTGCGACGGCCCGATCGGGAGCCAGCAGGTTGACCACCGTCTGCTGCACGAACGGGTCGTAGACCATATGGAAATGCCCGGTCAGGTCGGCGGAACAGAGATCCTGCAGCACCAGATTGGTGGCGCCCGCACCCTTCAACGCGATATTGCCGAAGGGCTGGATCATTTCATCCACCCGGCTACCGATCGTGGTATATCGCACACCCGGAACGGTGTCACCGCCGGAGTTGAGGTCGTTCATGAACGGTGACCCGGCCGCCTGCTGCACCGCCGCCAGCGAGGACGCCGCCTGCACGAGTTTGTAGATACCCGGCACCTTGTCGGCCACCGGAACCAGGCCGTACATGACGCCGCCATAACTGGGCGAGGCCAGCCCGATCCACTGATCGACCTTGGGTGCGCCACCGAGCTTGTCGATGTAATAGCGGGTCACGCTCGCGCCCTGCGAGAACCCGACCATGTCGACCTTGGGCGCGCCGGTCGCGGCGAGCACCTGATCGACGAACGTGCCGACCTGCGCCGAGCTGTCCCACACGTCCTCGGTGCCGTAGCTGTCCTTACCGGGCTTGCCGCCGTAGTTCATGGCGAACACGCACAATCCGGCCTGCGCGAGTTGCGGGCTCAGGGCCGACCAGTCGCTGTAGGCCGAGGAATCGGTCCCGTGCGCGAGCACCACCGGGTACGGGTGCTGAGCGGTCGGCTTGCAGCCGAAGTCGTTGGCGCCCTGCGGCGCTGCGTCCGGATGCTGTTTCAGATAAGTGGCAGCCCCCAGATGTTCGGTCTGTGGCGGCCCGGGCACGGTCGGCACCATCATGATGCTGTCGCCGTTCGGTAGCGCCTGTGCCTGCGGCGCCACGATCGGCGCCGCCCCGATGACGGCCGCGGCCAATGCCATTACCCCCGCCGGCGCGACGCGGCGCAGTGCGCGCGCGGTCCGGCTCCCGTTTTGTCCCGTCTCACAGTGCGCGACGGGGCCCAATTGTGCCATCTCATAATCATCTACGAGGGCGCGCCGAATGTCCCGGTGCCAGCGCATGTTTCGCCGCCCCAAGTTCTGGGGTTATCGTGGCCGCCATGACCTTCGTGATAGACGGTTCGATGACCTGCTATCTCATGCCCGATGATCACGACGCGGCCAAACAGAAATTCCTGGAATTGGTGGCCGCACCTGGGGAAACCTGGATCATCGCCTACACGTTCACCCTGCAGGACGCCACCGACGAGTTGATCGCGGCGCACCACAACGGGGTTCCATTGCATCTGTATCTGGACCACAGCCAGTCGGTCGGGCACAGCGAAAAGCCGCTCGTCTCACAATTGGTCGACGCGGGTATCGAAGTGACGATCGGCACGAGTACGGCTGGGCGGCAATATATCTGCCACACCAAGGGCCTGGTGACCGACTCCCCCGCCGGGCCGCAGTGCTGGGAGGGCTCGGTCAACTTCTCCACCACGGGCTGGCAGCAGGTGAACACCGCCATGAACTTCGGCTCGCAGCCGTGGCGGGATCATTTCGTCGCACAGTTCGCGACGCTGGTGAACTACGCGTGGTCGCAGGAGAGCGATCTGCAGGTCATGCCGCATGCGCCGGCGGTGGCCACCGCACTGGCACTGAACGCCTGACCGAATTCCATTGCCGGAGACGCGAAAGGCCTTCCCCGCGGCATGGCAGGGAAGGCCTGAGGCGTGATCACCGGATCACTCGTCGGTCGACGGTGCGTCTTCGGTCGACGGCGCGTCGTCCTCGGCGAGGATGCGGTACAGGGCGCGGCGGGCCTCGGTGAGGACCTCGGCGGCCTTGCTCGCCTGTTCCGGGTTGCCGACGGCGGCGACCTGAGCGACCGCACCCATCAGCTGTCCGACCAGTCCGCGCAGATCGAGCGCCTGATCGCCGACGCCGTCCTTGACGTCCTGCCAGGGATCGCCGAGATCGGTGCGGTTGGCCTCGATGTAGGCGGTGCCCGCCTCGGTGAGCTTGGCGGTCTTCCGGCCGGCCACGCGCTCGATGAGGATCAGGCCCTCGTCCTCGAGCTGTGCCAGCGCGGGGTAGATGGACCCCGGGCTCGGGCGCCAGACATCCTGGCTGCGCTCGCGGATCTGCTGGATGAGCTCGTATCCGTGCATCGGCCGTTCCTGCAGCAGCAGGAGGATGGCCGCGCGGACGTCGCCACGCCGGCCGCGTCCGCCGCGACCGCGTCCGCGGCCGAAGTGCGGGCCGGGGCCGAAGCCGCCCGGGCCGCCGAAGCCGCCGGGACCGCCGAAGCCGGGACCGAAGTCCGGGCCGAAACCACGGCCGTGGCCGTGCCGGTGCGGGCCGTGCTCACGCGGATCGCGTGGGCCGCCTCGCCGTGCTCGCGGGTGTTCGCGGCCTTGCTGCTCTTCTGTGCGCAGTCGCCGCCAGGGGCCGCGGCCCCATTCCTGGTTGTTGTCCATGCGTTCCATGGTGTGCCTCCTAAGGCTCGTTGTTCTATCTGTTGCTATCGACGATATATCGTCAATCTATCCAGAACAATGTGACGCGTGACACAGACCAGCCGGTTTTGACTTTAGATGAGGAGACCCCGCGCGCGGACGATATCGGCCAGGGCGGACGGACGCTGCACGGTCGGCACCGGATCCACCAGCGCGAACTCGCAACCGAGAACCGTTGCGCCGCCATCGGCTTCGGCACTGTCACCGATCATGAGCGCATTCGAGGGATCCACGCCGAGCCGGTCGAGGGCGCCCTTGAAGATACGGACATCCGGCTTCATGGCCCCCACTTCGAAGGACAGCGCGAAATCGTCGATCACGCGGTCCCAGCCGCGATCGACGAAGGCGGGACGGATATCGAAGGCGATATTGCTGACGATCCCGACCTTCAGGCCGTTCTCGCTGAGACCGTGCAGTACGTCGCCGGTGTCCGGGTACGGCGTCCAGGCGGTCGGGTCCAGCAGCCGCGCATACAGTTTCTCCGCCGCGCCCTCGGGCACACCCGACTGTTCCAGCACCTCCATATAGGCGGTGCGATGCAGGGCCGGGTCGAGATCCCGGTTGTCCCAGGCGTATTGGCCCGCCTCGTCGAACTGGACGAACTGCCCGACGGGAGCCGTCATGCGGCGCATGATCTCCGCGATCTCATGGGTATCCAGGGCCCGGCCGCCGGTATCGGTGAGATCCACGTCCCAGAATTCCGATTCCTCCAATCGGAACACCGTGCCGGAGAAGTCGAAGAGCACCGCCTCGATCGCCATGCCGACCACCCTACACAGCGGGCTCACGGCCCTTGCCCGGCGAAAATCACACATCAGCTTGTCTGAGGAGTTTGCTACCGTGGGGCCATGACGGACTCACCGGTGCTGAAGGTCGACGCGGTCGACGTGGTGCGTGGCGGAAACCCCATCCTGCAAGGGGTTTCGCTCACCGTACGGGCCGGCGAGCACTGGGCGCTGCTCGGACCCAACGGCGCCGGTAAGACCACGCTGCTGCGCATGCTGGGCGCCTTCGAGCATCCCACCCGCGGCAGCGTCGAGGTGCTGGGTCATCGGCTGGGGCGCGTCGACATGCGCGCACTGCGCGCCGGAATCGGGCACGTCGACCCGCGCCACACGCCGGACAGCCATCTCACGGTCCGCGAGGTCGTCCTCACCGGCGCGACCAATACCGCCGATCTGATTCCGCGCTGGGAAGCCACCGCCGAGCAGCTGGCCGAGGCCGACCGGCTCATCGACCTGCTCGGCTTGAGCCATCGCGGCGACGCCGGCTGGCACATCCTGTCGCAGGGTCAGCGCGGCCGCGCCCTCATCGCGCGCGCCCTGATGCCCAGCCCGCGGCTGCTGCTCCTGGACGAACCGGCCACCGGGCTGGATCTGGCCGGGCGCGAACAACTCCTGGAACGGATCGACCGGCTGCAGCACGCACATCCGGAACTGGCCTCGGTGCTGGTGACCCATCACCTCGAGGAACTGCCGCCGGGCACCACCCACGCCATGCTGCTGCGCGACGGCCGCGCGGTCGCCGCCGGGCCGGTGGACGAGGTCATCACGACCGAGCACATCAGCGCGTGTTTCGATCACCCCGTGCGCATCCTGCGCCAGGAGGGCCGCTGGAGCGTGCGCCCGGCCCAGCCCGCCCTGAACTGAATCTCAGGCCAGGGAGTCGATCCACGCTTCGAGGCGACGACCCTCTGCTTCCATCATGTCCGGATCCCGGAATGTATTGGTGAGCAGGGAAATTCCCTGATACGCGGCCAGCAGCGCCACGGCGAGTTCCCGCGCGTCGTCGCGTCCCATAGCGGTGAATTGCGCCTGGATCCAATCCAGCAGTCCACGCATCACCTCCGCGAGTTCCGTATCGAGCCCGTCGGCGCGCTTGTCGAGTTCGGTGGCGAGAGTGCCTGAGGGGCAACCGAATCGGGCGGCCGTCTCGCGTTGGTCGACCCAGCCGCGAACCAGCGCCTTCAGCCGTTCCGCGGGCGCGTCGTACTGCTCGAGGGCGGCGATGATCTGCTGTGCCGTGCGGGCGTGCGCGCCGATCGCGGCCTGGACCAGCTGGTCCTTGGTCTTGAAGTAGTAGTAGACGTTGCCGACCGGTACATCCGCTGCGCGGGCGATATCGGCGATGGTCGTCTTCTCCACTCCCCGTTCGTGGAACACCTGCGCCGCCGCGTCCGCCAGCCGCTCCCGCTTGCCGGGGGCCGCCGTCCGCGCCACTGAGTCAGTCATACGACTAACTATAGACATCACCCGGTCGCATGCCTTAAGCTTCGAGTTAGTCAGCCAACTAACTCAGGAGTGAGACACATGATCGTGGTAACCGGAGCAACCGGAAACGTCGGCAGTCAGCTGGTGCGGACCCTCGCCGAACAGGGCGAGAAGGTGGTCGCGGTATCGCGTGGCGAGAAGCCCGTGGATCCGGCCTGGGGCAATGCGGCGGGCGTGGAGTATCGGCGGGCCGATCTCGATGATCTGGACAGCCTCGCCGAGGCCGTGAGCGGTGCGCGGGCGCTGTTCCTGCTCATCACCGGACCGCAGTTGATCAGCGGCCCGGAACCCACCCGGGTGCTGGAAACCGTTGCGGCGGCGGGTGTCCGGCGGGTCGTGTTCGTGTCCTCGCAGGCCGCGGTCACGCGATCCGACAGTGCGGGCTATGCGCGGACGCTCGAATTCGAACGCGCCCTGGCGGATTCGGATCTCGAATGGACGGTGCTGCGGCCCGGCGCCTTCGCCACCAATACCTTCGCGTGGATCGAGCCGATCCGCGCCCAGCGCATGATCCCGGCGCCGTTCGGGGATGTCGGACTGCCGGTGGTGGATCCCGCCGATATCGCCGCCATGGCCGCGGCGGCCCTGACCGGGACAGGCCATCACGGACAGGCCTACACCGTCACCGGCCCGGAGCTCATCACCCCGCGGCAGCAAGCGCAGGCCATTGCCGAGGCGTTCGGTGAGCCGCTGCAGTTCGTGGAGCTGACGCGGGAACAGGCGCTGGGCAACATGATTCGTTTCATGCCCGAGCCCGTGGCCGAGCACACCCTGGAGATCCTCGGCACGCCGACGCCCGAGGAGCAGCGGATCAGCACGGATGTCGAGCGCGCACTGGGCCGGCCGGCGTCCGGTTACGCCGCATGGGCGCAGCGCAATATCGCCGCGTATCGCTGAATTGCGGTGCGCCGGCGACCCCTTGCCTCAATAGTATGCATCTGCCTATCGTATGCAGATGCAGACTATCGAGGTTTCCGAACAACTCTTCTCCGAGGGCACCGTGCTCATGCCCTGGCAGCCGGGTCCGCGGCACGACCTGGCCGGGCCGGTATTCCTCAGCGTCACCGACTTCCTCGCCGGCTCGGAGGAGGAAGTCCGGCGCATCTACGAGACGGGCATGAAACTCGGCCGGACCTGGCCGGTCATGCAGGGCGCGGTGGGCCTGTGGCTGTGGGGCCGGCCCGCCGAGCGGCGCGGCGGATCCATCACCGTGTGGGAATCCGAGCGGGACATGCGGCGTTTCGTGCGGTGGCCGGTGCACGGCGCGATCGTGCGCGAATGGCGGGGCAAGGTGCGGATCGGCACCGATTCCTGGCAGGCCGAACAGTTCGAACCGGGCCGGGTGCTCGAACGCGCTCGCGACACGCTGGAACGGCCACACCGCAGCCTGACCTAATCTTGTCCGCATGCCGACACCCCGTCCGGACCTCGCAGCGATGATCGCGCCGCTCGCCCGCGCCCTGATGGCCGCCGAGCAACCCGTCCTCGACGCCCACGAACTCACCATGTGGGCCTACGTCGTCCTGCTGCACCTGGACGAGGACCCGGCACGCGGACAGGGCGCCCTCGCCCAGGAGATCGGCGCCGACAAGACCCGCATCATCGCGGTCCTGGACGACCTCCAGGAGCGCGGCCTCATCGAACGCCGCCCCGATCCGGCCGACCGCCGCGCCCGCCTCCTCACCCTCACCCCGGCCGGGCGGCGACGACGCGACGACGCTCAGGCCGCCATCCAGGCCAAAGAGGAACTGCTGCTCGGCAAGCTCTCCCCCGCCGACCGCACCGGGTTCCTGAATGCCCTGCTGACCCTCGCAGCGCTACCGCGCGAAGAGATCATCGGCGACGACGAGTAGCCCGAAGCATGGTGTCCGGGATCCCGAACGGCATGCGGCACTGGACCATTCGGGTAGTCAGGACACCGGCAGTGCCGTATCGATGATGTCGGCGAGCGGACGCCTGGGCGTGCGCGGCAATGGCGCCGCGTGCGAGGACACCCAGCCGAACCGGACCAGCGCCTGGGGAAAGGCGCAGTCGAACATGACGTCGGCGCCGATGGTGGCGGCCAGGTCGGGGATGCCCAGGGGCTCGGTCTGCAGGCAACTGGCCAGGCCGTAGCGGGTCGCGGTCAGCAGGAGGGCACTGGCGGCTTCGCCCGCGCGCAGGCGGGCGCGCGGGTCGTCGGCCGGGGTGCCGAGGACCAGCCATTCCGAACCGTCCGAGGTCTCGGGAATATCGGTCAGTTCCGGACTTGCGAACGCCCGCACCGTGATTGCGTCGCCGAGGCGCTGCGGCGGCGTATTCGCCGCGGGCACACCGTCGGGCGTGCCGTGGCGACCACTCCAGGTCGCCAGCTCACGCTGATACTCCGGATCGACCGCGTGCCGGGCGGCCGCATCGTGGGTGATATCGGCCAGCGGCGTGCGCAGCGGTGGCGGGATCAGCCGGGCGACGACGCCGAAATGCGGTGCGGAGGAGGCGACCGCGCGCAGGATCGCGCTGGGTACCGGCCGGGAATCGTAGCGGCGGCGATCCGACTCCCGGTGTGTGATGGCCGCGGCCAGTTCGATGTCGTCCTGGGTCGGGTCGGCGGGCGTGACGGTGACGGTGGCCAGGTGATCGGGATCGGAATCGTCGGGCAGGTAGGCGACCGCGGCGGCCAGGCCGTGGACCGACAGCGCCACACGCAGGTGATGCAGGGTCGCGCCGCAGCTCATCAGCAGGGCGCGCGAGGTGGGGTCGGTGGCCTGCAGGTGCCGGTCGCGGTCGGCGTGCAGTTCGATGGCGTCACCGGTGAGCCGCCACCGCCACGGCTGGGTGTTGTGCACCGAGGGGGCACGCACCGCCATGGCGATGGCGGCCGCGAATCGTCGTTTCCGTACGAGGTCCTCGACCATGTGCCGCCACCTTCCGAATGCCTGGATCACGCTCGGCATCGTCGCCGAAACAGCCGCGTCGAGCGGCTACCTTCAAGACAACACCGGGGCCGGCGCGCGTGATTCGGAATAGTTCACAAGATTGCCCGCCCGAGTTTTGGCAGATTCTCGGGGTCAGGACTCGGCGGCGCGGCCCGGCCGGGCGGCGCGAGAGGCGTCGAGCTCACGGTAGCGCAGCGCCCACCACACCTGGAAGGCCACCTCGGGATCCTTCAGGCTGACCCCGGTGAGTTCCTCGAACCGAGCCAGGCGATAGCGAACCGTGTTGTGGTGCAAAAACATCCGATTCGCCGTCTCGGACGCATTGAGACCCGCCGACAGATAGCAGTCCACCGTCTCGAGAATCGGGGAGGCGTCGGCATCGCGGACGGTGTCGAGATAGCGGGCCGCCAGCACATTCCCGACCTCGGTATCGCCGACGACGGCCGCGCGCAAGCCCAGGTCGGTGAGCGTGTGAGCGCCACGACGGTCGAACAACCGCGCGGTCTCGGCGACCCGGCCCGCGATACGGAACGACCGGGGTAGCTCGGCGAGTTCGACGCTCGGGCCGATGCCCAGATATCCGTCCGGAACCTCCGGACCCCCGGTCGCGTGCAACCGGGCTCCCCGGTCGAATGAGCAAGTATTGAGCTACCGCCAATTCGACCATAGCAGTGCACAGATCGCGCTCACCGCGGCGTTCTCGCGGACACGTCAGCGCAAGAACTCGGTCAGGGCCGAAGCGACCGCAGCGGGATTCTCCACCTGCGGGTAATGACCCGTCGCCGGCGACTGGTCGAGAACCACCAGCCGCGCGTGCGGCAGGCGCTCGCGCAGGCGGGGCAGCACATGTCCGCCGCTCACGGGATCGGCTGGGCCCCAGACGAACAGCAGTGGTCCCGGGTACTGCTCCAGCGCCGATACCCAGCTCTCGCCGTGGGTGCGGCGGTCGTCGATGTAGCGCAGCAGGCTGTGCTGAATGCGCTTGCCGCCGTTCATGGTGGTGGATCGCCACATATCGTGCAGATCGGCGTCGGAGACCGGGCGGCCGAACAGTTCACGCAGGGACTTCCGGTACAGCGGCTCGGTGGTCAGGTACTGCGCCACCGCGCCCGCGGGGCCGTACAGCAGCTTCTGAGTTCGTATGGGGCGGTGCAGATCCGGGTAGAGGCCGCCGTTGAGGAAGGCCGCGGCGGTCAAGCGGGCCGAGTCGCGGCGCAGCAGTTCCTGCGCGACGGACACGCCGTAGTCGTGCGCGACCAGCGCGGTACTACTGATACCCAGGTGCTGCCACAACTCTTCGACGATCGACGCCTGCTCGACGATCCGGTAGTCGTGGCCGGCGGGCTTGTCGCTGGCGCCGAAGCCGAGGAAGTCGAGAGTGGTTACCCGGCAACCCGATTCGATCAGATCCGGGAGGATCGGTGCCCAGTCGTGCGAGGAGGTCGGGAAGCCGTGCAGCAGGGTGACCGGCCGGCCGTCGGCGGGCCCGTCCTGCCGGTAGAAGATCTCGTGGCCGCCCAGCCGGGTGCGTTCGCCACCGGCGATCCATTCGTCGAGCCTCACGTGTGTCACCCGCTATCCATACCACGCGGCCTGTGACCGGGCGGTCGACGCCATTGTGGCCCTCCTCGCGCAGGACGCCTGCGGTACCCGTCCGGCGGGGTCAGTCCCAGACGCCGCTGTCGACGACCCAGATGCCGTGATCGCCCTGCGTTGCGGGCTGGGTGAGGTGCAGGGATACCTTGGCGCCGTCGGAATTGGTGACGAAGACGACCATCGGTGCGCCCATGCTGGTCTGCACGCTGGTCCAGCCGAATCGGGCTTGTACGAAGGACTTTGCCACCTGGACCTGGTCGAGTCGCCAGGGTTGGTGACCGCTGTTCACCGCGGTCTGCAGGTCGGTGGCTTGCTGGGGCGTGAGACCTTCTCCGGAGAAGGTGGTGCCGGACGAGGGCGAGACCGGTGAGGTCGGCGGCACCAGCGAAGTGGTGACCTCCGGAGGCGTCGTGGTGTCCGGGGCCGTGGCTGTCGTGGGCACTACGGTCGTGGACGCCGGGGCTGTCGGCAACGCCGTGATCTCGCCGGACTGCGTGACCGGCACGGACGGGGTGGTCGTGGACTGGCTGGGTGCCGGCGAGGTGGTCGAACTCGTGCAGCCGGCGATCGCGGCGGCACAGGTCGCGGCGCCGACCGCGGTGATCAGTAGCCGGCGCAGCACAGGGCGGGGTGCAATGCGGTCGGGCTTGGCGTAAGGCATGGGATTCCCCCGGTCGTGTTTCCGATCCCCGACGACGATTCACGACGAACCGTTGTCTTCACTTCGTATCGGCAGCCCGGATCGTTAATCCGCGAGGCTAGTCGGGCAGCAGCGCGAAGACCTTCACCACGAACGAACCCCCGCCCGAGCCGGACGGGCCCGCGATATAGAAACCGCGGCGGGACAACGACTTCTGCTCGCGCGGCACCGGGGTCTTCGACCCGGACACGATGTTCGACAGGACACGCTGGTCGTAGTTGGCGCGCACATCCGCCATCACGCTGAATCTGATCGCCGCGATATGGGGTTCGGTCCGCCACACCAGGGCTTCGGCGCCCTCCGGGATGGCGGCCAGCGAGAAGTTCGGGCTCGATCGATCCTTCTGCCCCGACCTGGGACGATCATCCGATCGAACCTCGGCGACCAGGACTTCCCGCATCCGCGTACTCCTTCGTGCCCAGAGGGTTTTCGCTCGGTTCGACCCTATCAACCAGGGTCGACGCGGGCGATTACGAATTGTCGGCGTTCACTTCGGGTTCCGCGCCGTCCGCGACCGTATGTCCGATACGCCACATACGATCGTTCGGGTGAGCGCTCGAGGTGAGGGCGAGCCGTGGCGGCTGCTCGACGACATCGACCGGCTCGTCGACGAGAGCATGCGGGACGGGGAACCCCGCACCGGCTACGACTACGGCGACCCGGCCTTCCCCGACTGCCCGAACCCGTACTGCGACGAGACCTGGCACGGCCTGGCCATCACCACCCACATGTACCGGATGCGGCTGCGCGGCAATGTCGATCCCGACTACGACCACCGCACCGATGACAGCCCGGTGCTCTGCCCGGGCTCCGACTATCGCGGAGAATGGGAGAACCCGGGCGTGCTGTGGGCCGAACTCCGGAATCCCCGCGAGGACGGCGAGCCCGACTGCGACGGTCAGGCGGCCGAGCCGGAATCGGGCACGGACGCCGACGTGGACGATCCGCGGAAACTTCAGGCCGATGCGATGTGGATGGCGGTCACCCGGCCGGCCACCGTCGTGTGGACGACGACCCTGCTGGTGGCGCTGGCGTCGATGTTCCTCACGCCCGCGCACTGGCGGTGGCTCACCCCGGCGATCGGCATGGCGGCACTGGTCGCGATCGCCTGGCTGCTGGGTTCCAAGCGGCGGCGGTTCCCACCGCGCTATCTGCGCGAAAGGCTCTGCGCCAGACCGGAAACCCTGTTCGCGCTGGTGCTCATGCCTGTGGCGGGCTGGCTACCGGCGCTGTGGTGCTGGCGCACTCCGATGGACACGACACGAGACCTCGCCGATGCCTACCGCGTGCTGTTGATCGCCTGTGCGGTGGCAGGTGTGGCACATGCGATCGTGCAGCTGAGCCGGGTGCGCCAGGTTCCCCGCGAGATGGTCGACGGGGAAGGTGAGACCGACCTGTCGAAGCACAGCACGAATATGCTTGCCCTCGCGATACTTTGGCTGCTCCTCGCGCTTCCCCTGGTCCTGCTCCTCGGACTGACCTTCGGCAGGCTGACCTACCAGCCGGACGCGGTGTGGGCCGCGACCGGTGTGCTCGCCGTGACGATGCTCTGCTTCCTGCTGGAAACCGCTGTGCTGGCGCGAATCAACCGCGACGGCGGTGAGACCGTCATCAGCATCTTCCTGTTCTTCGCCGTCAAGGGGCTGCTGTTGTGGTCGCTCCATGTCATCGGCACAACGCATTTCGCGCTGGGGTAGGCGGCTGGTCAGCCGATGTCGATGGGGTCGATCTGGACGCGCAGCGGGTCGTCGGACTTGTGGGTGCTGCGGACGGCTTGCGCGGCGGCGAGGGCGCGGGACAGGCCGGCGCCGTGGGATCGGTCCACGCGCAGGATCATGCGTTCGACCTCGGCGGGGGAATCGCCGCTGCTGAACGGCTTTCGGGCGCCGGGGGGCAGGGGGACCGGGCCGAGGACCTCGACTTCGCCGGGAAGCTTTGCCTCGGCCAGCAATTCGGCGATCGAGGCGGTGGTGCCGTCGATGGCGGCGAGGCGGACGGCGGGCGGGAAACTCACTTCGGTGCGGCCGTCGAGTTCGATTCGCGCATGCCACACCGGATCCCAGCGCAGCAGCGCCTGCACCGTGGGGATGCCCTGATCGGCCATGACGATGACCCGGCCGTCCGGGCGCACCAGCGCGGCCGCCGACATCCAGCGGCGCAGGGCGTCCTCGGCGGCGCGCAGATCGGCGCGGCCGAGCAGGGCCCAGCCGTCCAGCAGCATGGCCACCGAATAGCCGCCCGGCACCGGCGGTTCGGCGCCGATCGTCGAGACGACCACCTGCGGTCCCGCCGGGACGGTGTCCAGGATCGCCGAACCGCCGGAACCTCGCACCGGCACACCGGGGAACGCGCGCCCCAATTCCTCGGCCGTACGCGCCGCCCCGATCACCACCGCACGCAATGCGCGCGAACCGCAGGTCCCGCAACGGAATGCCGCCTCGGTGATGCCGCACCACCGGCACGCCGGGCTGTGCGCCTCCCCCACTCCCCCGCCGCTGTGGCCGACACGCCCGCCGGCGCGGGCAGACCCGTTGTCCGGCAGGGCCAATGGGCCGTTGCAGTGCCGGCACCGCGCGGGTGTCCGGCATTTGGCGCAGGACAGCGCCGGAATGTATCCGCGCCGCGGCACCTGCACCAGCACCGGTCCACCGGCCGCCAGCGCCTTCCGCGCTTCCATGAACGCCACCGCCGGAATACGAATGGCCTTCGCGATGGGATCCCGCTCCAGCGCGGCATCCGAATCGCCGGGTGCGGTGATCCGCGGCATCGCCCGCCGCAGCTCCGCCCGATCCGCGAGCAGGTCATGCGCCCAACCGGATTCGACGATCGCCTGCACCTCGGCGGTACGCGCGAATCCGCCCGCGACGAAGGCCGCCCCCGTTTCGTGCGCCCGCAGCATCGCCACCTCCCGCGCATGCGGATACGGCGACCGCGGCTCCGCGAAGGTGTCGTCCCCGTCATCCCAGATGGCGATGAGCCCGAGATCCTGCACCGGTGTGAAAACAGCACTCCGCGTCCCCACCACCACCCGCGCGGTCCCCCGCAATGCCGCCAGCCACCGCCGATACCGCGCCGAAGGCCCCAGTCCGGCCGCCAGCCCCACCGCCGAATCCCCCAACAGCGCAGTACATTCCGCCAGCACCCGATTCAGATCCCGCTGATCCGGCACCATCAGCACCGCACTACGCCCACTCCGCACCGCCGTGGCCGCCAGCTCCGCCAGCCGCCGCGCCCACTCCTCCCCCGGCAACGCCTGCCAAGCCGCCCGCGGCCCCCGCCCACTCCCCAGCGCCGTCAGAAACGACCGCCCATGCGCATACCGATCCCACCCCGGAAACTCCTCGGCCACAACCACCGGCACCGCCGCTGCCCGTGAACCGGATTCCACAGCACCCGAATCGGCCGATTGGCCCAATTCCGAGGCCGCATCGGCCTCACCCAGCGCAGCGGATTCCGCCGGCGCCGCGACCATCCCGGTGTCGGCCATAATCGACGGCGTCATCGAGGCGCGCACATCCGCAAGCGAAGAATCCTGCGACGACCCAGCGGAATCCGCGTCGGCTACAACAGGGTCGGCGTCTTCCGCCGGTGCGGCCGAGACCTCGTCCGCGGCACCGAGTG
This sequence comes from Nocardia sp. NPDC020380, assembly GCF_044386975.1. NCBI lineage: Bacteria > Bacillati > Actinomycetota > Actinomycetes > Mycobacteriales > Nocardiaceae > Nocardia > Nocardia sp. NPDC020380. The sequence goes on along the minus strand of NZ_JBIRVQ010000002.1, from coordinate 398,491 downwards.
CCGTTGCGGATTCCAGCGGCGACACTGAGGGTTCGGTCTCGTCGAGTTCGACCACGGTAAGTGAGTCGGGCTCGGGCGCAGTGGTTTCGGAGGAAGCACGACCGCGGCGGCGCTTGGGCGCGGCAGGTTCGGCGCCTTCGGTTTCGACCTTGGCGTGGCGAGGCGGGATAGCGAGGCGGAGGACGTCGGCTCGGGTGCCGGCGTAGCGGCCCGCGACGGCGGTGACGAGTTTCAGGATTTCGGGAGTCAGGACGCGTTCGCCGGAGACCACTCGCTCCAAGCGGACGAGTTTGCCGGTGTGGTCGGACCTTTCGAGCCGCTCGAGGAGATAGCCGTCGATCAGGCGGCCGGAGAAGCGGACTCGGACTCGGACGCCGGGTTGGGCGAGCGCATCCATCTCGGGCGGGACGAGGTAGTCGAAATCACGGTCCAGGTGCGCGGGTTCGAGGAGCGGGAGGACGCGCGCGATGGGGCGTTCCACGGTGCCGGGGCGCGCGGCGACGGCGGGATCCGCCACGGCGGCAGTGCTGTCCACGTCCGCGTTGTTCTCCACCCCGAGGAGGCTGTTCAGGTCGATGAGGCTGTCCGCGCCTACGACGGCGGGAGCGTCGGGCTCGGAGATCGGATTCTCCGTGCCCGACGCTCCCGTCGTCACGTTGGCTGTGTGGGCCAATTACAGCCCGGCGGCCGCGCGCAGCTTCTCCGCGCGGTCGGTGCGCTCCCAGGGCAGGTCGACGTCGGTGCGGCCGAAGTGGCCGTACGCGGCGGTCGGCGCGTAGATCGGGCGCAGCAGGTCCAGGTCGCGGATGATGGCGCCGGGACGGAGGTCGAAGACCTCGCTGATGGCCGCGGAGATCTTGGCCGGGTCGATCTGCTCGGTGCCGAAGGTCTCGACGAACAGGCCGACGGGGGCCGCCTTGCCGATGGCGTAGGCGACCTGGACCTCGGTGCGTTCGGCCAGGCCGGCGGCGACGACGTTCTTGGCGACCCAGCGCATGGCGTAGGCGGCCGAGCGGTCGACCTTCGACGGGTCCTTGCCGGAGAAGGCGCCGCCGCCGTGGCGGGCCATGCCGCCGTAGGTGTCGACGATGATCTTGCGTCCGGTCAGGCCGGCGTCACCCATCGGGCCACCGAGAACGAACTTGCCGGTCGGGTTGACCAGCAGGCGCACGTTCGAGATGTCCAGCGGGTTCGGCAGTTCCAGCTCCGCCAGCACCGTCTCGACGACCTTCTCGCGAATATCGGGCGCGAGCAGGTTGTCCAGGTCGATGTCCGCGGCGTGCTGGGTGGAGATGACCACGGTGTCGAGCCGCTTGGGGATGGAGCCCTCGTACTCGATGGTGACCTGGGTCTTGCCGTCCGGGCGCAGGTACGGCAGCACGCCGGACTTGCGGACCTCGGTCAGGCGGCGAGACAGCTTGTGCGCCAGCGAGATCGGGAGCGGCATGAGCTCCGGGGTCTCGATGGTCGCGTAGCCGAACATCAGGCCCTGGTCGCCGGCGCCCTGGCGGGCGATCTCGTCGTCCTCACCACCGACGCGGGCCTCGTGCGAGTGATCCACGCCCTGCGCGATATCGGGCGACTGCGCACCGATGGCGACGTTCACGCCACAGGAAGCACCGTCGAAACCCTTTGCCGAGGAGTCGTATCCGATCTCCAGGACCTTCTCGCGGACGATGGTCGGAATATCGGCATAGGCCGAGGTGGTGACCTCACCGGCCACATGCACCTGGCCGGTGGTCACCAGCGTCTCCACTGCGACACGGCTGCGCGGGTCCGCGGCAAGCAACGCATCGAGGATGGAATCGCTGATGGCATCACAGATTTTGTCCGGGTGACCTTCGGTCACGGACTCACTGGTGAATAGGCGGCTGCCAGTCGTGCGCACAGTTGTTCCCTCTCCCTCAACGGGTTTCTCGTAGCGGGCCGCGACGGTAGCTCGTCTCACCACCGCACACAACCCTTTGTCTCAGGTTATGCCAATCCGAACGCCGAGGGACGGGCCCGTCACCATGGCGAACGGATTGTGACTCAGACAGTATCCGCCGGTTGCGGTCCGTCTGCCCTGCGGTGCCGAGGCTTCAGCGGAGCAAGGGTCCGAGTGCGTCGAGCACCCGGCTGGCCAGCAGTGCCTTGGACCCGTGGTCCAAGGCGATCTCAGTACCGTCGGCACCGAGCAGCCAACCATCATTATGGTCCACCTCGAAGGCTTTGCCTTCCCCAACGGCGTTGACCACCAAGAGATCGCAGCCCTTGCGGGCCAGTTTCGCGCGAGCATGGGTGAGCACGTCGGCATGCTCGTCACCGGTCTCGGCGGCGAAGCCGACGATCGCGGTGCCCGGTAGCTGACCGTCGCGGCGGGACTGGACCAGGCCGGCGAGGATGTCCGGGGTCTTGGCGAGATCGATCGAATTCGGCTCGTCCGCACCCTTTTTGATCTTCGCCGCGGCCACGTTCACCGGCCGGAAGTCGGCCACCGCTGCGGCCATGATGACCGCGTCCGAGCCCAGCGCGTGCTTGTCCACCGCGACTTTCAACTGCTCGGCGGTGGTCACGTGCACGACCTCGACAGCGGCCGGCGGTTCCAGCCCGATGGTATTGCCCGCGATCAGCGTTACCTGTGCGCCACGCTGTGCGGCGAGTCGCGCCAGCGCGTAGCCCTGCTTACCGGAACTCCGATTACCCAGGAAGCGAACAGGATCCAGCGGTTCCCGGGTGCCGCCCGCGGACACCACGACGCGGCGGCCTTCGAGGTCGCGCGGGATGGCGTCGGCGCGTTCCAGCAGCAGGGTCGCCAGTCCGAAGATCTCCTCGGGCTCGGGCAGCCGGCCCGCACCGGTGTCGGCGCCGGTGAGGCGGCCGTGCGCGGGTTCCATGACGATCGCGCCGTGCTCGCGCAGCGTCGCGACATTCGCGCGCGTCGCCGGGTGCTCCCACATTTCGGTGTGCATGGCGGGCGCGATCAGCACGGGACATCGTGCGGTGAGAAGAGTGGCGGTGAGGAGATCGTCGGCGCGGCCCTGCGCGGCGCGGGCCATCAGGTCCGCGGTGGCGGGCGCGATGACGATCAGCTCGGCCTCCTGGCCGAGACGCACATGCGGCACCTCGGGCACGTCGGCGAACACACCGGTATTGACCGGGTTGCCGGACAGCGCCTCGAAAGTGGCCTTACCGATGAACTGCAGCGCAGCCTCGGTAGGAATGACGCGAACCTCGTGCCCGGTTTCGGTGAACCGGCGCACGAGGTTGCATGCCTTGTATGCGGCGATGCCGCCGCCTACTCCGACGACGACCCGGGTCACCGCTCGCCCCAGACGTTGGTCGCGCACACCTGCGCGATAGGAGTGATCACTACGCCTCCAGCGCCGTCGTTACGTTGTAGCCGAGAAAGCTTGGCCTCGAACGAGATTCGAGACTACTCGCCCTCGGAATGCTCCAGCAGATCGGCGTGGATCTCGCGCATGGCCACCGACAGCGGCTTCTCCTGCAGACCCGGCTCGACCAGCGGGCCGACGTATTCGAGAATGCCGTCGCCGAGCTGGTTGTAGTAGTCGTTGATCTGCCGGGCCCGCTTGGCTGCGTAGATGACCAGCGCGTACTTGGACGAGGTCCGTTCCAGCAGTTCGTCGATCGGCGGGTTGGTGAGGCCGACCGGAGTGTCGTAGGCGGGAACGGTCTTGATGTCCGTACTCACTAGGAAGGCTCCTGCGGGGTTGTTCGGAAAGGGATGCGGACCGGCTCGGAGCCCTGTCTGATCGATCGAGACAGCGACGAACCGGTGCTCCGGGGTCAGGACCCCGAATTTGTGCTAACGAACAACGATACCAACTGCTCGCAGGCGCTGGTCACGTGGTCGTTCACTATGACGATGTCGAACTCGTCACATGCCGCCAATTCGGTCCGCGCGGTCTGCAGCCGCCGCTCGATGACCTCGGGCGATTCGGTGCCGCGGGATCGGAGCCGGGAAACCAGCTCATCCCAGCTGGGCGGGGCCAGGAAGACCAGGATGGCCTCCGGCATGGTCGTGCGTATCGAGCGCGCTCCGGCCAGATCCACCTCGATCAATACGTGGTGTCCGGTCGCGAGCGCCTCGCGTACGGGTGCGGCCGGGGTGCCCGACCTTTGCAGTCCACCGTGAATGTCGGCCCACTCCAGAAGTTCGCCCGCCTCGATCATGGCGTCGAACTTGTCGCGGGTGACGAACCGGTAGTCCTGACCGTCGACCTCCCCGGGCCGCGGAGCCCGGGTGGTGGCCGACACACTGAATACCAGTTCGGGCAGTCGTTCGCGCACGCAGCGCACGACAGTGGACTTACCGACGGCCGAGGGGCCGACCAGGACTACCAGTCGACCCTTCCGAGTGTGTTCGACCACCCTCGGATTATTCGGCGCTGAAGTCGAACCGGGCCAGCAGCGCCTTACGCTGCCGGTCGCCCAGTCCGCGCAGCCGGCGGGTGGGAGCGATTTCCAGTTCGCTCATGATTTCTGCCGCCTTGACCTTGCCAACCTTCGGCAGGGCCTCGAGCAGAGCCGAAACCTTCATCTTGCCGAGCACTTCGTCCTTCTCGGCATCGGCCAGGACCGTCTTCAGATCGGTACCGCCACGCTTCAAGCGCTCCTTGAGCTCCGCCCGAGCGCGGCGAGCGGCAGCCGCCTTCTCCAAAGCAGCGGCGCGCTGCTCGTCAGTCAGCTGGGGAAGGGCCACGGTTCCTCCGTCTCATCGTTCATTGCCAGATCTCCCGCCGGTAACCCGGCGGTCTCAGCGACCGTACCCACGACGCTTGGCGATTGCGAACCCACCCCCCAGGTCAGCGCCTGATTCGGTGCGCAACCGGGCCGGATGGGCGGCGTCACGGGTGCTCGCCGACCGGTCGTGGCGATCCTCTTGCCACGACCACGAATATCCTTGCAGCCAGGGGTTTTTCGACCCTCCACCGGGGGGCCGGAAGGGCCGGACTGGCCCCGTCGAAAACCGTGACCGAGCTGTAATCTCGCGACCTGGAAGTTCTTCGGATTTCTCGGCGTGTCGTTCGAATCGGTACCGCGTGTCGCGCATCGCCCGGGTCGGCAGGCGGAGTTGTGAAGCGCACATTTCCGACATTGCTTCGATGCAGGTAGGGCAGGTTCCTCCGGCCCGCGACGGCCTCGGATCACGGTCGCGACGGCCCGTTTGGGGGGCCTGGGACGCCCGCTGACGGGTTAAACCCACCGGGCGCGACCCCGTGCGCCGGTCCGCGGCCGCGAGACGTGAGACGGGCGACCAGGACAAGCGTTCGATCGGACCGCGAATGCCGAGGTGAACAACGCCACACTGCCGCGGATCAGTTGCTTTCGATCGCGATCCGGATGCCCAGGCCGACCATGAACGTGCCCATCGCCGCATCCAAAGCACGCCGCACCCGGCGGCGCGTGAACACGTGCCGCAACGCGCCGACGCCGAACGCCAGCGTGCTGAACCAGGCCAGGTTCGCGACCGTGCAGACCACCGCTAGTTCGAGCGTGCCCAGCGCGGACGGATCGTGCGGGAGGAACTGCGGCACAAGGGCGATGAAGAACACCGCGCACTTCGGATTCAGCAGGTTCGTCAACAGCCCCTGCCGGAACGCCACGAAGGATCCGCGCTGCTTCGACACCGCCTCGGACTCCGGCCGGTAATCACCGCGCCGCGCCGCCAGCAGCGCGCGAATGCCGATGTACGCCAGGTAGATCGCGCCGACCAGCTTCACCACCGTGTACGCCTCCGCGGACGCCGCCAGCAGCCCCGCGATGCCGATAGCGGTGACCAGCGCCCACACGAAAACGCCCACGGCGATCCCGCCCGCACAAGCGACCCCCGACCGGCGTCCGGACACCACCGAATTCCGTAGCACGACAAGAAAATCCGGCCCGGGCGACATGGAACCGAGGATGATCACCCCGGCCAGCGTGAGAATCTCTGCGGTCGACAACACCCGGTCATCCTACGACCCGGGTACGACACCGCCGGGCCCCGATCAGGCGGTAGGCCACACATCCTCGAGCTGCACCGCGGCCTCGCCGCCCTGCCGGACACCCTCGCGGAACGCCGGTTCACGGGCGGCCGGATCGAACAGGTTCGATCCGATCGCGGCGATGGCGGCCGCATCCGGCGCGATGGACTGCGTTGCGGCGCCACCCAATTCACGGTCGCTCGGACTGCGCGGAAACAGATGCGCGAGCGGCTCGATGATCAGCATGAACTCCGCACCTGCGGCCAGATCCGCATTGATCGGCGAGTACAGCCCGCCGTCGATGTAGACGACCCCGTCGATCGGAATCGGCGGGAAGACCCCGGGCACCGAGGTACTCGACGCCACCGCCTCGGCGAGCGTGGCCTTGCCGTCGGGCGTCCACACCTGCCGGCGCCCGGTCGCCGCGTCGACCGCGGTGACGAGCAGTTCACGCTCCGGCCATGACTCGACCCCGATCAGATTCGCCATGCGAGCGATGTGTTCGGCGGGATCTCCCGCGCCCGCCTCCAGTGCTCGCTCACCGACCCGCCGCCGGAACTCGTCGGGTTCCAGGCCCAGCGTGAACAGCTCCCCCATGAGCTCGTTCATCCCGTTCGGATTCACCCGCAGCTCCCCGGAAACCCCCGGCCGCTCCGGCGGGTTCAACAACCGCTCCGGATCCAGTCCCCCGGTGATCACGGCCGCCGTGATCGCACCCGCCGAGGTCCCGACGATCCGATCGGCCAGCGTCAGGTCGATCCCCGCCTCCCCCAGCCCGGCGGCAACCCCGGCCATCCAGGTCAGCCCGACGGCGCCCCCGCCACCGAGCACAAGAGCATTCCGAAATCCATTGGGCGGCACCGCAGCAGACATGCCGCCACTGTAGACGAGCGGCCGGAGGCCCATTCTCCAGATCACTGTAAGAACATCGCTGCCCTCGCAGCCGGGGCTGGTAGCCGAGCCGCCGCAACGGACCGGACGGCGAGCTCGGCGAATGCCGAGTCGAAGCGTCGGCGCGGATTCAGCGACGGCCTGGATATCGGGGCCCGCAACGCCGTTGCCGCTTTACCTGATTCGCGGCGGGTGAGGGCCGGGCGGCGGTCACTCGGAGGTCGGCCACACGTCGCGGAGCCGGGTCGCGGCTTGGGCGGCTTGCCGCACACCGGCTTCGAAGGCCGGGCGGCGGGCGGCGGGGGCGAAGAGGTCGGAGCCGAAGGCGGATATGGCGGGGGTGTCGGCGGTGATGGATATCGTTGGGGCGCCCGCTAGTTCGGTGTCGGTGGCGGCGCGGGGGAAGAGGTGGGCGAAGGGTTCGAGGATGACTATGAGGGGGGCGCCGGCGGCGAGGTCGGCGTTGATCGGGGAGCGGAGGCCGCCGTCGAGGAAGTGGCTGCCGTCGATGGGGATGGCGGGGAAGACGCCGGGGACGGCGGTGCTGGCGGCTATGGCTTCGGGGAGGGTGGCTTTGCCTTCGCGGGTCCAGGTGCGGAGGGCGCCGGTGGTGGCGTCTACGGCGGTGATGAGGAGGTCGTGGTGGGGCCAGTCGGTGATGCCTAGCAGTTGGCTCATGCGGGCGATGTGGTCTGCCGGGTCGCCGAGGTCGAGTTCGAGTGCGTGCGCACCGATTCGGCGGCGGCGCGCCACGGGATCGATGTCTGCGGCGTTCAACTGGAGCGAATCCGCGGGGCTTGACGTGGCGCTGGAAGGGGTCGGCTCAGGCGCCGGCGGCTCGGAGGGGAGGCTTGCGAGGAGGTCTGCGAGGTCTACGTTGCCGGCCAGGTTCGCGCCGAGCACGGCGCCGGCGGAGGTGCCGACTATGCGGCCGGCCAGGGAGAGGTCGATTCCGGTCTGGCGCAGGCCGAGTGTGAGGCCGAACAGCCACATCACGCCCGCGGCGCCACCTCCGCCGAGAACCAGTGCGGGGCGGGAGTTATCGGGCGGCGAGGCGGGAGGCATGATCCCAACCTACCGAAGAGATGGGTCGAAAACCGTCCCTGAGCTGGGGAAATCGTGTCGTATCCGAGCAGGATCGTGTTGCTGCGCGAAATGGTTCGGCCCGGCGTCACGTGGCGATGCGTGATGCCGGGCCGACCTACCGTCGAACGGATCAGCCTTGCAGGAAGGCGAATTCGGCCGCGAGCTCCGCGACCTTGGCCTTCAGTGCCGGCACCGAGGGTCCGGCCTGGAGGACTTCGCGCGAGACATTGGGCAGGACCGCGCCGAGGTCGCTGTCCGGCACCAGGTTCCGGATGGAGTCCGCTCCCCCGCCCTGCGCACCCACGCCGGGCATGAGGATGGGCCCGTTGAGCTTGCTCAGGTCGGGCGCTTCGCTGAGGGTGGCCCCGACCACGACGCCGACGGAACCGAAGTCGCTGCCCGCATTGAGGGCTGCCGCGTCGTCGACCATGCGCTGGGCGATGGTGCGGCCGTCGGCACCGGTGATGCGCTGCAGTTCGGCGCCTTCCGGGTTCGAGGTGGCCGCGAGCACGAACACGCCGCGGTCATTGGCCCGCGCCAGCTCCAGCGCCGGTGCGAGCGAACCGAATCCGAGGTACGGGGAGACGGTGACCGCGTCGCTGCCGAGCGGCCCGTCACCGAGCCAGGCGTGCGCGTACGCGTCCATGGTGGAGCCGATATCGCCGCGCTTGGCGTCGGCGACCACCAGGGTGCCCGCCGCCCGCAGCGCGGCAATCGTCTCCTCCAGCACCACGATTCCGGCGGAACCGTAGGTCTCGAAGAACGCTACCTGCGGTTTGACCAGCGCGACCCGGCCCGCGAACGCCCGCACGCAGACATCCGCGAACTTGGCCAGACCGGCCGCGTCCTCGCTCAGCCCCCAGGCCCGCAGCAGCGGCGGGTGCGGGTCGATGCCCACGCACAGCGGACCGTGCTCGCGCATCGCATCCCGCAGCCGCACACCGAATGTCGTCATCGGGCTCAGCCCCGCAGGGTGGCGTGGAGTTCCTGCAGGGACCGCACCCCGATGCCGCCGTTGATGGTGGCCTCGATGCCCTGCACGGCCGCGGCCGCGCCCTGCACGGTGGTGATGCACGGGATGTTCGCGCTCACCGCGGCGGTGCGGATCTCGTAGCCGTCCACGCGCGGGCCGTTGTTGCCGTACGGGGTGTTGAAGACGATGTCGACCTCGCCGTCCTTGATCATGTCCACGATGCTGGGCTGATCGGTCGCCTCGTCGGAGTGCTTGCGCACCTCCTCGCACGGAATCCCGTTGCGGCGCAGCATTTCCGCGGTGCCCTCGGTGGCCAGGATGCGGAAGCCGAGGTCGTGCAGGCGCTTCACCGGGAAGACCATGGCGCGCTTGTCGCGGTTGGCGATCGAGACGAAGGCGGCGCCCTCGGTCGGCAGCGAACCGTAGGAAGCGGTCTGGCTCTTGGCGAACGCGGTGCCGAAGTCGGCGTCGATGCCCATGACCTCACCGGTGGACTTCATCTCCGGCGAGAGCAGCGAGTCGATGCCGCTGCCGTCGGGCCGCTTGAAGCGGTGGAACGGCAGCACGGCCTCCTTGACCGCGACCGGAGCGTCCATCGGCACCGTGCCGCCGTCGCCCTCGGCCGGGAGCAGGCCCTCCTTGCGGAGTTCGGCGATGGTGGCGCCCAGCGCGATACGCGCCGCGGCCTTGGCCAGCGGCACCGCGGTGGCCTTGGACACGAACGGCACGGTGCGGCTGGCGCGCGGGTTGGCCTCGAGCACGTAGAGCACATCGTCCTTGAGCGCGTACTGCACGTTCAGCAGGCCCTTGACGCCGATGCCCTTGGCGAGCGCGGTGGTGGAGCGGCGCACGGCCTCGATATCGCTGCGGCCCAGGGTGATCGGGGGCAGGGCGCACGCCGAGTCGCCGGAGTGGATGCCGGCCTCCTCGATGTGTTCCATGACGCCGCCCAGGTAGACCTCGTCGCCGTCGCACAGGGCGTCGACGTCGATTTCGATGGCGTCTTCCAGGAACCGGTCGATGAGCACCGGCCGATCCGGGCTGATATCGGTGGCGCGGGAGATGTAGCCCTCGAGGGTCTGCTCGTCGTAGACGATCTCCATGCCGCGGCCGCCCAGCACGTAGGACGGGCGCACCAGCACCGGGTAGCCGATCTCGGCGGCGATCTTCTTGGCCGCCGGGAAGGTGGTCGCGGTGCCGTACTTCGGCGCCGGCAGACCCGCCGCGACCAGCACATCGCCGAATTCGGCGCGGTCCTCGGCCAGATCGATGGCCGCGGCCGAGGTGCCGACCACGGGCACGCCCGCATCGGTCAGCTTCTGCGCCAGGCCCAGCGGGGTCTGGCCGCCGAGCTGGCAGATGACGCCGACGACGGTGCCGGACTCGGTCTCCGCGTGGTAGACCTCGAGCACGTCCTCGAAGGTGAGCGGCTCGAAGTAGAGGCGATCGGCGGTGTCGTAGTCGGTGGAGACGGTCTCCGGATTGCAGTTGACCATGACGGTCTCGTAGCCCGCGTCCGAAAGCGTCTGCGCCGCATGCACACACGAGTAGTCGAACTCGATGCCCTGGCCGATGCGGTTCGGGCCCGAACCCAGGATGAGCACCTTCTCGCGCTCACGCTGCGGGGCCACCTCGGATTCGGCGGCGGGGTCCAGTTCGTAGGCGGAGTAGTGGTACGGAGTCTTGGCCTCGAACTCGGCGGCACAGGTGTCGACGGTCTTGAACACCGGGCGGATCTGCAGCCGGTGACGCAGCGCGCGCACGCCGTCCTCGCCCGCGAGTTCCGGTCGCAGCGCGGCGATCTGGCGATCGGAGAGACCGTAGTGCTTGGCGGTGCGCAGCAGCGGCTCATCCAGCACGGCGGCGTCCAGGATCTCCTGACGCAGGTCCACCAGCGCGGCGACCTCGGCCACGAACCACGGATCGATGCCCGAGGCCTTGGCGGTGTCCTCGATGCTCGCGCCCAGGCGCAGCGCGCGCTCCACCTGGTAGATGCGGCCTTCGGTCGGGGTGCGCAGATCCTCGAGGATCGCCTCGACGTCGGTCCAGTCGCCGTCGGGCTGGGTCCAGAAACCGGTGGCCTTGGTCTCCAGCGAGCGCAGCACCTTACCGAGGGCCTCGGAGAAGTTGCGGCCCATGGACATTGCCTCGCCGACCGACTTCATGGTGGTGGTCAGCGTCGGGTCGGCGCCCGGGAACTTCTCGAACGCGAACCGCGGGGCCTTCACGACCACGTAGTCCAGGGTCGGCTCGAAGCAGGCAGGGGTTTCCTTGGTGATGTCGTTGACGATCTCGTCCAAGGTGTAGCCGATGGCCAGCTTGGCGGCGATCTTGGCGATCGGGAAACCCGTTGCCTTGGAAGCCAAGGCGGACGACCGCGAGACGCGCGGGTTCATCTCGATCACGATGAGACGCCCGTCGGCCGGGTCCACCGCGAACTGGATATTGCAGCCGCCGGTGTCGACGCCGACCTCGCGCAGGATGGCGATGCCGAGATCGCGCATCTTCTGGTATTCGCGGTCGGTGAGGGTCATGGCCGGGGCGACGGTGACCGAGTCACCGGTGTGCACGCCCATCGGGTCCACGTTCTCGATCGAGCAGACGATGACCACATTGTCGTTGCGGTCGCGCATGAGCTCGAGCTCGAATTCCTTCCAGCCCAGGATGGATTCCTCGATGAGCACGTTCGCGGTCGGCGAGGCCGCGAGGCCGCCACCGGCGATGCGATCGAGGTCCTCGTGGTTGTAGGCCATGCCCGAGCCCAGGCCACCCATGGTGAAGGACGGCCGCACGACCACCGGGAAACCCAGCTCCGCAACGGTGTCGCGGACCTCGGCCATGGTGAAACAGACCTTGGAGCGCGCGGATTCGCCGCCGACCTTGGCGACGATGTCCTTGAACTTCTGGCGGTCCTCACCACGCTGGATGGCCTCGAAGTCGGCGCCGATCAGCTCGACGTTGTACTTCTCCAGGATGCCGTTCTCGTGCAGGGCGACAGCGCAATTGAGCGCGGTCTGCCCGCCCAGCGTCGCGAGAATCGCGTCCGGGCGCTCCTTGGCGATGACCTTCTCGACGAATTCCCAGGTGATCGGCTCGACATAGGTCGAGTCCGCGAACTCCGGGTCGGTCATGATGGTCGCCGGGTTGGAGTTCACCAGCGACACGCGCAGGCCCTCGGACCGCAGGACGCGACAGGCCTGGGTACCCGAGTAGTCGAACTCGCAAGCCTGGCCGATGACGATCGGGCCCGAGCCGATCACCAGGATGTGGTTCAGATCGGTGCGGCGTGGCATCAGGCTCCTTCCATCAGCATGGCGAAACGGTCGAACAGGTACGCGGCGTCATGGGGACCGGCCGCGGCCTCGGGGTGGTACTGCACGGAGAAGGCGCGGCCGTTCACCAGCTGCACGCCCTCGACGACACCGTCGTTGGCGCAGATATGGGAGACCTCGGCCTTGCCGAAGGGGGTGTCGAACACCTCGCCGCGCTCACCCTCGAGGGCGAACCCGTGGTTCTGCGCGGTGATCGAGATGCGGCCCGAATGATGCTCGATCACCGGCACATTGATGCCCCGGTGGCCGAACTTCATCTTGTAGGTGTTGCGGCCGAAGGCCCGGCCCAGGATCTGGTTGCCGAAGCAGATGCCGAACAGCGGGATGTTCTCCTGCAGCACACCCTGGGTCAGCGCGACCGCACCGTCCGCGGTGGCCGGGTCGCCCGGGCCGTTGGACAGGAACACGCCGTCCGGGTTCAGTTCCTTGATCTGGTCCAGGGTCACATTGGAGGGGACCACGTGCACCCGCATCCCGCGCTGCGCGAACATGCGCGGAGTGTTGGACTTGATACCGAGATCGACTGCGACAACGGTGAATCGGTGCTCGGTGTCGGGTTCGATGGTGTACATCGCATCGGTCGAGACCTCACCGGCCAGGTCGGCGCCCAGCATGGAGGGCTGACCGGTGACGCGGGCGAGGAGCTCCTCGTAGTCGGCGAGTTCCGCGCCGGAGAAGATGCCGGCCTTCATCGAGCCGCGGGTGCGCAGGTGCCGCACCAGCGCGCGGGTGTCGATGCCCGCGATGCCGACGATGCTCTGCTTCTCCAGCTCCGACTGCAGGCTGCGGTTGGCGCGCCAGTTCGAGACGCGGCGTGAAGGGTCGCGCACGGCGTAACCGGCGACCCAGATGCGGGAGGACTCGTCGTCCTCGTCGTTCCAGCCGGTATTGCCGATCTGCGGCGCGGTGGCCACCACGATCTGCCGGTCGTAGCTGGGGTCGGTGAGGGTCTCCTGGTAACCCGTCATCGCGGTGCAGAACACCGCCTCGCCCAACGTCTGCCCTTCGGCGCCGAAGGTCGTCCCGCGGAACACGCGGCCGTCCTCGAGCACCATCACTGCGGTATTACCGCTGCTCATGCCTCGTCTCCCGTCTTCGTCGTCTGTGTGCCGGTCCACGCCGGGTACACCGCCTTGTCGTCCCCCCGGAATCCGGTATCCACCTCGGTTCCGGTCGGCAGTGTCCAGCGAATTACCAGCACTCCATCCTGTGTCATCACTTTGCCCGCATGCCCACGCTCGGTGCGCACCGCGGTAATGGATTCCTGCGGAATCCAGATCGTGCCCGCGCCGTCCCGTTCGAGCAGGATGCCCCGCTCGAACCGGGTCATTTCGGCCGTGGCACGGAAACCCAAGTCGCCCACCGTGACTCGCTGAATCCAGCTCGGCGCGAGGGTGCTGCCGAGGTAGAGACCCGTGGTCGGCTCCAGCAGCTGGGCGCCGCAGTCGGCGGGCACCGAAGGCAGCTCGCCGATCGCGCCGGCCTGCTTCTTCGCTCGCTTGGTCCAGGCCCGGTACATGAGCCACAGGCACAAGGCGAACAGCACCACCAGCAGCAGCACTTGCAGCGTTCGCTCCATTACGGTCCTCCGTGTCCTTTCGGGGATGGGCGGAGGGCCTGCGTGGTTACGCAGGCCAGCGCTGAGTGGAGGAGCGACTCCTCCGGCCCTTGACCGCTCATCCCAGGGTTCCCCACCCGCCGCTAACCGGCGACGATCTTGCCGTCCAAGGCGGTGAGCCGGCCGCGCAGGAAGGTGGCGGTCACCTTCGCGGGCAGGGTCATCGACTGGTACGGAGTGTTGTGGGCGATCGAGGCGAGTTCCTTCGCCTGGACCGTCCATTCGGTATCCGGATCGATCAGCGCCAGATTGGCGGGCTCGCCGACCGCGAGCGGCCGGCCCTGATCCTCCAGGCCCACGATGCGCGCCGGGTTCTCGCTCATCACCTTGGCGACGCCGCGCCAATCCAGCGCACCCGTCCGCACCATGGTCTCGACGATGATCGACAGCGCGGTCTCCAGGCCCAGCATGCCGGGGCGGGCGGCCGCGAACTCGCAGCACTTGTCCTGCTCGGCGTGCGGGGCGTGATCGGTGGCGACACAGTCGATGACACCCTCGGCCAGGGCCTGCCGCAGCGCGACGACATCGGAGGCCTCGCGCAGCGGCGGATTCACCCGGTTCACCGCGTCGTAGGTCTCCAGGCGGGAGTCGTCGAGCAGCAGGTGGTGCGGGGTGACCTCGGCGGTGATCGAAATACCCTGGGCCTTGGCCCATTTCAGCAGTTCGACGGTGCCGGCGGTGGAAGCGTGGCAGATGTGCACGCGCGCACCGGCATCCCGCGCCAGCAGCGCGTCGCGGGCCACGATGGACTCCTCGGCGGCGCGCGGCCAGCCGGCCAGGCCCAGCCGGGCGGCGGTCGGGCCCTCGTGCGCCACGGCGCCCTCGGTGAGCCGCGGCTCCTCCGCGTGCTGGGCGATGAGCACGCCGAGCGAGTTCGCGTACTCCAGCGCGCGGCGCATGATCAGCGGGTCGTAGACGCACATGCCGTCGTCGGAGAACATGCGCACCGCGCCGACTCCGGCTGCCATGGTGCCCATTTCGGCGAGCTGCTTACCCTTCAGGCCGACCGTGACCGCACCCACCGGGTACACGTCGACGATGCCGACCTCCTGGCCGCGCCGCCACACGTGATCGGTGACCACGGCGGAATCGGCGACCGGGTTGGTGTTGGCCATGGCGAAGACCGCGGTGTACCCGCCGAGCGCGGCTGCGCTGGAACCGGATTCGATGGTCTCGGTATCCTCGCGGCCCGGCTCGCGCAGATGCGTGTGCAGGTCCACGAAGCCCGGCAGCAGGTATTGCCCGGCGCCGTCGACGATTTCGGCGTCATCGGCCGTCAGGCCCGCGCCGATCTCCCGGATCTCACCGTCGGCGAGCAGCACGTCGACCGGTTCGCCTTCGCCATAGAGAAGGACGTTCTTGATCAGGACGCTCATGCTGTCTCCTCTCCGCGCGAACGGGGGCCCTGCGCGGTTACGCAGGCTGCCTTCTTCGGGCCTGACCCGTTCACGCGACCACCTCATCCGTTCCCACCAGCAGGCGGAACAGCACCGCCATGCGCATGTGAACTCCGTTGTTGACCTGTTGCAGCACAGCCGCTTTGGGGGAATCGGCGACCGCCGACGCGATTTCCATGCCGCGCAGCATGGGGCCCGGATGCAGCACGACCGCGTGCTCGCCGAGCATGCCGAGGCGGCGCTCGCTCAGGCCGTAGTTGATCGAATATTCGCGCGCCGACGGGAAGAAGCCGCCGTTCATGCGTTCGGCCTGCACACGCAGCATCATGACCGCGTCCGCGCCCGGCAGTTCGGCGTCCAGGGAGTGCGAGACCCGCACCGGCCACTGCTCCACGCCGACCGGCAGCAGCGTGCGCGGCGCGACCAGCACGACCTCTGCGCCGAGAGTGCCGAGCAGGAAGGCATTCGAGCGCGCCACCCGGCTGTGCAGGATGTCGCCGACGATCAGCACCCGCTTGCCTTCCAGGTCGCCGAGGCGCTGACGCAGGGTCAGCGCGTCCAGCAGCGCCTGGGTGGGGTGCTCGTGGGTGCCGTCACCGGCATTGATGATCGCGGGCCCGGGACCGGCGTAACCGCCGGAGCTCTCGGTCATTTCGGCAAACCAGCGCGCGATCTGATGCGCCGCGCCGGAAGCCGGATGCCGCACGATGAGCGCGTCCGCGCCCGCCGCGTGCAGGGTGAGCGCGGTGTCGCGCAGCGATTCGCCCTTGGAGACAGAGGAACTCGACGCGCTCACATTGATGACGTCGGCGCTCATCCACTTGCCCGCCACCTCGAAGGAGACCCGGGTGCGGGTGGAGTTCTCGAAGAACACCGTCATGACCGTGCGCCCGCGCAGCGTCGGGAGTTTCTTGACCTCGCGCCCGAGCAGGGCCTGCTCGAAACGTTCGGCCTCGTCCAGCAAACCGGTGGCGGCGGCACGGTCCAGGTCGGTGACCGACAACAGATGCTTCACTGGTTGGCAGCCTCCTGACGCAGGTACACACCGTCGCGACCGTCGTGTTCGCGCAGCAGCACCGAGATGTCCTCGGTGCGCGAGGTGGGCACGTTCTTGCCGACGTAATCGGCGCGGATGGGGAGTTCGCGGTGACCGCGATCGATCAGCACCGCCAGCTGCACCGCACGCGGGCGGCCCAGATCGCGCAGCCCGTCCAGGGCCGAGCGCACGGTACGACCGGAGAAGAGCACATCGTCGACCAGCACCACCAGCGCGTCGTCGATCCCACCCTCGGGCACCGAGGTGCGTTCGAGGGGGCGATGCGGACGCGAGCGCAGGTCGTCGCGATAGAGGGTGATGTCGAGGGAGCCGAGCGCGGGGCGCACCCCGGAGAATTCCTCGATCCGGGACGCCAGCCTGGTGGCGAGGGTGGTGCCGCGCGTGGGAATGCCGATCAGCACCACGCGGGGGACTTCGGTATCGCCGGAATCGAGAGCGGTCTTCTCGATGATCTGATGCGCCATGCGCGCGATCGTCCGGCCGACATCCGAATCCGAGAGCAGCTCGCGACCGGCCTGAACCTGTTCAGGGTCGTGCCGCTGCGAGTATTCGGCAGCGCTCGACTTGGCCGCCCGGTCTTCGGGCACAGCCATGCCGACCTCCTTCCCCGCCTCACCGGACGGTCCGTTAAAGGATGTCTTTCGGGGAGCGAGCCTAGCAGCGTGCCAGCGAACGCCCGGCATCGGGGGCGGGCGTGTGAGCACCGCCACCAGCGCGCCAGGTGTGATCGACAGTAAAACTGCGCAATCTGGATTGTGCAATCTGGATTGTCGATCTACGGTTGAACACATGACCACTTCCCCCGGAACCCCCGCACCCTCGGCCCTGCAGGCCGCCCAGGGACTGCGCGTCCTCACCAGCCGGCTGCGGCGGCGGTTCCAGGAAGCCTCGGACAACAAGGAACTCACGCCCTCACAGCTCTCGACGATGAGCCGGCTGAAGCAGGGCGACGCCACCGCCAGCGAGCTCGCCGCGGCCGAACGGGTCCGCCCCCAGGCCGTCGCCACCCACCTCGCCGACCTCACCGAACGCGGATTCGTCGAACGCCGGCCCGATCCGGACGACGGGCGCCGGCAGATCGTCTCCCTCACCGCCGCGGGACGCGACTACATGACCGGACGCCGCGCCGCCGGCAACGAATGGCTGGCCCGCACCCTCGCGGAGAAATACACCGAGGACGAGCGGCAGACCGTCCTGGCGGCGCTGGCATTGCTGGAAAGACTGGGACAGGAATGACGTTCGCGCTCAGAAGAACCGATCACACGACAGCGGAATCCGAGGGGTTCGACCGGCGGCTGATGACGCCGATGATCCTCTCCTCGGTGCTCAACCCGGTGAACTCCTCGATCATCGCGGTCTCCCTGGTGCCCATCGGCATCGCCTTCGGGGCGCCGGCCTCGGAAACCGCCTGGCTGGTGTCGGCGCTGTACCTGGCCACCGCCATCGGGCAGCCCGTCGTCGGACGGCTCATCGACATCTTCGGGCCACGCAAGCTCTATCTCGCCGGGGCCGCGCTGACCGGTATCGCCGGGGTGATCGGCATGATCGCGCCCGCGCTGTGGGTGCTGGTCATCGCCCGGATCATTCTCGGATTCGGTACGTGCGCAGGCTATCCCGCGGCCATGTATCTGATCCGCAGCGAATCCGAGCGGACCGGGAAGGACAGTCCGGCCGGGGTGCTGACCGCGCTGGCGGTCGCCGGGCAGACCATCGTCGTCATCGGGCCCACACTGGGCGGGCTGCTGATTCACCTCGGCGGGTGGCGGGCCACCTTCGCCGTGAACATCCCGCTCGCGCTGGCCTGCTTGATCATCGGATGGCGGCGGCTGCCGAAAACCGCTGTGCCGCAGGGGCCGAAGACCGCCGGACTGGATCTGCCGGGCATCGGGCTCTTCGCCGCCATGCTGATCACACTGCTGCTGTTCCTGATGAATCCGCAGGTGTCGCACTGGTATCTGCCGGTCGTCATGATCGCGGCGGCCGCCGCACTGGTGTGCCGCGAATTGCACACGGAGGAGCCGTTTCTCGATGTGCGATTACTGGGCGGCAATCTGCCGCTGCTCGCCACCTATGTGCGTGCGCTGCTGACCTCCCTGGTCGGATACTGCTTCCTTTACGGCTTCACGCAATGGCTGGAGCAGGGTCGCGGGCTCAGCGCGGCCGGGGCGGGCATGATTCTGCTGCCCATGTCGATCACCGCGATCGGCGTCTCCGCACTCACGGGGCGGCGCAAGGAGATTCGCGGCAAGCTGCTGGTGGGCGGCGCGGCGCAGGTGCTGGCCGCAGCCGTGCTGCTGACCATGCACAGTGCCGTCGGTCTCTGGCTGCTGCTCGGCGCGGCACTGATCATGGGCATTCCGCAGGGGCTGAACAGCCTCGCGAACCAGAATGCGGTCTACTACCAGGCCGATCCGGCCCGCATCGGGTCCTCGGCGGGACTGTTGCGGACCTTCATCTACCTGGGGGCGATCGGGGCCGCGGCGGCGAGCGGTACATTTCTCTCACGCGATACCGGCGCGGCCGGGCTGCACGCATTGGCTTGGTTCATGCTCGCCGCCGCCGCACTGTTCCTCCTGCTCGCCCTGGTCGACCGCTCCCTCACCCGGACCGGCCGCACCGCCGAACCGAAGGAGGCTCGATGATCGTCCTGCGACGCGAATTCGCCCGCGACCGGCGCACTACCGCCCCGAAGCCGCGCACCACGGCATTGCGATTGGGCGGCGTGGTCCTGGCCGCCGTCGCCGGCCTCGGACTCGGTGCGGGCGCGGCGAACGCCACACCGCCGGAATCGCTTTCGGTCTCGAGCACCGCCATGCCGGACGGGTCGGCGATCACCAATGACCAGGTGGCGCAGCTGTGCGGCGGGCGGGACCTCTCCCCCGATCTGTCCTGGTCGGGTGCGCCCGCGGAAACCCGTAGTTATGCGGTGGTCATGTCCGATCCCGATGCCATCGGCGGGACGGTGTGGCACTGGGCCGCCTTCGACATCCCCGCCGGAACCACCTCGCTGCCAACGGGTTTGCCGTCGCACTCGCCGCTGGCCAAGCAGGCCGACGGTCAGTACGCGCTCGGGTACATGGGTCCGTGTGCGCCGCCCGGACGGCCGCACATCTACCACGTGGTGGTCTACGCACTGGATGTGCCGAGCCTGGGCCTGCCCGATGGCGTGGACAGTGTCACCGCGCGGGCCGCTATCGACCAGCACGCGCTGGCGACCGGCGAGATCGCGGCCCATTACGCCCTGCTCTCGCGCGGCTGACCGGTCTCCTTCAAGGGTCGGCTATCGCACAGCTATGATCCCGTCGAATGGTTTGCATGAGGTCCACCGCCATCTCTCGATGTGGAGGAATCTCGGATGAACAAACCGGTGATCTGGGCGATCGCCGCGGCGCTCGCCATCGCTGGCCCCTTCGTCGGCATCACCGCCCGCCGGCTGATCGATCGCTTCGCCGCCAAGACCTCGGCGCACACCCGTGCGGTGCATCGCATGACCTTCGGGCTGGCGCACGATCTCGCGGTGCCGGTGGCCTCCCTGGCGGGTCTCACGCTCGCGCTGGCGCTGCCCACGGGGCTGCCGGTCTCGCATACGACGGTGAAGCAGATGCTGGAAGCCGCACTGCTGCTGGCCATTACGTACGCGGTGGCGCGGCTGGCGGCCGAGGTGGTGACGACGGTGGCGCGGCGGGTCACCGGCATCTCGGGCTCGGTCACCTTGTTCTCCACCATCACTCGCATCATCGTGTTCGTGCTGGGTGTGCTCATCACCCTGCAGAGTGTGGGCATCCAGATCACGCCGCTGCTCGGCGCGCTGGGCATCGGTGCGCTGGCCATCGCGCTCGCCTTGGAGGGCACGCTGGCGAATCTCTTTGCGGGCGTGCACATCCTGGCGTCGAAGACGGTGCAGCCCGGTGACTTCGTGAAGCTCGATACCGGGGAGACGGGCTGGATCAGCGATGTGAACTGGCGGACCACCACCATCCAGGACATTCCGGGCAACTTCATCATCGTGCCCAATCGCAAGTTCGCCGACGCCATCCTCACCAACTTCCACCGCCCGGAGCAGGACATGGCGGTCACGGTCGAGGTGACCGCCGGATACGACAGCGACCTCGAACACGTCGAGACGGTCACCATGGATGTGGCGCGGCGGGTCATGAAGGAACTCGATGTGGGTTTCGCGGGCGCGGATCCGCGCGTGCGGTTCCACACCTTCGGCGAGTCCGGCATCGGATTCCGGGTCGTGCTGCGCACCCGGCAGTACGAGGACCAATACCTGTTGGTCAGCGAGTTCATCAAGGCGCTGCACCGCCGCTACCGGGAGGAAGGCATTGTCATCCCGTATCCGACGCGGGTGCTGTCGCTGCCCGATCACGATCCGCGGTTCCAGCTACTGACGAGTCTTCATACACCGTAAACCGACGTGTGCAATAGTGCGAAGGTGAGCAACGACGCCTACTCGACCGAGCCCGATCGGCTGACCTTCCATGGCTACGGCGGCCTCGCCCTCGCCGGAGACAGCTGGGGACCCCAGGACGGACCCCTGGTGGTCTTCCTGCACGGCGGCGGACAGAACCGGCACTCCTGGAAGGACTCCGGACTCGCCCTCGCCAAGGCCGGACTGCACGCGGTACTGCTCGACGCGCGCGGGCACGGCGACAGCGCCTGGGCGCCCGACGGCGACTACCGCCGCGAAGCCATGGTCGGCGACCTCATGGGCGTGCTCGAACAGCTCGGCAAACCCGCCATCCTGGTGGGCGCCAGCATGGGCGGGCTCACCAGCCTCATCGCCACCACGCATCCGCGGCACGACCTCATCACCGGACTCGTGCTCGTGGACGTGGTGCCGCGCACCGAACGCGCCGGCGTGCAGCGCGTACTCGACTTCCTCAGCAGCAGCCCCGAAGGCTTCGCCTCACTCGAAGAGGCCGCCGACGTGGTCGCCGCCTATCTCCCCCACCGCCGCCGGCCACGCAATCCCGAAGGGCTGCAACGGAATCTGCGGCAGCGCTCGGACGGCCGCTGGTACTGGCACTGGGATCCGGCCATGATGTCCGGCAAGGGCGAGGACATCGATCTGCACACCGCGGCGCTCGAGGACGCGGCCCGCCAGCTCACCATTCCGGTGCTGCTGGTCCGCGGCGCGCTCTCCGATGTGGTGAGCGAGGAGGGCGTGGCCGCCTTCCGGGCGCTGGTGCCGCAGGCCGAGTACGCGGAGATCAATTCGGCCGCGCACACCGCGGCCAGCGACGCCAATGACGAGTTCACCGATGTGGTCGTGGACTTCGTGCGGGCCCACGTCCAGGTGAAATGAGATCGCATTAGCGTGCCGGGCCGATGATCGCCCACTATCGTCGAACCCGTGGCCAGTAAGTCCGGTTCGCCCGCCATCGAATTGGCGGTCGGCGACCGCACCGTCCGCTTGTCCAGCCCCGACCGGGTGTACTTCCCCGAGAGCGGGGCAACCAAGCTCGACCTGGCGCAGTACTACCTCAGCGTCGGTGACGGCATAGTCAACGCCCTGCGGAATCGGCCGTGCATGATGCATCGCTTCCCCAAAGGCCTCGCCGGCGACAAGGTGCATCAGAAACGGCTGCCCGCGGGCGCACCCGACTGGGTGCCGACCGTGCGCGTGTTCTTCCCGCGCTACGGGCGGACGGCCGATGAACTCTGCGTCGCCGAACTCGCCGACGTCATCTGGGCGGTCCAGATGTCGACCGTCGAATTCCACCCGTGGAACTCCCGCGCCGCCGACACCGAACGCCCCGACGAGTGGCGCATCGACCTCGACCCCATGCCCGACTGCCCGTGGTCCCGAGTCCAGCGGGTCGCCGGCGTCGCCCACGAGGTACTCGACGAACTCGGCGCGGTCGGCTGGCCGAAAACGTCCGGCGGCAAGGGATTACACATCTACGTCCGCATCGCCCCGGAGTGGGGTTTCACCGACGTCCGCCGCGCCGCCCTGGCCTTCGCCAAGGAAGTCGAGCGCCGCGCCCCCGACGACGTCACCACCACCTGGTGGCGCAAGGACCGCGACCCGAAGCAACTCTTCGTCGACTACAACCAGAACGCCCGCGACCACACCATCGCTGCCGCCTACTCGGTCCGCGGCGTCCCCGAGGCCACCGTCTCCACCCCGATCCACTGGCACGAGATCCCCGACATCGACCCCCGCGACTTCACCATGAAGACGGTCCCGGCCCGCTACGCCGAACTCGGCGACCTCCACGCAGGCATCGACCGAGCGGTGTTCCGCATCGATCAACTCCTCGAATGGGCCGACCGCGACGGCGTCGTCGAACTCGACGACCCCGAAGAACAAGGCTGACCCTCCCCCTTGTGACGTGACTCTCGCACGTCGCTCAGGCATTGAGCTTTTTTGTGGTATGCCCATAACATCTTTTGTTGTACGTTCATATCATCAAAGACGATGAAGGGGAGGCCATGGCCAAGATCGGACGATGGAAGAGCGATGCGGCACGGGCGGCCTACATGGCGGCGTACGAGTCACTGAAGGAACTGTGGCCGGTCGAGACGCGCGCGCTCGATGTGCCGACGACATACGGCCCGACCCGCGTATATCGGAGCGGGGTCGGGAGCGCGACGCCGATGATTCTGCTGCATCCACTGGGCGGGAACGGGCTGTGCTGGTATCCGATCATCGAGCAATTGACGCGTGACCGGGTCGTGTACACGCTCGATACGATCGGCGCGCCGGGGCTGAGTGAGCAGACCGAACCCATCACGGCGGCAACCGATTACGGTATCTGGCTCGACGATGTGCTGGCCGGGCTCCGGCTCGACAAGGCTCACGTTCTCGGCTATTCCGAGGGCGCCTGGCGGGGCGCCATGGCGGGGGTGCACGGGTCGGCGCGCGTTGCGAGTCTGACACTGGTGGAACCTGGTGCGGGACTGGTGAAGCCGACTCTCGGATTCTTGCTGAAGGTGATGCGTTACGGCATGCGGCCCACCGACAAGAACATGCGGAAGGCCAGCGAATGGCTGACGCCGGGGCTGGAGGTGTCCGCGCAAGAACTGGCGTGTGCGAAGACCTCGCTCGGTTATCGGACCCGGACGCCCTGGCCGCAGCCGCTGAAAGACGAAGAGCTGCAGGCGATCAAGGCGCCCACATTGGTGATCTTCGGGGCGGAATCGGTTGTGACCGAGTTGGAGAAGGCCCGGGAACGCGTGGCGGCGCATGTCCGGCGCTCGGAGTTCGAGGTCTTTCCTGGGATCGGTCACGGGGTCCTGTATCAGAGCCCGCATCGGGAGAAGGTGCTGGCGCGGGTGGACGCCTTTGTGCGGCAGCACGATGCCGAGACATCGGCTGCCGCGTCCGGGCGGTAATTCCCCTCGAGGGCAAGGAGTTTCAGATGCCGACTTTGGGGCGCTCGGTGAGCATCCAGTGGCTGAAGGCGGCGTAGCGATGTGCGTATACGCCTGCGTCGCCGGCTTGTTCGACTTCGCGCGAGTGCTCATGAACGGTCCGATACCGCGGGAGTCGGTCGGATTCGTAGGCGCGCAAGGCCTCCGGGAGGGCGGCGTGCCCGGTGAGGGCGTGGGTCAGGACGCCGACGTCTTCGATGCCGAGGGTGCCGCCCGCGGCGATATGGGGCGAGAGGCCGTGGGCGGCATCGCCGATGAGGGCGACCCGGTCGGAGGTCCAGCGCGGGAGGGTGGGGACGAACATGATCTGGTTGTGCAGGATCGCGTCCTCGGGGGTCGCGTCGATCAGGTCCAGGAGGGCGTCGTTCCAGCCGTTGTCGTTGAGGAATCCGGCGACTTCTAGGGCCTGTTCACGCTTGGTGCCCGTCAGGGGCGGGCAGTCGAAGCGGTTCACCATCCACATGATGGTGTCGCCGTAGGTGCGGGTGAAGCCGCCGCGGCTGCGGTGATCGCCGACGGTCAGTATCGTGCCGGCGGCGGGCCCACTGCCCGCGGGAACCGTTGCGCGCCAGGCGTGGTGGCCGGTGTGTTCGTAGGCGTCGGTGCCGGGGAACAGGTGCTCGCGGACGCGGGAGTAGACGCCGTCGGCGCCGATCAGCAGGTCGGCTGTGGCCCGGGTGCCGTCGGCGAATTCGGCGGTGACCGAGTCCGCGGTCTCCTCGAAGCCGATGAGGCGGGCGCCCAGGCGGATCGATCCGCGGCCGACCGTGTCGGCGAGTAGTTCGTTGAGTTGCCTGCGGGGTACGAGCAGGAATTCGTGGTCGGCGTCGGCGTACGCGGGGTCGCGGTGCGGGGTGCCGGTGGTGTCGTAGAACCAGGTGGCGATCGGGGTGCCGAGGGCGTCGATCGCCGCGCCCAGGCCGGCGTCGTCCAGGACGTCCAGGGCATTGCGCCACAGGCCGATCGAGGCGCCGGCGGCCCGGATCTCCGGGGCCTGTTCGCAGACCAGTACGTGGACGCCCATCTGCGACAGCCGCACGGCCGTGGTGAGTCCGACGATGCCCGCGCCGGCGATGATCGCGCTTTCGATGACCATGATCTGCCTCCCTGCTGGGACCTGTCGGCCCGCTCCGCATTTCACGGTAGAAGCGCGAACACATGACTTCCAGTGCACTCTTGTTAATTGAAGAGTTACCGTGGTGCATGTGGACCTCAACCTGCTGGTAGCGCTGGATGCCCTGCTCGAGGAGAACAGCGTGGCCGCGGCGGCCGATCGGCTGCATCTGTCGCCGCCCGCCATGAGCCGGACCCTCGCCCGCATCCGCCGCGCCACCGGCGATGACATCCTCGTGCGCACCGGGCGCACCATGACGCCGACACCGCGCGCCCTGGAATTGCGGGAGGAGACCCGTGAGCTGGTGCGGCGGGCGACGGCGGTGCTCACTCCCGTCCGCACCCTGGATCTGGATCGGCTCGACCGCGTGTTCACGGTCCGCGCGAACGAGGTGCTCGTCAGCGCCCTCGCGCCGGCGCTGACCACGGCCGTCGCCGCGACCGCCCCGCAGGTGCGGATCAGCTTCCAGGCCGAGCAGTCCACCGATACCAGCGATCTGCAGCGCGGCCATACCGACCTGGAGGTCGGTTCCGGCCGTCCGGTGCGGCCCGAGATCGCCGCCGAGGCCCTCGGCACCGACCAGTTGGTAGCGGTTTTCCGCGCCGATCACCCGCTCGCTTCCGGTGACCTGACACCGCGGCGATTCGCCGACGCCACCCATGTGACCGTGTCGCGCCGGGGCCGCCTGCACGGTGTGCTCGACGACCTGCTCGCCGAGCAGGGCCTGCACCGGCGTGTACTCGCCTGTCTTCCAACCGCTTCCGCCGCGCTCGAACTCGCCGCGATCACCGATACGGTCGCGGTGGTACCGGCCCAGGCGTGTAAACCGCTATGGACACGAATGGCGTTGTGCGCGCGTCCATTACCGTTCGATCTCCCGGAACTTCCGGTGATCATGGCCTGGCATCACCGGTACGACACCGACCCGGCACACGCCTGGCTGCGCGATCATGTCCGCAAAGCGGTGCGCGCGGTCATAGAGTGCGAAAGGTGACTTCTGATTCGGAACTGGACCCCGCCGCGGTCGAGATCGGCCGCTTCTACCCGCAGTCGCCGGACGCCGTGTGGCAGGCCCTGACGGAACCGGATCTGATCGAGCAGTGGCTGCTCCTACGATCGATCGGGTTCGACGCCACGGTCGGAACACATTTCATTTTCCTGATCCCGCTCAAGCCGGCCGGTGAGATCGCCGGCGAGGTCCTGACCTCCCGGCCTGGTGAGCAGTTGACCATCACCTGGGTCGATATGCGCGCGGAGAAGCCGGCCCGCTGGGTCGTCGACTGGACCATCCAGCCGCAGGGCCGCGGCACGCGACTGCTGCTGACGCAGACCGGGTTCGACATCACCGACCGGCGCCAGAAGATGGCGCGCAATGCCATGGAACGTGGCTGGAAGACCACCTTGTCGAAACTCGGCGAGGTCCTGGAGAACGGCG
Organism: Nocardia sp. NPDC020380; assembly: GCF_044386975.1. Taxonomy (NCBI): domain Bacteria; kingdom Bacillati; phylum Actinomycetota; class Actinomycetes; order Mycobacteriales; family Nocardiaceae; genus Nocardia; species Nocardia sp. NPDC020380. Next base: position 372,236 of record NZ_JBIRVQ010000002.1, on the reverse strand, counting down.
AGTGGTGAGCTCGGCGACCGGGATCGGGGTCCGGGCACGCCGAAGATCACGACACTCGAACACACGTTCGATCTTGTGTTAGATTCGATCGCATGTCGACACCACTGCAGGGATCACTGCTCGACGGGTTCGGGGAGGCCACGGTCGGAGCGCTGGATCGAACGCGGCGCACCGAACTCGGCGACGGCGCCTGGGTGGACGTCCTCCCCGGCTGGCTGACCGGCGCGGGCGCACTGTTCGACCGGCTCGCGACCAGCGTCCCGTGGCGGGCGGACCGGCGGCCCATGTACGACCGGGTCGTGGACGTGCCGCGACTGCTGTCCTTCTACGAGCAGGGCCGCGAACTACCGGATCCCGTCCTGAACGAGGCGCGAGACGCATTGAGCGCGCACTACCGCGAGGAACTCGGGGAAGAGTTCACCACGGCCGGCCTCTGCTACTACCGCGACGGCAATGACAGCGTCGCCTGGCACGGCGACACCAGCGGCCGCGGCGCCACCCACGACACCATGGTCGCGATCGTGTCGGTCGGCGCCGCCCGCGCGCTACTACTACGACCGCGCGGCGGCGGGGCGAGCGTCCGCTATCCGCTGGGCCACGGCGACCTCATCGTCATGGGCGGATCGTGCCAGCGCACATGGGAACACGCGATCCCCAAGACCCGCCGCGCGGTCGGCCCCCGCATCAGCATCCAGTTCCGCCCCCGCGGCGTCCGCTGACCCACCCCCGCCCACGGCCGACACCGACCGCACTGGAAGCGAAACAGCTTGCAGCACAGCGGATCGGGCCGGTGCTTCGAATTCAGGGGCGGCGGGCGAACTCTGGGGCGTGTTCGGGGAGGATGCCGCGTGCGACCAGGAAGGGCGGGAGGCTGCGGAGTAGGGGGATGCGGCGGAAGATGCGGAGGCCGAGTGGGGCGGAGGGGGCGTTTGCGAGGTTCACGCTGCCGCGCAGGGCGGGGGCGATGACGCGGGTGTGGACGAGGCGCTGGAAGTCCTGGGTGACGATCGTGGGTACCATGCGGCGGCGCTGGACTCGGGCCAGGTCGGCGGTGGTCACCTGATGCGAAAGGAGTTTGGGGGCAAGGATTGTCGCCGTCGCGACCGCGTCCTGGACGGCGAGGTTGATGCCGACACCGCCGACCGGGGACATGGCGTGGGCGGCGTCGCCGATGCAGAGCAGGCCGTCGGCGTACCACTTGTCGAGGCGGTCCAGTTTGACGTCGAGCAGTTTCACGTCGTCCCAGCTGGGGATGGCATCGAGCCGATCGGCGAGCCACGGCACGGCTTCCGTCAGCGGATGCATGATCTCGGATACCGGCCGATGTTCGCGTAGCGCCGGATCGGCGCCCTTCTCGAGGAGGGTGGCAATCTGCCAGTAGTCGCCGCGATCCAGCATGATGGCGACCCGATCGGCGGTCAGCACCGGTACCGCACCCGCGGGATCGGTGGCGTGGCGCGGAATCCGGAACCACCACACATCGAAGGGCGTGGCCCAGCTGTGCGAGGCGAGCCCGGCCGCGGTGCGCAAGGTCGACGTGCGGCCGTCGCACGCCACCGTGAGATCGGCGCGGATCTCACCGGTCGTGCCGTCCTTGGTGCGGTACTGGACGCCGATGACCTTGCCGCGTTCCCGCAGCAGACCCGTGGCCTCGGTGTTCATCCGCAGATGGAAGGCCGGTTCGGCATCGCCGGCACGGGCGAGCAGGTCCAGCAGATCCCACTGCGGCACCATGGCGATGTACTTGAAGCGCCCCGGAATGTGGGTGAATCCGGCGATGTAGTGCATGCGCCCGCCGATCGGCGCCTGTACCGAATCCGTGCGTGTCTGCGGCAGTTTCGCGAAGTCCTCGAACAGCCCGAGTTCCACGAGCAGTTCCAGGGTGGTGGGGTGCACGGTGTCGCCGCGGAAGTCGCGCAGGAAGTCACCGTGTTTCTCCAGGACGGTGACGTCCACTCCGCCGCGGGACAGGAGCAGTCCCAGAATCATTCCGGCCGGACCCCCGCCGGCCACGAGACAGGTCGTACGTTCCATCGGGCACCTCCCGCGTCGACCCTACCCCTCACCCCGATGGTAGGCCGGATCCGCTTCCCCGACAGCGGCTTCCGGTCCGGGCCTACCGGTCCCGGTACAGTACGAAGAAGTACGGCTGGTCCATTCCGCGCAGGTCCATGACGCCCAGCAGGGTGTCCTCGTCGACGCGCCGGAAGATATCGATGATCGGCAGGTGATCGTAGATCATTGCGACACTGGACTTTCCGCGATATTCCAGCTCGCGCAGCCGGGCGCGCGGGGTGCGGGTCTCCAGCAGCGGCCGCAGGACGCCGAGCGAGCGCCGCACCGGTCGCAGGCTCGACACCGGCACCTTCCCCGCCAGGAACAGTGGCACGCGCCGCGGGTCGACCGGGAACACCGTGCCGTCCGGTCCGGAGAACAGCAGGGGTTGCACGCTGTCGGCGCTGTCGAACTGCTTTCCGTACCAGCCGGTTTCGACCAGCATGCCGTTCCAGGGATGCCCGGTACGGACCTCGGCACCACGCCACCGGCCGGTGGTGACCTCCGCGATCCGCACGGTCGGCAGTTCGTCGAACAGCTGCCACGCCCGGTCCGGTGTGGCGCCCTCCGCGAGCATGGCGTGCAGCCGCGCCGCCGCGTCCGTCACTCGATCACCAATCACAGCCCCAGCCTTTCGGTGAGATAAACCGATACCACTTCTCTCACCCTATCCCGGCGTGAGCGGTGCATCACAGCGGGGACAGCTTGACCTCGAGTGCGGTTGAGGGTCGACAGTGATCACCGAGGGCGGCGAACAGCGGCCCCGACCGAGGCCCCCGCCGATTCCGTACACCCCGGCGGGGGTCTTTCGCCGTCCGGCCACGAGCACACGTTTTGGTCTCATCGACAACAATTTCCCGAAATGGGTAGCGCTCGCAGTTTTAGTCACCTAGCCTAAAACTCATGACGACAGCGCGAGACGCCGCGGAGACCATCCGAACGGCACGACGACCGGAAGACCTGTTCGGCACCGCCGCAACGGATTCCGCCGCTCGCCAGGCCGCGCGTCGTCGATACCATCAGCTCGCCGCCCTCGTACATCCGGACCGCGCGAGCACCCCGGACACGGAGACCGCCTTCGCGCGCTTGGCCGAGCTGTACCGGCACTGGCTGGAACTCGACGGCGGCGACTTCGAAGTCGTCGGCGCCCTCGGCAGCTACCCCGTCGCAGCGCTGCACGCCCGCGGATCGGTCGCCGACATCCACCGCAGCGGCAGCGCCCACGTCGTGAAGATCCCGCGCCGAGCGGCAGCCAACCGGCTGCTCGCCGGGGAACGGAATGCCTTGCGGGACATCGCGATCGTCGCCGACGAGCACACGTGGCTGCGCCCCTACTTCCCGGAACTGATCGACACCGTCGATCACCGCGACCCCACCACCGGCGAACCGCGCACCATCAACATCCTCGGCGCGCTCACCACGGAATTCGTGACCCTCGAACAGGTGCGGGCCGCCCAGCCCGGCGGCCTAGATCCCCGCGACTACGCCTGGATGCACCGGCGACTGCTGCGCTGCCTGGCCGGAGCCCAGCTCGCCGGCTGGGTACACACCGCCATCACCCCCGAGAACGTGCTTATTCACCCCCGCCTGCACGGCGTGGTGCTGGCCGGCTGGTCGTTCGCGACCCGCCCCGGCACGCCGGCCGCCGCCACCCTGCGCCCGATCGACTACCCACCCGAGATCCGCGACGCGGTCTCCCCCGCCACCGACGTGTACCTCGCGCACCGCCTGCTGCTCACCATGCTCGGCGACCGCGCACCCGCGGCCATGCGCACCTTCGCCACCGGCTGCACCCAGGACGATTCCCGGCTCCGGCCCGTTGCGGCCGACCTGCTCGGCGAATTCGACGACCTCCTCGACCGGCTCTACGGACAGCGACGCTTCCGGCCGTTCGAACTCACGAAAGGACAGTGACAGCAATGGGATACGGAAACTGGGACGACAGCGCCTACGACGCCGCCCGCACCTTCCGCGCCGCCCGCGGCATGGACGACTTCGGCTACACCGCCGATATGCGCGCGGTGCCGTGGGATCAGTGGAAGGCGCACCCCACCCTCGACCCGCACGGCGTCACTCTGCGCGAATCGCGGGATTCCGCCGATCACGGGAACTCGCTGCCCATCGCGGTGCTCTTCGATGTCACCGGATCGATGGGCCGGGTGCCGCGCATCATGCAGGAGAAGCTCGCCAAGCTGCACGGACTGTTGCAGCGCAAGGGTTACGCGGACGATCCGCAGATCATGTTCGGCGCCATCGGCGACGCGGACAGCGACCGGGTTCCCCTGCAGGTCGGGCAGTTCGAATCCGACAATCGGATGGACGAGCAGCTGCGGCTGATCCTACTGGAAGGCGGCGGTGGCGGGCAGAAGTCCGAAAGCTATGAACTGGCCGCGTATTTCATGGCCCGGCACACCGCCACCGACGCGTGGGACAAGCGCGGGCAGAAGGGATACCTGTTCATCGTCGGCGACGAACTGAACAAGCCGCGCCTGCCCGCCCGCCACATTCGCACCGTCCTCGGCGACGATGTGACCGAGGATATCTCGGTTCCCTCGATCTACCGCGAGCTCGGCGACCGCTGGCACGTGCACTACGTGCTGCCGAATCAGTCCAGCTACTACGGGGATCCGGAGATCGCCGAGCACTGGCAGGAGCTGCTGGGTGAACGATTCCTGCGGCTCGACGATCCCGCCGCGGTGTGCGAGCTCATCGCACTGACCATCGGGATCGGCGAGGACCGCATCGATCTCGGGGCCGGGCTGGCCGACCTGCGCGATATCGGCTCGACAAGTGAGGCCGACGCGGTCGGCAAGGCGCTCGCACCCATCGGCGGCACCCGGCGCACCCGTAGCGGCGGTGCGCTGCCGGCCGCCACCACCGGGGACGACGACGTCGACTTCGTCCGATAGCCACTCGGACAGGGACACAACGGTTTTCGGCGACCGGAAAGCGAAGGGACACGGCAATGTTCGGCGACAATCATCTCATCGTGGTCGACCTCGGCTTCGGCGATGCGGGCAAGGGCGCCACCGTCGACTGGCTGTGCGCACCCGAGACCGGCCTGGACGTGGCCGCGGTGGTGCGGTTCAACGGCGGTGCGCAGGCGGCCCACAATGTGGTCGCCGGCGGGCGGCACCACACGTTCCAGCAGTTCGGATCCGGGACGCTCTCGGGTGTCCCGACCCTGCTGTCGCGGCACATGCTGGTCGAACCCATTGCCCTGGCCGCCGAGGCCCGCGCGCTCACCCGACTCGGGGTCACCGATCCGCTGGCCCTGCTGCACGTGGACGAGCGGGCCCTGCTGACCACCCCGATCCACGGGGCCGCCAACCGCTGCCGGGAGGATGCGAGGGGTACCTCCCGGCACGGTTCGTGCGGTATCGGGATCGGCGAGACCGCGCACTACGCACTCGATCACGACGCACCCCGCGTCGCCGACTGCCTGCGGCCGGATGTGCTGCGCCGCAAGCTGATCGCGCTGGAAGAGCACTACCGGCCGCTGCTGGCCGGCAGTGCGCACCGATACGATCCGGTCGATGCGCTCGTCGAGACGTACACCGCGTTCGCGGAGGCCGTCGCGATCCTGCCGGGCGATCAGCTCGCGGCGTTCGCCGATCGGGGCCGCCTGGTATTCGAAGGCGCGCAAGGGGTCCTACTCGACGAATGGCGTGGCCTGCACCCGTACACCACCTGGTCGACGGTCGAACCACGCAATGCCCGCGCCATGCTCGCCCGTATCGGCGCACCGGGTTACATCCTCGGCGTGACCCGCAGTTACATGACCCGTCACGGTGCGGGCCCGTTCCCCACCGAGGACGCCGGGTTGGCGATTCCGGAGCGGCACAACGGGACCGGGCGGTATCAGGGCGAGTTCCGGCGCGGCCACCTCGATCCCGTCCTGCTCCGCTACGCCATCGACGCCTGCGACGGCATAGACGGACTCGCGGTCAACCACCTCGATGCCCTCGGCGGCATCGGCACGGCCACGGGATATCTCACGGCGGACGGTTATGTCGATCGGCTGAAGTGTGGCGCCTGGCAGGCTCTCGGCCACCAGCAGCGGCTCACCGAGCTGCTCAGTGACGCCACGCCGGTGCTGAGCGAGCTGCCCGCCGATGTGCCCGGCTATCTGGAGGAGCGGCTCGAAGTGCCGGTCGTGGTCACGGCGCACGGGCCGGATCGGGCCGATCGCACGATCCGGGTCCCGGCTACGGCATGATTGTCCATTTGTGGAGCAACAATCCGCGGTATCCATCGATGTGATCACCCTGCGCTACGGGAGCGACGACGCCACCGTCACCGTCGGCATCGCGCCCCGGCGGTGGGCGCCGTTCGACGGTGAGCTCGCCCTGCCGGGCGTGCTGCTCCACCGCGGCGAACGCCTCGCCGACGCCGCCCGACGCGCCGTGCACACCAAACTCGGTGTGCCCGAACCCGCCATCACCGCCGTCGGCCAGGTCGCCACCTTCGACGAACCCAACCGCGACCCGCGCGGCCCCACCCTCTCCATCGCCATGTGGTCCGTCGTCACCGACCACGACACCGACACCGCCGACTGGCTCCCCTTCGACGACATCCCCCACCTGGCCTTCGACCACAATCAGATCGTCACCGCCGCCCGCACCCACCTGGCCGAAATCCTCTGGAAGGACCTCGCTTTCACCCGGGCCCTCACCGGCCCCCACTTCCCCGCCACCCGCGCGGTGGAGCTCACCGCCGCCCTGCACGGCGCCCGCCCCGATCCGGGCAATCTCAACCGCACCCTCGCCGCCCTCCCCGGCCTGGCGCGCACAGGGGAACGCCTCCGAGTGAAGGCCACCGGCCGCCCCGCCGCCATGTGGGCCTTCGCCGATTCCGAATAGCCACGCCGTCGCGGCCATCCGAACGTGATCACCGGATTGCCGCAGGCGGTCAAGAGATCCGGACCAAGTCGTCCCCGACCGCGGGACCCGCCGGGCAAAGTACCGGATCGCTCTCCGGATCGCTGCGTACCGGCTCAGGGCACCAGCACGACCCGGCCGCGCAGACCTCCCTCGTCGAAGCGGCGATGGGCTTCGGCGGCGTGGTCGAGCGGATACGTCTCGGCTACGCGGAGAGTCAGGGCGCCGGACTCGGCCAGGGTTGCGAGGCGGGCCAATTGGGGGCCGTCGGCGCGGATCCAGGTGTTGGTGACGCGGATTCCACGCAGCGGGCGGGGTTCCCCGCCGCCGACCAGGGCCACGAATGCGCCTTGCGAGCGGACGGCGTCGAGGGCTTCGGCGCCGAGGACGGCGGCATCGATCGCCGCGTCCACGCCGCCGGGGACCAGCGCGCGAACAGCCTCGCCGAGGCGCGCGCCGCGCGGGACGAAGAATTCGGCGCCCAGCTTGCGGACCAGCGGTTCGTCGGATTCCGCGGCCGTTGCCACGACCCGGATGCCTTGTGCCGCGGCCAATTCCACCGCGAATCCGCCCACCGCCCCCGCCGCGCCGGTGACCAGCAAGGTCCGGCCGGGCTCCAGGGCGAGGGTCTCCAGGGATTGGGTGGCGGTGAGGGCGTTGAGCGGCAGGGTCGAGGCTTCGATCGGTGAGATGCCCTGTGGTGCAGGGGCAATCGAGGTGGCATCGAGTACCACGAAATCGGCATGGGTGCCGAGCGGGACGTCGAGGCGGTCGGACAGGCCGATCACCTCGTCACCCACGGCGAATCCCGTGGTCCCGGGGCCGATTTCGTCGACGACACCCGCGACATCCCAGCCGATCCCGACCAGATCCCGGGTGGGCATGAGCCCGGCCTCGACCAGGATGCCCGATCGGGTGACCAGATCCGCCGGATTCACCGCGGCGGCGGCCACACGGATGCGGACCTGCCCCGGACCGGGCGCCGGCGTGGGTACCTCGGCGATCTCGAGTACCTCGGGTCCTCCGAACGAGCGAACGATGACGGCGCGCATGTGAAATCTCCTCTGCTGTACGGTTTTCCGTCTCGTCCACAAACCTACGGAGTGCTACTCTCTGTCGGGAAGTACGCACTCCGAGGTGCGTACCGCACGCAAGGGAGAGCCATGGCGACCCAGACGGCAGCCGCCCGCCGCACCGCAGCCCGCCTCGCCTACGACGCCTACGTGCAGGAATGCCCCACCCGCCAGCTCCTCGACCGCATCAGCGACAAATGGGTGAGCCTCCTGCTCAACGCCCTCGCCGACGGCCCGCAGCGCTACAGCGACCTCTCCCGCCGCGTGGCCGGCGTGAGCCAGAAGATGCTCACCCAGACCCTCCGCATCCTCGAACGCGACGGCCTCGTCACCCGCACCGTCACCGCCTCGGTCCCGGTCCGCGTCGACTACGAACTCACGCCACTCGGCGAAAGCCTCCTACCGGTCATGCAGGCCATCAAGGGCTGGGCCGAAACCCACATCGAAGACGTCCTCGCCGCCCGCGAAACCTACGACGTCCAGGCCGACTGACAGCCGGATGCTATCGAATCGGTTGTCGCAGGACCGATTCCACGAGTTCTCGGACCGCCGCCAGGAGCCGGTCCTGTTCGCCGGCGCGGACCATGCGCGGGACCAGCTCGCTGCCGAGCGGCGCCAGTAGTAACGCGCCGACCGCTTCGGCATCGAGATCGGGTCGAGCTTCGTGGAGCAGGCTGGTGATGTGGCCGGCCCAGAAGGCGTGCAGTTCCGCGCTTCTGGGATGCGGAGGGATTGCCTGATAGGCGACGGTCAGTTCGATGTCGTCGGCTATCAGGCGGGTGAAGGCGTCGAAGTAGGCGAGCAGGCGATCGCCCGGCGGGACGCCGGGACCCAGCGGCGGCGGGCCGGACCGCACGGCTTCCATGAGATTGAAAGCGCCCTCGGCGATGAGCTCGTGCAATAGGCCGGCGCGACTACCGAAGCGGCTGAACAGGGTGCCTTTGGCGACGCCGGCGGCCGCAGCGATGCGGTCCATCGTGACCGCGTCGGCGCCCTCCTGGGCCAGCAACGCGCGCGTTGCCTGCAGGATCGCCTGCCGATTGCGGGCCGCGTCGGCACGCACTTTCGGCTGTTCCATGTCACCGCCTTCGTTGACAACTTGACTGACGGTCAATATGTTGGCGAATGCAACTTGACCGTCAGTCAACTTATGGGGTTTTCGATGCACGCAATCCTATTGACCGCGACCGGTGGACCCGAAGTCCTGGTGCCGGGAGAAGCTCCCGCACCACGACCACAGGCCGGGGAAGTACTCCTGCGGACCGAAGCGATTCCCGTCATCTACCCCGAGACCATGCTGCGCTCGGGCGTCTACCCGCTACCCGTCGAATTCCCGATCGTGTTCGGCACCCAGGCCGTGGGCGTCATCGCCGAGACCGGCGCGGGCGTCGACACCGCACTCCTCGGACAGCGGGTACTGGCGAGCAGCAACAACTTCGGCACCTACGCCGAACAGGTCTGTGTTCCAGCCGATTCCGTAGTACAGGTGCCCGAGGCGCTGTCTTCGGTGGACGCGGCGGCGATCGGCATGAGCGGGTCGGTGGCCATTCCGCTGTTGCGGACCGCCAGGCTCAGCGGGACGGAAACGGTCCTGATCGAAGCTGCCGCAACGGGTATCGGCGCCTACCTCACCCAGCTGGCCAGTGAATACGGGGCCGCGCGGATCATCGCCACCGCGGGCGGGCCCGAAAAGACACAGCAAGCACGCGAATTCGGCGCGGACATCGTCATCGACCACAATGACCCGGAGTGGGTGAAGCGACTGAGCGAAGCCCTCGACGGCGACACCATCGACGTCGTCTTCGACTCCATCGGCGGCGAATCCGCCCGTGCCCTGCTCGATCTCATGACACCGCTGCGCGGCACCATGCTCAGCTACGGCTGGCTGTCCGGCGCGGCCGCGGAGGTCGGCACCATGGATCTGATCATGCGAGGCCTCACCCTCACCGGCTGCTCCGGGCCCGCCTGGCTCGCCGGTGTGGCGCAGGCCCGTGCCGAGGCATTGGAAAGGGCGGCGACGGGATCGCTACGGCCCCTGGTCGATCGGGTGCTGCCGCTCGATCAGGCCGCGCAGGCGCACCGTTTGATCGGCGAGCGGGCCACCAAGGGCACGATCGTCCTGCGGCCCGCCTGAGAGCGGTTGCGGGGCAGGGATTCCGGCACTCAGCCGGTGATCTCCCATTCGTACACGGTGAGTTCCGACGAACCGGTGGTGTGAATGGGATCCGTCCGGATCAATTCCCGTGCGGCATCGAGGCTCTCGGCGGTGATCACGTACGCACCGCCGGTGCCGTCGGTGAACTTGCCGGATTCCACCAGCTGACCGCGGGAACGGACGTCATCGAGCCACAGCTTGTGCGGCTCGATGACAGTGGAGTCGAAGCGCGGGGTGCGCATGGCCATGACCAGATATTTGCGCACCCGGCGCACTCCTTCGTGCTTACTTCTCGTCGTCCGCGCGATCGGACACGCGGGTGGCGGCCGCGGCGGCCCGCACCTGCGGGGCCACCTGAACCACCTGGCCCAGCACGCCGTTCACGAACGAGGGGGAATCGTCGGTGGACAGCTCCTTGGCCAGCTCCACCGCTTCGTCGACGGCCACCACCGGCGGAACGTCGCCGGCGTGGAACAACTCCCACACCGCGACCCGCAGAATGGCGCGATCCACGGCGGGCAGCCGCTGCAGCGTCCAATCCTGCAGGTAGGACTCGATAGTGCCGTCCACCCGATCCAGATCGTCGGCGACGCCTTCGACCAGGACCCGGGTGTAGGGATTCACCGGAGCGACCGATTCGTCACGCACCGACAGCGAGACCCGCTCCGACAGCAGCTCCGCGGGATCGATATCCCGGGCCTCCGCCTCGAAGAGCAGGTCCACCGCACGGCGCCGCGCCTTGTGCCGCGCACCAAGCTTCTTGAAATTCGACTTCTTGTCCACCGGCTCGGCCACGGTCACCATTATCCGTCGCGTCAGGAGTTGACGCGGCTGATGTAGGAACCATCGCGGGTGTCGATGCGCAGCTTGTCACCCTGGTTGATGAACAGCGGCACCTGCACCTCCGCGCCGGTCTCCACGGTGGCGGGCTTGGTGCCGGCCGACGAGCGGTCGCCCTGCAGGCCCGGCTCGGTGTGGGTGACGACGACGTCGATGGCGACGGGGAGCTCGACGAACAGCGCCGCACCCTCGTGCATGGCGATCTGCACGGCCATGTTCTCCAGCAGGAAGCCCGCGTTGCGGCCCAGCAGGCCCTCGCTCAGGTTGATCTGGTCGTAGGTGTCGCCGTCCATGAAGATGTAGTCCTCACCGTCGTGGTAGAGGTACGTCATATCGCGACGGTCGACGGTCGCGGTCTCCACCTTGACGCCGGCGTTGAAGGTCTTGTCGACGACCTTGCCGGAGACGACGTTCTTCAGCTTGGTGCGCACGAAGGCGGGACCCTTACCCGGCTTCACGTGCTGGAACTCGACGATCTGCTGCAGCTGATTGTCGATCTTCAGCACAAGGCCGTTCTTGAAGTCGCTGGTGTCCGCCACTGTTCTCGGATCTCCTACTAGGTCGGCAACCGGCGTCAGTCGACGACGGTCAGGTCTTTGCTGGTGCGGGTGAGCAGTTCCGGGCCCCCCTTGCGAACCACGAGCGTATCCTCGATCCGGACTCCGCCGCGGCCGGGGAAATACACACCTGGCTCGACGGTCACCGCCACGCCATCAAGCAGTGTACCTGTGCCCGTTTTGGCGAGTCCGGGCGCTTCATGGATCTGCAGGCCGACCCCGTGACCGAGCCCGTGCACGAACAGTTCGCCGTAACCGGCCGCCTCGATCACCGAACGGGATGCGGCATCGACCGCCTTGGTGGAGATGCCGGGCTTCAGGGCCTCGCGGCCCGCCTGCTGTGCGGCGTAGACCAGGTCGTAGACCTCGCGCTGCCAGTCGTCGGGCTTGCTCAGGACGAAGGTGCGGGTCATATCGGAGTGGTAGCCGTCCACGGTCGCGCCGAAGTCGAGTTTTACGAAATCACCGGCCGCCAGCACCGCATCGGTCGGACGATGGTGCGGGACGGCCGAATTCGCGCCCGTGGCCACGATCGTCTCGAAAGAGACGGCGTCCGAACCGTGCTCGAACATGAGCCACTCGAGTTCGCGGGCCACCTCGCGCTCGCTGCGGCCGGGGCGCAGGCCGCCGCTGTTGAGGAGGGCGGCGAGGGCCTCGTCGGCGGCGTCGCAGGCCGCGCGCAGGCGGCCGACCTCGTATTCGTCCTTGACCATGCGCAGCTGTTCGATCAGGCCGTGCACCGGGACCAGGTCCAGGCCGGTGGCCAGGGCCTCGAAGCCGCGATGCTGTTCGAAGGTGACGATATGGCTCTCGAAACCGACCCGGCCGGTCTGCCACTCCCCCGCGATCTCGATCACGCGGCGGGCGCTGGCGCGATTGATCTCCGCGCGCAGATCCGGGACCTGCTCGCCGACCTGGGTGATGTAGCGGCCGTCGGTGCAGATGAGGGTGCGGTGTTCGCTGCTGTCCCAGGCATACACCAGCAACGCGGCATTGGAACCGGTGAAACCGGTCAGGTAGCGGATATTGATCAGATCCGTCACCAGCAGAGCGTCGACGCGGTTCTCCACCAGCAGGTCCCGCAGGGAGGCTCGGCGCAACGCGTAGTTGGGGCGCCGGACCGGATCGTGATCAGCAGACATGTGTCAAAGCTACCGCCGACACGCCGCAACACCGACACGCAACACGTCAATGGGGTGGGGTACGGAACGCTGGATGTTCACATGCCAAGGGGTTCTCCACAATTCGCGATCGCGGCGCCCACGGGGGTTCCGGATGCGCGACCCTCGAATCATGAACCTGCCCGCAATCCTTCTGCTTACCGTGTGGGGTGCCGTACTGAGCGGTTTCGATTTGCGCTGGCAGCGGCTACCGAACGCACTCACACTCCCCGGCGCGGGCGCAATACTCATCGGCGCCGCGGCAACCGGGCGATTCGCGACCGCGGCGGCCGGCGGCCTGCTTCTCGCGACACCGTATTTGCTGGTCCACGTGTGCGCTCCGGAGGCCTTGGGTGCGGGCGATGTGAAACTCGCGCTCGGTCTAGGGGCCGCGACGGCGTTGAGTGGCCCGCAGACCTGGGTGTGGGCGGCGCTCGCCGCACCCCTGCTCACCGCCATCGCGGGAATCGGCCGGACATTGACGGAGAACAGCGTGCTGTCCTCCGGTATCCACCCGGCAGTCCGGCCACTCGAGCCGACCGGTCTCCGAGCCCGCGGTGGACGGCTACCGCACGGGCCCGCGATGTGTGTGGCGAGTGTGGTTGCGCTGCTTGCGGCGCAGTGAAATGACGCCGTGGTCAGGGCGCGTGTCCGGGCGGCCGTCTTCTCATGGAAAGATGTAATCCGTGTTGCGCTGGATAACTGCCGGAGAATCCCATGGCCCTGCTCTCGTTGCCATCCTCGAGGGGATGGTGGCCGGTGTCGAGGTCACCTCTGCCGACATTGCCGCGCAGTTGGCGCGACGCCGACTCGGGTACGGGCGCGGCGCGCGCATGAAGTTCGAGGCCGACGTGGTCACCATGGTCGGCGGCGTGCGGCACGGACGCACCATGGGCGGCCCGGTCGCCATCGAGATCGCGAACTCGGAGTGGCCCAAGTGGACCGAGGTCATGTCCGCCGACCCGGTCGACGAGGCCGAGCTCGCCGAGATGGCCCGCAATGCTCCGCTCACCCGGCCGCGCCCGGGACATGCCGACTACTCGGGCATGCTCAAGTACGGCTTCGACGATGCGCGTCCCGTGCTGGAACGCGCCAGCGCCCGCGAGACCGCCGCCCGCGTGGCGGCGGGTGCGCTCGCCCGGAACTTCCTGCGGCAGGCGCTGGGCGTCGAGGTGATCTCGCATGTGGTGTCGATCGGCACCGCGGCCAACACCACCGGTGTCGTGCCGACCGCGTCGGATCTGGCCGCCATCGACGAATCGCCGGTGCGCGCGTTCGACAAGTACGCCGAGGCGGCCATGATCACCGAGATCGAGGCGGCCAAGAAGGATGGCGACACCCTCGGCGGTGTGGTCGAGGTCGTCATCGAGGGGCTGCCGGTCGGGCTGGGCTCGTTCACTTCCGGTGAGGCGCGCCTGGATTCGCGACTCGCGGCCGCGCTCATGGGTATTCAGGCCATCAAGGGTGTCGAGGTCGGCGACGGGTTCGAGACCGCGCGCCGCCGCGGCAGCCAGGCCCACGACGAGATGAAGCCCGGCCCCGACGGCGTGCTGCGCTCCACCAACCGCGCCGGCGGCCTCGAGGGCGGCATGACCAATGGCGAGCCGCTGCGCGTGCGCGCCGCCATGAAGCCGATCTCCACCGTCCCGCGGGCCCTGTCCACCGTCGACATGTCCACCGGCGGTGAGGCAGTCGCCATCCACCAGCGCTCCGACGTCTGCGCCGTCCCCGCGGCCGGTGTGGTCGCCGAGGCCATGGTCGCCCTCGTCGTGGCGCAGGCCGTGCTCGAAAAGTTCGGCGGCGACGCCCTTCCCGAGACCGTCGACAACATCAACGCCTACGTGAAGCGGATCAACGCGCGCCCGCACGTCCCCTCGGGCAACGCACCCCAGTGACCGCTGACGACACCGGCGCCCCCGAAAACCCCTCGACCGACCGGCCCGACACCGACCAGGCCGACATCGACCAACTACCGGGCACGGATACCGTGCCCGATCCGGCCGCGGCCGAAGCGGTTGCCGCGGTGCCGGATTCGGGCGACGAGGCGGCGGGCGAGGCGCTGAGCGTGGTGCTCGTGGGGCCGCCGGGGGCCGGGAAGTCGACCATCGGGCGGAAGCTGGCCCGGGAGCTCGGGCTGGAGCTGTTCGATACCGATGCGGGGATCGAGGAGCAGACCGGGCGGAGCATTCCGGAGATCTTCGCCGAGGACGGCGAACCGGAGTTCCGGCGCATCGAGGAAGACGTCGTCCGCGAGGCCGTACTGGCCGGGCGCGGAATCGTATCGCTCGGCGGCGGTTCCGTGCTGTCCGGCGCCACGCGTGAACTGTTGCGCGGGCGGACCGTCGTGTACCTGGAAATCAGTGTCGGAGAAGGACTCCGCCGCACCGGCGCCAGCACCAACCGCCCCCTGCTGGCCGGCGACGACCCGGCCAAGAAATACCGCGAACTCATGAAGATCCGCCGCCCCCTCTACCGCGAGGTGGCGAGCGTGCGCGTACGCACCGACGGCCGCAGCCCCGGCCGCGTAGTCCGCATGATCATGGCCAAACTCGGCGTGGAATCGATCCTCCCCCACGAAGATCCAACCCCCACACCCCCGCCCGCCGACCAGCCCACCACCAGCAAGTCCCGCTCCCGCCGCCGGCGCCGCCGCGGCCGCGGAGACCGCGCCGGCGCCACCTTGATGCCGAAGTCGCCCGCCGCCGAACCCGATTCGACCGCGCGCACCACAGCCGAGGCCACCACCACCGACCCGGCCTCCGCCGACACCCCGAAACGCGCCCGCCGCAACCGCCGTTCCCGCCGCCGCGGCCTCGGCACCCAGGCGGTCGCGACCGCAGCCAACGGCACAACCATAAGGGCCGCAGCTCCGGGCACGACCACCGCCGCGACAGCCCGCGGCGCGACCACGACGAACGGCACAACCGCGGCTCCCGATACCGCTGCCGCCAACGGCGCGAACGTCGCTGAAGTCGCGACCACTCCGCCATCCGGTGACCGATCACGCCGCCGCCGCGCCTCCCGATCCGCAGGCAGCCCAACAGCTTCCGCGAACGGACACGGCACCGCACCCGCCACAACAACGGCGCCCCAACCCGCCTCGGCGAACACGGCCGCTTCCACCCGCGACAACGCCGTGTCCACGCCTGTGGCCCAACAGGATTCACCGCCCGCAGGCCAGCCCGCCGCCCCCGGCGCCGGCCGCTCGCGCCGCGCCCGCGCCCGCCGCGCCAAGGCCCGCGCCCGCGACCAGTCCGCGGAGCACAGCGGCACCACCTCTCCGGCAGCCCCCGCGCAGCCGCGACAGGTTGAAGCTGAGGCGGATTCGTGAGTTACGCCCACAGCCTTTCAGCCGCCCCGAGCGCATCAGGCCCTGCCTTCGCTCCGAAAACCGTGCCACAGGTGGGTACCAAACCTTGCCCTGCGGCGGGTTCCGACCCACGCGGGCGCGTCAAGGCGCGCGAGCGCGTGATGCGAAGCGGTGGCAAGCTGCCGATCGCGGGCGGCGACGCTGCCGGTGGGTCTGCGCGTATGGCCGGAGCAGCGAGCTTCGGGCCGATTCCGAGTGTGTTCGAATTCGTCCTTGCCGGGCGGGGAGTCGTGTCCCTGCCGGTGGCGGGGCCCGTCCTGGAGGAGTGCTGATGAGCGAGCCGACGCGTATCGAGGTGCGGACGGGTGATCCGTATCCGGTGATCATCGGTCGTGGGCTGCTGGGGGATCTGGTTACCGAGGTGACCGGGCGGTCCGGGGTGCGGACGGTGGCGATCTTCTATCAGCCGCCGCTGGCGGAGACGGCCGAGGTGGTGCGGAAGGCGCTGGCGGACAGCGGGGTCGATGCGCATCGGATCGAGATTCCGGATGCGGAGGCCGGTAAGGATCTGCAGGTCGCCGGGTTCTGCTGGGAGGTGCTGGGGCGCATCGGGCTGACCCGCAAGGATGTGATCATCAGCCTGGGCGGTGGCGCGGCCACCGATCTGGCGGGCTTCGTGGCCGCCACCTGGATGCGTGGCGTGAGCATCGTGCACGTGCCGACCACGCTGCTGGCCATGGTGGATGCCGCGGTCGGCGGGAAGACCGGGATCAATACCGAGGCGGGCAAGAACCTGGTCGGCTGCTTCCACGAGCCGGCGGCGGTCCTGGTGGATCTGGCGACGCTGGAAACGGTGCCGCGCAATGAGATCGTGGCCGGCATGGCCGAGATCATCAAGGCCGGTTTCATCGCCGACCCGGTGATCCTGGATCTCGTGGAGAAGGATCCGCAGGCCGCGCTCGACCCGACCGGTGAGGTGCTGCCGGAGCTCATCCGCCGCGCCGTTCAGGTGAAGGCCGATGTGGTGGCCGCCGACCTGAAGGAATCGAGCCTGCGCGAAATCCTCAACTACGGCCACACTCTCGCGCACGCCATCGAGCGCCGCGAGCGCTACCGCTGGCGGCACGGCGCGGCCGTCTCGGTGGGCCTGGTGTTCGCCGCCGAATTGGGCCGCCTGGCAGGGCGTCTCGACGATGCCACCGCCGAACGCCACCGCACCATTCTGGAAAGCATCGGCCTGCCCACCAGCTACGACGCCGACGCGCTGCCGCAGCTGCTGGATTCCATGCAGACGGACAAGAAGACCCAGTCCGGCGTCCTGCGTTTCGTCGTCCTCGACGGTCTGGCCAAGCCCGGCCGCCTGGAGGGCCCGGACCCGAGCCTGCTGGCCGCCGCGTACTCGGCGGTCGCCCGCGAGGACAAGCCCGGCGGCGGCGCGATCCTGCTGTAACCGAACCGACGAAAAACCCCGCGCCGCAATCGAATGCGGCGCGGGGTTTCGTTTTGCCGGTGGCGTCAGACGCCGGCGGGCTCCGGATCCGGGTGGATCGGCCCGATCGGGGCGCTGCTCTTCTTGTGCTCGCGCCCGGTCAGCCAGCGGCCCGCGGCCACCCCGATCACGCCGGGCACGAAGATGAGCAGCACGATGAACGAGGCGCCCGCGGTGAGCTCGAACAGCAGCCCGTTGTCGCCGAGGTCGAACTTGGGCAGGAAGTCGAGCAGCCAGGCGACGAGCCCGCTGCCGAGTCCGCCCGCGATGGCCGCCTTGAGCCAGCGCATGGTGAGGTCGGTGCCGTGCTCGGGATCGGGATGGGCGCGGCGGTCGGCGCGACCGTCCAGGTAACCCCACGCGACAATGGCCACGACCAGCACGATCAGGCAGAGCGGCCGCATCCAGCCGCCGTTGGTCGGCCAGTACACCATGGCGAAGCCGAGCAGGGTCCGCAGCACTACGGTCAGTGCTCCCAGGCCCACGGCGCGTAACACCCACGCATTCATGACGAACACCTTAACCTGCGCGGCCACGAAGCCGAATCGAATGAATTGAAACTTGTTCCAGAACTCTAGCGGCACCGATCCCGCGCGGCACACCGGGGCGTAGCGGTCCGGCCCGAAACCGCGACACGCTGCGGGAAAACCCTGACACGCTGCTAGAAAGGCATGGTGGACATCGAAGCCGTCGCCCTGCTGCAGGATCCGGTCCGCCGGCGTCTCTACGACTTCGTCGCGGGCGCGGACCACGATGTCAGCCGCGACGAGGCCGCCGAGGCAGCGGATATCAAACGCCCGCTGGCCGCCTTCCACCTGGACAAACTCGCCGAGGCGGGCCTGCTCGACGCGGTGTTCCGCCGTCCGGAGGGCCGCACCGGTCCGGGCGCGGGACGACCCGCCAAGTTCTATCGCCGCGCCGATGCGGAATTCGCCGTCACCGTACCCGCCCGCGACTATCGCACCGTCGCAACGGTTCTCGCGGAGGCCACCGAGTACGCCGGCCTGGAGGACGCCATCGCGAAGGCCGCCGCCGCACACGGCCCGGCGGTCTCGGGCCGCGATCTCGTGGAGGTACTGCGCGAGCGCGGCTACGAGCCCTACCTCGACGAGGGCGTGATCCGCCTGCGCAACTGCCCTTTTCACCGGTTGGCCGTGGACTTCCCGCCGCTGGTGTGCGGCATGAACCTGGCACTGCTGACCGACCCGGCCGCGGAGGCGGGCTGGACCGCGCGCATGGACCCGGCTCCGGGCCGATGCTGCATAAGCTTCTCTAAAATCAACGATGATTAGTTATAGTCCAGGTATGCACCTTGCACAGATCAATATCGGCCGACTGGTCGCCCCCGAAGGCGACCCGCGAGTCGCCGACTTCTATGCCGGATTGGACGAGATCAACGCCCTGGCCGAAGCCTCCCCCGGCTTCGTCTGGCGGCTGATAGAGGGCGACACCAACAACGCCACCTCCCTGCGCCCGTTCGAGGACGAACCGGACATGCTGATCAACGTCAGCGTCTGGGAGTCCCGGGATGCCCTGTTCAACTACGTGTATCGCAGCGCCCACATGGACTTCCTGCGCCGCAGAAGGGAATTCTTCCTGCCCATGGGTGAGGTGTTCACCGCGCTGTGGTGGATTCCGGAGGGCCATACACCGGGCATCGAGGAGTCCATCGAACGCCTGGACCATCTGCGCGAGCACGGCCCGACGCCGTACGCGTTCACCTTCCGTAGCGCCTTCGAGCCGCAGCCGGCCGGCTAGACCGGCCGCGGCGAGGCGTCACTCCTGCAGGGCGGCAGCCATTTCCGCGCGCGGGGCGGGCTTGCCGGTGAACTGTTCCACCTGGCCGTAGGCCTGGTTCAGCAGCATTTCGAGGCCGCTGATCACGGTATGCCCGGCCCGCTGCACGGCTTCCGCGAGCGGTGTGGGCCACGGGTTGTAGATGGCGTCGAGCACCACCGGCGCGAGCGCCACGGCCTTGGCGACCGCGGCGGCGCCGGCCGCCGGGACGGTGCTGACGACGGCGTCGACCTCGGAGCACACGAAGGTGAGCCCGTCCGGGTCGAAGTCGATCACTTCGGCCGAAAGCCCCAGGCGCTCGGCCAGTTCCAGGGTGTCGGCGGCGCGGCCGCGGTCGCGGGCGACGATGGTGATGGTGTGCGCGCCGAGTTCGGCGAGGGCGAGCAGGGCCGGTCGTGCGGTGCCGCCCGCGCCGAGCACGACGGCCCGCGACACCTCCTCGACGCCCCCGCCCTGCAGTGCGCCGCGCACGCCGTCGACGTCGGTGCAGTCTGCGCGCCAGCCGTTTTCGGTGCGCACCAGGGTGTTGGCCGAACCGACCAGTTCGGCCCGGTCGGTCTTCTCGGCGGCGTACTCGAGCGCCGCGACCTTGCCCGGCATGGTCACCGACAGTCCGACCCATTCGGGCCCGAAACCATCTACCAGACCGGGCAGTTGCTCAGCAGTGCATTCGATCCGCTCGTACGACCAATCCAGCCCGAGCGCCCGATAGGCCGCCAGATGCAGTTGCGGCGACCGCGAATGCGAGATCGGGCTGCCCAGCACGGCGGCCTTGCGCTCACCGCCCACTGCGGCGGGCCGCTCACCGCCCACTGCGGCGGGCCGCTCACCGCCCACTGCGGCGGGCCGCTCACCGTCCACTGTCGAGAATTCCACTCTGCCTGGCCTTTTCGATGTTCTTCAAATGCTCTTGATAGTTGTCGGTGAACAGCGTCGTGCCCTGCTTGTCCACCGTCACGAAGTACAGCCACGGCCCCGGCGCCGGCGCCTCCATGGCACGCATGGCATCCAGCGACGGCGCCGAGATCGGCGTCGCGGGCAGCCCGGTCATGGCATAGGTGTTCCACGGCGTCTGCTTGGCCCGGTCCGCGTCCGTGGTCGCGACCTCGGTGCTCGGCAGGGTGTAGTTGACCGTCGAGTCGAACTCCAGCTTCTGATTCGCCTTGAGCCGGTTCAGGATCACGCGCGCCACCTTGGACATGTCCTGCGGCAACGCTTCCCGCTCCACCAGCGACGCGCCGATGAGCGTCTCGTACGGGGTGAGGCCGTTGGCATTGCCCGACTGCAGCAGACCGGTCGCCTCGTAACTCTGCGCGCTCGCGGTGACCAGCTGCTTGAGAATGTCCGTCGCGCTGGCGCTGGGATTGAAATCCCAGGTGCCACCGGCGATCAGGCCCTCCAGCTGCCGGGTGCGATCGGGCACGGTGCGCACCCGATCCAGCGCCCAGGCCGGCACACCCAGCGCCGCCGGATCGGTCGCGCCCGCGGCGTCGAGCTGTTCGTAGGTCACGCATTTCGCGTTCGATCCGGTGCCCACACAGCTGGCGTCGGCGATCTTGCGGTAGATGCCGTCCTTGCGCGCATTGGTGCTGGCATCGGTGGAGTCGTGCAGCTGGCGGCCCTCGGAGATGACCACATTGCCGACCCGCGCGTCCTTGCTGAACAAGGCGGACACGGCCTCGGAACCCTTGCTGTGCGTGGGAATCGCGTAGTAGCCGGGCTGCAGCTGATTCATATTGTCATTGCGCACGGCGGCCTCGTAGAAGGCGCCGGTGCTCTCGACCACGCCCTTGTCGTGCATGGTCTGTGCGATCTGGGTGGACGTGTCGCCGGGCTTGACCTGCACCACCACCAGCGGCCCCTGCGGACCGGAGTAGTCGGCGGGCGGATTCCACTTGCCCATGAACTTCCAGCCCGCGAAACCGATCGCGCCCAGGAACAGCACGGCGAACACGCCGGCGATCACCAGCAGGTTCCGGCGGCGGCGCTTGCGCTCGGCGGCCTTGCGGGAGGCCATGCGGGAACGCCGCGGCCGCTGCCCGCCCGAGCCGCGGGAGCCGGAAGACGGCTTGCCGCGGCGGGATTCGGCGCGCGTGGGCTGCCGCCGGCCGACGCGTTCGGGGGTGCGCTGCGGGGGGCTGCGGCGCGGGGGTTCGGGCTCGAGGAGGGGTTCCTCGTCCTCGGCCTCATCCTCGTAGCGGGGGATGACGGTGGTGTCGTCCTCGTAGTCGTCGTCCCACTCGAGGTCGTCGCGGCGGTACCGCCGTTCCGCGTTCTGCCGGTAACGTTCCTCGGCTCGCGTCCAGCGGTCGGTCATGCTTCGTCACCGCGTGGCTTCAAAAGCGAACTCCGTTCGTCCAACCAACCTTGCAGGATCGACACGGCCGCCGCCTGATCGATGACCTGCCGCTGTCCGCGGGCGCGAACTCCACTGTCCCGCAACGCTCGTGCAGCAGACACCGTAGTCAAACGTTCGTCGGAAAGTCGCACCGGAACCGGAGCGATCAGGCTCCGCAAACGTCCCGCGAAGGTGGCCGCCAGCTTAGCTGAAGAGCCGCTTTCCCCGCGTAAGGTGCGCGGCAAGCCGACGATCACTTCGACTGCTTCATACTCCCGCACAATCTCGGCAATTCGGGCCAAATCCGGCGCGAGAGCGCCCGGTGCGACCTTTTTCGCGCGCGGCACCGTCTCCACCGGGGTGGCCAGAATCCCGTCCGGGTCACTGGACGCGACACCGATGCGGACCGTGCCCACATCGATGGCGATACGACGGCCCCGCCCCGGATCGCGGTCCAGGCTGGGTCGCTCCGCGACCTGCGGCCCCTGCGCCGAGTGCGGACGCTCGAAGCTGTCCGCGGCATGCCCGGCGGACGTCGACGTGGCCTCTCCGCGCGCTGCCGCCGCACCCTGCTCGGTCTCGCGGCCGTTCATTGCGGCGGGAATCCGGGAGCCGTCCACGGCCCCCGGCGTGTCCGATGGTTCGGAACTGTCCATCAGCCGGCGAGCTCGGCCACCCGTGCCCGCAGCGCAGCCAGCCCGGCCTCGATCCCCGACGGATCCGAACCCGCGCCCTGCGCCATCTCCGGCTTGCCGCCACCGCGGCCGGCAATGCTCGGACCGAAGGCGCCGACCAGGTCACCGGCCTTCAGGCCGAGATCCTGCGCGCCCTTGGTGAGGGCCACCACGAACGGCACCTTGCCGTCGGCATTGCCGAGCAGCGCCACCACGGCGGGCTCGGAACCGAAGCGGCCCTTGATGTCCTGCACCAGCGTGCGCAGATCGCCCGCACCCACGCCCTCGGGCGCGGCGGCGGCCACCAGCAGCACCTTGCCGACCCGCTGCGCCTGATCCACGAACGCGCCCGCATTCGACAGCACGGCAGCCATCTTCGTGCGCTCGAGCTCCTTCTCGGCGACCTTGAGCCGCTCGACGAGCTGCTCCACCCGCCCCGGGACCTCTTCCGAGGGCACCTTCAGCGAGGAGGCGATACCGGCCAGCAGCGCACGCTCCTTGGCCAGGTACTTGTAGGAGTCCAGGCCCACAAAGGCTTCCACGCGCCGCACACCCGAACCGACCGACGACTCACCGAGCACGGTGATCGGGCCGATCTGCGAGGAGTGCTGCACATGCGTGCCACCGCACAGTTCCATGGAGAACGGCCCGCCGATCTCCACGACCCGCACCTCGTCGCCGTAGTTCTCGCCGAACAGCGCCATGGCGCCCATCTTCTTGGCGGAGGACAGATCGGTGACGAAGGTGTTCACCGGGAAGTCGTCGGCCACAGCGTCATTGGAGACGGCCTCGATATCGGCCTTCTGCTGCTCGGACAGCTGGCCCTGCCAGTTGAAGTCGAAACGCAGGTAGCCCGGCTTGTTCAGCGAACCGGCCTGAACCGCGTTGGGGCCCAGCACCTGTCGCAGCGCCGCGTGCACCATGTGGGTGCCCGAGTGGCCCTGCGTGGAGCCACGCCGCCACGCCGGATCCACGCTGGCCAGCACGGTGTCGCCCTCGGTGAGCTGACCGGCCTCGACGGTGGACTTGTGCACCCACACCTTCTTGGCGATCTTCTGCACATCGTTGACGTGCAACTTCGCGCCGTGCGAGGAGGAGATACCGCCGCGGTCGGCGATCTGGCCACCGGATTCGGCGTAGAGCGGGCTGCGGTCCAGGATGACCTCGACGTCCTGCCCGGCCTCCGCGACCGGCACCCGCACGCCGTCCTTGATCAGGGCGAGAACGGTTGCCTCGGTGGCCAGTTCGTCGAAGCCGGTGAACTCGGTCGCGCCGCGGTCCACGAACTCCTTGTAGACGGTGAGGTCGGCGTGCGCGTGCTTACGCGACAGCGCGTCCTCCTTGGCCCGCTTGCGCTGCTCGGCCATGAGCGAACGGAACCCGGCCTCGTCGACCTGCAGACCGGCCTCGGCGGCCATCTCCAGGGTCAGGTCGATCGGGAAACCGTAGGTGTCGTGCAGCGTGAACGCGTCGGTGCCGCTGATCCGCTTGCTGCCCTGCGCCTTCACCTCGTCGACGGTCTCGTCGAACAGCTTGGTGCCGGTGCTCAGGGTCCGCAGGAACGCGGATTCCTCACCGACGGCGACGGTTTCGATGCGCTGGAAGTCGGTGGCCAGCTCGGGGTACGAGGGGGCCATCAGCTCACTGACAACCTTGATGAACGCACCCATCACCGGCTTCTCCGCGCCCAGCAGGCGCGCCGAGCGCACGATGCGGCGCAGCAGGCGGCGCAGCACGTAGCCGCGGCCGTCATTGCCGGGGTTCACGCCGTCGGCGATGAGCATGGCGGCGGTGCGGGCATGGTCGGCGATGACGCGGAAGCGCACATCGTCGGTGTGCTCGACACCGTAGGAGCGGCCGGTCAGTTCCTCGGCCTTGCTGATGATCGGGCGCAGCAGGTCGGTCTCGTAGACATTGTCGACGCCCTGCAGCAGGAACGCGACACGCTCGACGCCCATGCCGGTGTCGATGTTCTTCTTGGGCAGCGGGCCGAGGATCTCGAAGTCGTCCTTGCCGCGCCCTTCGCCGCGCTCGTTCTGCATGAACACGAGGTTCCAAATTTCGAGGTAGCGGTCCTCGTCGGCCTCCGGGCCGCCCTCGACGCCGTATTCGGGGCCGCGGTCGAAGTAGATCTCCGAGCACGGGCCGCACGGGCCGGGGATGCCCATGGACCAGTAGTTGTCGGCCATGCCGCGGCGCTGGATGCGCTCGGCGGGCACGCCCATGTCGAGCCAGATGCGCTCGGCCTCGTCGTCGTCGAGATAGACGGTGGCCCACAGCCGTTCCGGATCGAAGCCGAAGCCGCCGTCCTCGACGCTCGAGGTCAGCAGGGTCCAGGCGTGGGTGATGGCCTCGCGCTTGAAGTAGTCGCCGAAGGAGAAGTTGCCCGCCATCTGGAAGAAGGTGTTGTGGCGGGTGGTGATGCCGACGTTCTCGATATCGCCGGTGCGCACGCACTTCTGCACGCTGGTCGCGGTGTCGAAGGGCGGGGTCTGCTGACCGAGGAAATACGGCACGAACTGGACCATGCCTGCGTTGACGAACAGCAGGTTGGGGTCGGCCAGGATGAGCGAGGCACTGGGTACCTCGGTATGTCCCGCCTTTACGAAATGCTCCAGGAAGCGCCGTCGAATCTCGTGGGTCTGCACAACTATCCAGCCTACCGGTCCGGGTCCAGGGCGTTTTCGCCGGTCCCGGAGGTCGTGACAGGTCAGCGAGCAAGCTCGTTCAAAGGCTCGGTGTCGAGGGTGATGCCGATCGGCTCCGGCAACTCGAACGGATCACCGAATGGCAACCGGACCACAGACGAGTACACACCGTGTGTAGGCCGACTGTAGACAACCAACTCGCGCGCATCCCGATAGATCAGCAGATAGACCGGGATGCCCGTCTCGGCGTACGCACAGGGCTTCTCGACTCGGTCACGCCGGTGGGTATCGGAATCGTAGGAAGTCACCTCGACAACCATCAGGACGGGTTCGGGATCCTTCCACAAGGGCTGTCCTCGGAACGACAGTTCAGGCGCGACGACCGCGTCAGGAATCGCGCGGCCACTTCGGTAGGCGTCCACCTTCAGCTCATTGCCCGGGTACACCGAGAGGTCAGGCCGGGCACGATAGAAGTGTTTCGTGAGCCACACGACGATCTCCATATGATTGCCGTCCGGCACCGGCTTCACCCCCAGCTTGCCGTAGATGAATTCGAGCCTGATCCCCTCGCCGGCCCGGCTCGCTAGGTCCGCGAGTTCTTCGAACTGCTCGACAGGCATCTGCGGTCGATCCTCGTGCGGTCGATCAACCATGACAGTCACCGAATCCCTCCGTTCTGCTGGGCGGACCACGGATCGTCACGGTCACCCTACGACTCAGTGTGACGCGTCCACCGTGGTTCACGCAGACTCACCTCGGCGACACGCAGGAAGATTGCGGACACCGACAATGGCCGGTACCAGTAGTAGCCAGAGCACTCTCAGCTGCACAAACACCAAAAAGCTTGCAGTCGATGCACATTCACGCTCGCTGCATGCTTGCTTCGCATGCTTTCATGCAGGGCCTGTCACAGCGAGGCTTTCATTTTCCCCGGACGATACGGCGGAGTTTGGTTACCCGCGGGCCGACTTCGCGCTCATAGCCGTGATCGGTGGGCTGATAGTAGTCGACGCCCACCAGTTCATCCGGCGGATACTGCTGGGCGAGAACACCGTCCGGATGATCGTGCGGGTACTTGTAGCCCTGTGCGTTGCCGAGTCCGGCAGCGCCCGCGTAGTGACCGTCACGTAGGTGCGGCGGGACGGCGCCGGCCTTGCCCGCGGAGATATCGGACATGGCCGCGCCGAGCGCCTTCACCACACCACCCGATTTGGGGGCGGTGGCAATGTGAATTGTGGCCTGGGTCAGGGCCAGTTGGGCTTCGGGAAGGCCGACCAGCTGGACGACCTGCGCCGCGGCGACGGCGGTTTGGAGGGCCATGGGGTCCGCCATGCCGACTTCCTCGCTGGCCTGGATCATCAAGCGGCGGGCGATGAATCGGGGATCCTCGCCGGCGGTGAGCATGCGGGCCAGATAGTGCAGGGCCGCATCCACATCCGAGCCGCGCAGAGATTTGATGAAGGCGCTGATCACGTCGTAGTGCTGATCACCGGCGCGGTCGTAGCGCACGGCGGCCTTGTCCACGCTGGCCTCGACCAACTCCACTCCGACCGTGCCGTCCAGGGACGATTCGGCGGAGGCTTCCAGCGCGGTGAGCGAACGGCGGGCATCGCCACCCGCGATGCGCACGATGTGGTCGATGGCCGTGTCGCTGACCGTGTACTCCCCCGCCAGCCCGCGCGGATCCTCGATGGCCCGCCGCAGCACGGTGCGAATGTCGTCTTCCGACAACGACTTCAGTTGCAGCACCAGCGAGCGCGACAGCAGCGGTGACACCACCGAGAACGAGGGGTTCTCGGTGGTCGCCGCGACCAGCAGCACGATGCGATTCTCGACGGCGGCGAGCAGGGCGTCCTGCTGTGTCTTCGAGAACCGGTGCACCTCATCGATGAACAGGACGGTCTGCTCGCCCACGGTGAGCCGGCGCCGCGCGAGATCGATGACCCCGCGCACCTCCTTGACTCCCGCCGACAGCGCGGACAGCGCCTCGAAGCGACGCCCGGTGGCCTGCGAGAGCAGCGAGGCGAGGGTGGTCTTGCCGGTGCCGGGCGGCCCGTACAGCAGGACGGACGCGGCCCCCGACCCCTCGATCAGCCGACGTAGCGGCGATCCCGGACCGAGTAGATGCTGCTGACCGACCACTTCGTCGAGATTGCGCGGCCGCATGCGCACGGCCAGCGGCGCGAAGCGGTCGTCACGACTCGACGGGCGCGGCACGCTCGCCTCGAACTCCTCGGATGCGGCCTCCACCCCCGGCGCCGCGAACAAACCGTCACTCACCACAGAGACCCTACCGACGGCCACCGACACCACTGCGCAGACCGTGAGCGGCTGCGGGTGCACGCAATACCGGCGAAGGCCGAAGTCCGGTCCGAGACCAGGCTCCCGCCCTCGCCGTAGCGCCTATTCCTCCCAGTGCTCTTCGAGCGTGGCCGATACGTGCTCGGCGAAGTCGCCCAGCGTGTCGTCGCCGGTGCAGCGCGCGTCCTCGGCCAGGGCGGCCCAGCGGTTGATCAGGGCCGCGGACCGCGGGATGGAGAGCCCGTGTTCGCGGGCGGCCGCGATGCGGGCGTGGTCGGCGGGCAGGAACCAGTAGGTGGACAGCCACACCCAGATGAGCCGGGCCTCGAGAATGCGTTCGGCCAGTACATCGTCATCGGCGAGGGCGGGCCAGACCGCGACCACTTCGGAGCGCCAGGCCTCGACCATCTGCCGGGCGCGTTCGCGGGAGAGCTCGAAGTCGCACAGGCAGCCGGGGAAGGAGACCAGCGCGTACGCGATATCGAGCGTCGCGTCGCGGAAGCCACCCCATTCGTAGTCGAGGAACCGTGCGCCCTCCTCGTTGAGGATGACATTGTCGGGGCACAGGTCGGAGGGGCTGAAGGCGCGATAGCGGCCCGCGGAGAACAGCCGGTTGCCGCGCACGATGCGCTCGGCGATCTCGCCCGGCACCTCGATGCCGAGTTCGCGTTCCAGCATGACGGGCACCTCGGCGACCGCGGATTCGGCTTGCTGGGCAATGCCGTCCACCCGGTGCACCACGTCGACGCGGCGTAGCAGGGCCACGAAGTCGGCCTCGCGCCCGACGGTCGCGGCGTGCATCCGGCCCAGCGCTTGAGCGAAGGCCATCAGCGAGTTGCGGCCGGCCGGTTCCGCGCCGGACTGCAGTACCGCGGTGAGTGACGTGTTCTCACCGAGGTCGCTGAGGATGAGCAGGCGCTCGGGCAGGCTGTAGCCGAGTAGGTACGCGCCGGGCCGATGGTCACGACCCAGTGCGGTGGTGAACTGGTACGACACCGCTTCCCGGAGGAAGGCGGAGTCGATGCTGGCGACGCCGGGTGCCATGCCGCCAGTGCGTCGTTGCGTCGCGTTCCCGGCAACCTGCTTCACAATGAGCGTGCGTGGAAGTGAAAATGCGTTCTCCGCAACGCGGACACGTAGGACCGTCGTTCTACCACTGCCGCTGAGTTCCATAGGATCACTCAGCTTTACCGGAGCACCCATTCGCTTTGTGAGCAACTGTTGTGCCGCGGACACGACTTCGGCGGCGCGTTCGGCCAATAGTGCGGTCATCGGAACCCAAGGTACTCCCGCCAGGTCACTTTCAGCGAGCGGTTGCGCAACCTTTCGCGCGTCGGTCGGCGTGTCTTTGTGAAGGGTTTGCCCACACCGCGCTGGTTGCTTGACACAACCAAGGCGGTCTAGTTGGGTTCGTATTCAACTGCTGTGCGCCACACCGTAAACCGGGAAATGTGAAAGGCTTGTGACCATGACTGGCACGCCGCCCTCAGCACCGAACGAACCCTTCGGCGACTCGTCCGGCGAGGGGGAAGGCCAGCAGTATACGAGTCACGCGAGCGGCCGGCAGCACCCCGAAACCGGACAGTTCACCGGTGCACCGGATCCCACCGGCGGCCACGGCCGGCACGAAATGCCGGGCCTCTCCGGCTATCCGCAGTTCGGTGGCCTGGGCGCGGCGCAGTACGGCAGCGAACCGGTCGAACCTCCGCCGCCGCTGGCCGGACAGCCGGGCGCGCCTGTGCAGGTTCCCGGATACGCGCAGGCAGGAGCGGTGCCACCGGGATATCCGACGCAGCAGGGCATGCCGCCGCAGGGCCCGCCGCCCGGCGGATATCCGGGTGCCGGCGGATATCCGCCACCCGGCAATACCCCGCCCGGCGGCTATCCGGTGGCGGGCGGCACTCAGCCCGGCGGCTTCGCACCGCCCGGAACCATGCCGCCGGCGAACGGCGCACCCGCTCCCACGGGCCAGCTGCCCGCCTACGACTACCCGCGCGAGAAGCTGAATGTCGGCGCCGCGCTGGCCTACGGCTGGGACAAGTTCCGGCTCAACCCGATTCCGTGGGTGGGCATGGTGCTGATCGGACTGGTCGCCTGGCTGGTGGTCACACTGCTGGTGAATATCGTTGACGTGCAGTCGTTGTCCGCGGTGTTGCTGCTGTTCGCGGTCGCCGCACTGCTGGTGTGGCTGCTGCAGGCGGCCATGATCCGGGGCGCCCTGTATGAAACCGACGGGACACCACCGGATTTCCCGGCCTTCTTCGGATTCGTGAATGCCGGCAATGTGCTTCTCACCGCGCTCATCGTGTTCGTGGTGTGCCTGGTGGCCTCGTTCGCGTGTCTCTTCCCGGCGATCATCGTCGGTGTGCTGTGCATGTTCGCACTGAATTTCGTGATCGACCAGGATCAGAATCCGCTCGAGGCGATCAAATCCAGTGTGCTGCTGGTGATCCGTAATGCGCTGCAGGTGTCGCTGCTGGCCCTGGCGGTTTTCGTGATGACGTTCTTCGGTGTGCTGCTGTGCGGGCTGGGTCTGCTGGTGGCCGGCCCGGTCACCGCCATCGCGATCACCTACGCCTACCGCACGCTCACCGGCCGGTTGGTCGTCCCGGTCTGATCGGCCCGATTCCGGTTCCGCTCAAGCGGTATCGCTCAGCCACCATCGGTTGAGCCGGCTCAAGGTCCCGCCGCCCGGCCGATGCCGCGGCCGCAGCCACAGCACGAGCACGCCCGCTGCCACGATGCCGACCATGTTCACCGCGAGCTGCCCGATGGACATGGCGGCCTTGTGCCACGACCCGACCTCGGCGGCCACCACCGCGAAGCCGGCCGCCGGGATGGTGGTGACCGAGATGAAGACACCCACCAGCGCAGCCGATTTCGGGGTCATGGTGGCGAGCATGCCGGCCGCACCGGCGAGCAGTGCCACCACCACGGAGAACGGCCCGACCTTGTAGATGAAGTCGACGTTCTGCAGATTCTCGACCCCGGCGGCGGTGACCCAGCCCAGCTTCCGGAACAGCCAGGTGGCGAACCAGGCGACGGTCATGGCCACCGGGAACCCGACCAGCAGCGCCAGCGCGGAGCGCGCGGCGAGCCGATAATCCTTGCTCACCAAGGCGACCGCGGTCCCGGCGAGCGGCCCGTACTCCGGCCCGACCACCATCGCGCCGACGATCGTGACCGAGGAGTCGGTGGCCACACCCACCACGGCCAGCAGGCACGCGATGATGATGAACGCGAGAAACGAAGGCGTGAGGGTGGAGGCCTCACCGGTCTGCGCGACCAGTTCCTGCCACACCACCGAATCCGCGCCCCGGTCCGGCGCCTTCTCGGCCGCGATCTCGGCGGCATCGGAGAGCAGCGTGCCGACATCCTCGAGCGCGATACCGCCGGTGCGTACGACACCCAAGTCGCGCAGCGCATTCAGCACATCGTCGGCGGATTCGCGGGCGAGGACGCACTCCAGGAGATCACCCACCGGTTCCACCGCGGCACCGCGCTGCACCGTGATGAGCGTCGCGCCGGGATCGGCGCGCAGCAGGTCCAGCGCGGTATCGGTGGTGTCGGCGGGGCAGACGGCCCGGACATGCAGCACCCGTAATCCCCTCGTGTCGGCGGGTTTCCGGTATCGGCGGATACCGGCGGGTGCAGCCTATCCGGGCGTCCGGTTACTTCCCGGCTTCCTTGATGGGGTTGCCGTTCGCGTCGAGCTTCACGTCCAGGCCCGCTTCCTTGCGCTGCTGCGGCGTGATGCCGGCGGGCGCGTCGGTGAGCGGGTCGACGCCGCCGCCCGACTTCGGGAAGGCGATGACCTCGCGGATGGAGTCGACGCCGGCGAGCAGCGCGGTGATGCGGTCCCAGCCGAAGGCGATGCCGCCCATGGGCGGAGCGCCGAAGGAGAAGGCGTCGAGCAGGAAGCCGAACTTCTCCTGTGCCTCGTCGTGGCCGATGCCCATCACCTTGAACACGCGTTCCTGCACGTCGCGGCGGTGGATACGAATGGAACCGCCGCCGATTTCATTGCCGTTGCAGACGATGTCGTAGGCGTAGGCCAGTGCGGAGCCCGGGTCGGTGTCGAAGGTGGCCAGGTGCTCCGGCTTCGGCGAGGTGAAGGCGTGGTGCACGGCGGTCCAGGCCGAATGGCCGAGGGCGACATCGCCGCTGGCGGTGGCGTCGGCGGCGGGCTCGAACATGGGCGCGTCCACGATCCACACGAACGCCCAGGCGTTCTCGTCGATGAGGTTGCACTTGCGGGCGATCTCACCGCGGGCGGCGCCGAGGATGGCGCGGCCGGCCTTCTCGTCACCGGCGGCGAAGAAGATGCAGTCGCCCGGCTCGGCGCCGACGAACTTGGCCAGGCCCTCGCGCTCGGCGTCGGTCAGGTTCTTGGCGACGGGACCGCCGAGGGTGCCGTCCTCCTGCACGAGCACATACGCGAGGCCCTTCGAGCCACGCTGCTTGGCCCAGTCCTGCCAGGCGTCGAGCTGGCGGCGCGGCTGCGAGGCGCCGCCCGGCATGACGACCGCACCGACGTAGGGAGACTGGAACACCCGGAACGGGGTGTCCTTGAAGTACTCCTGCATTTCGGTGATCTCGATGCCGAAGCGCAGGTCGGGCTTGTCGGAACCGAAGCGGCGCATGGCATCCGCGTAGGTCATGTGCGGGATCGGGGTGGGGATCTCGTAGCCGACCAGCTTCCACAGCGCGCCCAGGATGTCCTCGGCGAGCAGGATCACATCTTCCTGCTCGACGAAGCTCATCTCGATGTCGAGCTGGGTGAACTCGGGCTGGCGGTCGGCGCGGAAGTCCTCGTCGCGGTAGCAGCGCGCGATCTGGTAGTAGCGCTCGATGCCGCCGACCATGAGCAGCTGCTTGAACAGCTGCGGGGACTGCGGCAGGGCGTAGAACTTGCCGGGCTGCAGGCGCGCGGGCACCAGGAAGTCGCGGGCGCCTTCCGGGGTGGACCGGGTCATGGTCGGGGTCTCGACCTCGACGAAGGCGTGCTCGGCGAGCACGGCGCGGGCGGCGGCATTGACCTTGGACCGCAGCCGGATGGTGTGGCCCGGGCCTTCGCGGCGCAGGTCCAGATAGCGGTACTTGAGGCGGGCCTCTTCGCCGGGTTCGTCGTCGAGCTGGAACGGCAGCGGCGCGGCCTCGTTGAGGACCTCGAGTTCGGTGACGTTGACCTCGATCTGGCCCGTCGGCAGATTCGGGTTCCCGCTGCCCTCCGGGCGGTCCTCGACCACGCCGGTGACCTTCACGCAGAACTCGTTGCGCAGCTTGTGGGCCTGTTCCGCGGGCACGCCCTCGCGGAAGACGGCCTGCGAAACACCCGACGCATCGCGCAGATCGATGAAGATCACGCCACCGTGGTCTCGCCGACGGGCCACCCATCCGGTGAGGGTGACGGTCTGACCGGCGTGCTCGCTTCGCAGCGAACCAGCCAAGTGGGTGCGCAGCACGGGATTCCTTTCGACGGGCTCGAAACACCGGCAGAGTCGGCCGAGTGCGGATCCCATCGTAGTGAGACACGTCCGGCGAGTGAAAACGGATATCCGCCGGACCATGCCAAAGTAGACGCCATGACCTTCAACGAGGGCCTGCAAATCGACCCGGACCGGGTGCAAAGTGGTGGCGGACCGGGCAGGGGCGGCGGTTTGGTCCTCGGCGGCGGTGCGATCGGTCTCATCGCGGTGGTGGTGACGCTGCTGCTCGGCGGCGACCCGGGCAGCGTGCTGGGTCAGTTCACCGGCGCGGACGCCAAGTCCGAAGGCGAGACCGCGGCCACGCCCGCGCACTGCAAGACGGGTGCGGATGCCAACAAGTACGTCGACTGCCGCGTGGTGCTGACCGTGCAGAGTCTCGACAATGTGTGGGGCACCGAACTGCCCAAGCAGACCTCGACCCGCTATGTGGCGCCCAAGGTGCGGCTGTTCTCGGGTGCGGTCAATACGGGCTGCGGTCAAGCGTCCTCGGCGGTCGGTCCCTTCTACTGCCCGGCCGACCGCACCGCGTATTTCGATACGAGCTTCTTCCAGGAGCTGGTGGATCGTTTCGGTTCCAGCGGTGGACCGCTGGCACAGGAGTACGTGGTGGCGCACGAGTTCGGCCATCACATCCAGAATCTGCTCGGCGATATCAATCGCGCCCAGCGTGATCCGCGGGGTCCGCAGTCCGGCGCGGTACGCACCGAACTCCAGGCCGACTGCTATGCGGGCGTCTGGGCCTACTATGCCGACAAGCTGCCCGCACCCGGCGGCAGTCAGCCGTTCCTGAAGCCGTTGACCGACAACGATGTCCGCGATGCGCTCTCCGCGGCGGCCGCGGTCGGTGACGATCGCATCCAGAAGGCGTCGACGGGCCGGGTCAATCCCGAGGCCTGGACGCACGGTTCGTCGGAGGAACGGCAGAAGTGGTTCCTCGCCGGGTACAAGACCGGTCAGGTCAGGGCCTGTGACACCTATTCCGCCACCGACCTGAACAACCCGCCCGCGCTGCGCTGACCGTCCCTTCCGCCGCAGGTCCGACGGATTCCGCCGTCCCGCAAGCGTTTTCTCGCGCGTGTGGGATCGCTCGCACCTGTGCGGAGTTCGGCGTGCCGGTGCGGCGGTCGCGGCGCGGACCCGGCAGAATCACCGGCGGCGAGCGGCTGCTCGCAGGGTGATTCGGAGGGTAGCGATGCAAAGAGTCGGTGCGGCAAGATCATTCGAGACGGTGCGGGGCGACCGGTGGCGCGGCTGCCGGCTCGCGGCCACCACCTTGCTGACCGCCGCAATGCTCACCGGCGCAACCGGTTTCGCCACTGCCGATCCCATTCCGGGCGCCCCGCCCGCGCCCGCTCCAGCGCCTGCCCCCGCTCCGGCGCCTGGTCCCGCTCCCGCACCGGCCCCTGCGGCGGCCCTGTTCACCCTGACGGCCATGCCCGCGGGGTGGCAGACCCGCACGGATCTGCATCCGGCCCTGGAGATCCAGTCGGACGGCCATGCCACGAAGTGGCCGGGTGACGGCGCGACCCAGCCGCTGAACGGCACGATTCCGCAGGACGTGCTGGGCGCCGCCACCGCCGAGGTACGACAGCTCGCCCTGGTGGACATGGGTATGCCGACGGTGACCGACAAGGGCACGTCCATCATCGATTTCATGCCGCAGCCGCCGGACCAGGACGCCCACGTGATCGTGTACGCGCCCGAGCTGACCGATGGCCTCACCGATGATCAGAAGGCGTCCCGCAAGCGCTTCACCGATCTGTTCCAGCGCTTGCTGAACGCCTTCGTCCAGGGTTAGTTCCGGCGGGTCAGCTGACCGTCCAGGTTTCGCGGCCGGTGAGCAGGGACTGCAGCGAGTTCTCGTGCACCGGTTTGCGTTCGGCGGCGGTGGCGAGCTGCGCGCGGACCCCGTCGTCGTAGGTGGGCCGGTTCACGCTGCGGAAGATGCCGGTGACCACGTGCGACAGGTCCTGATCGGACAGCCGCGAGAGGGCGTAGGCGTATTCGGGATTGTCGCTGTAGGCGTCGTGCACCACGATGTCGGATTCGGCGACGGCGTCGGAGCGCGCCACCCGCAGGCCGAAACCGTCTCGTACGACCGCGAATTCATTGTCGGCCCCGAAGCGGATCGGCTTCCCGTGCTGGAGCCGGATGAGGTGGGATTCGGCGTTCTCCTTGCGGAGCATGTCGAAGGACCCGTCATTGAAGATCGGGCAGTCCTGCAGGATCTCCACGAAGGAGGTGCCGCGGTGTTCGGCGGCAGCGCGCAGTACGTCGTTGAGTCCGGCGCGATCGGAGTCCAGGGCCCGGCCGGCGAAGCTGGCCTCGGCCCCGAGCGCCACCGACAAGGTGTTGAACGGGTGATCGACCGAGCCCATCGGGGTGGACTTGGTGACCTTGCCGGTCTCGGAGGTCGGCGAGTACTGGCCCTTGGTCAGGCCGTAGATCCGGTTGTTGAACAACAGGATCGTCATGTTCACATTGCGCCGCAGCGCGTGAATCAGGTGATTGCCGCCGATGGACAGCGCGTCGCCGTCGCCGGTGACCACCCAGACCGACAGGTCCGGCCGGGTCACCGCGAGCCCGGTGGCGATGGCGGGCGCGCGACCGTGGATGGAGTGGATCCCGTACGCCTCCAGGTAGTACGGGAAGCGGCTGGAACAACCGATGCCGGAGACGAACATCAGGTTCTCGCGCTTGAGCCCGAGGTCGGCGAGGAAGCCGCGTACGGTGGCGAGAATGACGTAGTCACCGCAGCCCGGGCACCAGCGCACCTCCTGGTCCGAGGTGAAGTCCTTGACCTTCTGTGGTCCCGCGGCGGCGGGCACACCGGAGTATCCGGTGAGCCCGAGATCCGTTCCGATGAGCGGGTTTTCCATGATGGTCATCACTTGCCCCCTGGGGTGCGGTAGGTGGCCCGCGCCCGCGCGGCGAAGGCCTTGCTCTGCTCCATCTCCGCAATGGAGCCATCGAGTGCCGCGTCGATGACGCCGACGAGTTCCTGGGCCTGGAAAGCGGTTCCGGCGATCTTGGTCCACGGTTGCACGTCGACGAGGTAGCGGGCGCGCAGCAGCATGGCCAGCTGTCCGCCGTTCATCTCCGGGCAGACCACGGTGCGGTACCTGCCGAGCACGTCACCGAGGTTGGGCGGGAAGGGATTCAGGTGCCGCAGGTGGGCCTGGGCCACCGGGACGCCGCGGCGCCGGGCGCGCCGGCAGGCCTCGCCGATCGGCCCGTAGGAGCTGCCCCAGCCGATGAGCAGCAGTTCGGCGCGGCCGTCGGGATCGTCGACCTCGAGTTCGGGCACGGTGATGCCGTCGATCTTGGCCTGCCGCAGGCGCACCATGAGTTCGTGGTTGGCCGGGTCGTAGGAGATATTGCCGCTGCCGTCGGCCTTTTCGAGGCCGCCGATGCGGTGGGCGCGGCCCACGGTGCCGGGTACGGCGAGCGGGCGGGCCAGGGTTTCCGGGTCGCGGGCATAGGGCTGGAACGAATCCTCCTCGGACCC
Organism: Nocardia sp. NPDC020380; assembly: GCF_044386975.1. NCBI lineage: Bacteria > Bacillati > Actinomycetota > Actinomycetes > Mycobacteriales > Nocardiaceae > Nocardia > Nocardia sp. NPDC020380. Next base: position 335,962 of record NZ_JBIRVQ010000002.1, on the reverse strand, counting down.
AGCGGGTTCGAAGGCGGGATGGATCGGCTCCAGCTCGGTGACCTGCGGAATCGCCCAGGGCTCCGAACCATTGGCGATGGCGCCGTCGGAGAGCACCAGGACGGGTGTCCGGTAGGTGAGGGCGATGCGGGCCGCCTCCACCGCGGTGTCGAAGCAGTCGGCGGGTGACCGCGGCGCGACCACGGCCACCGGCGATTCGCCATTGCGCCCGTAGAGCGCCTGGAGCAGATCGGCCTGTTCGGTCTTGGTGGGCAGGCCGGTGGAGGGTCCGCCGCGCTGCACGTCGACGATGAGCAGCGGCAGTTCGGTCATGACGGCGAGACCGATGGTCTCGCTCTTGAGCGCCAGGCCGGGCCCGGAGGTGCTGGTGACGCCGAGCGCACCGCCCAGGGCCGCGCCCAGGGCCGCGCCGATGCCGGCGATCTCGTCCTCGGCCTGGAAGGTGGTGACGCCGTAGTTCTTGTGCTTGCTGAGCTCGTGCAGGATGTCGGAGGCCGGGGTGATCGGGTAGGTCCCGAGGAACACGTGCAGCCCGGACAGTTGCCCGGCGGTGACGATGCCGTAGGCGAGCGCGGTATTGCCGGTGATCTGCCGGTAGGTGCCGGCCGGCAGCGTCGCGGGGGCTACCTCGTAGGTGGTGGCGAAGGCCTCGGTGGTCTCGCCGTAATTCCAACCTGCCCGGAATGCGAGGATATTCGCTTCGGCGACATCCGGTGTCGCCGCGAATTTCTCCCGTACGAACTGCTCGGTTCCGCCGAGCGGACGCCCGTACATCCAGGACAGCAATCCCAGCGCGAACATATTCTTGGCGCGCTGGCCGTCCTTTTTGCCCACACCGGTCGGTTCGGTTGCCGCGAGCGTCAACGAAGTCATGGGCACCCGGTGCACCACGAAATCGGACAGCGTGTCATCGGCGAGCGGGTCACCGGAGTAACCGACCTTGGCCAGATTCCGCTTGGTGAATTCGTCGGTATTGATGATGAGCGTCGCCCCGCGCGCCAGGTCCTCCAGATTCGCCTTCAGCGCAGCGGGATTCATGGCCACCAGCACATCGGGCTGGTCACCGGCGGTGAGGATGTCGTAGTCCGCGATCTGGATCTGGAACGACGAGACGCCCGGCAGCGTCCCCTGGGGCGCCCGGATCTCGGCGGGGAAGTTCGGTTGTGTAGCAAGGTCGTTGCCGAATGCGGCGGCCTCGTGGGTGAATCGGTCGCCGGCCAGCTGCATGCCGTCACCGGAGTCCCCCGCGAAGCGGATTACGACCTTTTCCAATTTCTCTGCGGTACTGCTCTTTCCGGGCAGCTCCGCGGAGTCGTCATGCTGCGAAACCATGCGCGTGCATCACTTCCTTGTCAGGTGTGAGGTACCAACGCCAAACTACTCCGCAATATTCGCGACACACCCGCAATATGCAATGGTTTCGATCGTCGCAGGCGTCAGGCGAACAACGCCAGCTGTGGATCGGGCGTGCACGATTCGGCGGCCCGCACCTCGGGTTGGGCCGGCAGGTCACGGTTCAAACGATGTTTCTCGAGCAACGGCTCAATCCGGCCGCGTAGCCACGCAGAGTACTCCGGCGTGACCGAAGCTCCACGACCATACAGCTGCCGATAGCGCCGGAGCAGCGACGGGTGCGCTTCGGCGAGCCACTCGATGAACCAGCCGCGCGTGCTCCCGCGTAGGTGCATGGGGAAGGCGGTGACACTGGCCGCGCCCGCGGCGGCGATCTCCCCGAACAGCTCGTCCAGGTGCGCCTTGCTGTCCGTCAGATACGGAATGACCGGGGCCACCATGACATTCACCGCGAACCCGGCATCGGCCAGCGCGCGCACCAGTTCCAGCCGCGCGCGCGGCGAGGGCGTCCCGGATTCGACGGCCTTGTGTAGTTCGGGATCCAGGATCGCGATGGAGACGGCGAGATGCACCGGCACCTGCCGGGCCGCCTGGGTCAGCAACGGCAGATCCCGCCGCATGAGCGTGCCCTTGGTGAGAATCGAGAAGCCGGTGCCGGATTCGGCCAGCGCGCCGATGATGCCCGGCATCAGCCGGTAGCGCCCCTCGGCGCGCTGATAGGGATCCGTATTGGTGCCCAGCGCAACGGGTTCACGGTGCCAGGACCGCTTGTGCAGTTCCTTCCGCAGGATGGGCACCACATTGGTCTTGACCACGATCTGCGAGTCGAAGTCGGTGCCGGCGTCCAGATCCAGGTACTCGTGCGAACCGCGCGCGAAGCAGTAGCGGCAGGCGTGCGAACAACCGCGCATGGGGTTGACCGTCCAGCCGAACGGCAGGCCCCCGCCGTCGGGGACCTTGTTCAGCGCGCTCTTGCACAACACCTCGTGGAAGGTGATGCCCTCGAACTCGGGGGTCTGTACGCTGCGTACGAAGCCGGCACGTTCGAGCCCGGGCAGCGCGCCGTCATCGGCGTCCAGGGTCTGGCTTTGCCACCGCACCACCCAAGTCGAACATTTGTTCTAGCCGGTGTCAAGCAATCTTCTGCGTGTCGACCTTGATCGTGCGCCCGTTGTAGAAGTCCACGAGATCCGAGATGGTCTCCCGGGCCGGACGCGGGCGGTAACCGAGTTCCGTTGCGGCCTTGTCGTGTTCGACGCGCGGCGCGGACAGCAGCGCACCCATGGCGGCCTTGGAGACGCGGTCGCTGCCGAAGGCGCGGGCGGCCGGTTCCAGCACCGGCATGCAGGCATTGATGACCTTGGCCGGAATCGCAAAGGCGGGCTTCATCTTCCCGTTCACCTCGGCGGCGGTCCGGGTGGCCTGGAACATATCGGTGAAATGCCCGCCGAGCAGGTAGTTCTCACCGGTGCGGCCACGTTCGCCCGCGAGGATGAGACCGCTCGCCACATCGCGCACGTCGACCAGGTCGAAGCCGCCGCTGATCATGACGGGCACGCGGCCGCGCGCGGCGTCCCACAGGGTCTTGTTGATCCGGGAGTCGGAGTGGTCGATCGGGCCGTACACGCCGGTCGGGTTGCAGATGACCGCGTCCAGGCCGGCATCGATGACCTTGCGCAATTCGGTCTCGCCCTGGAACTTCGACCGGTCGTACACCGGGAGATCGGGATTGATGGAGCGCGGCGAGCGCTCGTTGATGACACCGCCGCAACAGTATTGATCGAAGGCGTGGATCGAGCTGGTGTGCACCATGCGCCGCACGCCGACCTCGCGCGCGGCCTCGGCCACCACGCGCACGCCCTCGGTGTTCACCCGCCAGGCCAGATCGTGCTTGTGCGCCAAGGTGATCAGCGCGACCAGGTGGTACACGACCTCCGCGCCCTCGAGGGTGCCGCGCATGGAGGCGGGATCGAGGACGTCGCCGCTGACCCAGGTGACGCCGGGCTGGTCGGCACCGGTCGGACGCACGCGGTCGATGGCCGTCACCTCGTGCCCGCGTTCGATGAGCTGCTGAAGCAAGTTGGTGCCAAGGAACCCGGCAGCGCCGGTGACTGCGACCTTCATGGGATCGAGAATATAGAACTTGTTCTAATTTGCAACAAGTTCCAGTTTGGCGAGTGGGACGCACGCCACGCCGGGCGAGACGGCAAGTGGGATATATTCGCTTTTCGCATGTCTACGACGATAGGGGGGCTCTGAAATGGCCGATCTCTCGGTCGACACCGCGGCGGTCCGAACCTTCGCCACCACGCAGGACGGCGTCGCCACCGACATCGCCGCGACCGGCAATCTCGACACCGTATCCCACGTCGCCGCCATGACGCCGGTATTCGGCCTCGTCGGCGCCGACTTCCTGGCCAGCTTCGCGGTCGCCGAACTGCTGCACGACCGCGATATCAATGCCCTGTCCGCCCGCTTCGCCGAGCTGGGCCAGGCCGCCTTCGGATCCGCCGGCACCTACGAGTCCACCGACGCGGGCTTCGCAGGGGGACTGGACGGGATCGCCGGACAGGTCGGAGCCGAGGCGTGAACCCCCTCGATCCGGACGCCGGCGTCATCGCACCCGCGTATCCGGCCGCACCGGCGGCTGCCGCGACGAGTCTGCAGTACGTGCCCACCCCCGGCGCACTGCCCGACCTGCCGGTCGGTCAGCTGCCCGCCGATGTGCCGGCCTTCGAGCCACCCGCATTCACGTTGTCGCGCAAGGAATTCGAGCAGACCGGCACCCCGTTGACCGGGGGCGTACCGGGTCTCGGCGGCCCGCAGGGCGCTGCCGACAGCGTCCTCGGCGGCACCATCTCCCCCGCGGTCGATGCCGCGCACGGCGTGCTCGCGGGCGCCCAGCAGACACTGGGTGACGCGCAGGGCGCGCTCTCCGGCGCCCAGGCCGCGCTCGACAGCGCACCCGCCGCCTTCGTCGCCGCGCAGACCGCGCTGGCGCGTGCGGCCGCCAACCCCGCGGCCCTGCTGCCGCCGCTGCCCGCCGATCCGGTGGGTGACCTCATGAAGGGTCTCGCGCTCCCCGCGGTTCCCGGCCTCGATGCCTTGTTCAAGCCGTTCCTGGACCTGATCAACAGCTTCGGTACCGGTGTGATGGGCGCGCTCAACCCCGCCACCCTGCTCAGCCAGGGATCCAAGTTCATCGAGGGTGCGGTGCAGGTCGGCGGCGGCGCGCTGAAGACCGTCGAAGGACTGTGGCAGGGCAAGGCTTCGCAGAGCGCCCAAGATTCCGGCGTCCAAGCGCAGAATCACGGCCAGGAGACCAGCCAGCGCGGTTTCGACCTCTCGTCGCTGACCGAGCAGGCGGCCGGAGTCGTACAGCGCGGCAATATCCAGCTCACCGCCATCGCGCAATCCTTCGCGGCCCAGGCGACGGCGCTGGCTCCGGTGGCCCTCACGCCCCCGGGCCAGACCGCGCTGATCACCTCCGCGACCGAGCATCTGGCCTCCGCCGTCTCGGTCGTGAATGTGACCCGCGGCGAATTGTCCGGCTACACAGCCCAAGTCAACGGCCTGGTGGCGCAGCTGCTCGGCCAGGGCAACGGCCCCAACCCCGCCGATGTGGCCCAGTCGCTGGCCCAGAATGTCGGCCAGCCCATCCTCGACCAGGCCAAGGGTCTGCTGGACAGCGGCATGCAGGCCGTGAACCAGTCCGGCCCCGGCAATCCCGCGGGCCCGACCCCGGGCGGCGCACCCGACACGATGGCCGCGGGCCTCGGTGACGGCGGAGCCGGTGGCGGGGGCGGCGGCGGTCTCGGCGGTGGCGGTGGTCTCGGCGGTGGCGGCTTGGGTGGCGTCCCGTCGACTCCCGGCGGGCCGGGTCAGTCCGTCCCCGGCGGTAAGGCGCCCGGTTCCGCGAACCCCTTCGGTGCCGGCATCGCGGGCCTGCCCGGCGCGGGCGGCCCCGGTTCCCAGGGCTTCATGGGTTCCCCGGGCGCGGGCGCCGGTGCGGGCGGGCGCGGTGGGGATTCCCAGCACTCGCGCACGGTGCAGCCGTATCAGAATCAGTCCGGCGAAAGCGAACTCACCGGCAACCTGGGCGCTTCCGGGCCCGGCGTCATCGGCGGTCTCCCCGATGATCCCGACAGCCTCGAGTCCGACCAGGCCTGATCCGCCGATCGGACTGTGCCGCAGCGGTATTCGCGCGACGCACACATAGTGATGCCGCGGTGATCGGGACGGGTACCCCGATCACCGCGGCATCGAGTGGGGTCGAGCACGAGTTGTACACCTCGCGGGCCCGACCACCGTTTCCGGCGCGGATGCGCTGTGCCGCAGTGGGTTACACCGTGGTCGGGCGCGTCTGCGCGTCCATGCCTCCGTCGATGACGAATTGGGCGCCGTGGATGAACCCGGCCTGGGGGCCGAGGAGATACGCGATGAGAGAAGCGATCTCGTCCGGGCGGCCGTTGCGTCCGATGGGCGCCACGAAGTTGCGGATGGCTTCACCATAGCGGGGATCGTCCATTCCCGCTTGCAGCAGCGGGGTGTCGACGCTGCCGGGGGCGACGGTGTTCAGTCGCACGCCGGCCTTGCCCCATTCCACCGCGCGTTCGCGGCAGGCCACGGTGACGGCGTTCTTGGAGGCGGCGTAGGCGAAGGCGCCCGCGGCGTCGCCGGCCCGGGGGAAGGACTCGGCCTCGGCGCCCTTGGCGATCGGGTTGTCCTCCCATTTGACCTGGGTGGAGGCGACGGACGAAACCACCACGGCCGCAGGCGATTCGCCCTTCTGCAGGGCGGGGTAGAGCGCGTCGAGCAGGGCGACGGTGGCCCGGTAGTTGACCTCGAGGATGGTGTTGAAGTCGGGTACCTGGGGTCCCACGCCGGCGCACAGCACGAGTCCGTCGAGCGCGCCGCCGGCGCGTTCCAGCAGTTCGGTGACGGCGGCCGCGCGGGCCTCGGGGTCGGTGAGATCGACGGTGATATCGGCATTGCGGAGGTCGATGCCGATGATGTCGTGCCCGGCGGCGGCCAGGGCGGCGGCGGTGGCCGCGCCGATGCCGGACCCGGAGCCGGTGATGGCGATCGTCATGCCGTCGATTAGAACAAGATCCAGAACCGCTGAGCAAGCCAAACCGTGGCGGGTCTCGGTTACCGGGATTAGCATCAGGGCCAGAACTAGAATCTGTTCTAGTTTTCGCCCTTGCTCACCGTCGAGAGGACCTACCCGATGCGCTTCACCTATGCGGAGGCGATGACCGATCCGGACTACTACATCCCCCTCGCCCAAGCCGCCGAGGCCGCCGGGTTCCACAGCATCACCATCGCCGACAGCATCGCCTACCCGGCCGAATCCGACTCCAAGTACCCGTATACGCCGGACGGCAATCGCGACTTCCTGGACGGCAAGCCGTTCATCGAGACCTTCGTGCTGTCGGCGGCCATCGCGGCGGCCACCACCACCCTGCGGCTGACGCCCTTTGTTCTCAAACTGCCCATCCGCCCGCCGGTGCTGGTGGCCAAGCAGGCGAGCTCACTGGCCCGCTTGAGCAACAACCGTTTCGCGCTCGGCGTGGGCATCAGCCCGTGGCCGGAGGATTTCCAGATGATGGGCGTCCCGTTCGAGAAGCGCGGCAAGCGCATCGACGAGTGCATCGAGATCGTGCGCGGCCTGTCCACCGGCGAGTACTTCGAGTACCACGGCGAGTTCTACGACATCCCGAAGATCAAGCTCACCCCCGCGCCCACCGAACCGCTGCCGATCCTGCTCGGCGGCCACAGCGATGCCGCGCTGCGCCGCGCGGTCCGGCTGTGCGACGGCTGGATGCACGCCGGCGGCAAGGGCGACGACCTGGACAAGTACCTGGCCCGGATCGACGAATTGCGCAAGGAGCGCGACAATCCCGGCGAATTCGAGATCCACGCCGTCTCCCGCGACGGCTACACCCCGGACGGGGTGAAGCGGCTCGAGGAGAAGGGCATCACCGACCTGATCGTGGGCTTCCGCAACTCCTACGCCAAGGAGCACGATACGGAAACCCTCGAGGAGAAGATCGTCAAGCTGAACTGGTACGGCGAGAACGTGATCGCCAAGCTCAGCTGATCAGACCTGCTTCCTCGGCCGATCAGACTTGCTTCGCAAAGCCGAGCGCGATCACCGCATCACGCTCGGCTTCGAGCTCGGCGACACTCAGATCGATGCGGCCACGCGAGAATTCGTCGATCTCCAGCCCCTGCACGATGCGATACTCGCCGTCCGCACAGGTGACCGGGAACGAGCTGATGAGCCCCTGCGGCACGCCGTACGACCCGTCCGAGGGCACCGCCATGGAGGTCCACTCCCCCGCCGCGGTACCTAACGCCCAGTCGTGGATGTGGTCGATGGCCGCACTCGCCGCGCTGGCCGCCGAGGACGCGCCGCGCGCCTTGATGATGGCGGTCCCGCGCTGCTGCACGGTCGGAATGAAATCGTCTGTCACCCAGCCCTGATCGCCGATCACCTCGAGGGCGGGACGACCGTCCACGGTGGCATAGCTCAGGTCCGGGTACTGCGTGGCGGAGTGGTTGCCCCACACGGCGATCCGGTGGATATCGGCCGCGGCCGCCCCGGTCTTCTCGGCCACCTGCGCATTCGCGCGATTGTGGTCGAGCCGGGTGAGCGCGGTGAAACGCGCCGCGGGGACGTCGGGCGCATTGCTCATGGCGATGTAGGCATTGGTATTGGCCGGATTACCCACCACGAGCACCTTGACATCGTCGGCGGCATTGGCATTGATGGCCGCGCCCTGATCGGTGAAGATGGGCCCGTTGGCGGCGAGCAGATCGGCGCGTTCCATACCCGCGGTACGCGGCCGCGCACCGACCAGAATCGCGATGTTCGCGCCGTCGAACCCGACCCACGGGTCGTCGGCGATATCGATACCGGACAGCAGCGGGAAGGCGCCGTCCTCGAGCTCCATGGCGACGCCTTCGAGGGAGGCGACGGCGGCGGGAATCTCCAACAGCCGCAATCGGATCGGAGTGTCGCTCCCGAGCAGTGCACCGGAGGCGATGCGGAACAGCAGCCCGTAGGCGATCTGTCCGGCGGCGCCGGTCACGGTGACGGTCACGGGTCGGGCGGCACTGCTCACGACTGACTCCTTAGGTGGTCGTTCACTCGATTTCCACCCTATCGAGCCGTCACCTCCCCTTCCCAGCCGTCGTGAGCAACGAGACAGCCGCCCATCCACGGACGGCTCCGCACCGTAGCGGGGCTCACATCTTGATAAGCGGTCGCTATGGGCGCGCGGTCGTCAGCGGGCCAGTTCGGCGATATCGCTGTCGCTGAGCACGATCGCGGAGACCACATCGCGCACCCGCACCAACTGGACGGCCCGATAGAGCGGCCGTTCCTCGGCATTGGCGTCGCGGGCCTCGGCGCGCAACTGCTGCACGAGCATCCCGGAGATGGCCAGCGCCGCCGCGAGCGGACACGAGGCCAGCCCGTCGGCGAGTTTGCGCAGCCCGAGAATGTGCAGTTCGCGTCCGCTCCCGGAGTCGGTGTACATGGCCAGCGGCACCACCCGGGTCTCCGGCCCCGCGGTCACCCGCAGCACGATCCGGCTGAGCTTCCCCGGATGCACCACGATCTCCATCCCGGTGGCCTCGGCCAGATTCAGCCGCCGCTCCCCGCGCCAGGTCCGCGTCCGAAGTTCGGTGCCCGCCAGCCGAATCCGCCGCCGCTGCACCGCCATCGCGTACAACGCGGTGGGCGCCCCGAGCACGATCGCCGCCGCCAGCGCGATGGTCCAGTGCACCACCAGTGCCAGCAGCAACCCGATCCCGACCCCCACCCCGATCGCGGCCAGCGTCAGCCGCCGCAGCGCGGGCGCCAGCATCTCGGGCGCGATGAGGTCGAGCCCCACCTCGGCGGCGGGCCCGGGCTTCGAAGGTTCAGTCACGGCTACGTACTTCCACATTCACGTCCAGGCGCCCCACCCGCCGCCGATAACCCGTTCCAAGCACGGCCCGGGACGCTACCAGCCCGGTCCCCCGCCCGGCCGCACTTCGCCTCCGACCCATCCTTATTCGCGATTCACGCGCCCGGACCCGGGCGGCGAGCAGCCGTCCGGGTCCGGGCGGCAGGCGTCAATCCTGTTCGCTCGCAAGGGCGGCCGCGACCTGGGCGACCGCTTCGTCGAGGGGGATCTGGCGCTGGTCGCCGGTGCGGAGGTCCTTGAGGGCGATTTCGTTGTCGGCCACTTCGCGGTCGCCGAGGACGAGGGCGACGCGGGCGCCGGACTTGTCGGCCGCCTTCATGGCGCCCTTGACGCCGCGACCGCCGTAGGCGAGATCCGTGCGAATGCCCGCGGCCCGCAGCTGCCCGGCCAGGGCGACGAGGCGCTGCTTGGCGAGGTCGCCGAGCGGGACGCCGTAGACGTCGACGCGGGAGCCGTCGGTGGCGGTCTTGCCCTCGGCTTCGAGGGCGAGGACGGTGCGGTCCACGCCGAGGCCGAAACCGATGCCGGACAGGGCTTGTCCGCCGAGTTCGGTCATCAGGCCGTCGTAGCGGCCGCCGCCGCCGATACCGGACTGGGCGCCGAGACCGTCGTGCACGAATTCGAAGGTGGTCTTGGTGTAGTAGTCCAGGCCGCGGACCATGCGCGGGTTCACCACGTAGGGCACGCCCAGGGCGTCGAGGTGGCCGAGGACCTGGTCGAAGTGCGCCTTGGCCGACTCGGACAGGTGATCGATCATGAGCGGCGCGTCGGCGGTCAGGGCCTTGACCTCGCCCCGCTTGTCGTCGAGCACGCGCAGCGGGTTGATCTCGGCGCGGCGGCGGGTCTCCTCGTCGAGCGGGAGCTTGAAGAGGAACTCCTGCAACAGTTCCCGGTACTGCGGCCGGCAGGTCTCGTCGCCGAGCGAGGTGATCTCGAGCCGGAAGCCGTCCAGCCCGAGTCCGCGGAATCCGGCGTCCGCGACGGCGATGACCTCGGCGTCGAGGGCCGGGTCGTCGATGCCGATGGCCTCGATGCCGACCTGCTGCAGCTGCCGGTAGCGGCCCTTCTGCGGTCGTTCGTAGCGGAAGAAGGGTCCGGCGTAGCAGAGCTTGACGGGCAGGGCGCCCCGGTCGAGGCCGTGTTCGATGACGGCGCGCATGACGCCGGCGGTGCCTTCGGGCCGCAGTGTGAAGCTTTCGCCGTTGCGGTCGGGAAAGGTCCACATCTCCTTGGAGACGACGTCGGTGGATTCGCCGACGCCGCGGGCGAACAGGGCGGTCTCTTCGAAAACCGGCAGCTCGATATGCCCGTATCCGGCCAGTCGCGCGGTGTTCACCAGGCCGTCCCGGACGGCGACGAACTCCGCGGACTCGGGCGGCAGGTAGTCGGGGACTCCCCTCGGGGCACTGAAGCTGCTGGTCTTGGTCACGATGTTCAGTTTTCACCACGGCCCGCCGCTCTGCCTAATTGCCTCCGCTTCGCTCCGGCTGTTCGCGGCCCTCGTGACCCCGATTCTTCCCTCCCTCCGCTCCTCCGCTGCGCTCCCCCGCTCCACTCGGTCCAGAACCGGGGCGGGCCGCGAACCTTATGGTGGCGGTTATAGAGGAACGTCTCAGGAAGTGATGGCACACTCTTACCGCGATGGCAACCGATACGGAGGGAACTGGCTAGTGCCGACCAATGAGCAGCGACGCGCTACGGCGCAACGGAAGCTGGAGCGCCAACTTGCCAATCGGGCAAAGGCGACGCGCAGGCGCAAGCAGCTGACTATCGGGGCGTCGGCCCTGGGTGTGGTGGTCGCGGTTGCGGCGGGTGTCGGCATCTACTTCCTGACCAAGAGCGATGACAACAGCAGTACCGCTGCCGCGTCGACCACCTCCCCCGACGCCTCGCTGTCCTCCGCGCCCCCGCCGGCCGCCAAGGCGAAGCCGGCCTCGGTGAGCTGCGAGTACCGCGATGCGAAGGCCCCGGCCTCGAAGCCGGTGAGCAAGCCGGGCACGGACAATATCTCGACCGCCGGTCAGGTGAAGGCCACCATCGACACCAGCCAGGGCGCGATTCCGATCACCTTGAATCCGGGTGAATCCCCTTGCACCGTCAACTCTTTCGAGAGCCTGGCGAACCAGAAGTTCTTCGACAACACCAGCTGCCACCGCATGACCACTAGCAAGGGCTTGAAGGTGCTGCAGTGCGGTGACCCGACGGGCGCCGGAACGGGCGGGCCGGGTTACCAGTTCGACAACGAGTACCCGACTGACCAGTACGCACCGACCGATCAGGCCGCCCAGTACCCGGTCGCCTACAAGCGCGGCGTGCTCGCCATGGCCAACGCCGGTCCGGATCAGACCGACGGCAAGGGCACCAACGGCAGCCAGTTCTTCCTGGTCTACGGCGACTCGCAGCTGCCGCCGCAGTATACGATCTTCGGCACCATCGACGACGCCGGTCTGGCCACTCTCGACAAGATCGCGAAGGCGGGTGTGCAGGGCGGCGGCCAGGACGGTAAGCCGGCCCTGGACGTGAACATCTCAGCCGTCCAAATCAACTGACCAGCATGATCTTTCGGTCCCGGCGTCTCCAATGGCGCCGGGACCGATCCTTTTCCGGCGCTTTCGCGTTCTAAACCTCGGAAGCCCCCTGAAGTCCTCCGATGTAAGGCATTCCTAACCAAAGAAAATCCTGAGTTTTCGCTCTCGTGCCGGAATTGTGCGATATATGCTGTATCGCGACGCGCGCGTCAGGCGGTCTCCGAGTTTTCGCTGGTAACCTCGTAGAACGGAGTACCAAAGGCGTAGTAAAGGCCCCGTGGGCAACCCCCCAACCGGCCGGTACTACGCCCGAGTTCTCCCGGTGTCACGTTTGCAGGCGGGATGTCGTCAAGCGAACCACCGTTCGTGTGGCGATGTTCGTGACGAAGCACCACAATCATCCATAGTGATCACTGCAGCATCGGGGAGCAGGCAATGGCCGAGGAACTCGACGACATCGGCCGCGAGACAGCGGCGATGATGAGGCAAATGTTGCAGCTTGCGACGCTTGTCGCGCTGCGCACCCGGGAACGTGGCCAGAAGGAAGCGGAAGCACGCGTCAAGGTCACCGAGGCCCAGCAGAAGCAGGCACGCGAACGTCAGCTTCGCGACGCTGCCGATGCGAAGGCCAAGGACCCGCGCAATCTCGAACTCGCGCGCATGATCGAGAAGCCCCCGCTCGACAAGGGCGTTTCCCTCGAGAAGGACCGATTCGCCGCGCAAGCCGAAGCCACTCGAATGGCCGCTACGCAGTCCGCGATGAACAAGGCTCTCGTGCGCCATGATTCGGTGGAACGCCGAACCGCTCTCGCCCAGCACCTTTCCCGCATGGGCATCGCTCCGGAACTCGCTGCCGTGCGAATGCTGCTGGAAGTCGGGCAGGCTCAGTCGCCGGAAGAAGCAACGCGCGCCCGCGAGCAGGAGGTCGTCGCCGAACGGCGGCGCGCTCGTGAGATGGAAGCCCGTGCGCGCGAACGGGTTCGCACCCTCAGCTGAATCTCGCTACACGCTGATTACCCATTACGCACAGCGTCTCCCGGATTGTGGCGAACCGCAACCGATTTACGGTCCGCCACAGCCCGGGAGCCTCGCGTTTCAGCTCCGGAATTCTCCGGCCGGATCCCCGTAGGGGTCACTGAACAGTCCGTGCTGCGGCGACTTCAACGGTAGCGGCGTCAGCATGTCCTTGTGCCCGTTGCGGACACTGCAGTACTTGAACGGACCCTTGGGGTCGAACAGCTTCGCCATGTGCGGGTCCGCGTGATCCAGAAACCAAACGCTCAGACCGGTTTTGCCGTCGTGGCGGTAGTGTTCCCACGCCCGCCACATGGCATCCAGCCGGGCCACGGCCTCCGCGTGCTTCCACCATTCGGGGCACCACACGGTGTCGCTGATATCGGTCACCTGACGCCGGTACACCAGACTCAGGTAGTTCTCCACGAACTCCACCACGCTGGTGTAGACCATCGGTTGTTGCTGCTGCTCACTCACAGCGGCCGGACCTCCTCGATTGTTCCAGCGTCGTTATATGTGCCGGACGGCTTGTCGAACGTGATGCGCTCGTTGACGAGATCACTCATCTCGGTCCGCTTGTACGGGGCCGGATCGTGCGCGTTGATCGACTTCTCCACTGCCGCAGCGTATTCGCCCTCCCACCACGGTACGGTGCGGATCAGCACCGGCGGGGTGGCGGAGGAGAACACGATGGCGCGGCCGCGGGGCAGGGAGACGAGCGCGTTCACGCTGAAGGTCTTCGAGGAGCCGAGCGAGCGCGAATAGCTCTTGCCGCCCTTGGATTCCGACACCGACTGCGAGATCGAGTCGTATTCGCCGATGGCTTCGGAGCGGTCCTGCAGGAACTTCATATCGTCGACGCCGCTGCCCAGCACCTTGATATTCGCTGCCGCCCAGAGGGCTTCCATGCCGTCCACACCCCAGCAGCGGGCGCCCTGGGTCCAGGACTGGAGCACGGTCATGACGACGATGCCGCGAGATCCGAAGTGGCTGTAGTGCTTCGGCAGATCCTTCCAGCGCACCACGTTCGCCGCCTCGTCCAGGACGGCCAGCAGCGGAATGGGCAAACGGCCCTTGGGCGATTGCGACGCCTTGCGGATCGAGACATCGATGACGGCCTCGATGAACGCGCTCACCAGCGGGCCGGCCGAACCACGGCCCTCCAGGGACAGCAGGTACAGGGTGCCGTTGCGCTCGATGAAGTCCAGTTCGTCGAACTGGACGCGGCCACTCTCACCGGTGCGCGGCGGGGTGACCCACGGGTGCACGGTGGTGAGCTTGAGGCAGCGGATCATCTTCTTCGCGGTGCCGAAAATGCCGCTCACCGTACGCGGATCGACGTTGTACTGCTGCGCGAGCCCGGAGGCCACGAAGTGGTAGCCGCCGCGCAGTTCGCTCGGGACATCCTCGGCGCGGCGCAGGATTTCGACCGGTTCGGTGTCGAGGGGATTGGTGACCCAGTCCCAGACCTGAGTGATCGGGAAGTTGCCGACCGCGGCGGCGAGGAACAGAGCGGCCAGCAGATCCTCGGCCTCCTGCTCGAAGTACGAGTCGGTGGAACCGCCGCTCGCATTGCCGTCCATACCATCGGCGAAATGCCCGGCCAGGCTCGCGGCGCGCGCGTCGTAGCCTTCGCGGCGCGGATTCACCCAGTCCAGCGGATCCCAGTACCAGGTCGGCGCCTCACCGGCGACGCCCTGCGGGTCGAAGACGAAGGTGCGGCTGCCTTTCTGCTCGCGGACATCGCGGGTGGCGTCGACGACGTCGCGCTTGTTCGAGGTGGCCAGCACCGGACCGATGGCGGACAGGATCGCCGGGATCACCCGGGAGGTGGTCTTACCCTGCCGGGGTCCCCAGATGTCGACCTGCAGGTCTTCGTAGGAGCCGTAAAGTGGCGTCCCGTCCGCGACCGAGACGCCGATGGGTACGCCGGGCATGTCCTCGCGGCCCAGCCGCATGCCGATCTGGGCAGCCTTCTCGCGGGCGCCGTCCTCGGTGAGGCGTTTGATGGCGCCGCCGCTGCCCATGTAATCGGCCTTGTCGTCCACGGCTAGTCGGCCCTTGCCCGCGCGCTTCTTCAGCTCGCGGCGGACCATCATCCACGCGATGCCCGCGAGCACGATGAGGATCACGATGAAGGTGGACGCGGCCGGCCAGTGCAGATTCCCCTTGGCCATATTGATGCTGATGGCGATCGGATTGATCGGCAGCGTCTGACGCGGGGAGGACAGCAGATTGCCCAGCTGGACCGAGACCCACAGTGTTCCGAAGAACGCGAAAGCCGCGTAGATGAGGTGCAGGGTGGTGTCCGGACCCGGATCGGCCGGGTCCTTCACCGGGGGTTTCTTCGCCATCTCTAGCCTCCTGGGATGACCTGTGTGTCGTTGCCGCTCAACGGAATTCGTCCAGCAGCCAGCTGCCGTTGACGTGCACGACAGTGGCCACGACCGTGGTCGGCGGCAACGGTGCACGTTTGCCGTCCGGGTATACGACCGTCTGCTCGATACCGATCTTGTACTGCTGCCGATTCGCGTCCGAGCCGGGCGCTTTCTCGCCGGATGCGAACGCGAATGCCTCCACGTGCGCGTTCGCCTTACCCCAATCGGCCCATTGCACTGTCGGTCTCGGTGTCTCCGTGACGCTGGGTGGTGCATCCAGTGTACGGATCAGGGTGGGACCCAGCCATTTCCGGGCACGCGCGAGCGAGGCGCCCTGATTCTCGGTGGCGGGATACCAGGTGTAGATCGCGCCCAAGGCCGCGACCGCGACACCGTCGGGGGTGGTGGGATCCGGGGCGGGGGCATTCTCCAGCAAGCGCGTGGTGGATGTGGGCGACTGACCGGCATCCTGATTCGAGCCGCTGCTACTGCTGCCGCCACATGCGGTGGCCAGCATCGCGACGCTCACCACCAGCATCACCACCTGGATCGCAGGTTTCACCGCCGGAGCCGTACCGTGCGGTCCGCGCCGGCGGCGCAGCCCGGGACCACCCCTCCAGGCTAGTCGCTGCAGCCGGTATCGGGGCCATGCCAGCGGTTTTCCCGGACCGGCGTGTTCGGTGTGGTCAGTTTCGTGACCCGGCCTCATGTGGCGCGCTTGGCGTCGTTGAGGGTTTCCACCAGGCTACGGTTCATTTCGGCGGCGGCGGCCAGCTGCTGTTGCAGCAATGCCACCTTGCGCCGCAGGGCGATGGCGTCCATGCGTTCCAGGCCCGGGCTTTCCGCGGCGCGGACCCAGTTGCGCACCGAATTGGTGTGCACGCCAATCTGATCGGCGACCACGCGGCACGCCTCGGATTCCGAGCGCATCTTCGCGGTCAGTGAGATGACCTGTTCCACCGCGGCCTGCCGGACCTCCGGCGAGACTCTGCGGTACGACCGATGCGGCATCATGCGGCGCTCCCCTCGTCCGTGCCGCGGCGGGCCGTGGTCTCGGTGAATTCGCTGAAACGCTGGTTGGTGTCGTGGATTCCGCTCTCCTTCTCCGAGGGCGTGAACTCCATATGGAACGGGATTCCCGGGCGCCGGTCCTCACCGATCTTCAGCAGGAACTTACCGGTTCCCGGCGCGGGCGGGCGCTGTTGTCCGGGTTTGAGCGCCTCACCGGTGAGGGCCTGCGGTGCGGACCAGCTGGTCACCATCTCCTCCTCCGCGGAGGTGAACGGGATCGTGGAATCGAGGCGCTGGATCTCCTCGGCCGGCAGCGCGCCGAAGATCTTGGCGCGGGCGCGTTCCAGGAAGCCGAGCGCCTTGGCGATGGCCGCCTCGGAACCCAGCGACTGGAGGTCCTTGATGGTGTGACTGATCATGATCAGCGAGGTGGCGATGCCGCGCTGCAGTCGGGTGAGCTCGTCCACGCGGTCGACCATGAAGTCGCCGAGACCGAGGACCTGCCACAACTCGTCCATGACCACCTGGAAGTAGCGCTGCGGGCCGAGATTCGCGTCCGCCAGCACGTGCGCGGCCTCCACCGAGGCGAAACCGTCGGCCCAGCAGGCCAGCATGACGGCGGCCTTCAGCTTCTTGTCGCCCTGCGGGATATGTGAAACGTCGATGCACACCGCAGTGGCGGCGGTGTCGATGGGAGTCGTGGTGTGGCCGTTGAAGACCGCGCCGAACGGGCCCTGGGTGAGGGCGCGCAAGGAGCGGCGCAGGCCCTTGATGGCGTTCTGGAATTCCTCCGAATTGTCGGCGCCGGCGTCGAGTTGCAGTTCGTCGCCGCCCGCGACCACGACGGTGAGCAGATCCTCCAGGATAGGCGGGTGATCCGGGGTGAAGCCGCTGCCGTCGCGGTAGAGGATGCGCAGGCCGGTGGCGATGAGGGTTTCCTCGAAGTCGCGGACGCGGGCGCCACGCACCAGTTCCACCAGACCGGCCACCAGGGTGACCTGGCGGGCGCGGAGCTCCTGGACCACCTGGACCTGCAGCTCGGGCATATCGTCGAGCAGCGGCACGATGGAACCGAGCACGCCGGCGGCGAGCGGATTCAGTTTGCCGTGGCCGTAACCCAGGTCGATGACCTGACCGCCGACCAGCTCCACCAGTTTGCGGTAGTCGGGCTTGACGTCGGCGAGGATCAGCGGCGTGATGCCCTGTGCGACACCGCCGAGGACGATGCGGCGCACCAGCGAGGATTTACCGAAACCATTGAGGCCCAGCACGAAAAGGCTCGGCGCGGTGATGAAGCTGCCGCGCATGAACCAGTTCATCGGGTCGAAGCACACCGGCGCACCCGTGTGCAGATGCGAGCCGAGCGGTGTACCGATCAGCGGCGCACCCGCGCCGACCGACCACGGCCACAACCCCGCCACCTGCGCCGTAGTGGCGCGATACTCGACAGGCCGCCCGACGACGTTCATCCGCCCGCCGCCCGCACCGATGTAACCGCGATCGGTGAGTTGCGCTGTCGTACGGTCGAATTCGTCGAAGCTCCCGTACTCCATGCGCTCCGCACGCGCCGCGAAGTTCCGCCGTCGCAGATCATCCGTGTGCAACCGGAAGGTGGCCCAGGCCGCCCGCAGCCCGTTCCCCTCCCGAGCGGTGACCTCGAACCGAGCCCGCGCCGCATCATCCAGCAGCTTCGGCCCCGGCTGCTTCTTCCGCGCGGCCTGCCGCCGCGCCGCGGCCTTCTTCGAAGCCTCCCGATCGGCGACCTTGTCCCGCTTCCCCCCACGCTTCCCGCCCCGAGCCTGCACTTCTTCCCGCTCACCCCGCACAGACCGACTCCGAACCCGCTCCCCCGGCTCACCTTCGGCCCTGCGCCGGCTACGCCCGGCCGCCGAGCCGCGCACGCCCGCATTCAGCCGCCCGCCGTCACCACCGCGCACCCGGCCGTCAGATCCCTTCCCCCGCTGCCCTTCTCGCGCAGCGCCACCCGCACGCCGTTCCCGCCGAGGATCCTCCCCCTCGACATGCTGATACGGCGCCCGCCGCGCCCTTTCCCCTTCCCGCCGCTCCCGAACGACCTCGCCCTCGAGAAGCGCCTGGCCGAGATCGGCGTCAGCGCCGGGCAGTTCACGCCGAGCATCCAACTCCGCACCACGCCGCCCGCGCGGGAGATCCCCGTCGGCGCCACGACGATCATGGCCGAGGTCGGCTTCGGGACCGCGACTCTCACGACCGAGGTCCATCTCGGCGCTACGACGCTCGCGAACCGGATCCCCCTCGGCGCCACGACGCTCGCGAACAAGATCGGCTTCGGCAGTGCGGCGCGTGCGGGCGACGTCTCCGTCAGCGCCGCGACGCTCGCGCCGCGGTTCACCCTCGGCGCCACGACGCTCGCGTTCCGGTTCGCTGTCGGGGCTGCGGCGGACACGGCCGCCCTCCCCTTCACCTCGACGCACGCGAGCGAGGTCCTGCGCGCCCTCACGACGCGCACGAGCGAGGTCCCCACCCGTGCCGCGGTAATCCTCGCCGAGATCACCCGCCGCAGCGCGGTACTCGCGGGCGACATCCTCGGCGCCGTGCGATCCGAGCCTCGGATCCGGCTGTGCGGGCCGGCGCTGTCCGCGGCCCGGATCGCCACCGGCAGGCCGGCGCGCGCGTCCACCCTCGACCTCCGCCCGGTGGCGTTCGCGGCCGGCAGCCCCGCCGCGTCGCTCGGCCTCGAGTTCAGGCCTCGCACTGTGATTTTCGTGATCGACATCGGCCTCAGCGGCTCGGCGCGCGCCCCCGCGCTCGGCCTCGGCCTGCCGGCGCTTGCGCCCGGCAGCATCGCGGCCACCGTGCCGGTCGCCGTCGAGGCCGCCACTCGCACCGGAGTTTTCGCGATCGGCCTCCGCCTCCGCGGCCCGCCGCCCGCGCCCGAAGACCCCGGCGATCCGACCGCCACGACGACGCTCCTCGGACGGCGCAGCCTCACCCCCCGGCACGCCGGTCTCCCCGAGCCGCGCCAATTCCCTACCGGCAGTCCCGCGCTCGCCGCCCTCGGCCGCCATGCGCGTGCGTTCTCGGTCCATGAGTTCCCCTTCGCCCCGTTCCGCCCCGCGCGGCCGTTCACCGCCAGGCCCGGCACGCCGCACCTGCTTACGGTCCTCCGACCCGCCCGGACGTTCCCGGCGCGCCCGCACCGCCCCACCCGCAGGAGCCGCCGCATCGGGCTGCTCGCCGAGATCCCAAGTCAGAGCGGCCTGCAGCGCATCAGCACTGGACACAGACTCCCCGGCCACTTCGTAACCGGCGACCGCATCGACGCCGAGAGCCTGCCCCGGAACGGATTCAGCCGGCGTGGCACTCCCCCGCCCGGCCTCCAGCTCGAGCATGCCTTGCGCACTCGGCCGCTGCTTCGCATTCTCGGAGCCCACTGCGCCGGAGTTGGCGGCAGCAGCCGAATCGGCCTCCGGCACTTCGGCACTTCGACCAGGGCGCACCTCGCGCTGCGCCGTCTCAGCCGACGACTCCACACCGACGCCGGCAGCTGCTACAGCGTCAGGGCCTGCGTGCTCATCGCCGCTTCCTGCGGGATGGCGGCCCCCTACGGCAACGGCCGCCTCGACGAACGATTCGGCGCCCGGCTCGGATTGCCCACGGCGGGAAGTGGTCTCTACCTCGAAAGTCGAAGCAATATCGGCGGAGTCGGCTGCGGGCGCTCCGGCACTTCGACCGGCGCGCGCACTCGATGAGGCTGCGGCCGGATCGGCAATCGCCGGGCTCTGCTCGGACTGCGCACGGTGCACGTCGGATTCGGGCTGCACACCCGCGGCGGACTTCCGGGCGCGCTCCGCTAGGTATGCCTCGCGCTGCGGCATCTCGGCCGACGACTCCTCGCCGACGCCCATGGCGGTGTCAGGGTCGGTGTGTTCGCCGGTGCTTCGTGCGGCACGACCGGTCGGCGCGCCTTCGGCCGGTTCCGCGTGGTCGGGGTGCGGCACACCGGATTCGGGGCGCGGGCGCGCGGACTTGCGGGCGCGTTCGGCGATGTAGGCCTCGCGGACTGCGGCTTCCGAATCGTCCAGGGCGGCGCCGCGTTTGCGGGCGTCCTCGGCCATCTCGGCGGCGGTGCGGCGGGGGGCCGGGGCGCCGGGGCGGGATGGGATGTGCGGTTCGTCGGCTGAGGGTTGGGTGGCTCGGGAGCGGGTTGCCCCGGCGGAGGTCGATGCGCGGCCGGAACGAGGGGTGGCCGGATCACGTTGTGCGGATGCCGGATCGGCGTCGGGGACGATGCGGTTCCGTGCGCCGCGCGGGGCGGGCGACGGTTCATCGGTGGTTTCCCGGGCAGCGGGGCGGCGGCGGGGTTCGGGGTCGGTGGATCGGCGGGAGAGCTTCCTGGCGCGCTCGGCTATGAAGGCCTCGCGGCGGGCGGACTCCGAATCAGCCGGTGGCACAGCATCATCCGGCTGCGTCGGCTCGTTCCACTCGTGGGGGGCGGACTCTTCCGCGGGCCGGGCGGTGTCGCGCTGCGGTCGCCGGGCTTCGCCGGGGTCTGGGAGGGAGGGTGCTTGCGCCTCGCCGCCGGACTGCCGAGCGCCGCGAGTGGCGCCTTCACCGGAGCCGGTGTCGCCGGAGCGGGAAGGGCTGCGGCGCTCGATGACCGGCTCGGGTTCGAGCGCGGGGATGGCGTGGGCGCCGGTCGTGCCGTAGCGGCTCGATGCGTCGGCTCCGGCGGGCTGCGTAGCCGTGGCGAATGCGCCCGTGTCGTATGCGGCGGCCGGCATAGTGCCTTCGGCGGCGGGTGCGCCGTACGTCGATGCGGGAGAGGCGCCTTCGACGCCGGGTGCGCCGTACGTGGGTGCGGGAGAGGCGCCTTCGGCGGCGGGTACGTCGTACGTGGGTGCGGGCGCGGCAAGTTCAGCGACGGCCGGATCGATGTCAGGGCGCGCGGGGGACCCCGGGTTGGGGGCTTCGGGGGCGGTCGCGGCTTCGGCGCGGGCCGCTTGGGCTTGGGCTTCTACGTCCGCGGCGTAGTCGATGGGGGGGTCGCGGCGGAGCATGCGGCGGTCGGGGAGGGTGCCGCGGCGGGGGCGGTGTTCGTCGCGGACGACGCGGGAGGCCGGGGGTTGGACCGGGTCCGGGTCGGGGGTGCGGCTGGTGGGCGCCTCCGGGGCGGCGTCGCGGCGGCTGCCGCGACGCGTGGCCGGGGGCGCTGAATCCCGTTCGCGCACTGGTGGTTCGAAGTCACGAGCCATGGACGGTCACCCCGCGAGTGCTTTCGGAATGGTGGCGTGCTCCGGCAGGATCACCCCGCAGCCGAGCGAGGCCGCGAAGGCCGCCGCCTGGTAGCGGTAACACCGCCGGATCTTGAGTCGCGCCTGGGTGGACAGGTCGCGGGTGATGGCTTCGATGCGCGGCAGATCGCCGCGCAGGGGTTCGGTGATGGTCACCAGCGCCCCGAAGCGGGTCACACCGTGACCCCGGGCCTGCTCTTCACGTGCCTGCTGGGTGGCGCCCACGCGCAGCGTGGCGGAGGCGGAGACGACGCCGCGTTCACTCTGCTGGGCGACCAGCGCGTTCTTGTAGTCGTCGTCCACGATCTGGGCGGCGTCGCCGGCCGAGTGCGGCCGGTACACGATGGCGATGCGCTTGCGCGGCACTTCGGGATTCGGCGCGAGCAGCCGCTGCAGCACGCGCTCGTCCACCGCGCCCTCGGGGGCGGTGTCCATCTCCCAGGTGACCGAACGCCCGCCGTCGTGAATGAAGTGGTCCCAGCGTTCTTCGTGCGAGACCGGCCCGGCGTCGGCCCAATCCAGGCCGTGCCCACCGGGTTCGCCCGACGCCACTTCCAGATCCGCCTGCGCGGCCGGGTCGTAGCTGCGCCGGATGAAGGAGATGACCTCATCGGCCGACATGGGCTGCGCGCGAACACCGGCCTCCGCCAAGGCCGCACAGATGCCCGGCAGCCGGCGGCCGATCTCGACCGCCTCCTCCGCGGGATTCTTGCGGCGTTCGGCGGTGGTGGCCTTGAAGGTGATGGCCACGCGCGGCAGCAACTGCACGCGTTCCTGCGGCAGTTCGGTCGCCAGCTCGTACATCACCTGCTGCGCCAGATCGGGCGCCTCGGGCCGGGTGATGGTGGAAACCTCGGTGAGCAAACGGTTTCCGGTCTCCGGCACGGTGTCGATGACCGGCACCACGGCGACGATGTCGGAGGTCTGCCCGAGCGAGGCGAGGAAGGTGCCCCAGGCCGCCACCCACCGGTCGATGACCGGCTGGTCGACGGCCTCGTGCCCCTGCGGCCAAGCACGCAATACCACTGTGTACTGGCCGAATTGGGGTAGGTGGATCATGCCGAAGGTGTACCCACCGGCATCGATGCCCTCGTAGAGCCGCGAGGGCGCCATCAGCCCGGGCAGCCGGGTGACGCCACCGGGTACCCGGCTGAACCGGCCGCCCCGGTACACGTGCTCGCCCTTGCTGCGGCCGCGCAACCAATGGAACATCATCAATCCGTTCTCGTAGCCGGAGCGGCCCCCTGTCCGCCACACCAGTGGAACCATCACGACCAGACCGATGCCGGCGACGAACAGCGCGGGCATGGGCCCGGCGATGAGCGCCGTCAGCAGCGCGGTGATCACCACCGCGAATCCGACCACGGTCTCACCCCAGCGCAGGCCGAAAAGTCCTGCGCTGCGGGGTTTGTTCCACAGTCCGTACGAGCGGCGCTCGTAGGTGTCGGTCACGGTCATCGCGGGATGGTGCTCCTGCCCAGGTCGGGTGAACGGTTGGTCCAGCGATCACCGGCCACGTCGCCCATGGCGTCGTCGGCCTTGCTCAGCCCTGCTGTCGCGGCCCGCACCTGGGCGACTCGATTCGCGACTCGGGACGCGCCTGACGGTACTGCGCCGGAACCGCCTCCGCCCGCAGGACTCGCGGCAGCGGGCGCGCCGCCTCCGCCGCCGGGTCGTGGCGGCGGTACCGGACGGCCACCACCACCGCCGCCACCGGGCCCGCCGCCGCCACCGGGCCCGCCGGCGCCGCCGGGTGGGCGCCGGCCGCCGCGGCCGCCGGGTCCGACGAAGCCGGGCGCCGCCGCCGCGGCCCGCGGCACCACCGCACGCGAACCGACCGCACCGAGGGCGGCGATACCGACCAAGGTGCCGGTGGTCGCGGCCAGACCGGAACCACCACTACCGACGATGGCGACCGCCGGGGTGACCAGTCGCATGAGCGCCGGCAGCACGAAGGCCGTGCTGCACAACAGCACCAGCGCGACCAGCATGCGCTGCGCCTGATCCGCATCCGGCAGCGTCGCACTGCCCGTCAGGTCGTCGGTGTTGCCCGCGGTCACGAACGCGATCATGTAGACGATGGCGGCCACGGGTTTCCACAGCATGAAGGCGATGATCCAGCCCAGCAGCTTGGGATACGACTGCTTACCCGTATTGGTCCCGGAGGCCGCCGCGGCCAGCGGCAGCACGCCCGCCGCCACCACCAGCAACCCCTGCCGCACGATGGCCAGCACGATCTGCGCCAGCGCCCCGAGCAACCCGACGATGGCGATGATCAGCACCAGACCCGGCGAGAACGCCTGCAGCTTGGAGGTTTTCACCATCAGTTCGGCGAGGTTCTTGGCGTCGCCGTGGGTGGAGTCGCTGATGATCCATTCGGAGAACTTGTCCGAGGCCTGGGTGCCGGCCACGATCACCGCACCCAGCATCCAGGAACTGAAGATCACTCTCGCGAACATGTGGAACGACTCCACGGCCTCACTGACCGCGGCTCCCCGGCGCGCTTGCGCGAGTCTCATGCCGGAGAGGATCACCGAGACCATCAACAGGAGTATCTGCGCTTGATACGTATAGTCGTTGATCTTCGTGAACAGCGCTCCGGCGTCGCTGACCCGTTCGTTGGGCACCTTCATCCAGAAGGTGAGCGCCAGGATCAGGGCCTCGCCGAGGCCGTTCATGAGGGAGTCGACGACCTTGCCGAAGGTGGAGTCCCACGCCTTGTCGCGTATGGCGGCGGCGGCGTCACCCGGGTGGGTGGCGACATTGCCGGCCTTGCACGCGGCGGAGGCGGCGTCGCCGAGCGAGACGCCCGGTATGCCGAGACCGTCGAGGGAGTCGTGTAATTCGTTGCACGCCTGGTCGAAACCGTAGGTCTGCCCGTACGCCACCGTGGGGGTGGCGATCATGACGGTGAACACGACCGCGAAGATCGTGAAGATTCGTCGCAGCAGATGATTGCGCCTCAGCATGTGGTCCACCTTTCGATGGGTCGCAATGCCACGTTCTTCAGAGGTTGCGGTGGGCGAGCTGGTCACCATTTCGTCCACCCCGCAAGCGAATCCACGTAATCCGTCTGCGGCACCTTCGATTCCGACGGCTTGAGCCGCCAATCGCCGGCGTCCCACACCATGATCAGCCGGACGGCTGCCCACAGTTGCCGGTTGTCGACAATGGGTCCGCGTGCGGCGAGCCGCACGATCGCCATGTCATCGGCATAGTTCTCGATCTGGAAGGCGTCCGGCGCCACCAGGTACCGGGTCACCCTCTCGGGCTGCTGTTTCGGTAGCCGTTGATCCGCCAGCGCCTGGTCGTAGAGGCTGACCTCCTGCGCGGAGACCCGGACCTGCCGCACGTACAGTTCGCGGTCGGCCGGTCGGGCGTTGAGCCGATAGGTGATCTGTGCTGCCGCGATCGCCGCGCCCTGGGGCGTGTGCGAATAGCCGACGGCCAGACCGTCTTCCAAGCGTGCGGGGCCGTCGGAGGTGGAGAAGGGCACCGATGCGCCGAACACCCGCTGCCAGCCGTGCGGATCGGCGGTGCCGGCCGGGGCGGCCGTCAGCCAATCGTTGTCGGTGGACTTCTTCTGCTTGGTCGGGTCCTGCGGCAGTGGTTGCCCCGCAGGGTTGTTGGGGATGTCGACCCGGCGGCCGAACAGGTCCACCTCGGGCGCGGCGAAGCCGGTGGCATTCGCGTTCATCGAAGTCGACGGTGTCCCATCGCCTTTCGCGGTCGACGGGGAAGAGGAGCTGTCGCGCCCGAAGTACACCACGGCGCCGACGACGACGATCAATGCCACGACGGCCGCCGAGGCGATGACACCGAACGAGACGCCGCCGCGCTCGGACGGCTCCTTCTCGCTCATGCGTTCGCCTCCGAAGTGTGTGTGCCATTGGACAATTCAGTTACCACACGCCCTTATGCGGGCAGCAGGGCCAGTGCGATGCCGCTGGCCGAGGACGCCATGATCGCGCCCACCAGGCTCATCACCACCCCGTGCGTCGCGTCGTTGGCTGCCAGGTCATCGCGGAACGCGTACCAGAGTCTGCCCGCGGCCAGGATCATCCAAGCCAGGCAGAACAGCAGTACGCACCACAGCAGCCAGTCGATCAGCTGCATGAGCGGCCGGAGTACATCGGCCGGCATCTGCTTGTAGGCCAGCACGGTGGCCTGTGCCAGGGCGGCGGACATCAGCCGATCACTGCGTTCATGATCGTGCCCGCACTGGTCGCGATGATTCCACCGATCATGGCTCCCGCCACCATCTTCGGCGACTCCAAACCGCCTCCCGTCCACTTCTCCCACGCGAAGCGGCCGCCCGCGTAGGTGATACCCAGAACTCCCGACAACAGAACGAACCAAGTGAAGTAACGAACCAGCTTGAGTAGCTTGTCCGACGCGGGTGGCGCCTCGGGGGTCGGATTACCGACCTGGGCGAGGATCTGGCTGTACGCGTCGTGTACGGCGAGGATCATGCTCATTGTCTGTCCTTCTCCAAAAGCGAACTGCTAGTAACAATCTCGCCGATCACCGATCCTGCCGTCCAACCGGTCCCGGCCGACCCTTCGATCGAAGGTCCTAGCGGTTCCGCCTGCCCGGGTTCTCCGGCCAGCACGGAGTGAACCGGGGAACACGTTCGCGCACAAAGCATTCCACGAGACACCATGTGATCACTCCTCCAGGTCCGCGCGGTCGTCCTCGTCGCGGGCCGCGTCCAGGGCATCCTGGACCGCCGCCACGATGCCGGCGCCCAGTTCCCGGACGTCGGCCGTGATCTCTTCCAGCGGATCGGATTTACGTTTGCGCGGCTGCGGCACCGGATCACCCGGCGACCACACCGGAAGCTGGTCGGGTTCGACCAGCGTCCACTCCTCGTGCCACGGGACCTGCCACACCTGGCCCGCCAGCGAACCGACGACATCGCGGTAGCGGCGGATCTCGGCCGGAATCCGGCCGGGACGCGCCGCCACCGTGATCAGTCCCAGCACCTCGCACGGTCCTGCCAGACCGGCGTGATGCTGACGCAGGAGATCATGGGCGCGGGTCAATCCCGCGATCGTCTCGCGGGCCACCAGCACCACGAACGGGGATTCCCGATCGAAGACGCCGGGCCAGCGGCGATAGGAGTCGGCGGTGGGTGCGAGCACGTGCGCGAGGGTGCTGACGCCGGTCCCGCCGTGCACCCCGAGCAGCCACACCAGTGGTGCGCGTCCGCCGCCGGGTACGGGGCGGTCCCAGATGGGTGCTCGACGGGTTTCCGGCGGCGGCACCACACCGGCCGCCAGGGCGGCTTCGGACGGGGTTCGGCGTTCCTTCATGGCTGCGGTCATGATGCCACTCCAGCAAGCAGGCGGCGATATGCCCGGCGTGTCTCGGCGGCCAGGTTGCTGTGCCGCACCAACTCTCCCCGAGCGAGGTGCGGATCATAGGGTATCTCATTGATATCCCGGACCCAGCCGTCCATATGCTCCCGCAAATGATCAGCGATCCGAGAATCGGTGCCCGGCAACTGATGTGACACGACAATTGTCGTGTCACCTACGATGCCGCCGCCCTGCCCTTCACCCGGCGCGCCGAACTGATCATCGAGCCACTCCAGGGTGACCCGCAAGCGATTCGCCGCGTCGGCGCGCGCCGGAATGGCAAGCACCAGAGCGATATCCCCGTCCTCGAGCAAAGGCCGCAGGTGACGGCTGGCAATGGGATTCCCGCCGTCGTAAACGGGGGTATACCCGGCATCGGTGACACCGCGCGCGACCGTCAGATACGTGGCCCGGCGGCGCAGCGGCGCGGGATCGCGCCACAGCAAGCCGATTCCGGAGGTTGCCTGGGACAGGCATTCCTTGAGCGGTGCGGGCTCACCGTCGCCGCGGCCATAGAGCCAGGCCTGCAGGCTGATCGGGCTCAGATGTTCGTCGGCGCCACGTAAGGCCAGGTCACTGCCCGCGAAAGTGGCGTCCACGGCAACGGTTTGCGCGCCGGCCGCTCCGATCTCACCCGCGATGCCCAGAGCCGTCGTCGTGGTTCCGGCGCCGCCGCAACCACCCACCACCATGATCGGACGCTGCGCCGGGCCGACCTCACCGGACTCGCCGCGGCGTTTGCGGAACCGCACCACCGGAGCCTTGGAACGCGCGGCACGGCTCGACGATTCGCCCTCCTCGGGCACCTCGTCGAGCCAGCGGCTCCAGTCCTGATCCATCGTCTCAGCTCTCCCTCTTATCCCGCCGGGCTGCCCGCGGCGGGGATATGGTCGCCGATCGCCACGGTGGCCGTCATTTCGTTGTACGCCGCCAGGCGATAGCTCGGACCGGAACCGGCATGCCCCTCGAGTGTGCCGGTGGATTGCGAAGTGCCGCCGTGGTTGTTGAGCACATACAGGGCAACCCCACCGGCAACCGCTAGCAAAAGGATGGCAATGATCAGGAAGGCCATGGCGAAAAGCCTTTTGGCCGTGGACCGGTCGTGCGGCGCCAACTCACTGTCGGCGACCGCGTCCAGCAACTCCGACGCGCGGTCGGTGGGCCGATCGGCCTGGCCGGCAGGCCGATCGCGGTCCTCCGCGGGCCGTTTACGCTGCCCAGCCGGTCGTTTGCGCGGCTCCGCCGTTCGATCGCGTGACTCCGCCGGCCGATTGTGCGTTACAACAAGTTGTTCGGCTTCGACGTCGTCGCCGGTTTCGTCGTGCTCGCCGGGGAACTCCACCACCGTGGCGTCGCGGTAGCGCAGTCTCGGTGTGTAGGAGGCGGACTCGCGATCGGACATCCAATCCGACCAGGCACCGTTGAAATGACCGCGCCGCAGCACCGCATCGGGTACCGGCGGGATGTCGAGCTCGGGCTCGAGCTCTTCCTCGGGAATGTAATGGGGATAACCCGACTGGCCGCCGTCCGCGTCGAACACGGTGTCGCTGTGCGCCTGTGCGGGCCCGGCCTCGTCACCGGCGGGCTCCAGCGCCGGGTACCAGCGCGACACTTTTTTGTACGACTTCAACATTGCCGTGGCATTCGCGGCGCCGGGCACGTCGCTCTGCATCGTCGGACCCTCTCGGCGGTCGGTTCGTAGCGGACGGTGTTGTCGTCGGTGTTCGGAACAGCAGCCCGCCGTCACCGCGTCGCCGAGCGCGCCGCAGTCCGGACGGTCCCGATCGAAAATTCTCTCCCATCGGCGGGATTCCAACGACTCGACGCGCCGCGCGACACACCTGTGAATCCGCGCGCGTACGCGATACCAGCCGGTCGGCGCGGGGTTGCACGCCACACCGAGGGGTCCCTCTTTCGTCCGGGCGTATGAGAACCTACATTAACTAGAACACGTTCTATTGGAGGTCTTGTGAAGACAGCTGACATCGCCGCGGTCGTGACCGGCGGCGCCTCGGGCCTCGGCCTGGCCACCGTGAAGGAGCTGCACTCGGCGGGCGCGAAGGTCGTTATCCTCGACCTTCCTTCATCGCAGGGCAAGGCGGTGGCCGAGGAACTCGGTGAGCGCGTGGCCTTCTCGCCCGGCGACGTGACCAGTGAGGCCGACGTGAGCGCCGCGCTCGATGCCGCCCAGGCGCTCGGCACCCTGCGAATCACGGTGAACTGCGCCGGAATCGGCAATGCGGTGAAGACCGTCGGCAAGCAGGGCGCGTTCCCGCTGGAGTCCTTCACCAAGATCATCAACGTTAACCTGATCGGAACATTCAATGTCATCCGCCTGGCGGCGGAACGCATCTCGGCCACCGAGGACGCGGACGGCGAGCGCGGCGTCATCGTGAACACCGCCTCGGTCGCGGCCTTCGACGGGCAGATCGGGCAGGCCGCCTACTCGGCCTCCAAGGGCGGCATCGTCGGCCTGACCCTGCCGGTCGCGCGCGACCTGGCCTCGTACAAGATTCGCGTGGTGACCATCGCGCCCGGCCTGTTCCACACGCCGCTGTTCGCGACCCTCCCGGACGCCGCCATCCAGGCGCTGGGCGCGCAGGTGCCGCACCCGTCCCGGCTCGGCGATCCCGCCGAATACGCCGCGCTGGTGCGGCATATCGTGGAGAACCCGATGCTGAACGGCGAGACCATCCGCCTCGACGGCGCGATCCGCATGGCGCCGCGCTGATTCGGAATTGCTCTCGCGGGCGCTCGCCACTTGTGGTGGGCGCCCGCGGTTCCGGGGTGACACCCAGGTGCCGGGAGCGGGAAGCCGGGCCGGTATCAGACAATCCGCGCGGCCTGCTCCTTATCTCCGCTGTTCCAGGCGTCTTTCGTCTTCTCCGGGCGCTCCCGGATCGGCAGGCCCGCGACCGCTCGCACCAGCACGCGGGCCAGCGCCAGATAGCCGCGCACCGCGGACGCCGACAAGGTCAGGGACAGCACGGTTTCCGTGGTGTCCGGCGGCAGCGGGCGATCGGCGAACCGGTCCCCCAGCCAGTTCTCCAGCAGCGGCGCGGCCAGCAGCGCGAGGGAGATATGGCCACCGATCAGATCCCGTACATAACGGACAGGAGTGCCGGCGGCGCGGTAGCGATCGATCAGCCGATCCACATTGCCGACCGGGATGACCAGATCGTGCACGCCCTGCACGGCCAGCACCGGGAACGCCGGCGGATGGTCGCCCGGCTGGATATCGGCCAGCACGGCCCGCACCTCCGGCGCCGTGCGCAGGATCGCGAGGGCCGTGCCATCCGTATCGTCGAGGCGAGAACCCGCGCCGCGCAGCAACAATGGGATCGTCGTCGAGGTCTCCGCACGATCCAGCAGGGCCAGTGAGGCCGAATCCAGGTGCGCGCGCAGACTGCGATCCAGATCCGGATACGCGCGCCGCAACCCCGCCAGGCACAGGGTGGCCAGGCCGCCGAAGCTGGAACCGTTGAGCCGGAAGAACGTCGACTCCAGGTCACCCACCGGGGAACCGACCACGGCCGCGAGAATGTTCAGCTCCGGTGCGTAGGTCGCGGCGCATTCCGCCGCCCAGACCGTGGCCAGGCCACCACCGGAGTAGCCCCACAATGCCACCGGCGTATCGCGGGGACGGCCCAGCAGATCCAAGGTCGCGCGCAAACCGTCCAAGGTGCGGTAACCGGGTTCCCGCGGCGAACCGAAATGCCCCGCGGTGCCCACATGATCGGGCACCGAGACCGCCCAGCCCCGGGTCAGCGCATGCTCGATGAGCAGCAACTCCAGCTGCGGCACCGAGCCGAGCGCCCGCGCGCCCTTGCGGAAAGCGTACGAGGGCAGGCAGTTCGAGGCGACCGCGTCGATCGCGCACTGGAACGACACGATCGGCCGCGGCAGCGCCGGATCCGCGCCCCAGGGCAGCAGCACCGTCGTGACCGTGGCCTCCGCACGGCCATTCATATCGGTGCTGCGATACAGCAGCTGCCGCGCGTCCACCCGCTGCCGGATCAGCCCCAGCAGCCCGAGCTCCACCGGCCGCGAGCGTAATACGGTCCCCGGCGCGGACCGCGCCATGTTCCGTGGCGCCCGATAGAACGGATCCGGTTCCGGGAGCATCGGTTCCGGCGGACGCTCCGCCGCCCCGTCCTCCCCCGCGCCCACATTCATGCCGAACCCCTTCCGATGATCACCCGACCGCGGTATGCGTGGTCCCCTCGCTCCTGGCGAGCAGCGCGAACCGCAACTCGCTCCGCCGCGACACCGCCAGCTTCCGATACACCCGAGTCAGGTGCTGCTCCACCGTGCTCGTGGTGATATCCAGCGCCTCGGCGATATCCCGATTCCGATTCCCTTGCGCGGCAAGCTCGGCCACCCGCCGCTCCGCCGGACTGAGCGGGTCGCCCGTCGGAGCGGGCGGGCGCACTGCCAAGGATCCGGTGGAGAACTTGCCGGGCAGTGCAACGGGCAGATCACCCGGCGCGGAACCGAATCCCGATCCCGGACTCCCGCCGAACCCGCCGACCGCGTTCCCTGACCGCCCGCCCGCCCCGGCCGCCCGCCCGTCCGGCGCACCGGTTCGACCATCCGGAATCCCCGGCAACCGCCCACTCGTGGCTCCGGCCTGATCTCGAGAAGTCCCCGGCAGCCACTCGTCCATGGTTCCCGCCCGACCATCGGATGCCCCCGGCAGCCAGTCGCCCGTGGTTCCTGCCCGACCATCGGGCGTCCCCGGCAGCCGGTCGCCGGTTGCATCAGGCTGACCATCGGCATCACCAGGCAACCATCCGTCCGTCAGGTCTTCCCGGCCATCGGGTACCTCTGGCAACCACCCGCCCGGCCCGCCTGACCGACCGTCATGTGTCCTCGGCAGCCATTCGTCGGCCGTGCCCGATTGGCCGTCAGGTGTCTTCGGCTGCGTTCCGCCCGTCGCCGTGCCGGCCGGACTGTTCGGGGCTCCCGGCAGTCGCTCGGCCGGAGTCGCCCGGCCGTCGGCCCTCGTGAACCGGCTACCGGTCGAACTCACCTGGCCACCAGGTCTTTCGGGCCGTCCGGGCACGGCCGCGGGCCGACCCCGATCGGGAACACCCGGTCGGCCATCAATGGTCGCGGCAGAGTCGGCACGTCCGCCGCTCGGATTCTCCTGACCGCCAGCGCTTTCCGGCCATCCCGCCGCTGCCGCCGACCGGCCGGCCACAGTTCTCGCCGCATTGACCGGCATATCTGGCCGACCGGCGGTAATTCCTGCTTGATCGCTGGTTATTGCGGGCCGGGCTCCCATGACGGGGCCTTGGCCGGCTGCCGGATATAGGCCGGGCCGGTGCTGGGCGCCGTTGGCGGGCAGGCGTTTCCGGACCGCTGCCGAATCGGAGGCATTGGCCAGGCGGGTGGCCTCGCGGAGTAGCGGGCGGGCGCGGTCCATGTCGCCGATGGCGCGGTAGGCGGTGCCGAGATCGGCCAGGACCAAGGCCAATTCGATCCGATCCACGCCGGAGCGGGCGATGGTTACCGCGCGGCGGAGGAGCGGGACCCGGCGGTGGGGCTCGCTGGTGGCCGCCAGCAGGCGGAGGGAGACCGCGCCGGTTTGGTGATGTTCGGCGCGGCCGATGAGGTCCAGGTGGCGGGTCGCGAAGGTCTGGGCCTGCCAGTGGCGGCCCGCCCAGAGGGACGCGGCCGCGAGCTCATTGCGCCACGGCACCAGCCAGGCGAAATCGAGACCCCACTCCTGCATGAGGCGACCGCAGCGCCGGAAATGCCCGAGCGCCTCCTCGACTCGGCCGGTCGCCAGGCAATGCCGGCCGTGCGCGGTCAAATACAGGAGAGCGAACCGCGATTCGAACATGGCCCGCGGGATCGGCCGCTCCAACTGCGCGGCCGCCTCCGCATGCTTCCCCTGCCCGGTGAGCGCGAGCACCAGCACCGCGATCGGCCGCCCGACCCACACCCCCAACTGCTCGGCAGGCAACACATTCAATGCCAGCACCGCATGCTCCGCGGCCCCGACCAAATCCCCCTTGCGCAGCAATGCCTCCGCCCGCGCCGCCGCGAAAATCGACTGCCACGCCGGCGCATTCCGCGCCGTAGCCTCCGCCAGCAACGAGGCGCACCAAGCATCCGCGGTATCGAGCCGATCGCAATACATCAAGCAATCCACCGCCGCCACCAGCGGCTCCACCGTAGTCAACGTCAACCGCTGCCGAGCCAGCAACCGCTGCGCCCCCGCCGCAATCTCATCGAGATCCCCACCGATCCCCCTGGACGCATACGACCCACCCGAAACTCGCTGCACCCCAGCCATTTCCGTGGCAGGAGGACAAGCCGAATCCTGCACGGACACCGCGGACGAGCCACCGTCCACAGCGGGCGCACAGAGCGCCGCCAGCAGCAGACCGGCCTGGCTGTGCGGAGACTCCTGTTGCCCCACAGCTTCTTCCGACGTCAAGTCGGCCGCGGCAACCAGACTCGGATGCCGCTGGACATGCCCCGGATGGGTATACCGAAGCCACGAGACAAGAAACCCGAGGCGCGCCGCATGCCCGGCCGCATCATCGGCACGGGCCGGCGAACCAGCCACGCGGGCAACGGCTTCCGCCGCTCGACCGGGCGAGCCGGCCGCGATCTCACCCGCGCGGACCGACCTGTCCGCCGCACGACCAGCACCGCCCGGATCCGGAATTGAACCATCGGCAGCGCGAGCGGAACCGTCCGCACCGTTCGCTCCGGAAAGAGGATCGTTCGCGCCGGCAGCGGCGCCGTCCGCACCGTTCACGCCGGGGGCGGCGCCGTCCGCACCACCCATCGATCCGGTTGCCGCACCACCGTGTGCGGATGTGCCGGCACCGCGGGCGGAGATGCCGGCCGCGCGATCGAGGCGGGCGAGAGCGTGATCGGCGTGCAGCCCGTATCCGTGCCACAACATGTGCAGCACCGTGCCCGGTAGGTCGGCCTGCGGCACACGGCCGGTCCTCAGGGCCGCCTTGAGCCGCCCGAAATTACGCGTGCGACTGGACGGATTGATCCGCCACTCCACCGAAACGAGCCGCGTCGCAATGGCGGCCCGCTCATCGGCCCGCCGCGCCGCCCGATAGGCCAAGTCCAGACATCGCCCCGCCCGCTCGAGTTCGTCCCCCGCCAATGCGTCATCCGCAGCAGCGACCAGCACCCGTGCCGCCCAGGATCCCCGCGCCCCACCAGCCTCGAGCAAATGCGTAGCGACCACTCCCGCGGGAAATCCCCCGTGGTGCAACAACTCCGCAGCCCGCCCGTGCAGCCCGCGATACTCGGCCTCCGACATCTCACCCAGCACCCGCCCCGTCACCACCTGCGAGGCCCGCCCCACCGCATCGATCAACCCCGACTCCGCGAGATCGGCCATGGCAGTGCGTATCTCCGCCACCGGCACATCCAGCAGCGCCGCCACCCGGCCCGTGGTCGCGGTCCCACCCAGCACCGCCACCGCCCGCAGACTCCGTAGTCGAACCCCCGCCGCCCCCTGCCGCCCGCCCCGGCGCATATCGGGACGGAGCGGTGCGGATTCAGCGGGTGGGTGTAGGTCGGGGTGGGGCGTGGGCTCTGTCTGAGCCGTGGGTGGCAGGTCGGTGGGGGCCGCTACCCCGCCGGCCGGTCGTGGCTGCGCGGCCGGGACTGCGCGCAGGTCTTCCACGATCGATGGTTGTTGTCGGTCCCGAGCGACCGCATGCCGCATCTCCCATCCCTTCAGCAATCGGTCCCGGCTGAGGGGTGGCACGGCGAGCTTCGGTGTGCTGGAGCGGCAACATTGCAGCATGAGCGCGGGGGCGCCCGGTTCAGCCGGGGCACAGCGGGTTCCGGGGCCGCCGGTTGTGCAATCCCCCTGCGTGGCCGGCGGGCCCGGATGAAACTTCCTGCCGGTCAGTGTATTTGAAGCGCGTCCGTACTGCCGGGTACGGCGAGGGCCAGCGGCAGCGGGCGGTAGACCAGCGCGGCCGCGGAGGTGTGGTCGGCGGCCAGGAAGACCACCGCTCGCGCAGTATCGAGCAGGCCCTGATCGGCCGCGCTCAGGTAGGAGTGGACCGGGGCCGCCGAGTAGGGGTCGCCGACGACGGGGTCGATACCGGCGACCGCCGCGGAGGTGATGCCGAGACGGTAGGCCAGCCGTTCCCGGAAGCCGGGCTCCGGATTGGGGGCGAGCAGTACCGCCCGGCCGGTGGCGAAATCATTGGTGTCCAGGTCTTCACCGGCCAGCAATGCCTGCACCACTTCGGCAGCCGTCGCGAGCGGATCACCGTCGGCGGCGCTGATGGTCAGGGCGGTGCGGCCCGCTGTGCCCGCCTCCTGCAGGCTCACCCAGGCCGTCGGCGCCACCGCGCTGTCGGGCTGCGCGGCGTAGACGCGGCTGAATCCGCCCGCGCTGTCAGAGGAGCGCAGCAGCAGCGCCGCACCACTGGCGCTGTAAGGGAAGTCCTCGCGATCCCGCTCCATCGACGGGTGGGTATCCCCCGCGACGATGAGCGCGTACTCCAGTTCGCCGGTCCCGGTGAAGCATTGCGCCGCCATGAGCGCGTGCACCACACCCGTGCTGCCGTTCATCAGGTCGAAGGAGAACGCGGGCACCCGCCCGGTCTTGTACTCCAGCCCCACCTCGAGCCGCTTCTGGATCAGCGCGGCCACGGCGGGTTCGGCGATGTTCTTGTCCCGGAACACGCCCGCATTGATGACCAGCCCGATCCGATCCGGCGATACACCGGCCTGTTCCAGGCAGGCCCGCCCCGCCCGCTCGGCCAGTTCGAAGTAGCTGCCGGTATCCGCATCCGTGCAGACGGCAGCAGAAACGATTGCAGTGCTCATACTTTCAGGCCTCCAGTCGGGTGATGGTCGCGGCGAGATGCCCGGATACCACGCCGGACGCCTCGGGGATCAGCAGCACCTTGGAGCCCTTCGGAATCCGCTGCTGCGCGAGATGCTCGTGCAGCACCAGGAAGTGCGAGGTGGAAGCCGTATTGCCGTAGTTCTCGTACACATTCAGCTGCTGCGGCATGGGAGTGTCGAAATGCCGTTCGGTGAGCTGACTGATGTAGTCAATGGCCGGCCCGCTGAATTGGTGATGTACCCAGTAGTCGAATTTCTCGCTCTCCCAGGCGCGTCCGGTCTCCTTCATGAAATCCGCCATCCGGCTGATGCCCTGCTGGTACCGGGATTCGCTGGCCAGTGCGCGATTGTCGGTGTACATGGCGATGCCGGTGGTCTTCTCGCTCGGCATGCCGATGCAGTGTTCGGCGCCGGCCGAGGTGGTCATGAGCTCGATGTAGTGGATCTCGTCGTGATCGTCGCCCTGATCGTCGACCACCACCGCGACTGCGGCGTCACCCACGGTGAGCGCGGCGAACTGGGGGTCGTAGGGCTGACTGATCTCGCGGGTCGCGGTCTCGGCGATGGGCGTGATCTGCTCGCCGCTGACCACCAGGCCCCGGCGCACCACCCCGGTCCTGATCATGCGGTCCAGCAGCAGCACACCGGTGATCATGCCCGCGCAGGCATTGGACAGGTCGAAGTGCAATGCCTTGCTCGCGCCGATCGCATTGCGCAGCTGCAGCGCGAAAGACGGTGCGTAAGTGTGCTCCTCGGGCCCGCGGAAGCGGGTGATGGACACCGAGATGATCACGTCGAGATCCTCGGCCGCATAGCCGGAGTGCGTGAGGCAGTCGTCGATGGCCTGCCGCGCCAGCTCGAACGAGGATTCGTAGTGCTCCGGATCGGAATTATAGACGCGCCGATTCTTGATTCCGGTAATGCGCTCGAGATCCAGCGCTCTGGGTACGGAAAGACTGGCGATCACATCCTCTGTCGATCGCGCGGTTGCGGGTGTGTACGCACCGATCGATTCGAAGCGTGTACGCATGGCCCCCTACTTCCTGGACTGAGTGCGTCCGGTCGAATTCTGCTGCGGCACGCGGAATCCAGAATAAACACTGACGGAGGATCAACCACTCCCGTGCCACAGATATATCAATAGCCCCGATGCCGGAACGAACGGTACCGTACCCACCAGTAGCGGGCTTTTCACATCAGTCACACGAATCACACGATTACCAGGGTCATTTCGTCGCACATAACGCGAAAACAGCTGGTGAACAGGCGGGTTCACGATCATTGACGCAAGTTGCTCATAGGGGGCACCTAGGGGGTTATCAGGAACTGGTGTCGGTACCGCGAGACACACCAACGGAGTTGTGAGACAACGTATTACACATTCTCTCGCGGTAGCGGACCCACGCGGCCTGCGGTACCCTCCCGGTATCTTCTTCGCATTCCTCGACAATTTTCTGGGGGAAGTGTGCCCTATTCCGAGACCATCATTTCCGTGCTTACCAATTCGAACGAGGTGATCGCGTGAGCACCGCAATCTATTGGCGCGCACTGGATCGGTTCCGCGACACGGTCGTCGCCCATCCCGAGCGGGAAGCGGTGATCTATGCCGACGGCCGTACCGCTGCCGGCCTGCCCGAATACCGGCAGTTGACCTACGCCGAACTCGACGAGTGGTCCGACACCATCGCCGAGCAGTTCACCGCCGCCGGCGTGACACCCGGCATGCGCACCATCGTGCTGGTGCGGCCCGGACCCGAGCTGTACGCGGTCCTGTACGGGCTGTTCAAGATCGGCTCGGTGCCCGTGGTGATCGATCCGGGCATGGGCATGTTCAAGATGCTGCGCTGCCTGCAGGCCGCCGACGCCGAAGCCTTCATCGGCGTCGCGGAAGCGCAGGCCCTGCGCATCGTGTTCCGCGCCTACTTCCGCAAGGTGAAGATCGCCGTCACCGTCGGCCGCTGCCTGTGGCGCGGGCCCACCCTCGAAGGCTGGGGCCGCAAACCCGCTGCCCCACTACCGGATCGGGAACCCGCACCCGATGACGAACCCCTGCTCATCGCCTACACCACCGGCAGCACCGGACCCGCCAAGGCGGTGGTCCTCACGCACGGCAATATCAGCGCGATGATCGACCAGGTGGACGCGGCCCGCGAGCACGTCCCGCCGGGCACCTCGCTCATCACCGCGCCCGTGGTGGGCATTCTCGAACTGCTGCTCGGATCCCGGTGCGTCATGCCGCCGCTGATCCCCTCCAAGGTCGGCGCGACCGATCCGGCACACGTGGTGGACGCGGTCGGCCGGTTCGGCGTACGCACCATGTTCGCCTCCCCCGCCGTGCTGATTCCGCTGCTGCGCCACATCGAGGAGACCGGCGCGGAACTGCCGACCCTGGACAGCGTCTACTCCGGCGGCGCACCGGTTCCCGACTGGTGCATCGAGGGCCTGCGCCGGGTGCTGCCCGAGCACGCCCGGGTGTACTCCGGCTACGGCTCCACCGAGGCGCTGCCCATGGCCACCATCGAATCCCGGGAACTACTGGGTGAGCTGGTCGAGCAGGCACACAACGGATCCGGCGTCTGCGTCGGCCGCCCCGCCCTGCACGTGCGGGCCCGCATCATCCCAGTCACCGACGATCCGCTGCCCACCTGGGCCGACGTCGAGGCCCGCACCGTGGACCTGGCGCTCTCCCGCGGCATCGGCGAACTCGTGGTCTCCGGGCCGAATGTGAGCACCCGCTACCTCTGGCCCGAACAGGCGAACCTGGTCGGCAAGATCGTCGACGGCGATATCGTCTGGCATCGCACCGGCGACCTGGCCTGGCTCGACGACGAGGGCCGGATCCGCTTCTGCGGCCGCAAGAGTCAGCGCCTGGACACCGCGGCCGGCCCGATGTTCACCGTGCAGGTGGAGCAGGTCTTCAATACCTTGCCGGGCGTCGCCCGCACCGCCCTGGTCGGCGTCGGCGACCGCGGGGCGCAACGGCCGGTGCTGTGCGTGGAGCTCGAGGCAGGCGCCGACCAGCAGGAGATCGAGGACCAATTGTCCAAGCGCCGGGACGAATTCGAGATCACGACGCCGGTGACCGGCTTCCTCTTCCACCCGAAGTTCCCGGTCGACATCCGCCACAACGCCAAGATCGGCCGGGAACGGCTGACGGTCTGGGCCGCGAAGCAGCTCAGCGAATAGGAGGCAACGCATGAGACAGCTTGCCCTGCAGGCGGTCCCGGTACTCGGCGTACTGAGCACCGTCACCGGCCTGTTCGCCGTTATACGCATCTCCGCCCGCATGGTCGCCGACGAACTGGCCAGCCGCAGCATCCGGGAGGCGGTGTGAAGGCCCTGGTGACGGGCGCCTCCGGATTCCTCGGCGGCGCGCTGGTACGCCGCCTGGTCCGCGACGGCAACCACGAGGTGGCGATCCTGGTGCGGCCCACCAGCAATCTGCGCGACCTGGTACCGGTCCTGGGACAAGTCCGGATCGTCACCGGGGACCTCTCCGACGCGCGCTCCCTGGACCGCGCCGCGACCGGGATCGATGTCGTATTTCACAGTGCCGCACGGGTGGACGAGCGCGGGACCCGCGAGCAGTTCTACGCGGAGAACACCGCCGCCACCGACCGGCTACTGACCGCGGCCCGTTCCGCGGGTGCGGGACGATTCGTTTTCGTGTCGAGTCCGAGTGCCCTCATGGACCGTGATGGCGGCGACCAAATCGATATCGACGAGTCGGTTCCGTATCCGCGGCGCTACCTCAACCACTACTGCGAAACCAAGGCCGAGGCGGAACGCCTGGTGCTGCAGGCGAATACGCCGGAGTTCACCACCACCGCCCTGCGCCCCCGCGCTATCTGGGGCGCCGGCGACCGCTCCGGGCCCATCGTGCGACTGCTGGAACGCGCGGCGGCGGGCACCCTGCCGGACCTGTCCGGCGGCCACGAGGTATACGCCTCGCTCTGCCATGTCGACAATATCGTCGACGCCTGCGTCAAGGCCGCCACCAGCGAGAATGTCGGCGGCAAGGCGTATTTCATCGCCGATGCCGAGCAGACGAACGTCTGGCGCTTCCTCGCGCAGATCGCCACCGAACTCGGTTATCAGCCGCCGAGCCGCAAGCTGGATCCGCGGCTGGTGCGCGGCATTGTCGAGATCATCGAAAACCTCCGGCGCGTACCGTATCTGGCCACGCACTGGACGCCCCCGCTGTCGCGGTATTCGGTCGCGGTCATGACCCGCTCGGGCACCTACGACACCTCGGCCGCCGCCCGCGATTTCGGATACCGGCCCGTAATCGATCGAGACACCGGCATGACCGAACTGAAATCCTGGCTGCGCGCCGGAGAGGTGGATCGCCGAATAACACGCTGACCAGCAATCGGACGCAATCCTGCGAACCTTGTGTTACGCCGGGTACCGGCTAGCATGGGTGGCACTGCCGCGCAGCGCGGCACCGCTACTCAATGAGGAGAGCGCCCGATGCCGGTGTTCGATTATCACGGGGTGTCCGTCACGTACGAACACGCCGGATCGGGTGATCCGATCGTATTCCTGCACAATATCGGCGGCGACCGCCGCATCTGGGTGAACCAGATGCGGGCGCTGTCCGGAACCAACAGCGTGTACGCACTGGATCTGATCGGCTACGGCGAATCCGATACCCCGGCCGGCGGATACACCATCGAGAACTATCTGCGGATGCTGACGGAGTTCCTGGACGCGCAGCGGCTGAGCCGGGTGACGCTGGTCGGCAACTGTTTCGGCAGTGCGCTGTCGCTGCTGTACGCGCGGCGGAATCCGGAGAACGTGCGCGCGCTCGTGCTGTGCAGTCCGCTGACCGCGAATACGCTGCGGCCCACACCGACCGGTCTGACCGCTCGGCTGGCGAGCCGCATGAAGCTCGATCCCGTCGCCGGCGCGATCCGATTGCCCGCTCTGGCAGCAGGATTGGTGGTTCGCGAACAGCTCGGGCCGCGCGGGCGCACCATGGATCGCGCCGCCTTCGCCGAACTGCGGCACCGGTGGGCCGAGCCGCAGCGGCTGCTGCCGCCCGCGGCCATCGCGCGCGACCTGCCGAAACTGGCTGTGCTGGACGGCTTCCGGCCCGATGCGGACTTTCCGCCGATCACCACCGTCTGGGGTGCGAAGAACCACATCCTGTCCGCCGCCGCCGGGGCCCGGCTGAACGAGACCCTGGCGCCGCTGCGGGCGATCACGCTGCCGGAATGCGGGCATCTGGTGATGCTCGAGGATCCGGACACCGTCACCACCGCCATCCGCACGGCCACCCGCACCGCTCTGGCGGGCTGACCGCACCGAATTCGCAGCGCACGGACCGTTTCGGTTCGTGCGTTTTTTCGGCTCTTGCAACCGTATCAATGAGACTATAAGCTGGTCTCAACGCCACGGTATCAATGAGACTATTGGAGCTCGAATGACCACCCCGAACGTCCCCGCCGTTCATCCCGAACTCGCCGAGATCCTGGCGAACCTGCCGCACCGGCCGGGCACCTTCACCGATATCGAGGCCACCCGGCGCAACTTCCGGGCCGTCCTCGACCGGCTGCCCCTGGACACCTCGCGGGTGGAGATCCGGAACCTGGAGATCGACGGGCCCGACGGCAACAAGATCCCGGTCAGCGTCTACCGGCCCAAGGGCGTGACGGGAACGCTGCCCGCCGTACTTCATATCCACGGCGGCAGTTTCGCCTTCGGCGCCTCGCTGCCGGGTGAGGACCGCACCGCCATCGAGATCGCGGAAGTGGTTGGCGCGGTCGCCGTTTCGGTCGACTACCGCCTGGCGCCCGAACACCCGTACCCGGCAGGGCTCGAAGACTGCTACGCCACCCTCGAATGGATGGCCGCGCACGCCGCGGAGCTGGGCATCGACACCGACCGCATCGCGGTCACCGGCAAGTCCGCGGGCGGCGGGCTCACGGCGGCGATGGCCCTGCTCACCCGGTACCGCCGCGGCCCGGCCATCGCCTACCAGTCCCTGATGATCCCCACCACCGACGACCGCCACGACACCGAATCCGGGCGATCCATCACCGACCCGCGCATCCTCAACGACACCGATATGCGGCAGACCTACCGCTACTACCTGCGTGGCACCACCGACGTGCCGGTCTACGCCAGCCCCGCCCGCGCGACCGATCTCTCCGGGCTGCCCCCGGCCTTCGTCCTGGTCTGCGATATGGACCCGCTGCGCGACGAGGCCCTCGACTACGCCCGCCGCCTGATGGACGCGGGCGTCCCGGTCACGGTGCGCAACGTGCCCGGCGCCTGGCACCTCTTCGAACTGCACGCCGCCCGGACACGGCTGGCCCGCACCATGATTCGCGGCTGGCTCACCGATCTGCGCTCGGCCCTGCACGATTGAGCGGCCGCGGGCGCGATCGAAGATCCCGGCGGACAGCGGGGCAACGCGCCCGCCGGGATCACCACGGGTCCACAGAGGATTTCAGGACCGGCTCCACCGTAGAACGCCGCTGGTCACGCCCGGAGTGACCGAGCCCGCCAGCACCTTGACCATCCGGGCCAGAGCCGACCCCGGTATGACAATTCGCGCCCCGCCGGTAAAGATGATCTTCGGTCCCGACCGAGACGACATCGTCCGATCAGCCCGCCGCCGGGCCGATCGAGACCAGGACAGGAGCGCCCCGTGGCACCGAACCCCCAGTCCACGCCACCCCCGGCCACCGCGGACCCCACCGAAACCACGCCCAACCCCGAATCCGCGGGCACTGCCGAATCCCCGGGTGTTGTCGAAACCGCGGGCGTTGTCGAACCCGCGAGCGTTGTCGAACCCGCGAGCGTTGTCGAACCCGCGAGCGTTGTCGAACCCGCGAGCGTTGTCGAACCCGCGAGCGTTGTCGAACCCGCGAGCGCTATCGAAACCGCGAGCGCTATCGAAACCGCGAGCGCTATCGAAACCGCGAGCGCTATCGAAACCGCGAGCGTTGTCGAATCCCCCGGAACCGTCGAATCGTCGGTCGTCATCGAGAACTTCGGGACCGCGCGCATCGGCACGCGCATCGTGGATCCTGTCCTGCGGACGACCCTGCAGCAGGCACTGCGGGCCGCCGCGTGGGTAGGGAATCAGGGGCCGCGGGAGGCGGAGTTCGTCTTCCTGGCGGGTCGGTACTCCGAGGTGCCCGCCCGCATCATCGGCGGGACGCCGCGCGGCATCCGGCGGCGGCCGGTGCGGTTCGAGCACTGCGAGGCCGAATGGCTCTGGGATGCACGGCTTCCCGACCCGACGGTGAAGCAGGATGCCGCGATCCTCTACTTCCACGGCGGCGCGTTCGTCGCGGGCGGGCTGAACAGCTACCGGCGGTATACCGCCCGCATGGCGCGCACCAGTGAGCTACCGGTGCTCACCGTCGACTATCGGCAGCTGCCCCACAACCACATTCGCGACAGCCTGCACGACGGGCTGGAGGCCTACCGCTCCCTGCTGGACGCCGGATTCCCGGCCGGACGGCTGATTCTCGCGGGTGACTCGGCCGGCGGCGGGCTGGCCCTGCGGCTCGCTCTGGCGGCACGGGACCTGGGAATGCCACTGCCCGCGGGCATTTCGGTCACCTCGCCGTGGGCCGATTTCGATTCCACGGCGCGCCTGGCGCACCCCAATGCGCGCCATGACGCGGTCCTGCCCACGGCCGGGCCGGACATGGTGGTGCGGCGCGGTATCGCCATCGACGGCAAGGTCGATCCGCGCTGGTCGGTGGTGAACCACGACTTCACCGGCCTGCCACCGATACTCGTGCAGGTCGGGTCCGAGGAGATGCTGCTCAGCGACGCCCTCGAGATCGCGAAGCGGTGCGAGGAGGCCCATGTCCCGCTCCGCTTGCAGATCCGCAGCCGGACCCCGCACTCCATGATCTACCTGGGCGCGGGCCTGCTCGGCGACGGCCGCGCGGCCATGGCGGATGCCGCCGCCTTCCACCGCAGCGTCCTCGACACGCCCGCCGGCGGAAGCCGGGTTGCCTGAACAGCGGCCGATGGCAGACTGAACGCGATCGGATCCGATGCAGGAGGCTCGAATGTCCCAGCCCACCGACACTGCCCGGCGCGCGGTGTTCATCACCGGCGCGGGCGCCGGTATCGGACGCGCGATCGCCTTGCGCTTCGCCGCCGAGGGCTGGACGGTCGGCCTCTACGACGTCGACAAGGCCGCCGTCGCGCGCGTCGCCG
Source organism: Nocardia sp. NPDC020380 (assembly GCF_044386975.1). Taxonomy (NCBI): domain Bacteria; kingdom Bacillati; phylum Actinomycetota; class Actinomycetes; order Mycobacteriales; family Nocardiaceae; genus Nocardia; species Nocardia sp. NPDC020380. The sequence goes on along the minus strand of NZ_JBIRVQ010000002.1, from coordinate 292,020 downwards.
GTGAGATCGGCGGGCCGGTCGTCCAAGGCTCGTTCGATGTCACCGATCCGACCGGCTGGGAGCGCACGCTCACCGAATTCACCGATGCCACCGGGCGTTTGGATCTGCTGGTCAACAATGCCGGCATCCTGTACTCCGGACCGCTCGCCGAGATCGACCTCGAACGCCAGCACCGGCTGATCGACGTGAACCTCAAAGGCGTACTGAACGGCTGTCATTCCGCGCTGCCGCACCTGCGCCGCACACCCGGCAGTCAGGTCGTCAATCTCGCCTCCGCCTCGGCGCTCTACGGCCAGCCCGGCCTCGCGACCTACGGCGCCACCAAAGCCGCGGTCCGAAGCCTCACCGAGGCACTGGATCTGGAATGGCGGCACTACGGCATCGCCGTGCGCGACATCCTGCCGCTGTTCGTCGCCACCGGCATGATGGACGAGGTCGAGCGCGGTGCGAAGAGCGCGGGCCGGCTCGGCGTGCACCTCACCCCCGAGGACGTCGCCGCGGCGGTGTGGCAAGCCGCCACCGCGCGCAGCCCGTTCCGCGGACCACACGTGCTGGTCGGTATCCAGACCAAACTCACCAGCGCGGCCCAGCGCCTCGGACCGCCGTGGCTCACCCGCTGGGTCGTCGGCTTCCTCAGCCAGGCGGACAAGCTGTAGCCCTGCGCGTTCCGGTCCGGAACTCTCCTGCAACGCTCTGACCTGCACAGACCACCCAACCGGCATTGAGTGCGAATCCCCCGCAGCCCACAGTTTGTCTGGTGCGAAGTGGTGAGGTTTTTGCGGGATACCGGATCGAACGCGAACTCGGAACAGGCGGTGCGGGAACGGTATACCTGGCCCGGCATGCGCGACTACGCCGGCGCGACGCCCTGAAGGTGCCCAGCACGGTGAGCAGCCGGCACGACTTCCCGGCGCACTTCCTGCGCGAGGCCGAATTCGCCGCCCGGCTGCATCACCCGAATGTCGTCGCCATCCACGGCCGCGGGATTCACGAGGGCTGCCCGTGGATCGCCATGCAATACGTATCCGGCTGCGATGCCGAACAATTGGCGCGCGCCGCGGCACCGCTGCCGGCCCGGCGCGCGGTGCACATCATCACCGAGGCTGCCCGCGGACTCGACGCCGCCCACGCCGCCGGGCTACTGCACCGCGATGTGAAACCCGCCAACCTGCTCATCGCACCCACCACCGCGGGACCGGATCGGGTCCTCGTCACCGACTTCGGGATCGCCCGGGCCGCGGATCTCTCCGGGACGCCCGCCACGGACTACGAACTCACCGCCACCCCGGCCTACGCCGCACCCGAACAGATCTCCGGCATCCCCATCGACCGCCGCGCCGATGTCTATGCCTTGGGCGGCACCCTGTTCCGCCTGCTCACCGGCGCACTGCCGTTCGCCCGCCGCACACCCGAAGCCATGCTCACCGCACACCTCTACGCACCACCGCCACAGCCCAGCGCGGTGAACCCCGCGGTCCCACCGGAATTCGACGCCGTCATCGCCCGCGCCATGGCCAAGCGGCCCGCGGACCGCTACCCCGGTTGCGGCGCACTCGCGGCCGCCGCGCGCATCGCACTGTACGGCGCCACGCATCGGCCGCCGGCCCTCGTTTTCGCCTAGCCCCCGAATGTGCTCGGATACAAGGCCTGACGTGCGGACTCCGGTCCGAGGTGAGATCGAACGCGCCCACTCGTAGAATGCGAAACACGAACAGAAGATTTCGCGAGAGGGGAACGGTGCTCACCATCGGGCAGCTCGCCGATGCCGCGGGCGTGACCGTGCACACCGTTCGCTGCTATCACCAGCGCGGCATCCTCCCCGAACCCGAGCGCGACGACACCGGCTACCAGCGCTACGACGCGCAGGCCGTGGTCGACCTCATTCGCATCCGCACCCTCGCCGACGCCGGCGTCCCGCTCACCCGCATCGATACCCTGCTCCGCGCGAGACCTACCGAATTCGCCTCGGCGGAAAGAGTTTTCCTGCCCGTCGAGGTGGTCGACGTCCTGGAGCGCATGCGAGCACTTGACGTGAGCGAACGCATGGTCCGCCTCGAATGCGAGGCCTGGATTCTCATGGTCGCCATCGACGCCGACTCGGTGCCGCAATGGGTCCGCCAGAAGAACGCCGCGTTCGACGACCCCGCACTACGCGACCTCTACCTCACCTGCGACCAGGCCTTCGACTGGCGGCCCGGCGACCCCCGCGTGGACCGCCTCATCGACACCATCGCCGCCTGGGACGCCGCGCACCCCGACGGGCCGAGCCAAGCCGAATCGCTCGCCATCGTCCTCGACCGTATGCAGGAACACTCACCGGCCTGGCAGCGCATCCTCGACGTGTTGGCGCTCCGGGCGCGCCGTAGCGGCTGACTCGATTCGCGCGCAATCGGGCACATTCGACAGTGCCGAACGACGCGAACACTCGGTTAACAATCCGCCGATGATCCGAGGTCGGCGACCATCGAGACCGGCGTGATGAGGGTCCTCGCCACGGCCTCGAAACGACTTCTTAACGGAATGATCGTCGTCACCGCAATTTTCGGGCAAACAGCTCATAGTCTGCTTCCAGCTGGACAACCGACCAACATCTCTAGGAAGCAGTACCCGCATGTCGCACACCCTTCGCACGCGGCGTCGCGCCGCGGTCGTCCTCACCGCCGCCCTCCTCGCCCTCGGCGCGAATTCCGCTGCGGCCATGGCGGATCCGGGCGCCATCCCCGGCTCGCATTCCTCCGACACCATCGGCTACGGCCCGGAACTCACCGACGAAGCCGCCGCGGTCGCGTACGGACTCGCCAATCCCGATGTGGCGCCGCAAGGTTCCAATGACTGGGGCTGCAAGCCGGATGCCGCCCACCCCCGGCCCATCGTGCTGGTGCACGGCACCTGGGCCAGCGCCTACAGTGCCTACGCCTACATGTCCCCGCAACTGGCCAAGGCCGGCTACTGCGTCTTCACCTTCAACTACGGCCGCGCCGACTCCCCCGGCCAGGGCCTGGTCCAGCCCACTATCGGCGCCACCGGCTATATCGAGGACTCCGGCGCCCAACTGGCCGGTTTCGTCGACCGCGTGCTCGCCGCCACCGGCGCCGCCCAGGTCGACACCATCGGGCACTCGCAGGGCGGGGTCGTCATCCGCCAGTACCTCAAATTCGACGGCGGCGCCGATGCGGCGAACCCGGCGAACAACAAGGTGAGCCACGTGATCACTTACGGCGCAACCAATCACGGCACCACCCTCAGCGGACTCGGCAATCTGCTCGGCGCCTTCAAGGGCACGCTCGGACTGGACCTGAACAACCCCACCGAGAACCTCATCGGCCACGCGGGAATTCAGCAACTGGTCGGCTCCCCCGTGCTGACCGCGTTGAACGCGGGCGGCGACACCATGCCGGGCATCGACTACACCATCGTGGGCGACCAGTACGACGAGGTCTCCACCCCGTACACCGCCACCTATCTCACCGCCGGCCCCGGCGCCACCGTCCACGACGTCCTGCTGCAGGACGGCTGCGCCCTCGACACCTCCGACCACAACTCCATGGTCTTCTCCCCGCGCGCCGTCTCCCTCGCCCTGCACGCCATCGACCCCGCCGCCCACCCGGACCTGGTCTGCACCACCAACCCCTGGCTGCTCTGACCCGGATACGAAAAAGGCCGGGCCCCAACCGGGCCCGGCCTGTCGTATCGGCGACTCAGCCGAAGTGGCACACGTAGTGCACGGGCTCCAGCACCTCGATCTCGAAGCTGGAGTTGCCCGGCACCGAGAACGACTCGCCGCCCTTGTAACTCGTGGCCTCGGACTCGCCCGCCAGCTTGACCGTGCAGGCGCCCTCGATCAGCTCCATGATTTCCGGCGCGCCCGTATTGAACGTCAACGTGGCGGGCAGGATCACACCGACCGACTTATTGGTGCCGTCGGCCAGCACGATGCTGTGGCTCACGCATTTCCCGTCGAAGTAGACATTCGCCTTCTTCGTAACGGTGACATTCTCGAACGTCGTCATGGACTCTCCTCGCAGATAGGGAACCCGGACAGCCTACTGTGCCCGATTCCGGGCAATTCGCTCAGACAGTGAGCAGCCCGCCGTTCACGGCGAGCGTCTGGCCGGTGATGAAACCGTTCGCGGCCACCGCCAGCACCGCGTCCGCGACCTCGTCGACAGTTCCCAAGCGGTGCACCGGAATTCGATCCGCCACCCCGGCCTCCTTCAACGGCACCGCCATCTCGGTGTCGATGGGGCCGGGCGCGACGGCGTTCACGGTGATGCCCTCGCCCGCCAGGCGGGCCGCATAACCGCGGGTCAAACCCTCGAGACCGGCCTTGGACGCGTTGTAGTGCACGCCGACCGCGCCGGGCCCGCGCGCGGCGACCGAGGAGATGTTCACGATCCGCCCCCACCGCGCGCCACGCATATCGCCCAGCACCGCCTGGGTGCACAGGAACGCGGACTTCAGATTGACGGTGATCGTCTCGTCGAAATCTTCTTCGGTGATCTCGTCCAGTCCGAGCACCTTGCCGATGCCCGCATTGTTGACCAGCACACCCACCGGCCCCAATTCCGCCTGCACCTGCTCGACCAGGGCGCGCACATCCTTCGCCAGCGAGACATCGGCCTCGACGGCGAGCGCCCGGCCACCGGCCCGGCGGATCTCCTCCACCACCTCCTGGGCCGCCTCACCCCGCGACCGATAGTTCACCGCCACCGCGGCGCCGCTCCCGGCCAGCCGCACCGCGATGGCCCGCCCGATCCCGCGCGAACCGCCGGTGACCACCGCTACCCGTCCCGCAATTCCGGATTCGTTCGACATGAACACTCCTCACCTCGGCGTCATTTGGCGTCCGCATAACATTCCACCACCGCGGTGGTGAAAGGGAAGCGAACCGGGGTGGGGCCGAAGGCAATTCGGCCCGCGGTCTCGGCCGCGGCGGCGATCATCCCGGCGACCTCCGCCGCTTCCTCGGCCGGGCAGTGCACAATCACCTCGTCGTGCTGGAAGAAAACGAGTTCGGCCTGCAGACCCGCGTGGGTCATGGCGCCGCGGAGGCCCGCGAGCAGCAGCAGGGTCCAGTCCGCGGCGCTGCCCTGGACGACGAAGTTGCGCGTGAAGCGGCCGCGCGCACGAGCTCTGGGTGTGCTGCCGTAGGCGACGGGCTGTCCGTCGTCGAAGTCGGCGTCGTCGGCCGACGCGGCCGGCGGGCAGGTGCGGCCGAACCAGGTGCGGACGAGGCGGCCCTGTTCACCGGCGGTGGCGGCATCGTCGACGTAGGCCACCGCGGCCGGGTAGCGGCGGCGGAGTTCGGCCATATGGGTGAGGGCGTCACCGGAGGTCTGGCCGTAGATGGCGCCCAGCAGGGCGATTTTCGCTTGAGCGCGATCGCCACCGAAGGCTCGGGCGGCCAGATCGGCGTACAGGTCCTCATCACGGCCGGCCACCTCCATCAGCCCCGGATCACGGGAAATGGCAGCCAGGACACGGGGTTCCATCTGGTCGGCGTCGGCGACCACCAGGCGCCAACCGGGATCGGCGCGGATGGCCTGCCGGATCACCTTCGGAATCTGCAGGGCGCCACCGCCATTGGCGGTCCAGCGGCCGGTGACAGTGCCGCCCGGCACGTATTCGGGGCGGAAGCGGCCGTCATGGACCCACTGTTCGAGCCAGGACCACCCGTGCGCGGTGTACAGGCGATAGAGCTTCTTGTAGGCCAGCAACGGCTCCACCGCCGGATGATCGACCTCCTGCAGCTCCCACTTTCGCGTGGACGACAACGAGATCCCCACGCGCCCGAAGGCTTTGATGATCTCGTTCGGCAGATCCGGCCGCACCCGCACACCCCCGAAGGCCCGCGCTATCTCATCGGTGAGCTCCACCATCCGGCGCGGTTCCATCCCACCCGAAATCCGTTCGCCCAGCAGACTTTCCAGCAACTCCCGATGCACATCGGCATGCCACGGAATCCCCGCCCGCGACATCTCCGTCGCCACCAGCATGCCCGCCGATTCGGCGGCGAGCAGCATCCGCATCCGCTCCGGATACTCGGTCTTCGCCGTCCGGGCCACCTGCCCGGCATAAACCTCCAGCAGCGCCGCGAACTCATCCGTCCCGGCAGGCAACGGCACGGGCCCGGATTCGAACAGCGACGGCTGCGTCTCGGCGGCCCGCACCGGCGCATCCGGCGGCACCGGCAACCTGTGCAACCGTGCCCACGCAGCCGCCAACGACCGAGCCTGCCCCGACTGCCCCTCCTCATGCCCGATCAACAGCCCCTCCGCCACCTCCACGTCATAACACCGCTCGACCCGCACCCCTTCAGCCAGCAACCGCCGATAAATCTCCGGCGTAGACCGCCACACCCACCGCTCCACCTCCGGCCGCGACCGCACCGCCTCGGCCAGCGACTCCTCCTCCACCACCGGACCAGCCGCCCGCCCGTCCCGATCGACCGGACACAGCCACGCCCCACCCTCCCCCGTCTCCGCCACCGCCCATCGCATACCGAGAAGTCTCCCAGCGACCACAGACAAGTTCGCCGACCTCACCCACCACCGCAGCGCCCGCCTTCGAATGCCTGCACAGCAGGAAGTAGTGGCGAGTAACCGGTAGGGTAGCCGGAAAGTTGCTACCAGCCGTTGGGGCGGGTTCCCCGGCGGGGACGAGGGAGTCGACATGAAGGTTCGCGCGTCCGGATTGATCGTCACCGCCGTCATTCCGGTGCTGGCTATCGCCGGTTGTTCCAACAGTCAGAAGTCGTCGGATGCGACGGTGACGACTACCGCTACTACTCAGGGGAGTCCCAGTCCGACACCGTGTGTGGATGCGGATGGGCATGGGCCCGATGGGGCTCCGCCGTGCGACGCGAGTCCGGCCGATGGGCGGCGGGTTCCGTTCGGTACCGCGACCGAGGTGCTGGTTCCGGCGGATGCCTATATGGCGATCTATGCGCCCGCTCGGTGGGCGGGGGGCGCGGGCGCGTTCGGGTGCACCGTGACCGATGCGTCGAATCAGCCGATCAGTGTGCAGCAGCCTGCTCCGGAACAGGTGGGTAGCAAGGAGTTCGACGGGTCCAGCTGGAATGTCGTGTGGACCTATGGCGCTACACCGGGGAAGACGACCGTCACCTGTAATCCGAGCGCTGACAACACACTGCCTGCCGATGAAGGGCCCCTGTGGGTACGGGTCCTGCCCGTCGGAATGCAGATGCGATAGCAGACCCGTCCTCCGCTGCCAGTGAAATGCCAGCGCGGCCACCCAGACTCGGACACCGCAGCGACGAGATGGGAAGGGGTAGCGAAAGATGAAGGCAGCGCGCATTCACCAGCGTGACGGCGAACTGGTCTACGAGGACGCGCCCGTACCGGTACACGTGACCGGCGATGTGCTGGTCGAGGTGCGGGCCGCCTCCTTCGTACCTGACGAACTGAACTGGCCCGGCACCTGGGTGGATCGCGCCGGCAAGGACCGGACCCCGTCCATTCCGGCGCACGAAGTGGCCGGTGTGGTGAGCGAAGTCCATTACGGCACCACCGGTTTCGCCGTCGGCGATCGAGTCTTCGGCCTCACCGACTGGCATCGCGACGGCGCCGCAGCAGAATTCGTCGCAGTCGAAGCCCGTAATCTAGCGAAAATGCCCGCGTCCCTGGACTTCACGGAGGCCGCGGCCCTGCCCCTGGCCGGTCTGACCGCCTGGCAGGGCCTGTTCGTGCACGGCGGCTTGCAACCGGGACAGCGGGTCGTCGTCCACGGCGCGGGCGGTGGCACCGGACTGCTGGCCGTGCAACTCGCGCACGATATCGGCGCGCACATCATCGCCACCGGGCGCGCCGGGGCCGCCACCATCGCGACGGAGTCGGGGGCCTGCCGATTCGTCGATCTGGAAAACGACCGACTCGAGGACATCGAGGACGTGGACCTGGTATTCGACACCATCGGCGGCGATATCCTCGCCCGTTCGGCGGGTCTGCTGCGCCCGGGCGGCACTCTGGTGTCCATCACCGCACCGCCGCCGGTCACCCCTCTCGACGGCAAGGCCGCGTTCTTCATCGTCGAGCCCGACCACGAACAGCTGATCGAATTGGCGCAGCGGGTGGACGCCGGCCGGATCGGTCCGCATGTGGGCGCGGTGTTCCCGCTCGCGGACGCGGCGCAGGCGTTCGCGACAAAGCACGGCACCCTCGGCAAGGTTGTCCTGCAACCCTGACGGGTTACGGTGGATGCACCTGGCATCGATCGGCCTCGGGGAGGCGACTTGCGCACCACCGTTCGCGTTCTGTTCGTTGTACTGGCTCTGATCTGCGGTTCGGGGCTGTGGTCGCCCACGGCGGGCGCCACGCCCACCGCGAATATCGACGATGCCACCTCCGCGAAGCTCGACAGTCTGCTGTCCCTGCGCAACGGGATTCCCGCCGGCACCGCGAGAGGCGATGTGATCGACCAGCTCTCGGCCCGCTTCCTCGGCACCCCGTACGGCCCGGACATGTTGATCGGCTCGGCCACCCAGCCCGAACAGCTGGTCGTCGACCTGCGGCGGGTGGATTGCTTCACGTTCCTGGATTACGTGGAAGCGCTCAGCAGGTCGTCCGACCGCGCCGATTTCATGAACAAGCTGGTCGAAACCCGATACACCAATAGCCAGATCGACTTCCAGCATCGCAAGAACTTCTTCACCGACTGGGCGAACACGCCCCGCGTCGCCGCCACCGACATCACCGGCACGCTGAGCCCGTCGGCGATCGTGCTGACCAAGCAGCTCAATGCGAAAGCCGATGGCAGCAACTACCTTCCGGGCATCCCGGTGGTGGCGCGCAACATCACCTATATTCCCGCGAACGCCGTGAACGACGCGGTCATCTCACAGCTGCACACCGGTGACTACATCGGCGCCTACGCCGACGAGCCCGGCCTGGACGTCACCCACGTCGGCATCTTCGTCCAGACCGCCAACGGCCCGGTATTCCGCAATGCCAGTTCACTGTCGGCCTACCAGGTCGTCGACACCCCGTTCTCGCAGTACGTCGCGACGACGCCCGGCATTCTGGTGTTGCGGCCCAACTGATTCCGGCCGGGCCGCCGTCCCGTCAGGCCGCCGAGGTCACGCGGTAGACGTCGTAGACGCCTTCCACATTGCGGACCACATTGAGCAGATGCCCGAGGTGCTTCGGGTCGCCCATCTCGAAGGTGAACTTGGAGATGGCGACTCGATCACCGGAGGTGGTGACCGCGGCGGACAGGATGTTCACCTTCTCGTCGGCCAGCACCTTCGTCACATCGGACAGCAGGCGCGTGCGATCCAGGGCCTCGATCTGGATGGCCACCAGGAAGACCGAGGACGGCGACGGCGCCCACTTCACCTCGATGATGCGTTCCGGCTCCGCGCGCAGCGAATCCGCATTGGTGCAGTCGGTCCGGTGCACGCTGACCGCGCCGCCGCGAGTCACGAAACCCATGATCTCGTCGCCGGGCACCGGGGTGCAGCACTTGGCCAGCTTGGAGACCGTGCCGGGCGCGCCCGGAATCTCCACGCCCGCATCGCCGGTCGTGCGCTGGCGCGCCGGAACCGTGGAGGGCGTGGACCGTTCGGCGAGCTCGTTCTCCACATCGCTGACACCGCCGAGCTGCGCCATGAGCCGCTGCACCACGTGATGCGCGGACACCTGGTTCTCGCCGACCGCCGCGTACAGCGCGGAGATATCGGTGTAGTGCAGTTCGTGCGCCAGCGCCGACATGGCGTCCACGCTCATGAGCCGCTGCAACGGCAGGCCCGAACGCCGGACCTCCTTGCTGATGGCGTCCTTGCCGGCCTCGAGAGCTTCCTCGCGGCGTTCCTTGGCGAACCACTGCCGGATCTTGGCCTTGGCGCGCGGGGACACCACGAAGTTCGACCAGTCCCGCGAGGGTCCGGCGTTCTGTGCCTTCGAGGTGAAGATCTCGACGACCTCACCGTTCTCCAGCTGCCGTTCCAGCGCGACCAGTCGCCCGTTGACGCGGGCGCCGATGCAGCGATGCCCGACCTCGGTGTGCACGGCGTACGCGAAGTCCACCGGAGTCGACTTCTGCGGCAGCGTGATCACATCACCCTTGGGCGTGAACACGAAGATCTCCGGCGACTTCAGGTCGAAGCGCAGCGATTCCAGGAACTCGGCCGGGTCCGCGGCTTCCCGCTGCCAGTCGAGCAGCTGGCGCATCCAGGCCATATCGTCGACCTCGGTGGAGTCCGAGGAGTGCTTGCCCTTGGTCTCCTTGTACCGCCAGTGCGCGGCAATGCCGAACTCGGCGGTCCGGTGCATGTCCTGGGTGCGGATCTGCACTTCCAGGGGCTTGCCGTCCGGGCCCACGACCGTGGTGTGCAGCGACTGGTAGACGCCGTACCGCGGTTGCGCGATGTAGTCCTTGAACCGTCCCGCCATGGGCTGCCACAGCGAATGCACCACGCCCACAGCCGCATAGCAATCACGCACCTCGTCGCAGAGGATGCGGATGCCGACCAGGTCATGGATGTCGTCGAAGTCCTTACCCTTGACGATCATCTTCTGATAGATCGACCAGTAGTGCTTCGGGCGGCCTTCCACGATGGCCTTGATACGGCTCGCCTCGAGCGTGTTCACGATCTCGGCGCGCACCTTGGCCAGGTACGTGTCACGTGAGGGCGCGCGGTCGGCGACCAGGCGCACGATCTCGTCGTACTTCTTGGGGTGCAGGATCGCGAAGGCGAGGTCCTCCAGCTCCCATTTCACGGTCGCCATACCCAGCCGGTGCGCGAGCGGCGCGATCACCTCGAGGGTTTCGCGCGCCTTCTTGGCCTGCTTCTCCGGCGGCAAGAAACGCATGGTGCGCATGTTGTGCAGCCGGTCGGCCACCTTGATGACGAGCACGCGCGGGTCGCGGGCCATGGCGATGATCATCTTGCGGATGGTCTCGGCCTCGGCGGCCGCGCCCAGGTTGACCTTGTCCAGCTTGGTGACGCCGTCGACCAGGTGCGCGACCTCGGACCCGAAGTCGTTGGTCAGCTCCTCGAGCGAGTAACCGGTGTCCTCGACGGTGTCGTGCAGCAGCGCCGCGACCAGGGTGGTGGTATCCATGCCGAGCTCGGCCAGGATGTTCGCGACGGCCAGCGGGTGCGTGATGTACGGGTCGCCCGACTTACGGAACTGATGCTGGTGCTTCTCGTCCGCCACATCGAAAGCCCGTTGCAGCAGCGCGAGATTCGCCTTCGGGTACAGCTCACGATGCACCGTTGCCAGGGGTTCCAGCACCGGTTTGACCGCGGCGATGCCGCGCTGACCGGTCATGCGGCGGGCGAGGCGGGCACGCACACGGCGGGAGGCGGAAGTGGGTACGGCAGCTGAGGCATTGCGTGGAGTCGCGGCGGGCTGTCCGTTTGCCGGGGTGGCGGACGAACCGTTGTCGGATTGCCCGGCGTTCGCCTTCTCCAAATGCTGTGTCATGCCACCGCCTCTCTCGGCCTCGATTCGGAACACCTTATCGGACCGTTCAACCACCCGGACCTCCCACTTTAGTCCTGGATTCACATGGACACCGGGACGCGGATCCCGGCGGCAGCGGTAAGGGCCGGAGAGCAGAGGATACCGCCGTCGAGGCCGGGTTCGAGGCAGCATTGCGTCCCGATTGCTCAGGTGGCCGCAATGCGCCTCGACAGCCTGCTGTCACTCCGCCGCCGACAGCCTGCTGTCACTCCGCCGCCGACAGCCTGCTGTCACTCCGCCGCGACTTCGGCGAGCCCGTCCGCGGACAGGTCCACGCGACGCGTCACCCCGATCTCGTCCAGGAACCGCGCATCGTGGCTGACCACCACCAACGCGCCCTGGAAGCTCGCCAGCGCCTCGGTGAGGTGGCGCAGGCTGGGCAGATCCAGATTGTTGGTGGGTTCGTCGAGCAGCAACAGCCGGGGCGCGGGTTCGGCCAGCAGCAGCATGGCCAGCGCCGCCCGCAGGCGTTCCCCGCCGGACAGCGCGCCCGCGAGCACATCGGCATCCGCGCCGCGGAACAGGAAGCGGGCCAATTGGGCTCGAATCTGTTCCGGTTTCGCGTGCGGCGCGGCGTCGGCGACATTCTCGAAGACCGACCGCTGCTCGTCGAAGATGTCCAGGCGCTGCGGCAGCAATCGCCACGGCACCTTCGGCGCTTCCGCGCAGATGCGCTGCAGCAGGGTGGTTTTGCCCGCCCCGTTGCGGCCGGTGAGGGCGATGCGTTCGGGCCCGGTGATTTTCAGCGTCACCGTGGGACCGTTGGCCAGCACCACCTCGTCCAGCGCGATCACGTCCTGTCCCGGGTAGAGCCGGGTGCCGGGCAGGTCGACCCGGATCTCCCGGTCGTCGCGCAGCAGCTCCTGCGCCTGTGTCAGCTGATCTTTGGCCTCCTCGACCTTGCCGATATGGTTGTTGCGCAACTTGCCCGCCGAGACCTGGGCCTGGCGTTTGCGTTCCGACATGATGATCTTGGGTTCGCGTTTCTGATCCCACATCTTCTGCCCATAGCGCAACCGCCGGTCCAGTTTGATGCGCGCCTCGACCAGTTCGCGGGACTGTTTGCGCACATCGCTGCGGGCATCGCGGACGGCCGCGCGGGCCGCTTCCTGCTCGGCCTCGATGATCCGCTCGTACTCGGTGAAATTGCCGCCGAACGAACGGATCTCGCCCTGCCGCAGTTCCGCGATGCTGTCCACCCGATCCAGCAGTTCCCGGTCGTGGCTGACCGTCAGCACCGTGCCGGGGAACTGGCCGACCACCTCGTAGAGGCGTTCGCGCGCAACCTGATCCAGATTGTTGGTCGGTTCGTCCAGCAGCAGCACATCGGGTTCGCGCAGCAGCTCGGCGACCAGGCCGAGCAGTACCGTCTCGCCGCCGGACAAGGTGTCCAGCCGGCGGTCCAGTTGCGTGACATCGCCTGCTACATAGTGCAATCCGAGCTTGCCGAGCAGCGCCACCGCGCGTTCCTCGATATCCCAGGCGGCGCCCACGAATTCGAAGTCGGCCTCGCCGCCCGTACCGGATTCGATGCGGTGCAGGGCCTTTCGCAGCTCGGCGATGCCCAGCACCTCGTCGACCCGCTGTCCGGCGGCCAGGCCGAGATCCTGGCGCAGGTAGCCCAGGCGGCCGGGCAGCGTGATCGAGCCCCGCTGGGGGTTCAGTTCACCGGTGATCAGCCGCAGCAGCGTCGATTTACCGGCGCCATTGCTGCCGACCAGGCCGATGTGCCCGGCGCTGAGCACGGCATCGAGACCGTCGAAGACAGGGGTGCCGTCCGGCCACGTGAAGGTGAGATCGGAAATGGATACAGAAGTAGATGACATACGAGCCTCCCGAAGGGTAACGCGAAGAATGCGGCGCACGTATGCGGGCCGCGCAGCGGTTACCTCAGAAGACCAACGTCATGACTCCGATCGACGGCAATAAGACTCGAAACAACTTACTCGCAGCAACGATCCAGTGCAAGAACATATTCCGGTGAGCCGGGTCTCAGCGCGCCACGCGACGCGCCTTCATGCCGTTGAGCAGGGGCACCTGCGACACCTGACCGTTCTGTTCGGCGTGCAGCATGCGGCCGCTGCCGATGTAGACGCCGACATCGGCCGGACCCCGCGGCCCGAAGCGGCCGAAGACCAGGTCACCGGGCTTCGCATTGATCAGCGGCACCTCGACGCCCTGTTCCCACTGCTGTTCCGCGGTGCGCGGGAGATTGACGCTGCCGCCGGTGGCGGCGAAGACCGCCGCCGAGGTGAAACCCGCCTCGTCGAAGCCGCCACTGGTCGGCCCGCCGGGCCCGCCGCCGCCGAAAACGTATGGGGTGCCGAGCCATTGCTCACCGGCGGACACGATCTGCGGTCCGAGATCGGCGTTCGAATCGGGCTGGAAACGGCCGTCGCTGCCCATGCTGCGGTAGTTGGGCTCGGACTGCAGAATCCGCTCCACGTAGGGCCGCGTCTCGGTGAAGTGCCGCGGAATCTGGTCCGGCATACCTCCGGAGGACAGCACCGCACCCTCACCGGCGTTGTAGGCGGCGATGGTCAGCGCGGTCAGATCGCCGGACACCTTGCCCTGCGCCATCCAGCCCTCGATGGTCTTGGCGAGGGCACACATATAGCGGCCCTGGCCGATGATGCCGTCGGCCGGATCCATGGGGTCGGCATAGCCCTTGCCGTCGGCATCGATGACGAAGGGCTGCCCGTCGGGGGCCAGTTCCTTGGCGGTGCCGGGCATGAACTGCGCGATGCCCTCCGCGCCGTCCGGGGAGATGGCGCCGACATTGAAGCCGGATTCGGCGGCGCCCTGCGCGGCCAGCAGCGACGCGCTGATCTCGGGGCAGATGGACCCGGCGCGGCGGTACCAGACCTCGAACTGCGCGGGCACCTTACCGGAGGCGAGATTGCCGCCGGCGGTACCGAATCCGTTCTCGCAGTACGGCATGGTCGGCGTGGGGATGGTGCCGCCCTGCAACCAGGGCATGGGGTCGACCTGATGCCCGCCCGTCAACCGGCCGCCCGGTACGAGTTCGAAATGCAAATGGGGGCCCGAGGATTCACCATTGCTGCCGACATCGGCGATGTGCTGACCCATGGTGACGATGTCACCGGTCTTCACGTAGATGCCATTGGCATACATATGGCCGTACACCGTCGAATAACGACTGCCGTTCGCGTCGACGGAGTCGATGACCACCCAGTCGCCGAAGCCCGAGGCCGCACCGGACGCGACCACCAGACCGTCGGCCGCGGCGTAGATGGGCGTGCCCGCGGGGGCCGCGAAGTCCACGCCCATATGCGTGCCGCCGCGCGCGCCGAACCCGTCGGTGATGGTGAATTGCCCTGGCGGGATGGGGTATCCGTGCCGCCCGCTGCCGCCGATGGTGCCCGCCTCGTTCACGGTGCCGGGCGCCGCGGCCAGCGAGACGTTCGGCGCGGACACGCTCGGGCCGGCGTCGTCGCCCTTGATGGTCACCTGGACCCGGTCCATCCGATTACTGGCCGGGTTGCCGCGGTCGTCCAGCGGCTTCCACTCGAAGCCGGAGGCGGCGCCGGGAGTCCAGCTGCGCTGCTTCCAGATCACGTAGTCGATCTTGAAGTTGGCCGCGCTCTCCTGCAGGAACTGCACGATCGCATCGCCTTTGGCCTGATCGGCGCCGACGATGAATTCCACCGCGCGCCCGGCCTTCAGATCCGGGAAGGCGGGATCGTTGACGACGCCGCGCATATCCATCATCCCGAATCGCGCGACGGTGCAGCGCAGCACGCGCAGGGCGCCGTCCTGCAACCCGGCTTCGGCGGGCGAACCGGTGGCCGGGCAGTTGGGTTCGGTGAGCGCGGGGGTGGTGGACGGAATCGCGGGTGTGCCCGGCGAACAACTGGTTTCGGTCGAGGGCAGGATGATGACGACGACCAGTGTGATCAGCGAAAGGACCGCGCCGGCGGCGATGCCCAGGACGACTTTGGGCCTCACGCCCGAACGCTCACGACCGCCGCGGTGATCACCCGGACATCATGCCATGTCCGACACCCACTTTCACCGACCGAAGAGTCCGTTTCAGTCTGCGATCTTGGCCGCCGTTTCCAGCGGCGACCTCTGATTGAACTGCCAGTTTCCGGGCATAGCGTGGGATATGCCCTACTATTACCCCCGCTCTTACTCCGAGGGCGCCGCGGCACGAATCGTCAGCCTCGTCGGTGGCCTGTTCGCACTGATCGAGGGCGTCTACATCCTCATGATCGTCCTCAATGCCGATCAGGCCAACCGCTTCTTCCTCTTCATCAAGGGACTCGCGGTGCCGCTGGCACTGTTCTTCCCCGGCCTCTTCCATACCGGCAACGCCCATCTGGACGTGGTCGTGAACTACGGACTGGCAGCGCTGTTCTGGCTCGTCGTGACCGGGTTCATCGCCCGCCTGGTGGCGCGCTACTGACGACACCCCGTACTACCGGCGACACCCCGGGGACGCAGTTTCCGTCCGGCGGACAACGGGAATTCCCCCCGAATGCCGTACGTCGCCCGCAACGAGGCCGCCGCCGCCCGCATCATCGGGACGGTCGGCATGCTGTTCGCCCTCATCGAGGGCCTGTACATCCTGATGCTGGTGCTGAACGCGGATCAGTCGAACCGCTTCTTCGCCTTCGTCAAATCGCTCGCCGAGCCATTGGCGCTGTTCTTCCCGGGACTGTTCCACACCGGCAGCCACAATCTGGACATCGTGCTGAATTACGGTTTGGCCGCGGTCTTCTGGCTCATAGTCAGCGGATTCGTCGCCCGGGTCGTCGCACGCTGACCACCGGCGCCGCGCCGCCTACAGATCGGCGCCCGCGAGATCGAACGCGGTCAGAGCCGCGGCGAACAAGGGCGTGTGCTCGGACCGGCCCGGATCGTAACCGGTGAGCGCGGCTATCCGGTTCAGCCGATAGTTGAGCGTATTGCGGTGTACCACCAGGGACTCCGCGGCCGCCACGCGATTGTGGTCGTGCGCCAGATACGCGCGCAGCGCCTGCATGAGATGCGGGTGATCGGTCAGCGGCCCCAGCAGTCCGAGCAGCCAGGCGCGCGCGGGACCGGGACGCGCGAACTGATACTGCAGGGCGAGATCCGACATGCGATACACACCGGTCGGCCGCCCCAGCCCGAGCGCGAGCCGCGCGATCTCCCCCGCCTCCTCCGCCCGCGCCGGAATCTCGGAAACCATTGCGGCGAGCGCGGTTCCAGCTATCACCCGGACACCCGCCGCGGCGGCGATCCGGCCGACCGCGGTATCGAGGCGGGCACTCGGCTCGGTCGCCGGGACCAGCACCCAGCCGCCGGCCCGATCCAGCACCGTGAGCGCCTGCGGGGACAAGGCATCGATCTCACCGTGGATGACACGCATGGCCGGGCGGACGCCGTCACCGCTCTCGGCGGCCTCGGGCGTGCGCAGGGCCAGCACGTGATAACCGCCCAGGGTGATGCCGAAGCGTTCGGCCAGCAACTCGGCGGGCTTACCCTGCAGGAGCGCCTGTCCCAGCGCGCGTTTGGCCTCGCGCTGCTCCCAATGCAGATCCTGGCGCTCGTCCAGATAGGAGGCGGCGACGCCCGGCACCACCGCGCCGAGATAGCCGAGCAGCAGCGGAACCGCGGCCAGCAATTCCTCGCGCTCACGGTCGGTGCCGGCCACGGTGACCAGGTGGTTCCACGCGGCCAGCGCCCCGCGGTGATACACGGCCAGCACCGCGTCCAGCGGAATGCCCTCGCGCGCACGGCGAACGGCCACGTCGATCATGCCGGTCATGTCCTCGGGCCGCGGATCGCGGTGTTCGCCGAGCAGGCGCAGGAACAGCCGCAGGTTCTCCTCGGCGCGGCGCACCAGATCCTGTTCGATCAGGTCGTGCGGCAGGCGCTCGTAGTCCGGGACCGTCTTGATCACTGCCGTCACCATTTCCCGGGCGGCCTCGGGGAGGTGCGCGGCAAGGAATCCCGCAAAGGGCGTATCCGGGTCATCGGGTGCGACGGTCATCCAGTCATTGTGCGCGTGAACGAATATCCGCGCACAGCAATCCAATACGGCAGGGTGGCGCCCGCCGATATCTTTGGTTGCCTTGTCATCTGAACAAATTGCCGGGCGTAAGCCTGATTCCGTGCACAGAGACGGCACACCTCCTTGTCTGAGACGGTTGGGGCGCCACATCGCCGTGCACACAGGGAGATTCCATGACAGGACATGGGTGGGGTCGGTTGCTCGCCATCGGACTCGCCGCCGGACTACTCGTCGCGGCGGCACAGACCACCGCGCGCGCCGAACCGGGCCACGAGGTCGCGGTGGAACCACCGCCGTCGGTCACCCTGCCGCCCGAGGTCGACGACTTCTATTCCCCGCCCGCCGGACAGGTCGCGGCGGCGCGACCGGGCGAGATCCTGCGCGCCCGGCGCATCAACCCGGCCTTCTTCGGGTTCATCCAGCTGAATATCGATGCCTGGCAGCTGTCGTACCGCACCACCAACAGCTTCGGCGAGGCCATCTCGACCGTCACCACGGTGCTGGTGCCGCGCGGTCCCGCACCGCAGGGCGGGCGAAAACTGCTGTCCTATCAGATCGCCGAGGACAGTGCCGCCCAATACTGCGCGCCCTCGTACGTGATCCAATCCGGCGGACTCCCCCTCGACTACGTGAACGCGGCCGAGACGCTCATCCCCATCGCGGCGGGCGTCGGGCAGGGCTGGACCGTGGTCATCCCGGACTACGAAGGCCCGCACTCCTCCTACGGCACCTCCAAACTCAATGCGCAGACCACCCTCGACGGCATCCGCGCCGCCGAGAACTTCTCCCCCGCACAGCTTTCCGGCCCCGGCACGCCCACCGCGCTCTGGGGCTATTCGGGCGGGACCGTCCCATCCTCGTTCGCGGCGGAGATCGCGCAGAGCTACGCGCCGGAACTGAACATCGTCGGCGTCGCCGCGGGCGGCATTGCGGCGGCGGACTATCCGGACGCCATGCGGCACAACAACAAGGGCCTCTACACCGGTCTGCTGATGGGCGTGTTCGCCGGCATAGCCGGTGAGTATCCGCAGGTCCGGGACCTGTTGCGGGACAATGTCGTGGATCCGGTGAGCCAGGTGCTGTTCGCGTCCAAACAGCTGCTCTGCCACCCCGAGGGCACCGCGCTGCTGCCGTTCTACGACTACATGGGGGCGTTCAAGGGCGGCGACCCCCTGCAGTATCCGGCCGTGCAGAAGTTCCTGGCCGACAATTCGCTGGGCCAGGCCACACCGAACATGCCCATCTACATCTATCACGCGCAGTACGACGAGATCCTGCCCAATGTGGGCGTGGACAAACTGGTCGACAAGTACTGCAAGGACGGCGCGCCCAGCGTCAGCTACGAGCGAGAACTGGTGGCCGAGCACATCTCCGGCGTCGCCGGGCAACTGCCCGGGGCCTTCCACTTCCTGCGCGATCGGCTCAATGGCGTACCCGCCGTGCAGGGCTGCCGGATCAGCAATCCGACCTTCGTGATGGCGGAACCGCGCTTCTGGCAGACACTCGGCGAGATCCTGCCCGACGCGGTGGGCGCGCTGATCGGTCAGGCCATCGGCGCGGGCAAGTAGCACGACCCAGAAAGACGATGGCCCGGTGACGACTTCGTCACCGGGCCATCGAGTTCGTCCGTCAGAGCTTGACGATCGAGTGCAGCGGGTAGCTGCCCTGCTTGGCGCGCCCCTCGAGGAAGGTCAGCTCCAGCACCACGGCGGCCGCGACCACCTCGGCGCCGGCGGCGATGAACAGCTCGGCAGCCGCGGCGAGGGTGCCGCCGGTGGCGAGCACATCGTCGAGCAGCAGGACCTTACGGCCCTTCAGATCGATGCCGTCGGCCGGGATCTCCAGTGCGGCCGAACCGTATTCGAGGGTGTACTCGCGGGAGATGACCGGCGGGGGTAGCTTGCCGCCCTTGCGCACCGCCACCACGCCGGTGCCCAGGATGGCGGCCACGCCGGCGCCCAGCAGGAAGCCGCGCGCGTCCACGCCCGCCACCAGATCGGCCTCGGGGGCGGTGGCGGCGAAGCAGTCGAGTACCGAACGGAAGCCCTCGGCGTCCGCGAAAACCGGTGTCAGGTCCGCGAAGCGGACGCCCGGTGTCGGGAAGTCGTCGTGCCAGCGGGTCAGCCGCTGCACGGACTCCTCGGCCTTGGCGTTCCGTGCCCCGGCGTCGTCCGTGTCAGCCATCTCGTGCTTGCTCATCTCCACCCATTCCTCGTCACCAACGGCCCCACCGGGGTCACCGCTTCAGCACCCAGCGATCCATGTTCCAACCAGCGCCGGCCCGTGTCGGGCTGGCGATACCGTTCTCCATACCGTCGCCGAACGCGATGGTGCGCGGTCCGGCGAACAGCGGGATCGACGGCATGTCGCCCCAGAGCAGGTTTTCCTGCTCGGTCAGCAGGTTCAGCACGGTGCTCGAGTTGTCCTCGGACGCAAGCTGATCCGCGATGGCATCGTAGCGGCCGTTACCGTACCTACCGAAATTGACGCCGGAGCCGGTGCGCAGGGCCGCGATGGCGTCGGTCTCCGCGAGCGAACCCGACGGTCCCGGCATGCCCGCGTCGCCGCCGAGAATCGCGTCCACCTTGCCGTCTGCCAGTTGCTGCGCCGTGAAATCCGGTGCGCCCGCATCGACCACGGTGATGCCCGCGGCCTTGCACGCGTCGGCGATGGCGGCCACCGTCTGCGCGCGCCGATCATCCGGCTTCACATAGCCGATGCGCACGGTCTGGTTCTGGATGCCCGAGGAGCTCGCCGCCGTCACGATGCCCGGATCGCCGCCCTTGTACTTGTCGGCCGGGCCGACGATGGACGAGTAGTACAGCGAATCCTGCGGCACGGTCCGGGAATTCGCGAGACCCGCGCCCAGCCCGCTCTTCACGTCGTAGCCGGGATGCCCGAACTTGTCGAACAGCGCCTGCCGCGGCACGCACAGCGCGAACGCCTTGCGCGCGTTCGCGTTCGCGAGGACGCCACCCGTACTCAGCGTCAGCTGCTCGACGCCGCGGCCGGGCAGATTCTCCTTCGAGAAGCCCGACAGGTTCACGTCACCCAGCGAACCGGCGCCGATGTCGAGCACGCCGATCGCCTTGTCCGACAGCTTCGCCTTCAGATCGGAATGCTTGTCCCACACCACGATCCGCGGCGTCGCGGCCGCATTGCCCCACCACTTCTCGTTCTTCACCAGGACCAGGCCGTCCTTGTCGGTGAAGGATTCGATCCGGTACGGACCCGAGGACGGCAGCACCGTCAGATCCGCCTTGCCGGAGGTGAGATTCCAGCCGGTGTTCCAGAAATCGGCGATGCGTTCCATGGTCGCCTGATCGCCGGTCTGCACGGCCGTCACCACGTTCGGCAGCTTCAGCTGGTTCGCGATGGTGTGCGCCGGCATCATCTCGTCGGCGTTGAACAGGGTCTTCCACTGCGAATAGTGCTTGCCCGGCCGGAAGACGACGGTGGCGTCCTTGGAACCGGCCTGGCAGTCCACCCGCTCGATATCGCGGTAGCCGTCGGTGCTCGCGGCGTCGAACATCGGAATCGGGCCGCCCGGACCGGCCTTGGTGAACCGGCCGTTGCGCGCCGCCCACGCCAGCACCAGATCGTCACACGAGGTGGGGGTGCCGTCGGAGTACACGCCGTCCGGATTCAGGCGGTACTGGATGGTCTGCGCATCGCCGGGGACTTCCTTGGCGGTGCCGGTATCGGTGTCGGCCACCGGCTGCCCGTCCGGGCCGGTGTAGAAGAACCCGGTCAGCACGCGCGAGAACACCGCGGCCGCACCACTGTTGGCGCCGAGGGTGCTGCTGCCGTTGTAGCTGGCGATGACCGCGTCCACGCCGTAGCCGATGGACGGAACCTGATTCTTGCTACCGCAGGCCGTCAGCCCGCCGACCGCGAGCGCGCCCGCCGCCGCGACGGCCAGGCCGCGCCGCACCAGCACGGTGCGACGCGTTCCCTGTTGCCTCAATGCAAACCCCCTGCGCTCGCCTCAGTGCCTTCTCTTCTGCCGTTTCCCCGTAGGTCGGGCGCCGGGACGCGGTGCGCCCGAAGCACCGGCGGTCGCGGCACGCGGACGGCCGGCGGCGGCGAAGCCGTCGAAACCGTCGTCGCCCGCCTCGACCGGACGGGTCGCCGCACCCGCCCGCTTCGCGGCCACCTCGGTCGCGCGGGCGCCGGCCACACCGGAACGCCGGTTCATGACCTTCCTGGTGTGCGCGGCCACCGGGCCGAAGCGCTCCTTGATGGACACCAGGATCGGCACCGCGAAGAAGATGGACGAGTAGCCACCCACGATCATGCCGACCAGCTGCACCAGCGCCAGGTCCTTCAGCGTGCCCACGCCCAGCAGCCACACCGCGATCACCAGCATGCCGACGATGGGCAGGATGCCGATGATGGTGGTGTTGATCGACCGCATCAGGGTCTGGTTGGCCGCCAGGTTCGCCTTCTCGGCATAGGTGTGGCGGCTCAGATGCAGGACGCCGCGCGTGTTCTCCTCGACCTTGTCGAAGACGACCACGTTGTCGTACAGCACATAACCCAGAATCGTGAGCAGGCCGATGACCGCCGCCGGCGTCACCTCGAAGCCGACCAGCGAGTAGATGCCCGCTGTCACAACGAGATTGAACAGCAGCGAGCCGATGGCCGCGATGGCCATATCCCGTTCGAAGCGGATGGTGATGTACACCATCACCAGCGCCACGAACACCAGCAGCGCGAGCACGGCCTTGTGCGTGACCTGGTTACCCCAGGTCGAACTGATATCGGAGACCGAGATCGCGTTGCGGCTCGGATTACCGGCGGAATCCTTCGGCTGGAACGCCTCGAACAGCGCGTTCTGCAGCTTGTCGCTCTGATCCTGACTCAGCGTGTCCGAGCGGATCTGGAAGGTCGCGGCCGAACCGGAACCCGCCTTCTGCACGGTCACCGGATCATGGCCCAGCGCCTGGTGATAGATGTCCTGCACCTTCGAGGTGGTGGCGTCACCGGTGGCGGGCAGCTGAATCTGCGACCCACCCTCGAAATCGATGCCGAGGGTGAAACCGCGCAGCGCGATGCTCAGGATCGCGATCAGCATCAGGCCCGCGGCGATGCCGTAGAACACCTTGCGGCGTCCGACGATCTCGAAACCGCCGGTGCCGGTGTACAACCGCTCGAACAGGCTGTGCTTCTTGACCGATCCCGCTGCCTCGTAATCGAGTTCGGAATCGGTGTCCATGACGGGACTGGTCTTGGCCATGTTCACGCCTCCTTCACCAGGACGCCGGCCGCCGCCTTGCGTTCCCGGGCAATCTCTGCAACGGCGCCGAGACCGTTCACCGACGGCTTCGCCCAGAACGGCGAGCGCGATGCCAGCATCATCAGCGGCGAAGTGACCAGGTACAGCACGATGACGTCGAGCACGGTGGTCAGACCCAGGGTGAAGGCGAAGCCCTTCACCTGGCCCGCCGCCAGCAGGTACAGCACCGCGGAAGCGATGAGCGACACCGTCTTACCCGACAGGTTGGTGCGCTGCGCGCGAGCCCAGCCGCGCGGCACCGCCGAACGGAAGCTACGGCCCTCGCGCATCTCGTCCTTGATGCGCTCGAAGAAGACGACGAACGAGTCCGCTGTCATACCGATACCGATGATCAGACCGGCGATACCGGCCAGGTCGAGCGTGAAGCCGATCCACCTGCCCAGCAACACGATCAGCGCGTACACCGCCACACCGGCCGCGACCAGCGAGAAGCCGGCCAGGAAGCCCAGCATGCGGTAGTAGAGCAGGCAGTACAGCAGCACCGCGATGAGGCCGATCGCACCCGCGATCAGACCGGCGTGCAGCGAGGACATGCCCAGCGTGGCCGACACCGTCTCCGCCTCGGAGGTGGTGAACGACAGCGGCAGCGAACCGTACTTCAGCGAGTTCGCCAGATCTTTCGCGGCCGCACCGCTGAAGTTGCCGGAAATCTGTGTGCTGCCACCGAACTGGTTACCGGACTGCACCTGCGGCGCGCTCACCACGCGCGAGTCGAGGGCGAAGGCCAGCTGCTTGTTCAGGTAGGTGTTGGTCAGGTTGCCCCAGGTGTCGGAGCCGCCGCCCTTGAACTCCAGGTTGACCACCCAGCCGCCGCCACGGGTATCCAGGGTGGCGGTGGCGTCCTTGATCTCGGTGCCGTCCAGCTTGGACTTGTCCAGCAGGTAGATCTGGGTGCCGTCGGTGCTGCAGGTGACCAGGGGCAGATTCGGATCGTCGTTGCCCTGCAACGGATCCGGCTTCGAGCAGTCCAGGCTCTGGATGGCCGCGATCTGCGTGGCCTGATCGGTGCTCTGGCGCAGGGCCTTCGCGTCCTGGATTTCCTTCTGCGTCTGCTGCTGCGGGCTGAGGCCGCCCGGGTTGGCCGGAGTAGTCGGCGGGACCGGGGTGGTCGGCGCCTGCGCCGGGAAGACGCGGTTCTGCGGAGCCGGATTCGGCGCGGGGGCCTCGCTCGGGGCCGGGGCCTCCGACGGCGCGGGCGCATCGGTCGCCGGCGCGGGCGCGGCACTCGGCACCGCGGAATCCGTGGCTCCGGGCACGCTCGGCGCGGGCGCACTCGGGGCGCCCGGCGCACCCGGCGCGCCGCCCGGCTGCTGCTGCGACTGCACCTTGCCGCCCGGCGCCGGAATGTCCTGCAGCACCGGCCGCACGTACAGCTTGGCGGTGGTGGCCAGGGTCTTGGCCTGCGCACCGTCCGAACCCGGGACCGTGATCACCAGGTTGTCACCCTCGATGACGACCTCGGAGCCGGCGACGCCGAGGCCGTTGACGCGCTGCTCGATGATGCTCTGCGCCTGCTTCAGGCTGTCCTGGCTGGGCTTACCGCCATCGGGGGTGCGCGGCGTCAGCGTGACGCGGGTACCGCCCTGCAGGTCGATGCCGAGCTTCGGCGTATGCGACTTCCCGACGAAAAAAATCAGGCCGAACATCAAAGCCACCAGCGCGGCGTAGACGCCGAGCAGTCGCAGCGGATGCGCCGTTCCTTGAGAAGGTGGCACAGTACTTATCTCCTAGGCGGGATTCGGGGGCGGAACGAGCGGGTACACACCGCAGCGCCACCGGCCGCCTGATCTCCTGGGCGGCCGATGGCGCTGAGTCTGTCAGTCCTTGGTCAGGCGCGAGGCGTCCTGGGCGTCGGAGCTGCCATTGTGGGCAGCGCCGTTGCCGTTCACCTCGTGGTTCGTCTCGGCACCCTCGAAAGAGGTGTTGCCGGGGGACACGGCCGCGGCCGTGGTGTCCTCGGTGTTGTCTTCGGTGGTGTCGACATCGTCCTTGCGCACCTCGCGGATCGCTTGGCGCAGCCAGGTGGTGACGATTTCCTCGGCGATCTCCAGATCCACCGAGGTGTCATCGATGTCGACGACAGTGCCGTAGAGCCCCGACGTGGTGACGACCCGGTCGCCGATCTTCAGGCTGTCCTGCATCTCGGTGACCTTGGACGCCTCCCGCTTTTGTTTGCGGACGCCGAGGAACATCGGGATGAGCAGAGCAACCAGCAGCAGCGGCAGCAGAAGGTCCATCGTCGAAGTCAGCCCCTAGTCATGGGTAGTTTTGGGTGCGTATCCCCCACAGTCTGCCAGTTCTACCTGAGACGCGGCGCGCCGCGGTGCTAATTTTGCCTACGCTCCGCTCCGGCGAGTTCGCGGCCCTGAAGTCTCGGTTCTTCCCTCCTCCGCTCCTCCGCTTCGCTCCCCCGCTCCGTCAGTCCAGAACCGAGCCGGCCGCGAACTTTGAGCGTCAAGCCGATTGCTGCCCGTAGGTGTAGTCGTCGAGCGGGAAAGTGACCGCTTCGCGGTGGGCGTTCAGGGTGCTGGTCGGGCGCAGCAGCGCGGCCTCGCCGTGCTGATTGAAGTAGTAGCTACGGGCCGCCGAGCACTGGCCGCCGTAGAAGACGGAGTTGCCCAGCTTGTCGGTGACGCGGTCCAGGAACTCGGTATTGGCTTCCTCGGTGACCTCGAAGACCTGCTCGCCGCGGCGGAACATCTCACCGAAGAGGCGGCCGATGTGCTTCATCTGCGCCTCGATGGTGGTGAAGTAGGAGAGGCCGCTGTACGAGTACGGGCTGTTGAGGCACAGGAAGTTGGGGAACTTCGGCACGGTGACGCCCTCGTAGGCCTGGAAGCGGTTGTCGCGCCAGAACTTTCCGAGATTGCGGCCGTCGCGGCCGATGATCTCGATGGCCGGGAAGTTCACATCCCACAGGTTGAAGCCGGTGGCCAGGATCAGCGTATCGATCTCGGTCTTGTGCCCGTCCTCGGTCACGATGCCGTCGGCCTCGATGTGATCGATGGAGTTGGTCTCCAGCCGGACGTGCGGCTCGTTGAACGTCTTGAAGTACAGATTGGAGAACGTGGGCCGCTTGCAACCGAAGTCGTAGTGCGGAGTCAGCTTCTTCCGGGTTTCCTTGTCCCGCACCGAACTCCGCAGATGCGCCTTGGCCAGCAGCGCCGCGGCCTTGTTGAGCGGCTTGGCCTGCTTGAAGTGCAGCACGCCGACCACCATGAGCGCCTCCAGCATGGAGGTGTTCACCAGGCGAGCGGCCTTCTGCGTCACCGGAACCCGCGCGAACAGGTTCTGCACGACGGGCGGGATCGGCGCGTCGATCTTCGGCACCACCCAGATCGGGGTGCGCTGGAAGACGGTGAGCGTCTGCGCCTTCTTGGCGACCTCCGGGATCAGCTGCACGGCGGTGGCGCCGGTGCCGATGATGGCGGCCTTGCGGCCGGTGAGGTCGAAGTCGTTCTCCCACGCGGTGGTGTGGATGATCTTGCCCTGGAAGGTGTCGATGCCCGGGAACGGCGGCGTGTAGGGCTGCGACAGGAAGCCGGTGGCCGCGAGCAGATAACGCGCGGTGAGGGATTCACCGTTCTCGACGCTGACCACCCACTGCTGGTGCTCTTCGTCCCAGCGGGCCCCGCCCACGACGGTGTCGAAGCGCATGCGCCGGCGTAGGTCGTACTTGTCGGCGACGTGCTCGGCGTACTTCTTCAACTCGGCGCCGGGCGCGAACAACCGCGACCAGTGCGGGTTGGGCTCGAAAGAATAGGAGTAGGTGACCGAGGCGATGTCGACCGCGAGCCCCGGATAGTGGTTGACGTGCCAGGTGCCGCCGAGGTCGTCCTCGCGCTCCAGGATCACGTAATTACTCAGGCCGAGCCGATCCAGCTCGATGCCCGCGCCCATACCGCCGAACCCGGCCCCGACCACGATGGCGTCGTACTGAGGTGCCACGCCGAACCTCCCTGCGAGTGTCCAACCAGTGGATCTGAATCACATGTCACGGAATGACATCTCATTCCGTTTGTGACCACCGTATCATCGAGGTCGTGACGAAGCCATCCTCGAGAATCGAACGCCGCAAGGCCGAACTCCGCCAGGAGATCATCGACACCGCGTTCGCCTGTTTCGCCGAGAAGGGCTATCACGCCACCGGCATTGCCGATATCGCAGGTCAGCTGGGTATCGGGCACGGGACGTTCTACCGGTACTTCCAGAACAAGCGCGACATCATCGATCACGTCATCGACGATCTCGCCGCCCGCATCATCGAGACGCTGGGCACCGACAACGCCCCCGACGCGGCCGAGAGCCTGGTCGAGTACCGGGCGCAGGTCAATCGCATCGGCGACGCGCTGAACAGCATCTTCCTCGAGGATCAGCGGGTCGCGCAGCTGCTGCTGTTCCAGGCCACCGGCATCGACGCCGAACTCACCGCCCGGCTCTACGGCCTGCTCGACACCGCCGACGCGCTGACCGCGGGCTATCTGGAACACGGCGTGGAACAGGGCTACCTGCGCGCCGACCTGGACACCACCAATACCGCGCGGGCGGTGACCGGCATGATCCTGGCGGCCATCATCCACGGGCTGCGGCAGCCCGACGCGGCCGCGGTGAACGATCTCAGCCAGGCCATTCGCCAGCTGCTCATCGACGGCGTGCGCAAGGACCCGGCATAGCCCGCCCGCCGCTCACGGACCGTTTCGTCCCATGCGGTCTATTCGCAAGGGGCGGAAGCAATTCGGACATCGACCGGTTGGCACAATGACCCGCGTGACTCCCGACGACGTACGCCGCAAACGCTTCGGCACACCGCCGTTGGGGCACGACGCCTACCACCCGGCGCAGGTGGACGCCTTCACCGCGCGCGTCGCGGACGCGCTGGCGGGCCTGGACCACCTCACCTCCGCCGACATCCGGCTGGCCGAATTCGACGCGCCGCCACCCGGACTGCCCGGCTACGACTCCCAGCAGGTCGACGAGTTCCTCGATCAGCTCTGCATCGACCTGGAACACTTACGCCGCGGGCGCTGCCCCGTGCCCGCCGGGCGCGACGCCGACCCCCTCACCCACGACGATGTACTGCGCATCCATTTCTCCGCGCCACCGCACGGCCTGCCCGGCTATGCCGCCGAGGAGGTCGGCCGCTTCCTCGATCGCCTCGCCGCCACCCTCGCGCACAACGGCCCCAACGGCCTGACCGCGGAGGATGTGCGCGCCACGACATTCCACCGCGCCGCCGCCGGCACCCCGGCCTATCACCGCGAGGAGGTCGACGCCTTCCTCGACCTCGTCGCCGGACAGCTGGCGCGCATGCACACCGCCGACTCCGCGTAGGACTAGTCCTCGACGGCCAGCGCCTGGCGAATCGTCAAGCGGCGCTGGGTCTGCAGCAGCGAACGGCGATAGATGCGCTCCGCGAGCACGATGATCCCGTAGGTCGCGGCGATCATGATCGCCAAGGCCGGCAACGGTTCCCACCAGGACGCCGTGCCCTGCGCGACCCTGCTCGGCATCGCCACGATCGACACGATCGGCACAAACGAGATGACCGTCAGGAACACGCCCTTGGCGAAGATGCCCGCGAACAATACGGCCATCACCAGCATGGACAGCGGCGTGGCGGTCGACTGCAGGTCCTCGGTCCGCGTGGCCAGCGCACCCGCGACCGCCCACAGACTCGCGAGAGCCAGGAAGCCGACCAGGAAGAACACGATGAACCAGCCTGCCGCACCGGCGATCTGCGTGATCTGATCGCCCTTACCGATGGCGGTCAGGCCGATCAGTCCCGCGCCGACGAACAACGCCAGCTGGGCCAGCGCCATCACCGTATTGCCGATCACCTTGCCGATCAGCAACTGCCGCACCGGAATCGCACTGGCCAGGATCTCGACGATCCGATTCTGCTTCTCCTCCACCACACTCTGCGCGATGGCCATGCCGAACAGGATGGAGGACAGATAGAAGAGGAAAGCGAACGCGAACGCCACCACCTTGGACAGGCCCGGATCGACGGCGCTCGGCGCCAGCAGGTCGTAACTCATCGCGCTGCCCCGCGCGAGCTGATCCAGCGAGGTGCCGGCCGCGGCCGCATTGTGCTGCATGGCGAACTGCCGCGCCGCCGCGGTCACGTATGTGGTGGCATTGTCGTTCTTCGCCGATTTACCGATGAGCCGCCAGCCGCCGTCCACCGGAACCAGCCCGGCGTCGACCGCGCCGCCGCGCACCTGCGCTTCGACCGCGGCCGTATCGGCCGCCGGATGCGCCTCGAAGGCGACCTTCTTGCCGGCGGCATCGGCGAGACCGGTGGCGGCCGCCACGATCTGCCCGGCCTCGGGCCCCGCGGTCGCCACCTGCACATGATCCGTGCGATTGGCCATGATGCCGCTGATGGTCAGCGACGCCGCGATGACGACGACGGTGATGAGCGTGGAGATCAGGAAGTTGCGGTCCCGCAGCTTCACGCCGACCTCACGCTGGGTGACGATCAGCCACAGATCACGCGGGAACGCGTCCGCGGCCTGGGCTTTCACCTCGGTACGCTCGCTCATGCCGTCACCGCCCGGTAGATATCGGCCACCGAGGACCGCACCTCGGCGAATTCCCGCACCGAACCGTGTGCCAGTGCCGCCCTGAGCAATTCGTCCGGCGTCGCACCGTCGAGTTCGAGCAGCGCCTGGGATCCGCTGGTCTCGAGCAGATTCGCACCGGCGAATCCGGTCAGCCACGCAGTGTCACCGTCCATGACCAGCCGGTAGCGCGTGCCGCCGCCGGCCCGCAACCGCTCGACCGGGCCCTGCGCGACAATGCGGCCGCCGGCCAGGATCACCAGCTGATGGCACAGTCGCTCCACCAGCTCGAGCTGATGCGAGGAGAACAGCACCGGAACGCCTTTCGCCGCGTACTCGGTCAGCAGTTCGGCCATCGCGTCGACGGCGACCGGGTCGAGTCCGGAAAACGGTTCGTCGAGAATGAGCGCATCGGGTTCGGCGATGACGGCCGCCGCGATCTGCACCCGCTGCTGATTGCCCAGCGACAGCGACTCCAGCTTGTCCTTGCCGCGCGCACCCAGCTCGAACCGCTCCAGCAATGCGGTGGCCCGGTCCTGGGCCCCGGCGGCCGAGATACCGCGCAGCCGGGCCAGATACACGAGCTGCTCGAGGATCGGCTGCTTGGGATAGAGGCCACGCTCCTCGGGCATGTACCCGAACCGCCGCCGATCCGCGGGCGTCACCGCGCGGCCCTTCCAGCGGATCTCGCCGCCCTGGACGGCCAGCACGCCCATGATCATCCGCATGGTGGTGGTCTTGCCGGCCCCGTTGCCGCCGACGAACCCGGTCAGCGCACCGGCCGGCACCTCGAACGAAACATCGTCGACCGCAACCTTTTCCCCGAACCGGCGCGTCAGGTGTGCTACTTCGAGCATGGACTCCCCTCCTTGATCGAAATCCACCATACCGACCGCGCACATCGGCCGAATTCCCCGCGCGTAGCCGCGACCGGGCGAGCGCAGCGCTCGCCCGGTCGCCCCCGCGAGCACTCAGTGACTGCCGACCGGCTCGCGCATCCCGGCCGGCAGCGGACGCGTGTGAATCACGTGCAGCCGCTGCGTCGCCCGGGTGAGCGCGACGTAGAGGTCCGCCGCGCCGTAGGTGGACTCCTCGAGAATCGTCGCCGGTTCCACCAGCACGACCACGTCGAACTCCAGGCCCTTGGCCTCCGCCGGGGTCAGCACCTGGACCGGGAGATCGAGGGCCAGACCCGCCGGGGCGATGACCGCGAGCGAACCGGTCTCCGGGTTCGCCGCTGCCGCCAGCTCGGCGACCGCGGCCGCCAGCTCACCGTCCCGCACCTGCGCGGTGGTGGGCCGGACGCCGGTGTGGCGCACCGACTTCGGCGGGATGGCCGACGGGTCCACCAGGGCGAGCACGCCGCCGGCCAGCTCCATGATCTCGCCGGGCGTGCGGTAGTTGATCGTCAGCGTGCGGTAGTTCCAGCGGCCGGGCGCATAGCGGTCGAGCATCTGGCCCCAGGTGTGCGCGCCCGCCGGGGAGCGGCGCTGGGCGCGGTCGCCGACGATGGTCATGGACTTGCCCGGGCAGCGGCGCATGAGGACCCGCCACTGCATTTCGGACAGTTCTTGCGCCTCGTCCACGACGATGTGACCGTAGGTCCATTCCCGGTCGGCGGCAGCGCGTTCCGCCAGGGTGCGGTGATCGCGTTCGACCTGGCGTTCGGCGAGGGTCTCCGCGTCGATGGCGTCGGTGACCCGCATGGCGTCGTCCTCGTACTCCTCGTCGGGGGTGTCGATGACGGCGAGCACATCCCGGGCGTAGCGGATGCGCAGCTGCCGGGCGCGTTCGGCCGCCATCTCCTCCTCGTAGCGATCGACGCCGAGCAGTTCGGCGGCCTCGTCCAGCAGCGGCACATCCGAAATGGTCCAGGCCGCACCGTCTTCCCGGTGCAGCAGGGCCCGGTCGGCCTCCGGCAGGGCGGCCGCGGCCGTCTCCAAGCGGTCCTCGGAACCGAACAGCTCGGCGAGCAGATCCTGCGGAGTCAGCTCGGGCCACAGGCGATCCACCTCGAAGCGCACCTCGGAATGGACCTCCAGCTCATCGCGGGCCTGGACGGCCAATTCGCGGCGCAGGGCGGTATCGCTCCGGGACAGCCAGCCTTCGCCGATCCTGTGCACCGCGCGTTCGGTGAGGCCGTCGAGCAGTCGCTCCCGGAAGTAGCGGCGGGCCTGATTGTGCGGCAGGCCGCTGCCGCGGGCATGCTCGCGCGCCACCGACACCAGCTCGTCGTCGAGATCGATTGTCACATCGCTCAATTCGATGGGGATCTCGTAGCCGGGCAGCTCCTGGCGGTCCGAGATGGCCGCGGCCACCACCGCCACCATGGCGTGACCGCCCTTGACCCGCTCGGCTTCCGGCGTCTCCACGGTCTGCGTGTCCAGGCCGGGCAGGAGTTCACCGGGCGTCGCGAACACGACGTCGGTCTCCCCCAGCGACGGCAGCACGCTGCCGATGAAGGTCAGGAATCCGGGATTCGGGCCGACCACCAGCACGCCTTGCCGGGACAGCTGCTCGCGCCGCGCGTAGAGCAGATACGCCACCCGGTGCAGCGCCACAGCGGTTTTGCCGGTGCCGGGCCCGCCTTCGATCACCACGATGCCGGCGTGCGGCAGCCGGATGATCTCGTCCTGCTCGCTCTGGATGGTGGCGACGATGTCGCGCATGGTCTGCTCGCGCGGTGCGTCCAGGGCGGCGAGCAGGGCCGCATCGGCGTCGGCGCCTTCCGCGCCGCGGGCGAAGACATCGTCGTGGAAGCCGGTGACCTCCTTGCCGTGGGTGCGCAGGTGCCGTCGGCGCGCGATGCCCTCGTTGCTGGCGAGGGTCGCCGTATAGAACGGTTGTGCCTGCGGCGCACGCCAATCCATCAGGTAGGGCTCGAAATCGTGGGTCGCATCGAACAGCCCGATGCGCCCGATATAGGTCGAGCCGCCGGTCTCGTGGTCGATCTTGCCGAAGCAGAGCCCGTTCTCGGCGGCCCGGTACCGGCCGACCCGCTGTTGCAGGGTGCCGACCGACACCTCGCGCTGCCAGCGGTCGGCCGAGGTGGTCGCATCCTTGTCACGCAGGGACACTCCGAGCGCGTTCGCCGCGGCCGTTTCCTCCGCATTCAGCTGCCGGTACAGAAACGCGACATAGTCGCGCTCGGCCGACAATTCGGTTTCGTAGTCGAAATTTGACAAACCAACCTCGCTGTGGGACACTTTAATTGGAACCTCTTCTGTGCTGCCATAAATTCGAGCGACTCCTAATGCTAGAGCCATTCTTCGAATTCGCCGCAGAGGTCTTTATCACCCAATCAATTCAGCGCATCGGCCCCGGTCCGGAACGTACGCCGGTAAGCTAGCGGTGAGACGCCGATCGTTTCGTGCAAATGCTGCCGCAACGACGTGCCCGTCGCGAAGCCGACCTCCCCCGCAATGCGATCCACGGAAAGATCGGTGGATTCCAGCAATTCACGAGCCCGGAACACCCGCTGCTGAATCAGCCAGCGGCCGGGACTCATTCCCACCTCATCGCGGAAACGACGCGCGAAAGTGCGGCCGCTCATGCGGGCCCGCGCCGCGAGATCCGCCATGGCCAGGGGCTCGTGCAGATTCGCCAGCGCCCATTGCCGCGCCGCCGCGGTGCCGGCCGCCGAGGACGGCGGCACGGGCTGCTCGATGAACTGGGCCTGACCGCCCTCCCGCCACGGCGGGACCACACAGCGGCGAGCCACCATATTGGCCACTTCACTGCCGTGATCACGGCGAATCAGGTGCAGGCACAGGTCGACTCCGGCCGTCGCGCCCGCCGAGGTGAGGATGTCACCGTCGTCGACGTACAGGACATCGGGATCCAGGCGGACATTCGGGAAGGCGCCACGGAAGTGCTCGGCCAGATTCCAGTGCGTGGTGGCGGGGCGGCCGTCGAGCAGACCGGCCGCGGCCACCACCACCGCGCCGGTGCAGATGGAGACGATCCGGACGCCCGGGCGGATGCGGGCGAGGGCATCCGAAACCTGCTGGGGCAGACCGTCGTTCATGATGGGCAGCACCTCGCAGGGCGGGATGACCACGGTGTCGGCGGTGGCCAGCACCGAACTGTCCTGCGCCACCGCGATATCGAAGTCGGCGCTGCTGCGGACCGGACCGCCGTCCAGCGAACAGGTGACGATCTCGTAGCGGCCGTCGGCGGTGCCGAACACCCGGTTCGGAATGCCCAGCTCGAAGGGGTACACGCCGTCGAGGGCAAGTACGACGACGCGATGCGGACGCGCGGTCCCGGACGGCTCGGCATGATCGGACGGCATGGCACGATCCTATCGAATAATGGCAATCGTGCCATTTCCCGGGCCTGCGCGAGACGGCAAGCTGAGGAACATGAGCGCGAAGGACATCACGATTCCCGAGACCATGAAGGCCATCCGCCAGGAAGTCCTGGGCGGCCCCGAGGTGCTGCACGAGGTGGAAATGCCCGTCCCGCAGCCGGGCCCCAGCCAGATCCTGGTGCGGGTGCGCGCCACCAGCCTGAACCCCACCGACTGGAAGCACCGCGCCATGAGCGGTCTCTTCCTGCCGCCCCCGCCGCACGTGCTGGGCTGGGACGTCTCCGGTGAGGTGGCGGCGGTCGGTTACGGCGTCACCCTGTTCAAGCCGGGCGACGAGGTCTTCGGCATGCTCCCCTACCCGCACGGGCACGGCGCCGCCGCCGAGTACGTCACCGGACCGACCCGCGCCTTCACCCGCAAGCCCGCCAACCTCGACCACATCCAGTCCGCCGCAATCCCGCTGGCCGCCCTCACCGCCTACCAGGCGCTCGTCGATACGGCGAATGTGCAAGCGGGACAGAAGGTCCTGATCCACGCCGCGGCCGGTGGCGTCGGCCACTTCGCCGTCCAGATCGCCAAGTCCCTGGGCGCCTACGTGATCGGCACCGCCAGCGCGGCCAACCACGATTACCTCCGCGGCCTCGGCGCCGACGAGGTCCTCGACTACCGCACCACCGATTTCACCGAAGCCGTCCGCGACGCCGATATGGTCCTCGACCCCATCGATCTGGCGCACGCCCTCCGCTCCCTGCGCAGCCTCCGCCCCGGCGGCATCATGGTGGCCATCCGCGCCGGCAGCTCGGCCGAGTTGGACGCCGCCGCCGAGGAACTCGGTGTCCGTGCCGAGGGCCTGCTCGTCGAAGCCGACCACGCCGGCATGGAGGCCCTGCGCCAACTCGCCGAATCGGGCGCCCTCCGCCCCACCATCGCCGGCACCTTCCCCCTCTCCGACGCCGCCAAGGCCCACGCCCTCGGCGAAACCAACCGCACCGTAGGCAAACTCGTCCTCACTGTCGGCTGACCCTGGCAGGAGTCCCGGACCATCCAGGATCGGAACCCGGCGCCCGGAGCACTCACTGCTAAGAAAACGCCCCGCCCGCGAACGTTCGCGGGCGGGGCGTCCTGCTGTCTGCGGCGGGTCGGATCGCGGGCGACCACGTCACCATCAGCGGGTTCGGCAGCACACGAAACTTCTTGCCGCGCAGCGGAGTCCCCGTGAAGGTGCGCAATCCACCTGGTGTGCGCAGAATCTAGGGTTCGAAGAGATCCAGGTCCAATTGGGGTTCGCGGGGGCGGACTTCGATGGAACCGAAGACCAGATCCGCGGGCGGGAGGAGGCCGAGGTGTTCCCAGGCGGCCGCGGTGGCGACGCGGCCGCGGGGCGTGCGGGCGACCAGACCGGCGCGGACCAGGAAGGGTTCGCAGACTTCCTCGACCGTCGCGGCTTCCTCGCCGACGGCGACGGCGAGGGTGGAGACGCCGACCGGGCCGCCGTTGAAGCTGCGGATCAGGGCACCGAGTACCGCCCGGTCGAGACGGTCCAGACCGAGGACGTCCACGTCGTAGACGGCAAGTGCCGCGTGCGCGATCGGAACGGTGACTATGCCGTCGGCCTTGACCTCGGCGTAGTCGCGGACTCGGCGCAGCAGGCGGTTGGCGATACGGGGCGTGCCCCGGGAGCGCCCGGCGATTTCGGCGGCGGCATCGGATTCCAGGCGGACGCCCAGGATTCGGGCGGAGCGCTCCAGGATCTGTTGCAGCTCATCGGGTTCGTAGAAGTCCATGTGGCCGGTGAAGCCGAAGCGATCACGCAGCGGGCCGGTCAGGGCGCCGGACCGAGTTGTGGCGCCCACCAGGGTGAACGGAGCGATATCGAGCGGAATCGAGGTCGCGCCCGGGCCTTTGCCGACCACCACGTCGACGCGGAAGTCCTCCATGGCGAGGTACAGCATTTCCTCGGCGGGGCGGGCCATGCGGTGGATCTCGTCGATGAACAGCACATCGCCTTCGACCAGATTGCTCAGCATGGCGGCCAGGTCGCCGGCGCGTTCCAGCGCCGGGCCGGAGGTGAGGCGCAGGGCCGTGCCGAGTTCCCCGGCGATGATCATGGCCATACTGGTCTTGCCGAGGCCGGGCGGGCCGGACAGCAGCACGTGATCCGGTGTGCCGCCACGCATCTTGGCCCCGCGCAGCACCAGCGCCAGCTGTTCGCGCACACGCGGCTGGCCGATGAAATCGTCGAGGGACTTGGGCCGCAGGCTGGCCTCGATCTCCCCGTCGGATTGCAGATAGCTCGCGTCGACCTGAGATTCCTCCGGGTCGGCCGGCTGGAAGGCCGTGCCGAACGACACCTCGCGCGGGAAGTCCCCCGCGTCCGCGGCCGGATAGCTTGCGCCGACCGGGAATTCGCCCTCATCCATATCGTCGCTCATGGCGGCCTATCGGTTCTTGCCGAGCAGTCCGAGCGCGGTCCGCAGGGCCTGCGAGGTGCCGATACCCGGTTCGTCGGCGAGTACCGCGTCCACCGCGCCCTCCGCCTGCCGGGCCGGGAAACCGAGGCCGATGAGCGCCTCCACCACCTGATCGCGCACCGGCGTGACCATGGGCGCGGGCCCGGATCCGGGCGGACCCGATTGCACCGGAACCAGATTCACCTTGTCGCGCAGTTCCACCACCATGCGTTCGGCGCCGCGCTTGCCGACACCGGGCACGCGGGTCAGCGCCGCCACATTGGATTCCGCGAGCGCCTTGCGCAGCGCCTCGGGTTCCAGCACCGAGAGAATCGCCATGGCCAGTTTCGGGCCGACGCCGGTCACCGTCTGCAACAGCACGAACAGATCGCGCGCCTCGGTGTCGGCGAAGCCGAACAGCGTCATGGAGTCCTCGCGCACGATCATGGTCGTGTAGAGGCGGGCGTCCTCGCCGCGTGTCAGCGTGGCCAGGGTGGCGGGGGTGGCATTGAGCCGGTATCCGACACCCGCGGCCTCCAGCACCACATGGTCGAGCCCGATCTCGAGCACCTCACCGCGTACCGACGCGATCACCGCGTTACCGCCTTTCCTTCTCGGCCATTACGGCGTTGCTGGGCAAGCCTTTCCTCGTACATGCGCCGCTGCGCCGCGGCCATGGCCTCCGCCTTCGCCATGCGGTCCAGCATGGGCGCCCGCCAGCAGTGGCAGATCGCGAGGGCGAGCGCGTCGGCGGCATCGGCCGGTTTCGGCGCGACGGCCAGCCCGAGGATACGGGTAACCATGGCGGTCACTTGCGCCTTGTCCGCGGAACCGTTTCCGGTGACCGCGGCCTTCACCTGACTGGGGGTGTGGAAGTGCACCGGAATCTTCCGCCGGGCCGCGGCGAGCGCGATCACCCCGCCCGCCTGCGCGGTGGCCATGGCGGTGCGCACATTGTGCTGGGAGAAGACGCGTTCGATGGCGACCACCGCGGGTCCGTGCTTGTCCATCCACATTTCGGCGGCATCGGAGACGAGCAGCAAGCGCTCGGCCAGATCCATCTCGGGCGGCGTGCGCACCACGTCGACCTCCAGGGCGGTCACCGACCGCCCCACTCCCCCTTCGACCATGCTGAGCCCGCACCGGGTGAGCCCGGGGTCGACGCCCATCACCCGCACCAAAGCCCCTCTCACCGAAGACGAACAACTGTTCGAGAGTCTAACGGACCGTCGAAGCGCCATTGTCCACCGACACGGCCTCAAAGGCAGACGGGTTCCAGGTTCAGCAAGGTCGGATCTTTTGCCCGAATTGCCCACTCGCGCGCCGGATCCGGGACCAGCTTGCGCGCGCGTAGATCCATCAATCCGCTGAGATAGCTGATAGTGGCGGACAATTCGCCGTCGGGCCGGGTGAAGGAGTGCTCGACCCGATAGGTCTTGCCCGCACCCCAGACCCAGGCGCAGGACACATCCACCCAATCCCCCGCGCGTAGTTCCCGCTGATACTTGATGACGGTCTCGAGATTCACCGGCCCGAAGCCGTCACGCAGCAGGTCCTCGACCGAAACCCCCGCGGCCCGAACACATTCGAAGCGCGAGTGGTCGGCGTACTGCTGGTAGGCGGCGCCGGTGACATGCAATTGCTGGTCCAGGTCGGAGACCCGGACATCGACGCGGATACGGAAGGGCTCACGCTCGGTCACCTGTAGACCATGACAGAGCCCACCGACAAGTTTCCGCGCCGAGGCCCGGGCGCGGCCGTGACTAGGAGGAACCGGTGTGCGGCTTCAGTTTCTGGTCGTTGTCGACGGTGGCCGTCTGCCAGTCGATGGACACCGGATAGTTGCTGGTCCAGGTGCCCGGCGACTGGGTCGGCGGAGACATCTGCATGGCCCCGTCGGGTCCGATGCTCGGCGGTCCCTGGTCCATGGTGCCGGGGGTGTAGTCGCTGGGGCAGCTCATCGGGATCGGGTCCGTGCTGTGGCGGCCCGCGTACCCCGAGAACGATACGACCGACCCCGGGAAGCCCGAGCAGGTCACCTGCCCGGTGATGTAGTAGATGTCGTCGGTGTCGTTGCGGCAGAAGCCGTTGTCGCCGCAGGAGACGCCGGGTGCGAGGTCCTTCGCGGCGGCCTGCGGTGCGAGCACGCCGACAGCGCCCGCGATGAGTGCACCGATGCCCAATCCGACGGTCAACCGTTGAGACATGTGAATTGTCAACTCCTCTGAACAGCCCCGACCAATAACGAACCCCGACTCCAAAACCTCTGTACAAGAGGGGTATCCGGGCGGGCGGCCGTCCAGTTACGGCGAAGGCCGCCCCCAATTACAGGGGCGGCCTTCGCGAGTCGATGAACTCAGGCGTCGAGCTCGGCGAGCACCTCGTCGGAGACGTCGATATTGGTGTAGACGTTCTGCACGTCGTCGCAATCCTCGAGCGCGTCGACCAGCTTGAACACCTTGCGGGCCAGGTCGGCGTCGGCGGGCACGGTCACCGATGGCTGGAAGCCGGACTCGGCGGAGGTGTACTCCATGCCGGCCTGCTGCACCGCGGTGCGCACGGCGATCATGTCGCTCGGATCGGAGATGACCTCCCACTCGTCGCCGAGGTCGTTGACCTCTTCGGCGCCGGCGTCGAGCACGACCATCAGCACGTCGTCCTCGGACAGGCCGTTCTTCTCCAGGGTGACGACACCCTTGCGGGAGAACAGGTACGACACCGAACCGACATCGGCCATGTTCCCGCCGTTGCGGGACACGGCCACGCGCACCTCACCGGCGGCCCGGTTGCGGTTGTCGGTGAGGCACTCGATCAGCACCGCGACGCCGTTGGGGCCATAGCCCTCGTACATGATGGTCTGCCATTCGGCGCCACCGGCCTCTTCGCCGCCGCCACGCTTGCGGGCACGCTCGATATTGTCCAGCGGGACCGAGTTCTTCTTGGCCTTCTGGATGGCGTCGTAGAGGGTGGGATTGCCATCCGGGTCACCGCCACCGGTGCGCGCCGCGACCTCGATGTTCTTGATCAGCTTGGCGAAAAGCTTGCCTCGCTTGGCGTCGATGGCAGCCTTCTTGTGCTTGGTGGTGGCCCATTTGGAGTGGCCGCTCATTCCCTACTTCCTCGTTTCAGGGGGCTGTTTGGTTTCCAACATTCGAGGGTACGTGATTCGCGTCAAACTCCGGCGCGAGGTCGTACCACGGTATCCACGAACAGTTTGTGCACGCGTAGGTCGCCTGTCACCTCGGGATGGAACGAGGTGGCGATCACATTGCCCTGCCGCACCGCCACGATGCGCCCCGCCGCCGGGCCCGCGGGCACCCGCGCCAGCACCTCGACCGCGTCACCGGCCCGCTCGACCCAGGGGGCGCGGATGAACACCGCCCGCACCGGGCCGTCGTCGAGACCGGCGAAGTCCAGGTCGGTCTCGAAGGAATCGACCTGACGTCCGAAGGCATTGCGCCGCACCGTCATATCGATGCCGTGCAGGGCCTGCATATCGGGGCGGGTGTCGAGCACCTCGGAGGCGAGCAGGATCATGCCCGCGCAGGACCCGTAGGCGGGCAGGCCGTCACGCA
Organism: Nocardia sp. NPDC020380; assembly: GCF_044386975.1. Lineage (NCBI taxonomy): Bacteria > Bacillati > Actinomycetota > Actinomycetes > Mycobacteriales > Nocardiaceae > Nocardia > Nocardia sp. NPDC020380. Next base: position 252,313 of record NZ_JBIRVQ010000002.1, on the reverse strand, counting down.
GCCGCTGCCGCAGCGGTTCCAGCAGGTCGAAGACCTCGAGCAGCTTGCTGATGGCGGTGGACTCCCCGCCCGGGATGACCAGGCCGTCGACGACCGCGAGCTCGGACTCCCGCCGCACCGGCACGGCTTCGGCGCCGCACTCGTGCAGCGCGTGCACGTGTTCGCGCACGTCACCCTGGAGAGCCAGCACACCAATCGTCGGTTTCACGCCGTCGAGCATACGTTCGGCCCGATTGCGCGTTTTCGCCCGCACTCCCCACACCTCCTATAATATCGAACATATGTGCGAGTTGCGCTTCAGTGGCATTCGGGCCTGGTGACGCAATGCTGACCGGACGCCGATACCGGCTAGACCTCACCACCGAACAAACTCGGTTCGCGAACGAGATCGGTGCGGTATGTCGCACAGTGTGGAATGTCGGCCTCGAACAGCGCCGGGAGTACCGGAGACGCGGAAGATGGATCAACTACACCGATCAAAGCCGCGAGCTCGTCGAGGCGAAACGTGAACATCCATGGCTGACGACCGCCCCCTCGCACGTTCTGCAACAGACGCTCATGGACCTCGACCGTGCAATGCCACGGTGGTCTTGGAAGATTTGCACATTCGATCGATGACACGGTCAGCACGCGGAACCACCGAGAACCCTGGCACGAACGTTGCGCAGAAGGCCGCACTGAACCATTCGATACTGGACAAAGGCTGGTACGTCTTTGAACTCGCACTGCGCAGCGCAGCCCGATTCACCGGAACCGTGATCATCAAGGTTCCTGCTGCTTACACGTCGCAAACGTGTTCTCGATGCCGCAACGTGAACCCGGAAAGCCGTGAGAGCCAAGCGGTTTTCCGATGTATCAACTGTGGGCACAACGAACACGCCGACATCAACGCAGCGAAGAACATCATGGCCGCCGGGCCGGCGGTCACAGCCTGTGGAGACCTTGGGGTTACCCGGTCCGAGAAGCAGGAACCCCAGCCGGGACCGGCTGGAATCCCCACAGGGATGTGGGGAGGAGGTCAAGTGTTGCCGCCCGCGGACAGACGTGGACCGTGTGGCGCTCCCCACCCGACCGTCAGAATTTCGTTAGGACAGGTGTCCATTACGTCTTGCGAGTGAACACTTCCGCATGTGACCGATATGTTGCCGCGAACCACGGCAGGACCGCGCGGCGGTGTAGTAGAAGATGCGCCGCAGGCCCGTCACGGGCTGACCGTCTCCACCGGGCTCGCCGGGCTGTCCCTGGACGCCATGGCCTCGGTCGCTTACGGTCCCGAGGCGATCGTGCTGGTGCTGGCCGCGGCCGGCTCGGCCGGGCTCGGCTTCACCCTGCCGGTGACCCTGGCGATCGTGGTGTTGCTGGCCGTGCTCATCGCCTCGTATCGGCAGGTGATCGCGGCGTTCCCGAACGGTGGCGGCGCGTATGCCGTGGCGAAGTCGCAGTTGGGGCGGCGGACCAGTCTGGTGGCGGCGGCTTCGCTGATCGTCGACTATGTGCTGAATGTGGCGGTATCTATCGCCGCGGGCGTGGCGGCGCTGACTTCGGCCTTCCCCGGGCTGTTCTCGTACACGGTGTGGATCTGCCTGGCCGTGCTGGCGGGGGTCACCGTGCTGAATCTGTACGGCATCCGGGAGAGTGCGCGGGCGTTCATGGCGCCGACCGTGGTGTTCGTGCTCGGCATCTTCGTGGTGATCGTCGCGGGTCTGCTGCGGGCGCATCCGGAGACGGTCGCCACGGGGACCGTGGTGCAGGAGAACGCGCGCACCATCGGAATCCTGTTGCTGCTCAAGGCCTTCTCCAGTGGCTGCGCGGCGCTGACCGGTGTCGAGGCCATCGCGAACGCGGTGCCGAGCTTCCAGGCGCCGAAGGTGAAGCGGGCACAGCGGGCCGAGGTGGCGCTGGGTGTGCTGCTGGGGCTCATGCTGATCGGGCTGGCGACGCTGATCGGGAAGTTCTCGATTCATCCGATCGACGGCACCACCATCCTGTCGCAGCTGACCGAGGCGGCACTGGGGCACGGAATCGCCTACTACGTGGTGCAATTCGCGACGGTGATCCTGCTGGCGCTGGCCGCCAATACCTCCTACGGCGGGCTGCCGACGCTGACCAAGATCCTGGCCGACGACAATTGCCTCCCGCATCGTTTCGCGGTGAGCTCGCAGCGGCAGGTGTACCGGTTCGGCGTTCTCACGCTGGGCATTTCGTCGGCCGTGCTGTTGATCGCCTCGCGCGGCAATATGAATGCGCTGGTGCCGCTGTTCGCGATCGGCGTGTTCGTGGGGTTCACCATCGCGCAGGTCGGCATGGTGCGGCATTGGCTGCAGGTGCGGACGGACGGCTGGCGGTGGCGGATCGCGCTGAACGGGTTCGGCGCGGTGCTGACCGCGGTCGCGACCGTCGTCACCACGGCCATGAAGTTCATGGACGGCGCCTGGCTCATCGTGCTGGTGCTGCCGTTGCTGGTGGTGGCCATGGAACGAATTCGCTCCACCTACGGCAAGATCGAGGGCTGCCGCGGCCGGGGTTGCCTCCCGGAGGAGCCGCGGCCCACGGAGACCGCCATCGTGGTGCCCGTCTCGGAGGTTTCGGAGCTGAGCCGGGAAGCATTGTCGGCGGCCATGTCCCTGGGCCGCGATGTGACCGCGGTGCACGTGTGCCTGCCGGACGAGAACATCACCGTCTTCACCAAGGAGTGGGAGGCGTGGCATCCCGACGTGCGACTGATCCTGCTGGAGGACGGTGATGCGACCGTCGGCGGGCCGGTGGCTCGTTATGTGCGCGACAACTTCTCGGGCCGGCGCAAGGTGGTGGTGATCGCGGAGGTGGAACCGCCCGCGGGCTGGAATCACGTGCTGCCCAGCCATCGCAGCGATGAACTGGAGAAGGTGCTGCGCAAGATGTCCGACACGGTGGTCTGCCACCTGCGGGTGCAGACGGCCTGATCTCGGCGAAAAGTAAAGGCGTGCCGACCGTTTCGCGGTCGGCACGCCGTCCTTGTCTCGGAGCGGTCAGTTGGTGCCGGGCGGGAAGGACTCGGTGTGCTTCTCGCGGAAAGTGCGAATCAGCCCTTCCTGCATGACAACCGCGACCAGCTCACCGCGCTGATTCCAGATCCGCCCGCCGGTGAGCGCGCGACCCGCGCCGGCCGAGGGTGACTGCTGGTCGTAGAGCAGCCAGTCGTCGGCGCGGAAGGGGCGCAGGAACCACATGGCGTGATCGAGCGAGGCGTTCTGGGTGGGCTCGTCCGGGTGGATGACCTTGGACGAGCCGAGCAGCGTCATATCGCTCATGTAGGCGAGGGTGCAGACGTGGAACAGCGGATCGTCGGGCAGCGGGTGCCGGTAGCGGAACCACACCTGCTGCTGGGCGATCAGGCCGTCGCGGCGCGGGATCTCGTCCTGCGGGATGGTGCGGATATCCCAGTGTTCCCATTCGCGCATGGCCCACAGGCGTTCCGGGCTCATGGATTCGGCGGCGTCGGGCAGTTCCTCGGGCAGGGGGACGACCGGCATGGCGTCCTGATGCTCGGGGCCGTGGTCGCCGACGTGGAAGGAGGCGGACATGGTGAAGATGGCTTCACCGTTCTGCACTCCGGTCACGCGGCGCGTGCAGAAGGAGCGCCCGTCGCGGATGCGGTCCACCAGGTAGACGGTGGGCTGTTCGGGATTCCCGGGTCGCAGGAAGTAGCCGTGCAGCGAGTGCACCTGATAGTGCGCGTCGACGGTGCGGGTCGCCGCCACCAGGGACTGGCCGGCGACCTGGCCACCGAACGTGCGCGGCAGCTGCGTCTTGGTGGACGCACCCCGGAAGATGTCGCGTTCGAGCTGCTCTATCTCGAGCGCCTCTTCGATAGTCGCCATGCACGCTTCCTTCCGTTCGTCGGGCTCAGGCTAACAATGGGCGCCCCGCCGACCTGCCGCGACCTGCTCCGGATACCGGATCGACACCCGGCCGCGCGCCTATCCTGTGACGCAGAGCAATTCGGCCAGGGGAGGACTCGCATCATGACGGAGATCTCCGAACGGCCCCGGCGGGCTTCGTACGGGGTGGACGCGCCGCCGGTGCCGCTGGGTCTGGCCGCGGGGACCGTGGTGCTGATCGTGCTCGGGATCATCACGCTGACGGCCGGGTCGGTGGTGTGGGGGTGGGTGCTGATCGTGATCGGGGTGTTGCTGGGCGTGCAGTGCGGGCTCTATCTGCATGCGAGTCTGCGCGGCAAGTTCCGGGTGTGGGAGGGGCTGCTCGACGATCTCCCGCTGGGTGGCGATGAGCGTCTGCTGGATATGGGCTGCGGTCGTGGCGCGGTGTTGCTCGCGGCGGCCCGCCGACTACACAGTGGCCGTGCGGCAGGCATCGATCTGTGGCGTTCCATCGACCAGTCCGGCAATGATCCGGCCGCCACCGAACGCAATGCTTTGGCAGAGGGTGTAGCCGAGCGCGTGGACCTCTACACCGGCGATATGGTCCGTCTTCCCTTCGGCGACAACGAGTTCGATGTGGTGGTCTCCAGTCTGGCCATTCACAACATCCCCGCGGATGCTGACCGCGCTCAAGCGGTTCGCGAGGCTCTGCGCGTGCTGCGCCCCGGCGGCCGCCTGGTGCTCGTCGATATCTTCAAGGGCGCCGAATACCGGCAGACCCTCATCGAGGAGGGCGCGGCGGACCTCACCGTCCGTCCCGTCGGCTGGCGTATGTGGTGGGGTAGCCCGTTCGTCGCGACCACTGCGATCACCGCCACCGCTCGCTGATCACCGACCCACCCTCCGGGACTGTTAGGCTAGCCTTACATAAATCCCGAAGGAGGCTGGTGTGCGCGTCGTAATTCTCTTCGGTTCCGAACTGGGAACCTCCGAGACTGTCGCGGATTGCGTAGCGGACGAACTCTCGAGTCACGACGTCTCGATCTACGACATGACCGACTTCGACCCGGGCGACCTCGACCGCACCGACTTCCACGTCATCATCTGCTCCACCTCCGGCGACGGCGACCTTCCCACCGGCGCCGAACCGTTCTTCGACATCCTCGACGCGACCAGCCCCGATCTGACCGGTCTGCATTTCGCGGTCTTCGGGCTGGGTGACAGCGTGTACGGCGACACGTTCAATCGCGGCGGGGAGATCGCCGCGGAGAAACTCACCGAGTGCGGTGCGGTTCAGGTCGGCGAGCATGCTCGGCACGATGCTTCCACGCCGGTCAATCCGAAGGATATGGCTCGCGAGTGGGTCAAAACCCTTCCCATCCCGGCGCTTACCGCCCGCTGAAACCACGATCAGACCGGCGGTGCGATCGAGGTCGGTTGCGCGGCTTCCAGATTGCCCAATTCGACCAGTACGGCCGCGGTGTCGGCGCCGGGTAGCGGGGCCGGGGTGCGGACGCCGGCGGGGGTGCGGGAGAAGCGGGCCGGGTGCGGGATGGCGTGGTAGCAGCCCGCGATGGGGTGGTCGATGACAGGGATTTCGGCGGTCAGATCGTCCAGGGTGGCGATGAGGCTTACCGGGATGCCTTGTGTCGTACAGATATTCAGGATCTCTTCGGTGGTGTAGCCGGCTGCGATCGCGCGGACCTCACGGTAGAGGGAATCGGAGTTTTCGATCGCGGCTTGGCGGGTGGCGTAGCGGGGGTCGTCGAGTAGATCGGTGCGGCCGACGCCGGCGAAGAGGGCGGCGTAGTGGGCGGGCTGGTAGGGCAGGATGTGGACCCAGCCGTCCTCGGTGGGGCAGGGGCGGCGTTCCGGGGAGAGGATGCGGCGGTATCCGGCTGGGCCCGTGGGTGGTTCGCTGATGGCGCCGGTGCCGTGTTCCACGAGCATGAACGATGTCATGGCGGTCGCCATGGGGAGTTCGATGTGCTGGCCCTCGCCGGTGCGTTCGCGGTGAAGCAGGGCGGCGGTGACGGCTTGGGCTACGAAGATGCCACATACCTTGTCGGCGAGGATGGTTGGGACCAGAGCCGGTGCGCCGTAGGTGCGCTGCATGACGTCGGCGATGCCGGTAGCGGCTTGGATGACGTCGTCGTAGGCGGGGTCGTCGGCGCGGGGGCTGTCGAGGGGCCAGCCCTGGGCCTGGCAGTAGACGATGTCGGGGCGTAGCGCGGCGACCGTGGGGTAGTCCAGGCCGAGGCGGTCGATGGTGCGGGGGCGCAGGCTGGTGATCACCACATCGCATGTCGCGGCGAGTCTTTGAGCCAGGTCGCGGCCCTCGTCGGTGGATAAGTCGAGGGTTACCGAGCGCTTGTTGCGCATCAGGTTCAGGCTGGTGCCCGACAGTAGTGGGTGCGGGCCCGGGCCCATCACTCGATTGGTGTCGCCCTGCCCGGATTCGAGCACGATCACATCGGCGCCTTGATCAGCCAGCAGTTGGGTGGCGTACGGGCCCATCACGACGTGGGTCAGGTCGAGGATCCGGATGCCGGTCAGCGGTCCCTGTGGGGATGCGGTTTCGGCGGGTGAGGTGGGCAAGGTTGCCTCCCTTGATAGTCGGATGGACGGGGCCAGTCAGCTTGCGACTCCCGGGGCGGTGAGCTCCCAGAGCTGCGCCTCGGTCAGGGCGGACGGGTCGGCGCCGGTGCGGCCTTCGTCGCGGTCCGCCCAGAGCAGTGTGGTGCGGTGGTGCAGACCGGATTCGGCGGTGATGCCCATTGCGCCGTGCAGCTGATGGGTTGTCGATGCCACGAATCCGGCTGTGACGGCGGCGATCTCACGGGCTGATGCCAGCGCGAAGTGGAGACGCTCGAGGGTTGTGTTTGTCTCCGGCAGTCTGCGGCCGACCTCCCGCAGGGCGGCGTGGAGCTGCCCCTGGGCCACTGACAGCTCACCGAGTGTGGTCTTGACCGCAGGGATGGAACTCAGCGGGCGGCCGAATTGGATGCGCTGGTCGACATAGGTGCGGGTGAGGTCTACTGCGCCGTCGACGGCTCCGGTGATCTCGTGCAGCAGTAGGTAATTCGATATCACTGACTGTCTGCCGGCCAGCTGTACCGGGCGCGGTACCGGCGTGGCGAGCGGTCGGCCCGCTATATCGAGATCTTGCGCGCGGCCCGGAATCTGCGTGCGCAACTCGCCGTTCGGAGTGACCACGAAGGCGGCGACCGGCTCCCACAGTCCTGTTCCGTCGTAGAGTACCGCCACAGCTGCGCTGTCGAAGGCTTCCCGGGCGGCGCTTCGGGCCAGCAATGTCTGGCGTACAGGCAGTTTCGCACCGGCGCGAGCCAGCGCGGAGACTGCCGCGCCCGCCGCTTCCAGCAGTTCCCGGCCTTGCTCGTCTGCGAGTTCGACTTCGTCGAGGATCGTCGTCCATCCCAGGCTCACGGCCAGATCCCAGTGCTGTGTGAAGGTTTCGCCCTGCGAGACGTCGGTGCCGGGCTGCGGGTGATCCCAGGCGGCCGCGGCCTGCGTGACGGCGTCGTGCAAATCTGCTGCGGCGCCGGTGTATTCGTAGTTCACTTGCTCCCCTTCGCAATCATCGACAGCATGACCGGTGCCGCCCCGCCGCGAATCCCCGATTTCGGCGAGGCCAGGGTGGCTTCCCAGTACATGCGGTGAATATCGGCGTCGCACCGTGGCAGCAGTTCGCGCACGAATTCGATGCAGTCGAGTTCGAATCGATTGCCGAGGTACTTACTGGTGGCGGCCTCCACGATCGGACTGTGCCCGGAGTCCATCGCCAGCGCGGTCTCGCGCGCCCAGGTGCGCAGCACCATCAGCCGGGCCATCAGCGCGTGCAGCCGCCGCCGATCTTCGGCGCCGAGCAGTCCTGCGGCGTCGAGCACCGCCTTCAGCAGCGGGTACATGGACAGAAACCGTTCAGGCCCACCACGTTCGAATGCCAGTTGCCCGACGACCTGCTGCCAGCCGTTCCCGACCTGGCCGATCACCCGATGGCCGGGAGTCCACACGTCATCGAAGGTGACCTCGTTGAAGTGGTGTTCGCCTTCCATGCCGATGATCGGCCGCACGGTCACTCCGGGCGCGGTGCGCTCGACGATGAATTCGGTGAGGCCGGCATGCTTGTCTTCCTCCTTCGAGCTGCGGGCCAGCACATACAGGTGCGTGGCAACGTGCGCGCCACTGGTCCAGATCTTGCGCCCGCTGATCCGCCAGCCGTCACCATCACGGGTCGCGGTGGTGCGGACGGCGGCGAGATCCGAGCCCGCATCGGGTTCGGACATGCCCAGTGCGAAAACGAGTTCCGCGGCCGCGAGCCCCGGGCAGAACTCTTCCTGCAATTCGGGCGTCCCGTGCCGGATGAGTTCGGGCCCGATCTGCCGCTCCCCCAGCCAATGCGCCGATACCGGCGCCCCGGCGCGCAGCAGTTCCTCGGTGATCGCGAGCCGCGCGACATTGCTGTCCTCCGCGCCACCGAGATGTTTCGGCCAGGTGCGTGCCAGTAGGCCGCGACGGGCGAGTTCCCGGCTGAATTCCGGGTCGTAGCCGCCCATCCAGGAATCGACACGCGGGGTGTAATCCCATTCGGCGCACAGTGCCCGGACCCGCTCACGGAGTTCCTGTTCGTGCGTGGCCATTTCGTCACTTTCCTTCGAAATGCGGGGTGCGGCGTTCCCGGAATGCGTCCATTGCTTCTCGGGAATCGGCGGTCGACTGCACGATGGCCTGGTGCGAGGCGATCAGATCGAGCGCCGTGCGCAGATCTCCGGGAATCGCTTGGCGCACAGCTCGTTTGATGAGCTGAACGGCGACCGGAGGCTGCGCGGCGATCTGCGCGGCGAAGGCCGCGAGCCTGGCATCGAATTCGCCGTCCGGGCAGACTTCGTCGACAATCCCCCATTCCAACGCCTGTGCGGCGGAAACGAATTCGCCGGTCCAGAGCAGACGCAGCGCCTTGGACATCCCGATCAGCCGGGGCAGGTAATAGCAGCCGCCATCGCCGGGCACGAGCCCCACCCGCACGTAGCCCTCCGACAGCCGGGCGCGCTCGGCCGCGATGCGGTAATCGCACATCAACGCCATATCCATACCCGCGCCGACAGCAACCCCGTTCACGCCCGCGATGAGCGGCTTGTTCAAGTCCTCGACGGCGCGCGCGACCTGATGCACGTGATCGGTCATGAGCCGGCGCGCTTCGAGCGGGGTCCGGTCGGCCGCGGCCAGCCCATTGACATCGCCACCCGCGCAGAAGGCATCACCCGCACCGCGGACGACCACCACCCGCACCTCCCGATCAGCCTCGAATTCGCGCAGCGCCTGCGCCCAGCGCAGCAGCATGTCCCGGTCGAGCGCGTTCTTCTTCTCGGCCCGATCGAGCACGATCCACCCGATATTGTCCTCGACCCGAACCTCGACCCCGGTCACAGCGGTTGTCATCTTCCACTCCTGACGATCAGATTGGATCCAATTCTAGGAACGATGGCAGGCTATAGTCAATGAATTGGATCCAATTGCCCGTTCGCCGGTGGGCGCTCGACACTGTGGCAATCATCGAACGAAGGAGACCCGATGCCGACGGACCCGCGCGACGGCGACACCGCGACCGGTGCGGTCCAAGCGGTGATCGACGCCATCTACGACTCGATCGCCGCCGGCACCCTCCGCCCCGGCCAGCCCATCCGCCAGGAACTCCTGGCCGACCAGCTGGGCCTGAGCCGCCAGCCGGTCCGCGAGGCCCTCCGCACCCTCGCCTCCGACGGCCTCCTCACCTACCGCCGCAACGCCGGCTTCTCGGCCCGCGAACTCAGCCTCACCGAATTCGCCCAGGCCTACCGCCTCCGCCAACTCCTCGAAAACGAAGTCCTCTGCGACATAACCCAAGTCCCCCCGGCCGCCATCACCCGCCTCCGCGAAATCAACTCCGCCATCTCCGCCGCCGCCACCCGCCAAGACCTAGGCGCCTTCCGCCGCCTGAACACCGACTTCCACTTCACCCTCTTCGAACTCTCCCCCCTAGACCTCTTCGTCACCGAACTCCGCCGAATCTGGCTCCTGACCAGCATCTACCGAGCCCTCTACGCCTCCACCCCCCAAGCAATAGACCGCATAGTCACCGAACACGCCGCCATAATCACAGCTCTAGAAGCCGCCGACCTCCCCCGCCTGATAGCCCTCCACAACCAACACCGCGAAGGCACCATCGAAGCCCTAACCCACCGCCTCCAACCCACAACCCCGTAGCGTTCCCCCATGGCAACCCCAAGGCCGTGGTCCGTAACAACAACACCCCCAACCGAATCCGCCGCCCGCACCATAGCCCGCACCGTCGTAGCCGAAAGACTGGCCGCGCGCAGTTCGCGAAGGCGCTGCCGAGTGGCACCTCAGCGCGAGATTCTGTCCGGATCTTGGAGTGTCAAGTCCTGCCATAGGTGTTCGCGGCTCGGTGTCTGGTTTTTGGATGGTTGGGTGCTGGTCGGTATTCGGCTGTGTATCGGGTCTGTGACGGGGATGTCTCGAGTATCACTTCCTTGGGTGGGGGTGGGGGTCTCGGTGCTGGTCGGGGGTTCAAGTAGCCCCTGACGTCGGGATACGTTCTAATACTTACGGTTTGTTTACGGTGCGGGGTGGCAGCATGTGCTGACGGGGATCGGCCCCGGAACGGATTTCGATGCTTGAACGACGGGGGTGCCAGTGTTGGCAATTGCCGAGGTCGATATGGCCTTGGCCCGGCTCGACGCCGATCGCTCCGAGATTTCGGTGAATCTCGTGGAGCTGGAGGATCATCCGGGGGTTCGGTTTCTGAACGAGGTTCCGCTGACCGGGGTCAGTGCGGATCGCTGGGCGGTTGCCCGGGTGCGGTTCGCCGATATCTGGGCGCAGTTCCGGCTTTTCGAGAGTGTGGTGGCGGAAGTGCATGCGGTGCGGTCGCGGCGGGCGCGGCCGGGGCAGGCCGAGCTCGCGGAGTTGACGCGGTTGCTGTGCGGGCCCTCGGTGGTGCTGGCGCCGCAGCCGATTCCGCTGGCGGAGCGCGATCTCATCGGACCTGCCGCGGTTAGCCGGTCGATGACTCTGGCCCAGTTGGTGGCTCAGATGACGGCGGCGTATCGCGAAGTGGTGCAGCTGGCTTCGACCGCGGACGCGGTGGCCTCGGCCTACCTGCCGGGGGTGGATCGCGCCAGCGCGCGACTGTTGGAGGCCCGGAAGCTGGCCACTGACTTGCAGCTGGCCGCCATCGGGCATCCGGTACTGGCGCGGATCGATGCGGTAGAGCGGCGGCTGAACACCGATCGCACCCTCGCCATGTCGGATCCGCTGGCCTTGGCGCAGCGGCAGCCGGACAGTTCCGATCCCACCGCGCTGAACCGCGAGATCGATGAGCTGCAGACCGTTCTGGAGGAACTGCGCGGCCGCCGCGACGGCGTGACCGCCCGGCTTACCAGTTTGACCGGCGAGCTGGACGCGGCCGCCACCGCCGAGAACGAGGCGCGGTCGGCCGCGGCCACCACCGCCGCCAAGATCGCCGGCGCGACCGCGTCCCCCCTCGAACCCCTTGCTCCGCTGCGGGATCGGCTCACCCACCTGCACGCCTCCGACGAGCGGCACTGGACCCACCTCAATGACGATGTGGTGGCCCTCGCCCGCGACGTGGACCGGGCAAAGACCACCGCCGAGACCGCCCGCGACAACTCGCTCGCATTGATCGACCGCCGCGATGAACTCCGCGGCCGGTTGGATGCGTATCGAGCCAAGGGGGCACGACTGCGCCTCAGTGAGGACGCCACCGTCGACGCCCGCTACCGGCGGGCATATGAGCTTTTGCACACTCCGCCATGCGATCTCGCCGCGGCCACCCGGGCCCTGGCCGAATATCAACAGGCGATCACCGAGAAGACGGCGACACGATGACCAAGTGCATGCGGCCGGGCTGCGGCGGCACCATTCTGGACGGTTTCTGCGACGAGTGCGGCCTCGCGCCCGTACCGTCCGTACCGCTGACACCTACCGGGCAGAGCACCAGCCTCGCCGGGTGGGGCACGAACCCGACCGGGCGAGGCCCGGGCTCCACCCCCGCGACCTCCGCCCTCGGCGGACAGGCAGGCGCGGCCAACAATGGGGCGTCCGGCACGCAGACCAGCGGGTCTTCGTCCTACTCCTCCCCCTACTCAACGCCTTTGAGCGCCTCGACCCCGCAGTCCGGGATCTACCTCGGCTCCGGTCAGTCCGGCACGGTGAACGGCGGTTCCTCCCGCTCCGGCCGCCAGAGCCGCCGTGGTTCGAGCCGTTCCTCCTCGCGCTCCACGCGCACCGCACGCTCGAGCCGCGGCCGCCTCGGCGCGGGCCTGGTATCGATTCCTCAAGTCCCGTACCGGGATCCGTCGACCGCCGTCATGTCCGACCCGCAGGTCCCGGAGCGCGAACGCTTCTGCAGCAACTGCGGCCAGCCCGTAGGGCGCGGTAAGGACAATGCCCCCGGCCGCACCGAAGGCTTCTGCAAACAGTGCGGCACCGCGTATTCCTTCACGCCCAAACTGGTTCCGGGTGACCTGGTGGCCGGCCAGTACGAGGTGCTGGGCTGCCTCGCCCACGGTGGCCTCGGCTGGATCTACCTGGCCCGCGACCGCAATGTCAGCGACCGCTGGGTGGTCCTCAAGGGCCTCTTGGACACCGGCGATGCCGACGCCATGGCCGCCGCCGTCGCCGAACGCCAGTTCCTGGCCACGGTCGAGCACCCGAATATCGTCAAGATCTTCAACTTCGTGAAGCACCCGGACCCCAAGACGCATGAGCCGGTCGGCTACATCGTCATGGAGTATGTCGGCGGTGCCTCGCTGAAAGAACTGCGCTCGCAACGCGATGCGGTCGGCGCCCTGCAGCCGCTGCCGCTGGCCCAGGGTCTCGCCTACATTCTGGAGATCCTGCCCGCCATGGGCTACCTGCACGGCATGGATCTGCTCTACTGCGACTTCAAGCCGGACAATATGATCCAGACCGAGGAGCAGCTCAAGCTCATCGACCTCGGCGCGGTCCGGCACATGGACGATGAGGAGAGCGCCGGTTTCAAAACCGACGGCTACTGCGCCCCCGAGCTGGAAACCGAAGGCGCGTCGATCGAATCGGACCTGTTCACGGTCGCGCGCACACTCGCCCTGCTGACCTTCAACTTCGATTACCGCAGCACCTACCGCTACACGCTCCCGCCGGACTCGGAAGTCCCGCTGCTGGCGATGTTCCCGTCCTACCGCCGCCTGCTGGAACGCGCGACCGCCACCGACCCGAACGAGCGTTTCGGCTCGGCCTCGGAAATGGCCGAGCAGGTCACCGGCGTGCTCCGCGAGGTGGTGGCCGCCCAGGACGGTATGCCCCGCCCCGCGATATCGACCGTATTCAGCGGTGAACGCCAGGCTTTCGGCACCGACCCCGCACAGTGGCCCGCCATCCCCGATCCGGTGGTCATCGCCATGGGCCTCCCGGTCCCGGTGGTAGACCCGACCGATCCGGCGGCCGGCTTCCTGGCCACCACCACGGTGGCGGATCCCAACCAGCTCATCGCCACCCTGACGAACGCCCCCGTCTCCTCCCCCGAGGTGACATTGGCGCTGGCCCGCACCCTCATCGAGGCCGGCCGCTCGACCACCGCCCTGCAGCACCTGGCCGAGTTCGAGGAGTCCGAGGACGCCGACTGGCGCATCACCTGGTACCGCGGCCTCGCCGCCCTCACCCAGCGCGACATGGCCACGGCCCGTGCGCATTTCGACACCATCTTCGGCATGCTCCCCGGCGAGTCCGCCGCGAAGCTGGCGCTGGCCGCGGCCACCGAATGCGCGGGCGACCCGGAAACAGCGGCCCGCCTGTACGAGCAGGTATGGCGCACCGACAACGGTTTCGCCAGCGCCGCTTTCGGTCTGGTGCGCACCAAGCTGCAGACCCGCGATGTGGACGGCGCCATCGGGGCTGCGGAATCGGTGCCCGCCACCTCCAGCCACCATGTGGCCGCTCAGCTCGCGGCCTTCGGCGCCCAGCTGGTCGGCGGTTCCGGTCAGCGCTCCGCCCAGTATTTGCAGGCGGCAGGCGACCGCCTGACCGCCCTGCCACTCGATCCGGAGGCCAAGGCGTGGCGCAGTATCGCGGTCCTGGACGCCGCGCGCGAACTCGCGAACGGCCGCCCGCAGAACGGTTTCACCGTGCTCGGCTGCCGTTTCGCCGATCGTGACCTGCGCCGCGAACTGGAAGCGCAGTATCGGACCTTGGCGCGGCTGTCATCGGACAAGCTGACGCGGCGGGATCTGGTGAACCAGGCCAATGCGGTACGGCCAGTGAGTTGGGTGTGAGGGGCAGGGGTGTGACGACAGTCGAGAGTGAACAGGTGACCGGGGCATGTCCGGTCTGCGGCGAGCGCTTCGCGCCCGGCGACCGATTCTGTGAATACTGCGGCAGCGCGCTGACCGCACAGGCCACGAGCGAACCCCTTGCGGCACAATGCACTTCGTGCGGCGCGGGCCAGCTGGACGCCGACGGATTCTGCAGTGTCTGCGGCATGCGGGTACACGTCCCGGACCGCAGCGAACTGGATCTGGGCGGCATCGTCGCCGCCGTGACCGATCTCGGAAAACGCCACGAGCACAACGAAGATGCGATGGCCTTGCGCCTGGTCGAGGGTGCGGTGGTGCTGGTCGTGTGCGACGGCGTCTCCTCCTCCGAGCACGCGGACGATGCCGCGCAGCAGGCCGCCGTCTCCGCCGCCGACCGTCTGGCCGCGGAACTTGAGGCCGGAACGGATCCCGAATCCGCCACCGCCGCAGCGGTCGCGGTCGCCGCGACAGCCGTGAACGCACTAGGCGACCGCAGCGAAAGCAGTCCCGCCTGCACCTACGTCTCGGCGGTACTCACCGCCACGGGCGTGACCGTCGGCTGGGTCGGCGACAGCCGCGCCTACTGGCTGGCCATCGATCCGGATGCGACCCCGTCGCAATGCCTGACCATCGACGATTCGGTGGCCGCCGGACTAATCGCCCTCGGCGTCACCGAGGAGCAGGCCATGTCCAGCCCCGGCGCGCACACTCTCACCGCCTGGCTGGGCGCCGACGCGGACCGCGTGGAACCACATGTCCAGACCTTCGCTCCGGCCGGTCCGGGCGCGGTGCTGGTGTGCAGTGACGGCCTGTGGAACTACTTCTCGGCCGCGAATGCCCTGGCCGATCTGGCCTTCCCGGCCGCGGCGACGGCGCCGCTGGCCGCCGCCCACAATCTGGCCGATCTGGCGCTGGCCGCGGGAGGCGGCGACAACATCACCGTGGCTGTCGCGCCGTTCCCCGCGACCTCCCTTTCGACTCCGAGGATGAGCTGAACATGAACTCCCCCATCGGTTTCTCCATCGAAACCTTCCAGAACGAGTACGTGCCGGCGGGCGCGACCCGGATCAATGCCGTGGTCACCGTGACCGCGACCGGCGGCGGCGATGCCCGCACCAGTTCGGGCGGGGCGGCCGAGGTGATCATCGTGGACTGCTCGGGCTCCATGGATCACAGTTACGGCAAGCTCGCCGCCGCCAAGAACGCCACGGCCGCGGCCATTTCGGCGGTGCGCGAGGGTGTCGCGTTCGCGGTGGTCGCGGGTACCGATACCGCGCGCATGGTGTATCCGGTGACCCCGTCGCTGGTGCCCGCCGATCCGGGGCACAAGCAGAACGCGATCGCCGCCGTGCAGCAGTTGCGCGCCGGCGGCGGCACCGCCATCGGCAGCTGGCTGCGGCTGGCGCGGCAGATCTTCGGCGAGCGCGGTGGCATCAAGCACGCCATCCTGCTGACCGACGGCCGCGACGAGCACGAGACCCAGCAGCAGCTGGATGCCGAAATCGCCGCGTGCAGTGACGTTTTCGTCTGCGACTGCCGCGGCGTGGGCACGGACTGGGAGGTCGACGAGCTGCGCAAGATCTCCTCCGCACTGCTCGGCACCACCGATATCGTGGCGAATCCGGCCGATCTGGTGGCCGACTTCCAGGCCATGACCACCGCCGCCATGGGCAAGCAGGTCGCCGATGTGGCCTTGCGGTTGTGGACCCCGCGCGGCGCGCAGGTGAAGTTCGTCAAGCAGGTCGCACCGGATCTGCTGGATCTGACCGGCCGCCGCACCGAATCCGGTACGCAGGCGGGCGATTACCCGACCGGCTCCTGGGCGGGCGCGGAGAGCCGCGACTTCCACATCTGCATCGAGGTCGCGGCCGGCGGCGTGAACGACGTGATGCTGGCCGGGCGGGTGAGCCTGGTCCGGATCACCGGCGATCAGTCGGAAGTGCTGGGGCAGGGCCTGATCAAGGCCATCTGGACCGATGACGTGGTGCAGTCCAGCAAGATCAGCCCCGAGGTCGCGCACTACACCGGGCAGGCCGAACTCGCGGGCGTGATCCAGGAGGGCCTGGCGGCGCGCCGCAGCGGCGATCTCGACACCGCGACCAGCAAACTGGGCCGCGCGGTGCAGATTGCCGCGCAGTCCGGCAATGCCGACACCGCGAAGCTGCTCGAAGGCGTGGTGGACGTGCTCGACGCCCGCACCGGGACCGTGCGACTGAAGTCCGCGGTGGCCAAGGCCGATGAGATGACCCTGGACACGCGGTCGACCAAAACCTCCCGCGTCCACAAGAAGTAGGGGCTGCCATGGCTATCTGTCCGTCCGGGCACGACTCGGAGGCCACCGACTACTGCGATATCTGCGGACTCCAGATCCGGTCAGGCGAATCCGCCACGCCCGCAACGGAATCCGCGGACGAGCCCTGCCCGGTGTGCGGCGAGCCGCGCACGGGGCGGTTCTGCGAGGGGTGCAGTTACGACTTCGTGGCGGGCGTACCGCACGCCGCTGCGGCGGGAACGGCGACCGGAACGCTGACGGCTTCGACGCCCGCACCGGCCATGGCCGAAACCATGGCCATGGCCACGCCAACCTTGCCGAACACCACTCCCCCGCCGGTCCAGGTCGCCGTCGAATCCGCCTGGACAGCAACGGTTTCCGCGGATCGCACCTACTACGAGACCATGCGCAGCGAGGACGACGAGATCGAGTTCCCCGCCTACTGCCCCGACCGGACCTTCCCGCTGCAGGGCGCGCAGGTGCGGGTAGGCCGGTACAGCGCCTCCAAGGGCATCGACCCCGAGATCGACCTCGCCGGGCCGCCGCAGGATCCGGGCATCTCGCACCTGCATTTCCTGATCGTCGCGCAGCCCGGAAACGGCTGGGCCGTCATCGATCTCGGGTCCACCAACGGCACCCGGATCAATGGCGCGGAGGATCCCATTCCGCACGGTACGACGGTGCCCCTGCGCTCCGGCGATCGCATTCACCTCGGCGCATGGACCACGCTCACCGTGCTGTCCGCCGAAACCTAGAACTGGACACCGCATCATGACCACGGTCATCAACCGTCCGCAGTCGGATCACAAGGCGCTGCCGAATGTCCGCAATCTGCTGCCCTCGCGTGCCGACACTCCGGGCTGGATCCGGTATCTGGCCATTGCGGTGGTCGTCGTCGCGCTGATCACCGCGCTGGTCATGGCGGCCGACGCCCGCTCGGCGCGCAATGGCGTCGGCGTGATCGGCCATCACACCGCGCCCACCGTGACCGCCACCGAGGACCTGTACTTCGCACTCGCCGATATGGACGCGCAGCTCGCGAATGTGCTGCTGGCGGGCGACGATCCGGCGCTGGCGAAGGTCCGCACCAGCGCGCTCACCACCTACGATCAGCGCCGCACCCAGGTCGACGCCGACCTGCAGCAGGCCATGACCATCGCCACCAACGGCGATGCGGCCACGCAGATCCGCAACCTGCTCGACAAGTTCGGGCAGTACCAGAGCCAGGCCGCGGACACGCTGCAGCTGGCGAACCTCGATCCCTCCCCGGCCGGGCAGCCTTCGGCGCGCACGCTCACCGCGTACCGGTCGGCGACCGGGATGGTGCCCGATCTACTCAAAAGCGCGCAGACGCTCGCCGACACCAACAGTGGTGTGCTGAGCCAGGCCTACAACGACAGCGAGCACACCACGGCCATGGCGCGGTTGCGGATCGTGGTGCTCGGGCTGGTGCTGCTGGCCGCGCTCATCGGACTGCAGGTACTGCTGCGCGTGGCGCTGCGCCGGCGCGTGAATCCGGCGCTCGCCGTGGGCACCCTGCTCGCGGCGGGTCTGCTGATCGGTGGTTTCGCCGCGAATTCGTCTGCGGCACAACAGTTCACGGTCGCCAAGAAGGATGCCTTCGATTCCCTGCTCGCCTTGCGGCAGGCGCGGGCGGTCAGCTACGACGCCAATGCCGATGAGAGCCGCTACCTGCTCGATCCGCAGAATGCCGCGGTCTACGAGAAGTCGTTCTACGACAAGTCGCAGCAGCTGGCCGGAGTGTCAGCGACGGGAATCGGCAACTACGCGTCCGCGCTGGATCAGGCGATCGCCGCGAATCCGGGCAGCAAGGCGAATGCGCTGACCAAGGATTCGTTCCTCGGACAGGAACTGCGCAACATCACCTTCCCCGGTGAGGGCGAGGCCGCGGCCAACAGCCTGCTGGGCTATCAGAAGTACATCCACGATGATGCCCAGATCCGCATACTCGACCACAACGGCGACCTGACCGGCGCCATCGCGCTCGACACCGGCGGATCCAACACGGATTTCGGCGGATACGACACCGCCCTCCAGAACACCATCGAGATCAACCAGCAGGCCTTCGACAAGGCGATCTCCAACAGCGAGGACGCCCTGTCCGGCTGGAATGCCCTGCTGCCGTACGGCGGCATGGTCGTGTTGGCGGTGCTGGTCCTGGTCGGTGTGCGGCCGCGGCTCGCCGAGTACCGCTGACCCGGCGTGGCCGGAATCCGGAAGTCGATCATGATGGTTCCGTGCCCGCTTTCACCGCCATCACCCCCGACGGACTGATCGATCTGGTCGCCGACCGTGCGGCCCGACTGCCTGGTTATGCGGTGATCGCGGTCGATGGAGCCGATGCCGCCGAGCCGGTGTCGTTCGCGCGGACTGTCGCGGAACGACTCCGGAACGGCGGGCGGGCCGCCGAAGTGGTGTCGCTGCACGATTTCGTGCGGCCCGCGTCATTGCGGCTGGAATATGACCGCGAGAGCGAATTCAGTTACCGCACTGCCTGGTTCGATTACGAGGCATTGACTCGCGAGGTCCTGACACCCCTGCACCGCGACGGCCGGTGGCTACCCGCCTTATGGGACGAACGCGCCGACCGCTCGGCCCGTGCTCGTATTCGCACGGCCACTGCGGGCACTGTGCTGCTGGTGGCCGGGCCCATGCTGCTCGCCCGGGGTCTGGCCTTCGATCTCACTGTGTCCCTGCGCATGTCGGATGCCGCACTACGCCGCCGGACCGCGCCCGAGGACAGGTTCACCGTGACGGCACTCAGCGAACACGGAAGCGGCGGTGACGAGCCCGACATTCTCGTCGCCTGGGATCACCCGGATCGGCCCGCGGTCCGAGCCGGCTGATTCAAGGGTCAGCGGGACCGGTTCGCCAGGGCCGTGAAGGCCAGTTTCGGCTCCCAGTTCTTCGCGGCGCCGTCGACGCTGTCGAAGACCTTCACCAATCCCCCACTGGCGCGGTCCAAGTCGAGGACCGGATCGTCGTTGTAGGTGAGGTCGGGGCGGGCGAAGCAGTACCAGAACGCGGTGTCGACGCCGGCGTTATCGAGGATGTCCAGCATCTCCAGCAAGTGCGCGGCCTGGCCGGCCTCGTCACGCTCATAGACGCCGTCGAGGCGCAGTGGCGTCCAGGTCTGTTCATCCCATTCGAGGACATCCGCGCCGGTGTCCGCGCGGTCGGCCGCGCCCGCGTAGGCGACGCACCCGAATTCCGTTACGGCCACCGGCTTTCCGAGTTCCTCGCCCTGAGCCGCGTAGGTGCGCATGAGGTCCGGGTACTGGTCGACCAGTGCCGCCGATCGATATCCGGCGTCGGTCGCGAGAATGTCGAACGGTTCCCAGTTCACGCGCTCGAAGGGCAGGCAGGCGTAGGTGAGCTTGCCGTTGAAGCGTGCTCGCGCGCTCTTCGCCGCGCGGGCGAGGAACTCGTTGAACCGCTCAGGGAGCCGCGCCATGGCGGCCTGTCCTTCCGGAGTTCGCAATGCCGCCGCCCGCTCATGGAATTCGTCGCCGGGGAAGAATCCATGGACGAACAGGCTCAACTCCGAGCCCACGGCCAGCACCACGTTCGCGCCTTGAATCCGCAGGCGCTCAGCGAATTCCGCGATATCGGCGACGAGATCGAGCAGTTCGTCCTGGGTGACGCCATTGACGAACGGGCAGATCCACACCTCGAGTCCGGCGTCCGCGGCGAGGGTGGCGGCCTGTTTCAGCCGCGGCCCGTGGCCGCCGGTGATGCGGACGGCGTCGCAGTGCAGGTCGTCACGGATGGCCCGCATATCGCGCTGTACCGCGTCCGCGTCGAACGGTTCGTGGGTGGTGTTGCCCCCGTCGTGGACGAAGCCGGTGTCATAGCACACGCCGATGGCACGCATCGGCACCTCCTTAGATCAATAAGGTACTTCGAGTACCTTAATTCCGACCATAGCGGCCCCACCACCACTTCGCAAGGTACGATCAGTACCGTTATGACCGAGCCCGCCAAAGCCGCCCGCCGCCGCGGCCCCGCCCTGGAACAAGCCATCCTGCGCGCCGCCGCCGACGAACTCCTCGAATCCGGCTACCCGGGCATGACCATGGACAATGTCGCCAAACGCGCCGGCACCAACAAGAACGCCATCTACCGCCGCTGGCCCCACCGCCCGGCCCTCGGCGTAGCCGCCTACAAACTCCTCACCACCACCGCCCTCGACCTCCCCGACACCGGCGACCTCCGCACGGACGCCCTGGAGTTACTGCGCCGAGCCAACTCCCACCTCGCCTCCCCCCTCGGCGAAATCCTCCGCAGCCTCCTCTCCCAACTGTCCCAAGAGCCCGAACTCTTGACCGAGCTCCGCGACCAGTCCGGCACCGACGGCGCCCGCCCCTGGCTCACCATCCTCGACCGCGCCATAACCCGAGGCCAAGCCCCCGCCGCCGCCCGCCACCCCCGCACCGCGACAGTCCCAATCGACCTGCTACGCAACGAATTCGTCACCCGAGGCGTCCCCACCGTCCCCGACGAAATCCTCACCGAAATCATCGACACCATCTACCTCCCCCTCCTCCGCGGCTACCGCCCCTGACGGCCCAAACCCGGCTTCCCGAAGACTTCAGCAAATGGATCTACGGTCCCCACGCAGCATCGAATATCTGAACGCCGAAGTCGACAACAACCCCTCCCCGCACAACGGAATATCACCCGGTTCCGCAAACTGAAGATCGATGCGTGCCGGAGTATGTGAGCGAGCACCACGGGGTGTCGATCACGGTGGCTTGCTCAACTGCTTCCCGGCGCTCTGTAGGTATGTGGGCCGGGCGGTTATCGTTGTTTCGTCACGTGGGTGATGGGGTGTGGGCCGGCGCCGGAACTCCGCGGGACAGGGCAGGGAACGAGTGTGGCGGTCCTGAGGGAGAATACGGGCGTGAGTGATGTGATCAGCGCGAAGTTCAGAGATCAGTTCGGGGTGCCGGCGGTCGTAGAGCCGACGGGTGCCGCGGCACCTGTCGGGGGCTAGTTCGATGTCCGACCGGGAAGTGCCGGGACAGGGATCCTTGCCGGGACCTGGGGGAAACCGGTTCGATGCGGTCGAACGGTTGCGTAAGAAGCTGGAGAGCCTGCGGGCGGCCGAGGCCGGGGGGACCGAGGCGGGGGACGGCGATTCGAAGCTGACGCGGTTGCCGCGACGGCCGCGCCGGATGACCGAGGAGGTCGGCGAGCCTCCGCACAAGACTTGGCGTCCGGATGGCGGCTCTGTTTATGACCCCGCACCTACCAGACCCGTCCTGCGCTCGGAACTGCAGCGCGAGACCGGGTGGTGGACGATCGACCCCGGCGCAGCCCGGCACACCGCGCCCGAAACCGACCCGGCCAGGGGCGATCAGGACGGCAGCGTCATCGACCTCGACGCATTGCGGCGGAAGCGCGCCGGTGACAATGCCCCGGCCGCCGGCATCCGCCGCATCGCGAAACCACGCCGGATCAGCCCCACCACCAGCGAGGACCCCGACGTCCAGGACAAGGGCCGCGGCACCGACCCCGAGTGAGACCTCCGCGACGCTATTCGGCTGAGAAGGCGATCGTCCAGCGGGCGTCCTCCGACCAGGTGACCGGAAGTGCGTGCACGCCATAGATATTCATGTCCGATCGGAGTTTCACCTGGTCGGCCGGAATGGCCAATTCGAGGGACGGGAAGCGGCGCAGGAGTTCGGCGAAGCAGGCACGCATTTCGATCCGCGCCAGCTGCTGGCCCAGGCATTGGTGGATGCCGTGTCCGAAGGACAGGTGGCCGCGCGCCTTCCGGTGGATATCCAGGGCGTCGGGATCGTCGAAACGCAGCGGATCGCGGTTGGCGGCCAGCAGCGAGACGACGACAGTCGAACCCTTGTTGATCGTTTCACCGCCGAGTTCGATGTCCTCCGTGGCGTAGCGGTAGAAGATATCGGCGACCGACAGATAACGCAGCAATTCCTCGACCGCATCGGGCAGCAGCTCCGGATCGGCACGCAGTTCGGCCAGCTGCTCCGGATGCTCGAGAAGCGCAAAAGTGCCCAGCCCCAACATGTTCGAGGTGGTCTCGTGCCCCGCGAGCAGCAGCAGGAAGGCGACGCCCGTCAGCTCTTCGACGGTGAGATCGTCCTGGCGAGCCAGATCGGACAGCATGTCCTCACCCGGCGTCGCACGCTTACGAATCACCAATTCGGCCAGATACGTGTTCAGGGCCCCATACGCCCCCATCTTCTCTTCCAGCGTCACCTCCCGCTCCATGAACTTGGCCGAATTGACCTGGAAACTCTCCCGATCCGCATAAGGCACCCCCAGCAATTCGCAGATCACCAGCGACGGCACCGGCAAGGCGAACTCCCGCACCAGATCGACCGGCGGCATCAGCCGCGCCATCTCCGTCAACTGCCGTTCGGCAATATCGACAATGTGCTGTTCGAGCTCCTTCATCCGTTTCACCGTGAAAGCACCGGTGAGCCTGCGCCGCAGCCGCGTATGGTCCGGCGGATCCATGGCGATGAACAACCCCGGCGCCTGCGGCGACGGCTCGGTCTGGACGGGCATGCCGGGAGTCTCGTACGGCACATGAATGACGCCGAGATCCTGACGCGAACTGAACCGGTTGTCCGCCAGCAGCCGCCGCGCCGCGTCGTAACCGGTGACGAGCCACCCTTCGTGACCGTCGGGAAACATCATGGGACTGACCGGGCGAGCCGCCCGCAGCCGCGTGATCTCGCGCGGCGGATCGAAGGGACCCGCATTGCGTTCCATGGGCAGGCCCTGCGGGATCGGAACCGATTCACTGACTGCACTGTTCATAGACACACGGTCGGCGCCGCACCTGACACCGGCCTGACATGAACCTGACACGACCGGAAACGGGCTTGAGTCTCCAGACCGGTAGTCATTTCAGGGCGAGGGTGATCAGTGCGGCGGCCAGGGCCAAGGCCAGCGCACCGATCCCCCATATGACGCCGCTACGCGCCCAAGGCCGTCCATGGTCGAGGGCGTAGCGGCCCGGCCCGGTGAACGCCAGCACCGCCGCGGCGACGGCGAACAGCAGCGCGCCCTCATATCCCATGAGGCCGCTGTGCCAGGTCACGTGCATGGCATTGATCATGGTGCCGATGGCGATGGCCGCGCCGAGCGGTGTGAGCAGCCCGAGCAACAGCAATGTCCCGCCGGTGGTTTCGCAGAGTCCGGCGAGGGTGCCGAACACCGTGCCGGGGTGATAGCCCAGTTTCTCGAAGCCGGCCGTGGTGCGATGCCAGCCCGCCCCGTGGAACCAGCCGAACAGTTTCTGGGTGCCGTGCACGAACATCAGACCACCGAAGAACACCCGCAACACCAGCAATCCGACATCGACGCCGAGTGCGCCGGAGCCAGCGGTGAAGTCAGTGGCACGGCGCGCGGTGAGGTCGGTGGTCATGGCTTTCCAGTTCGAGCGAGATCCGGGAGGAGTCTGTCCCTTGAATTACGACGGTGGGCCCCGCCCGGTTCACCCCGGCGCCGATTGTGTCTTTCCGTGCCACTCTCACCGGATTCCATGATCGGCCCGCCGGTCCGGCGCAGACTCGGGTCGAGCGCGCGGTGCAGCCTCCGCGCGCCGAGCGCGAAGGACCAGCATGACCACATCCGATCCGGACTCCGGAGCAACCCCCGAAGCCCCACCCATGGACCCGGATTCCGAACCGACACCTTTCACCGAAACACCGCAGGCGCAACAGAATTCGAAACGCTGGGCGGAAATCTTCGAACTGCGGCGCCGCGCCGGAGTCGAGCGCGCGCAGAAGATCACCCAGGCGGCCGCCGCACTGAAGACCCCACTGTCGGTCCTGGCGAGCAAGAACCGCGAAGCCCGTAACGACCAGGCCCTGGAGATCTTCGATACCGCCTACACCACGCAGCGCGTCAGCCACACCGACACCCGCACCGGTATGACCTGGTCGCACAAGACCCGCTGGAACAAGGCCGTCGACGAGGCCTCCTACTACCTGAACACGCCGCAGCCCAGCCAGAATCGCATCTTCTCCTGGCAGCTACAGCGCGAGGACGACGAGCCGCTGCGCGTCTCCGACATCTTCTACCTGCAGTATCTGCGCGGTTCCACCCAGCCGACCCAGTTGCAGCCCTTGCGCTACATCCGCCAGCAGCAGGCGTATTCGAAATCGATCCAACCGGTCTACGATCACCTGCGCTACACCAACCCGAAGAACGACGGCAGCGTCCCGTCGACCAGGCACGCCGCAGGTTCGCCCACCTACTTCGCCCTGCTCGGCACCTCCAACGGCGCCGGCCCGGCCTACCTCGTCATCGACTGGGCGCGAGAGCTGGGCATCACGGGTATCGGCGCCATCGAGGTGGACCGGGACCTGAACCTGTACTTCCATTTCTCCCAACGAGCGGAGGAGTGAGCCGACAGGTCACCAGTTGCGGTCGCGGCGTTCGATGGTCTCGGTGGGGAAATCGTCCGGGTCGAAACGCCGGCCCGGACGCGGTGCGCGAGCCGGCCAGAACCGGCTCGCGTACTGGCCGCGAATCCGGCTGAGGTCGGTTCATCGACATCGGTGATCCCGACCTGGAAGAGCATGAGCATGGTGGCCATGCTGACCGCCACGATCAACGGGGTCAGCAACTGCGCCGGCTGCGCACCCGAGGGCGCGTGCATGTGGTCGGAGACATGGGCGCTCATGGCGAACATGCCGGTGTAGTGCATGCCGCACACCGCGACCCCCATGATGAGCGCAGCGCCGATGGTGGCCAGAATCCCCTCCACGTGCAGCGCGAACCAGAGCGCGGCGGTGGCGGCCACGACGGCGATCACTATGGACAGCAACACGATCCACGGGTCGTACCGCACCGCGGCGTCGGTGCGCATGGCATACATGCCCGAGTAGTGCATGGCCGCCACTCCCAATCCGGTAATGGTGCCGCCGATTATCAGGGCGAATGCCTCACCGTGCCGGTGCACCACGATCGAAAGTCCCAGCCACACAACGCCGATGGCGATAATCGCGCTGAGCAACGTGATCGGCACATTAAACCGGACAGTACTGTCCTGCACCGAAAAACCCAGCATCGCAATGAAA
Organism: Nocardia sp. NPDC020380; assembly: GCF_044386975.1. Classification (NCBI taxonomy): domain Bacteria; kingdom Bacillati; phylum Actinomycetota; class Actinomycetes; order Mycobacteriales; family Nocardiaceae; genus Nocardia; species Nocardia sp. NPDC020380. Next base: position 226,716 of record NZ_JBIRVQ010000002.1, on the reverse strand, counting down.
TGCATAACCCAGATTCCGGTCCCGCCCAGCGCCACTGCCCCGGTGACGACCCATCCACCGTGGGACCCATTGCGCGCTCGCACCATACAGCGCAGCGCCAGCAACGACCCGACGACCGACATGACATAGGCCAGCACCGGAGTGAGCCAGCCATAGGTGAAGTGATCGATGTCCAGCATGCGGACTCCTTGCCAGAAAGCATTCGACTCGACGGTTCACCGGTGACGCGCCGAACACTAGCCACGAATGTCGAGGCAGTAAATTTGCCGTAGCACAGTCCGGAAAAATTAGCTGAGTTTGCTGGGCCGCATGCTCGCAGGTAGCGGAGCCCGGCGCGACCGGTCCGCTCCGCGCACGTCCGAGTATGCGGCCCTTGACATCTAGCAGCTTCCCCGCAAACTCACCAGGGCCGAAAGTCCTCCCGCATCCCGAAATTCGATGACGGATACACCGACCTATTCAAATCCACAGGCGCAGTTGTGGATTGCAAACGCCAGCTGATACGGTTCCGCACCCGTCGGGAGGAAATCACAAATCGAGGGGATGAATTTGACCTACCAAAATGCGCCGGGACAGCCGTATCCGATTCCGCCGCAGCGGAAGAAGCGCAAGATCTGGCCGTGGATTCTGAGCGCACCGTGACCATTCGATACGAGGTCACCGGCAGCGCCGACCAGGGCGACACCATCAAGCCGTCGATCACGTACTCGACCGGCGAAGCCACCACGTCGCAGGACACTTCGGCCGTCCTGCCCTGGACCAAGGACGTCACCCTGACCGGCCTGCTCAAGCTGGCCAGTCTCACCGCGCAGGCGGGTGACAGCGACGGCGCCACCGTCACCTGCCGAATTCTGCAGGGCGACAAGGTGCTCAACGAGAACACCGCCACCGGCGGCGGTTCGATCGCCGACTGCACGGCCGATCTCAGCAATATCGCCGGCCTCACCAACTGATCCAGGCCGGAAAACGAAATTACGGGGTGGTCCGAAAAGGACCACCCCGTAATTTATTTCAGCGAACTATTCCGTCCGGAAATTACCAGCCGCGCTCCGCGAGCCGGTGCGGCTGCGGGATTTCCTCGACATTGATGCCGACCATGGCCTCACCCAGGCCACGGGAAACCTTCGCCAGCACATCCGGGTCATCGTAGAAAGTGGTGGCCTTGACAATGGCGGCCGCACGCTCCGCCGGGTTGCCGGACTTGAAGATGCCGGAACCGACGAACACACCCTCGGCGCCCAGCTGCATCATCATGGCGGCGTCGGCGGGAGTCGCGATGCCACCCGCGGTGAAGAGCACGACCGGCAGCTTGCCGGTCTCGGCGATCTCGACGACCAGATCGTAGGGCGCCTGCAGCTCCTTGGCGGCCACGTACAGCTCGTCCTTGGGCAGCGAGGTCAGGCGGCGGATCTCGTCGCGGATCTTGCGCATGTGGGTGGTGGCGTTGGAGACGTCGCCGGTGCCGGCCTCGCCCTTGGAGCGAATCATGGCCGCGCCCTCGGTGATCCGGCGCAGGGCCTCACCCAGGTTGGTGGCGCCACACACGAACGGGACGGTGAAGGCGAACTTGTCGATGTGGTTCGAGTAGTCGGCCGGGGTCAGCACCTCGGACTCGTCGATGTAATCGACGCCCAGCGACTGCAGGATCTGCGCCTCGACGAAGTGGCCGATGCGGGCCTTCGCCATGACGGGGATGGAGACCGCGCTGATGATGCCGTCGATCATGTCCGGATCCGACATGCGGGACACGCCGCCCTGGGCGCGGATATCGGCGGGCACCCGCTCGAGGGCCATGACGGCGACCGCGCCGGCATCCTCGGCGATCTTGGCCTGGTCCGGCGTGACGACATCCATGATCACACCGCCCTTCAGCATCTCGGCCATGCCGCGCTTCACGCGGGCGGTGCCGATGGTGGGGGTGGTGTCGGGCGTGGTCACGGCAAACTCCTGTGTCATGAGGGCCAATCGGATCGCATCTGGTCTCCGCGGATCACCGCGTGAGGAACACCCCGATTCTAGGCGTCCAGATGAGGCCGATAGATAGCCAGTCGGACACGACTGGACTGCTCACCCGACCGGCGGTGGCCGGGGTCACAACCGGTCGGGCTATTGCGGGGCAATCCCCTGGTCGGAGAGCCGGAACTCCATGCTGACCGGAATCAGGCCCACCCCGAGCGCCTCCCGCAACCGGCCGACGGCTTCGCCGAGAATGCGCCGGCGCAGCGCGGTGATATCGGCTCCGGCCGCCGCGGTCACGATCACGTGCAACTCGGGCGCACGTCCAGGACCCGACAGCACCGCCGACGCCGAGCTCACTTCCGGATAACCCTCGATATCCGTGGCCACCGCATCCGCCGCCATGGCCGAGGACATCATCGTGGTCCCCGCCGCATCCGACGCGGACAACTCCCACCCCACCGCTCGCGGCAGGCGGAACCATTGCGCCGCCACCCACCGCAGGCACAGCAGCCCGATCACGATCGCGCCGGCGACGATCACGACCAGCACCCAACTCGGCGGCGCCCCCGTACCCGGGACCAGCCGATCCCCCGATTCCACACCGGGTACCCGGCCGCCGTGCGCGGCCACCGCATACCCGCCCGCGGCCAGCAGCAACAGACCCACCAACGCGAGCAGCGCGCGATTCAACCGCGCCGGCCGATTCGACGAAATCCCCATCACTGACCGCCCTTCCGCACCGCCCGCACTCGCGTCCGTACTTCTGGTCCCGCCACTCCGATCCGTGCCAATGCCTGCGATACCGCCTCCCCCACAACCACTTCCGCCGACCGCACCTCGGCCGTGGTGGACTCGACGGCGATCGTCGGATGCACGGATGTCGCTTTGACTCGAATATTCTTGCGGCCCAATCTGATTCGCCGGGAATCGATACCGGGCAATGCATTCACCTCATGAACCAGGGTGGAGCGCACGCTGCGGCGCGTGACGCCCGCGGCGGTGCCGTCGAGTTCAGCCAAAGGGACCACTACGGGCCGGCCGGGCAGCAGGGCGAGAACCAGCAGGATCAGGCCCACCACGATTGCCACCACGCCCGCGGCGAGTACCGCGCCATCGGTCCACCAGGTGTCATGGAGGCGGGTCGCCACACTGTCGTAGGACACCAATTGCCTGTCCCCGGTGAGCTTCTGGATCAGCGAGATCACCGTGAGCAGGCATACCGCGAACAGCGCCACGGCCACCAGCACGGCCGGGACGGCGCGGCGCGGGCGGCGGATCATCGCACCCTCGGCGCGGATCGGGCTGCGGCCGTGCGGGATTCGTGGACCAGCGCCGTCACGACGATGTCCACCGCGGTCACCGATACTCCGGCCAGTTCGCTCGCGCGGCCGATCAGGTGGCGGCGGCAGTCCTCGGTGACCCGGGCCACCGGGAGCGGATAGCGGATCGGCATCCGTACCCGCAGCACCGCGTGCTCCCCCGACACATCGGCCTGCACGGTGATATCCGGTTCCACACCGTCCACCTCGCGCGCCGCCTGCGCGGCGATCCGGCGCACCGCGCGTTCACTGACCGTGGTCCGGCCCGGCGGCTCGGCGAGCGAACCGGCAAGCCGCGCGGTCGAACCCGTAGGTCCGGCGGCTTGCCCTGCGGGTCCGGCGACATGCCCGGTGGGTCCGGACGCGATTCCCGTATGCCCCGCAGCCGCTTCCGAAGGCTCGGCGGCCGGAGCCGGAGGGGGCGGGGCGGAGGTCACCGCCGGCCCCGATCACGCGCCGAGCGCACCATTCCGGACAGGTCGAGTGCTCCGTCGAGCCAGCGGCCGATGAGCAGCCCCAGCCCGGCGAACACCAGCACGATGGCGAAGGCGCTCAAACCGCCGAAGGCGGCGGCGAAGCCGAGCGCGATGCCGATGGCGAGACAGATCGATGTGGCGTTCAACTGCGACTCCTCTGCTCGGCGATGCGGCTACTGGACGCGGGTCCCCGCGGCGGGCTGCGGGTCGTCGTCCTCGGCGATGTAGACATCGTTGACATTGATGTTCACCTCGACCACCTCGAGGCCGGTCATCTGCTCGATGGCGGCGATGACGCTGCGGCGGATGGTGCGCGCCAATTCGGCGATGGCGACGCCGTATTCGACGACGATCTCCAGGTCGACGGCGGCCTGCGTCTCGCCCACCTCGACCGAAACGCCCTGTCCCACACTGGCGGACGCACCGGGGATGCGGTCGCGGATCGCGCCGAAGGCGCGGGCGGTGCCACCGCCCAGGTCGTGCACGCCGCGCACATTGCGCGCCGCCAGACCCGCGATCTTCTGCACCACGATGTCGGAGATGGTGGTGGAGCCCTGTTCGCTGTGCAGGGCGCCGGTGCGGGCCGAACCATTACGGGCGGAACCGGATTCGGTGGTCTGCTCGGCCGTTGCCTTGCCGGTTTCGGCCTTGGCGGAATCGGTCGCTGTCATGATTTTCCTCCTGAATCCTTTGTGCTGGGCCTTGTTTCTGTGTCCTCTTCGAGGGCGCCGACACCGAGTTCGGTGACGACCAGTCGTACCGTCGCGCCCGCCCACGCCGTGCCCGAGAGCACCGGCGCCACCGCGGTGGCCACCCGTTCCAGGAGCGGGCGCAGCGGCAATTCGGTTGCGATGACCCGGATTTCGACCAGGTTCGACCCGAGCTCGATCGCGGTGCCGCGGACGGGTTTCGGCAGCCACGACACATCGGTGAGCGAGGCGGCGGGCACTACGCCGTCGACCTCGGCCACCGCGGCGGCCAAGCGGTCGAGCAGGTCTCCGTTATCGCTCATCGGGCCCCCGGTTCCATATCCACGATGGTCACCGAGACCTCGTCGACGACCACACCGGTCCGGTCCCGCACGATATCGATCACCGCGCGCTGCACGGCGGCGCCGACCAGCGCGGCGGATTGGTCCGCGCCGATCGCGAGTTCCAGCTGCACGCCCAGCGCACCGGCCGGTTCGCGGCGCACGCGCACGCCCTCGGTGGTCGCCGTCTCGTAGCCGGACCACAGTTGTTTGCCGGCGCGGCTGAGTCCGGCGACCAGGCCGCGTAACCCCGGTTCGACCCGCACGACCCCGGCGACCCGGGTCGCGGCCCAGGCGGCGACACCGGCGACCACCGCATCGGCGACGACGAGTTCGGTGCGGGCGGCGGGCGGGGTCACCGGCCTCCTTCCTGATAAACGTCCACGATCGCGATGTCCAGTCGTCCGACCAGTAGACCGGTCCGCGCCGACGCGGCGGCGGTGACACGCTCACGCACCTGCGGAACGAGACCGGGCACGCCCGCGCTGTCGACGCGCACCGCGATGGTCATATTGATGTGCACGATGCTCTCGCCGTCCGGCCCGGTGCCGACGACCTGCATGCGGCAGCGCCGCGCGCGCACCCCCGGCACGGAGTCGGCGGCGAAGCGCAGCACCACGGCGGCGGCCTGCTCGCTGACCGACACCACGCCGGGATGCGGCGTCACGAGTTCCAATGTGGCGCCGCGCCGCAGCTCGGCGCGCACCGCGGACATGATGCGGCCGAACAGGTCCGGCGGCACCGGATCGGGTTCGTCGATGAGTTCCTGCGTCGCGGAACGCAAGCCGAGCAGGCTCTCCCGGGCGGTGCGGCAGTGCGGGCAGCTCGTCTCGTGGGCGTCGCCGTTGCCGTTCTCGACGACGTCCAGGCGTTCCCAGACCCGTTCCACGCCGCGGCCACAGGGCAGGAGGTAGTCCTCTTCGGTGTCGGTCACCGCCATGGCTGCATCACCTCCGCCAATTGCACTCGGGCCCGCGCGATACGGCCACGCACCTGGGTGGCGTTCGCGCCGACGATCTCGCCGATCTCCTCGTAGGAGCGGCCGTGTACCTCCCGCAGCAGCCAGCAGGCGCGCTGTTCGGCGGTGAGTTGCTGCAGCGCGGCGGTGAGCGCCTCGAGCTGGCTGTGCAGCTGAGCGGCGTGCTCGGGCTGGGTGTCGGCGCGCGGGGATTCGGTGGTGTCCGGATCCAGTTCGGCCGCGGGCTGCCGCTTGCGGAGCGCGTTCAGGCAGAGATTGGTGGTGATCCGGTACAGCCAGCCCGCGAAGGCGTCGTCGTCCTGTAGTTGGGCGATCCGCCGCCATGCGGTCAGGAAGACGTCCTGGACGATGTCCTCGGCCTCGGCGGTATCGGCCAGCATCCGTGCTGCCAGCCGATACATCGCGCCTTGATAGCGCAACACCAACTGCTCGTAGGCCCGGACATCCCCGTCGCGCACGCGGCCGGCGAGTGTCGCATCGTCGGGCGCGGTCGCGAGGGCTGCATCGGACACGGCCACAGCACCTCCTCATCGCTACATACGGTTCGACACCGATTCGCGGAGATCGTCACGCAGCATTATGGGTGACGGTTGTCTCAGAAGTTGCTATGGCCCGGTGACGCCCGGCTAGCCGTCCTTGCCGATCACGAACATGGTCGCCCAGTACTCGGCGGCGGACGGACCCAGGTACGGCATGAGAAAGTCGTACAGAATGTAAGACACGAAATCCTTCACCTCTCCACACACGGCCCGCCACTTACTTTGCGCGGCAAACCTTCCCAGGACCCTAGCGAAGAATTCGCCGGAGATCACCGGGACGACAAGATCGCTATACCCCGAAGTTGCCGGTGCTACACCCGATAGACGTAGCGACTGGTCGGCACCAGGTCCAGATTCAAGTGCGCCCCGAACCGCACCACGCTCTCCATCAGGCGAGTGACGCGGCGCTGCAACTCCTCCTCGTCCCCGCCACTGCCGTAGAACGCGTGCGCACTGCTCATGGCCGCCATCGGGAACAACTCCTCCACCAGCGCATCCACCCGCTTGCCCGGAGTTATGGCCTCCACCACCGTGTTCTGCACATACCCGAACGTGTCCTGCGTTTCGATGGCGACGGGCGTATGCAGCACATGCCAGTTGTGCAGCCACTGCTCCCGCGTCAGGTCCTCGGGAATCCGCAATACCGCGATATTCGCCAGCGCATCCGTCCGCACCCCGTCCGCGACCTCCGGCGGCACGATCGGCCGCCGCTCATCGACGATCCACCCGTTCACCTCATCGGCAACGGCGGCCAGCGCGGCCGTCACCGGCGCATGCTCCCCCTCGGTGCGCACGCTCACGATCGCGGAGATCGGCTCGTCATACGTGCTGTGCCGCACCTGCGCCGCCGCGACGTCCGCGTCCCGGACATTCACCTGCACCTCGAACACACCCAGCCCGGCGAGCTCCTTGTGCAGTTCCACCCCCCGCAGCCGCTCGTCCAGCCCCTCGCCCCACAACGCGTACATCAACTTCATAGCCGTATTTCCTAGCCGCAGATCACCATTGACCGCCCCACGGTAACCGGGCAATCGACCAGGAATACCCGCTTTCACAAGCCCGGTCCCGCCCATCGGACCCCGACCAGGGCACGATGTTGGTCATGACGCACTTCGCGGTCACCGTATGCCTCCCCGGCACACTGACGGAGGACGAACTGGACGCAGGTCTGGGCGCCACACTCGCGCGATACGACATCGAACGTGAAGTCGAGCCCTACATCGAATACACGCGCGAAGAACTGATCGCGCTGGGTCGTCGATCCAGCGCCTGGGGCGGACCGCCGGAGCGAGCGATATGGACCGACGAGCAGGTCTATGACCACTGGATCAAACAGTACGACACCGATGAAATCGGGCCCGGTGGGGAGGTTTACACGACCTCCAACCCGGAAGGGCAATGGGATTACTGGAGTATTGGCGGCATCTTCAACCCATTCTGGAAAGTACGCGGCACACCCGAGTCTGGTCCGCTGCCCACTGATACTGCACAACTCCGCGACATCATCCGTGAATCCCTCACGTCCACCTACGCGGTCATCGATCTCGACGGCGAATGGCACCAGCGCCGCGGAGGCCAATGGAATGCTGTGGCGGACCCAGCAGAGGTCGAGGAGTGGCGACAGACCTATGAGCACATCATCGACATGCTCCCGGCTGATTCCTGGCTGGTCCAGATCGACTGCCACCGCTGAATAATTTCGAGCGGGCAATTTCAGCGCCGCCCGAGCTCCGTTTGCGGGGGCGCGCGGACGTTCATTCCCCGGATGACCGATCAGCCTGATGTACATGCATATCGCCATCAGTAACGGCATAGATCGTGCCGCTACCGCGAGCAGCATTGTTCTGCTGGACTGTGGAGCCGGAATCTTCTCCAGCAGAGGGTACTTCGGCGGGTTGGTCTGCAGTCGCATAATTCTCGACCTTGTTGTGGCTACCGCCGACGACGGGACCATATGCGCCACCTTCGATATGGATGCTGATCCGATCGCCCTTGTCGTTCACGGTGTTTCCCTTCGTTTGTGAACGATTCAACGTACGCGAGTGTAGGGGACCGCTGCTGCCCTCCCATGTCCCGACTATGCCGTGCTCGGACGCTGATTCCACTGCCTGACGGATCGCATCAATGACATGCGGTGCGGCAGCGACAGCCGCGACGGCGACCACAACCCCGATCACGGCCTTCATAAACGCCGCCAGCCCGGCTGTTCCAGCCGCAGCGCTCGCTCCCGCGCCCCCCGCACCGGCCCCCGCCATTCCTCCTCCGCTGCCGGCGGCTACTGGTGCGCTACCTACATGCGCGCTACCGGTAGCCGTAGCTGGATTCGCTGCCATATGGACAGCCGCCGGGGAAACGGTTGGTGACGTGACCGGTACGGTGTAATGCGGAAGTTGCAGGGAAACCGTCGGCGGCCCTGAGTGCGCTGGGACCAAAGCAGTCATGTGTGAGCTCGCAGCGTGCACTGTAGCCGGGTGATGTGCTGGAGCTGCAATCTGTGTCGGATCACCGGTGGTAGGTATCGCACCAATCCCGTTATGCGACAGGGGTGGTGTTACCGGTTGCCCAGCTGGCAAATACCGTTGGGCGTTGATCGCTGTTGTTGCGGCGTGCTGTTGGCCCAGTTCCAACCAACGCGCCGCGGCCTCGGCCAGCAGCGCGGCAGCGATGACCCGCCGTCCGGTCACCATATTGCGAACACCTTCTTCATGCATGAAATACGTTGCTGCAGAGCGATCCCCAGCCTGCTCGGCAGCGAGCCAGCCTCGACCGAGAAGCCGACCCCACATCCCGAATCGCCGCGCGCGAGCCATAGCCGGTGAACTCGCACGAGCCACAGTGACCGCCAACCGTGGCTCGCCAGCACGCTGAGCCAGTTCAACGACCTTTTCCAGAGCGGAACCTGCGGCCGCGACGTCGTCGGGTGCGGTGTTCCTACGTTGAACCCACTGTGTGAAGTAGGCACACAATCCGGCGATCGGGTAGGCGTCTGAATCACTGAACACCGCAGCGATATCCGCAACGCTGCGGTAGCCGTGTTCGGTGGACTCGACGAGCCCAAGTCGAACAAGACGCTCACACTGTGCCACCGAATCCTTGCGATCAGACAGCGCCCCGATATGAGATGGCGACAACTCGGCACCCTCGAGCGTCGCCAGCAAAGCCAGAATCTTCTTCGAGACATCCGGAAGTCGTCCGACCAACAACGGCACGAGCTCGCTGACCTGGCTGGGCTTGGGTAGTTCTCCACGCTGGCTGGGCTGAGCCGCAATCGCGGCTGCGCGTTTGAGTAGCAATGGCCTGCCGTCTGCGGCCTTCCAGAGTTCCTCGGCCCCGCTGTTGTCAGCGTCCGATAACGGCTGGGTGCGATTGCCGGTCAGAAGTTTCAGGCCCGAAGCCAGATCCAGTCCCTCGAGCTCTATCACCGTGACGCCATCGAGCATCGACCGTTCCCGGGCAGCGAAGATGAAGGTCGCATCGGGCACCGAGTCGATGAGTTCACGCATCTGTTCGAGCGACAGGCTCACATCGTCGACGTAGACGCTCACGCGTACGCCTGTCATCAGCCGGCGCAACTCGGTCTGCATCGGCAGATAGGGATGACCGGTCGTGTCGTAGCACGCCTCGAAGATCTGCTGGGCCAGATCGCTGGCCTCTCCCGAGGCAGCACTCACAAACACCACACCATCGGGACCTGGTGCGAACGTCCGCGCCGCATATCGCAGCAATGCGCTCTTGCCGACACCCACCGGACCACATAGCTGCACCGCGCCACCCGCTCGGGTCGCCTCGGCCAGTGCCGCGAGCTCGGTCGCACGGCCAAGTGGTGTGGGCTGGCGCGACGGAAGCAACTCAACGTGCTCATAACGCGCAGGACGTGGCTTGTCACCCGGCATCAGGACACTGACCGATGATGCCTCCGCCCTGATAATGACATTCTGATTCCCTGCGACGACCGGGCCGGTTGCATCGCCGTGAACCTCAATCTGATATTGACTCCCCCGAGCCCTGTCGGCCGACTCTTGTTGTTCGGCAGTATTATCCGGGTCGCTCATGACTGATACTGCTTTCCCCATATGGAATTGGCGGACTGCTGATTTCCGGTCCGCGAATGGCTATCTCAGTGACGATAGATCCGCCTTCGCGGGGTGATGCCGTCGAAAGATTGGATTCCCCCTCCTGTTGCACTTCCGTGCTAGCCGTTGAAAGCTATGCGGTTCAACAGCCCCATATCTTCGATCCGGATGCTGCGGTATCCCGTGGATATCGCGCCCGATTCACGAAGGCCGCGCAGGGCCTTGTGTACCGTCGGCTCGGCAGCGCCTGACAGGGTGGCCAGCTCTGGCTGTGTCAGCGGCCAGCGGATCACCGCACCTGCGCCGACGGGCTCGCCATACGTCATCGCGATCTGATGCAGTACCCGGGCCAGTCGTGTCGCGACGTCGCAGCCGGTGAAGTCGATACGGCGGCTGTTGGCGACGCGCAACTTGGTCACGATCGCCTCGTTGACCGCCAACGCGATCGCCGGTTCGCGCCGCAGACAATCCAGGAAGTCGGCCCGAGTGACCGTTCGCGCCACAAGTGGGCCACAGGTAGTGACCGTCGCCGATCGGGGCCGTCCGTCCACACCGGCGAACTCACCCACCAAATCGCCACCCATCCGCACAGCCAACAGGGCCTCACGCCCGTCATTCGTGTGACCTGTCGCCTTGACTACACCATCTAGCAGGATCAGTACGAAGGTGCTCTCCTCCGACTCCCGCATGAGGACACGATCGGCCGGGAACCACACCCGCACCCCCAACGTCAGCATCCGCTCGCGCAAAGACAGGGAGAGTCCACCGAGCAAACTCGAAGCGGGCCAAGCCCATTCGTCACGCGGTTGTCGACCACCCGAGCCCAGCCCCCCGGCGTTCATACACATAAGTCTATTCCCGAGTACCCGGCCGACAGATCGAATCCCGAATCTTCTCTTTCTACGAGGTGCAGCTCGCGAATCGGCGCGATAGTGGTGTGACGAGGACGGGACAGCCCACCGTGGCCGTCGGATCGGGGAGGTCACATGGATCAACAGAAGCAATACCGGGCGTTGCTGGCCGTCGACATCGAAGCATCAGCAGGACGCGGGAACCAGGCGCTCCAGGTAATCCGCGAAGGGCTTTTCAACGCACTACGAGAGTCGTTGCGGCACAGTGAGATCGACTGGGATTCCTGCACACGTCACGATCTTGGCGATGGGCTACGGGTGATCGCGCCCGCCGGCACCTTGAAATCGCAGATGATTCATCCCCTGCTACACGAGCTATCCGTGCGCCTGCGCGCCCACAATCAGCTAGCGGCGGCGCTGGCCCAGATCCGTGTCCGCGTGGCATTACACGCCGGCGAGGTAAGCCTTGACGGGGATGGCCAGGCCACCGGACAGCCACTCGAAGTACTGGCCCGGCTACTGGATGCGACACCGGTCCGCATGGCCCTGACGCAGTCACCGCAGACAGTCACCTCCGTTGCTGTGTTGTCACAACACTTTTTCGCAGACACCGTCGGTCATGGATATCCCGGAATCGACGGCGATGCCTTCCATCGCGTTCCGATCCACGTGAAGAAATACACGGCAGATGCGTGGCTATACCTGCCAGATCCAGCCTTTGCGCTGCCGCCAACGCTGAGCACACCAGACGACGAGAGGCCGATGACGCCGACGCGGCCGCCATCCAACTCGCCGGATGACGCGTTGCGCCAGAACCGTTCGACGATGAACAACAAGGCGTCCGGCCACGGAATCATCTACGCGACGCAGAACGGCACACTCAACATCAACCCTGATGACAGGACATGAAGGAATCGGCATGGAATCCGAACTGAACGTACTCGCCGAGGCCGGGGCAGTTGCGCTGGTCAAAGCCATGGCCACCGATCTGTGGCCGCGAACCAGACAGGCCATCATTACTTTGTTTCGCCACAGCGGCCATGACGCAAAGGACGTCGAGGCCCATCTCGACGACCATGCCGCCCTTCTGCAGCATGCAGCCGATCCCGACATGATTCGCCAGGAATTGGTACGGGCTTGGATTCCAGAGTTGCTACAAGTCCTGCGAACTGACCCCAACCAGCAAGAAGCACTTGCCCGTCTGGCTGACGAGATCCCTGAAGTGGTCGTCCAGCGCATAGGCCATAACGTCGACCGTTCGAAGCTCGAACAGCTCAACACCGCCCACGACCACGGGACCATCTTCGCCGTGCAAGGCGGCGACCAGCACGCGTACCCGACAGCTACACAACCTCCGGAACACCCCCAAAAGTGACGCCAGTGCCTGGCATGCAGGGCCGTGAATCACCCAGTCATCATGACCTTCCTCAATCGGAATCAGCTGGGAAAGCTAGACTTTCGCGTGTCTGACGCAACTCTCGGCTTCCGCACGCTCAACTGCCGCAGGCCCGCTCCCTGCTGCTGCGGGCCAAGGAACAGGCAGTTCAGCGGCAGGGCGCCGAACCCGTCCGGACCGATATCACGCGGCTGCGGGTGATCGAACTACACACCCTGACACCGACTTTCGCCGTCCTCGTTTTAGCCGACGCACGCAACGATAACTGGCAGGCTGGCGGCTGGGCACCGTCATCAATCTGCCGCCCGCTATCTCGCTGATCAACGTCGACTGTCGCATCCGATCGTGGTCAGTCCCAGCGGTCGAGGGTGTAGCGGGTGCGGATATTGCCGGCGGTGACGCGGAAGGTGTGGTCCATCGACCCGCCTTTGGAGACCAGCAGGCCGCAGACCTCCGCTTCGTCCTTGCCGGCGATTACGGCTTCGGTGGTGTGGGCCTCGAGGGTTTTGCGGATCTCGTGGAGGTCGCTGCGGAGGAATTCGGGGAAGAACCCGGCGCCGCTGGTGTAGCGGGTGTCCTGCGCGCCGGAGAGGGCGAAGAGGACGCTCTGTTCGCGGGCCGTGCGGTCGTCTTCGATGTACCAGGTGGCGGGGTGCGGGATCACGGCGGTGACGTCGCGGAATTCGCCGGGTCGCAGGCCCCAGCGGTCGGGGGCGGAACCGTTGACATAGACGTACCAGGTGACGGGGTTGCGCTTGGCGGGAGTGTCCCACTGGATGATGGGCGGGGCATCGGGGTTCGCGGCGGTGACCATGGCGCCGTAGCCGGCGTCGCGGGCGGGGACCTCGTATTCGATGCGCTCCGCGGAGGGGATTACCGTGCGGCGGAACTTCTCCCAGGTGATCACCACGGGAGGTGCGTCGGAATCGATTGCGGCGCGGCGCTTCTCGGCGGGGACGAGGTGGGCGAAGACGCCGGTGGAGCGCGGGGCGTCCGGGACGCGGGGCACCCACATCGGGTGCACGTCGGTCAGTTTCGCGAAGCGGCGTTCCAGGGCGCCGGCCGCGCGCAGTTCGCCGATGACCTTTTCGGCGCGGGCGATCATGGCGGCCGTGGGGGCGGCGGTCGGGCGGCGGTACTGCAGCGGGTTCATCTTCTCGGCGAAGCGCTGCTTGACGGTCTCGTGCGGGAGGCCCTCGGCGAGGTCACTGAGCAGGGTGCCGATCATGCCGCTCTTGATGTGGCAGTAGCCGGCCGGGGCGGTGGCCGCGGCGAGCCAGACGAGGTTGTCGCGCTGCCGCTGTGCGGCCTCGCCGCGACCGTGGACCTTGTCGATCGCGCGATGCAGTTCCAGCAGCCAGGTGCCCGCACCGAGGATGGCGTCCGAGCGGTACAGCTGCTCGGTACGCAGCAGGGCCACGGCCTTTTCCACGATGGGGCGCGGGAATTCGGCGAGTGCGCGCCCGAGGGTTCCCGGTCCGCATTACGCGCGGCGACAAACTGCGAGGTGGTCAGGATCGGCGACGGGGTGTGCACTATGCCCTCGGGCGGCGTGAGCGCGAGGTGCGTCCACGAACCGCGTTCGGGGCGGCCCCATTCCGTGGCGTCCGAGCGGAACACCGAGGCGATGGCGGCGCGCTCGACATGGGCGGCCAGTGCGGCCGCGGCCTGCTCGTAGCCGGGCGGCATGCCGGCGGCCGACCAGATCGCGGAGGCGGTCTTCCCGTCCGGGCCGACGACCACCAGCCCGCCGTAGCGGTGCACGAAGATCCGGCAGGTGCCGCAGACGTTCTCGGCGGCGAGCGCCGGTGTCAGGCCATCGAGAAAGACGTCGAACAGTCCCGCGGTGTCCACGGTGAACAGTGCCGCGTCCGCCCCTGCCGCCGACTCGAATCGCCGGCGTACCGCCGCGAGAAACTCGTCGTATCGGTCGTCGACAGGCTGCGCGCCCATCACCTGCTGCGTCGCCATGGTCCGTCCCCTCTTCGTTCCGCTGCGCGATAGGCCGACACTAATGCCCGATCCACCAGGATTTCGCGTGCTTTTCCGATACCGCTCAGCGGATGGAACGCACTTCCGGGTCGGCATCCGCGTCGGCCGCGGCAATGGCCTCCGGCAGCAGCTGATCCAAGTGATAGGGGTACACGGTTTCACCCGCGTGGTCCAGGTGGGCGATATCGGTGGGGGTGCACCACTGGTTGCCGATGATGGAACGCCGCTCGATGAAATCGAGACTGCCCGGCTCGGGCGTGAAATTCTTTGCGCGCAAGGCGAAGAACAGTTCCTCGGAGCGGATGAGTTCACCGTTGAAGGGGAACACCGCGACCCGGCGCCACAGCGGGCCACGCAGCGCCGAGGAGTCGGCGGCATAGCCGGTTTCCTCGTAGAGTTCGCGAATCGCGGCCTCGCGCAGGGTTTCCCCGGTTTCGATGCCGCCGCCGATGGTGAACCAGAACGGCACGTCGGGGATCTGCGGATCCACCCCGCGCAGCAGCAGGACCCGGTCCTGCTCGTCGAGCAGCACGATGCGCGCCGAGGTGCGGACGGTATCCACATCCAGCCCCGTCGACGCGGCCGCCGTTGCGCGCTCGGCGATTTCGAAATACGTGGGCAGCGGCGCGGTACCGCCGAGGTGCAGCCAGCGGACCGGTCGGCGCGTACGCAGGGCGAGGGTGTCGCGCACCGCGTCATTGTGGAAGCGGCGCGCGATCAGCACGCGCGCCTCGGCATCGGCCAGCTCGGCCACCAATTGCGGTGGCAGCAGCGCCGAATCCACGGCCGACAGCGCACCCGCGAGCTGGTTCTCGACCGTTTCGCGGTCCCGCCAGTTGGCGCGTTCGGCGCGATCGGCCAGCGCGGCGAGGCGGCGCGCCTGCTCCACCAGCTGTGGATCGTCGAGCCCGTGCAGGATGGTGGCCACCGCGCGCGCGACCACCGCGCGCCGGTCCAGCGCCGCGTCCAGGGCGAGCCGCGCCTGGTCACTGCGCACGTGCAGCCGGTCGAGTCGGTTCGCGGTGGTGTAGGCCCACACGCCCGCGGTGATGAGGACGGCCGCGATGAGCGCGAGAACCAGAATGGTGGTCGCGGAGAAAGTGATCATCCGGCGGTCCTGACGCGCATATCGCCGACCGTGACGGTCTCGTAGACGCGCAGGATCTGCTCCGCCACCACCGGCCAGTCGTATTCGCCGACAACCTGATCGGCGGTGCGGATGAATTCCTCGCGCCGCTCGGTATCGGTGAGCACGGTGTCCAGCGCCTGCGCCAGGCGCGCGGAATCACCGACCGGCACCAGCAGGCCCGCGGTCCCGTCACGCAGTACCCGCCGGAAGGCGTCGAGATCGCTGGCGACCACCGCGGTTCCGGCCGCCATGGCTTCCACCAGCACGATGCCGAAGCTCTCGCCGCCGGTATTGGGCGCGCAGTACACGTCGGCGCTGCGCATGGCGGACGCCTTCTCGGCATCGGAGACCTGCCCGAGGAACCGCAGGTGCTTCGCGTGCTCGCCGGCCTCGCGGATCAGCCGTTCCTCGTCGCCGCGGCCGACGATGAGCACCTCGATATCGGGATGCTTGCGCACCAATGCCGGTAGCGCGCCGAGCAAGACGGCCATGCCCTTGCGCGGTTCGTCGTAGCGGCCCAGGAACAGCACCGATTTACCGGCCCGCGGATACCCGGCCAGCAGCGGCGCGTGCGCGAAGGCGGGCACGTCCACCCCGTTCGGGATCTCCACCGCGTCGCCGCCGAGCGCCTCCACCTGCCAGCGCCGCGCCAGTTCGCTCACCGCGATGCGCCCGCTGATCTTCTCGTGGTACGGCCGCAGGACGCCCTGGAAAGTGCTGAGCACCAGCGATTTCGTGGTCGAGGTATGGAAGGTCGCCACAATCGGCCCTTCCGCGATTTTGAGGGCCAGCATGGAGAGACTCGGCGCGTTCGGCTCGTGGATGTGCAGCACGTCGAAGTCGTTCTCCGCGATCCACCGCCGGATACGGGTATAGGCGGTGGGCCCGAAGGAGAGTCGCGCCACCGATCCGTTGTAGGGAATCGCCACGGCCTTACCCGCGGAAACCACGAAGTCCGGCAAGGGTGTGTCGTCGGCGGCCGGGGCGAGCACGCTCACCTTGTGGCCGCGTTCGATGAGTACCTGCGCGAGCTCGACGACATGAGCCTGCACCCCGCCCGGGACATCGAACGAGTACGGGCAGACCATGCCGATTCTCATAGCGCGCCGTCTCCCCTGAACCCCTCGGTTCCGATGTCCGCCACCGGTTCCCGATACCCCAATGTCTGCTGCGCCGCCGCGATGCGAGCACGTCGCTCCGGCGACAAATCACTTTCCCACAGTGGCTGCAACATGTGCCAGTCGGCCGGGTGCGCGGCGATATTGGCGGCGAAGACATCCGCCAGCGCCTGGGTGGCGGACTGCACGCCGCCGGACGTGTCGAGGGCCGCGAAAACCTCCATGCCCCACTCCTCCCGGCCCTGCTCGTCGACCGTGAACCAGCAGTGCACGGGCAGCATGGCCGCGCCGGTGTCGATGGCCAGTTTGGCGGCGCCGGCCGGTAGCCAGGTGCGCTCGCCGAAGAAGTTCACCGGCACGCCCTTACCGGTGAGGTCACGCTCCCCCATCAGGCAGACGACCTTGTTGTCCCGCAGCCGATCCGCCAGCTGCGGGAACGGCGGCTGCTCACCGCCGGTGAGCGGAAAGACCTCGAAGCCGAGGCTTTCCCGGTAGGCCATGAAACGCTCGTACAGCGCTTCCGGCTTCAGGCGTTCCGCGACCGTCGCGAAGGTGCCGTTGTTCTGGACCAGCCAGACTCCGGCCATATCCCAGTTGCCCGAATGCGGCAGCACCAGAATTGCCCCGCGCCCTTCTTCGAGCGCCTTGAACAAATGCTCCTTACCGGCGACCTGCAGCGACTTCCCCAGCGCCACATGGTCCATGGACGGCAGCCGGAACGCCTCCCGCCAGTAACGGGCGTAGGAACGGACGCTGTCGCGGATCAGGCTATCCGGCACCGCTTCCGGCGTCGTACCGAGCACGCGGGCGAGGTTGCGCCGCAACTGATTCGGCTCCCCGCTGTGCGCGGCCTTGTTGGCTCGCTTGGCGAAGACATCCGCACCGCGGTCGAAGCCCTTGCGCACCAGGCCTTCCGGCAGTGCGCGGACCAGCCGCCACCCGGCCGCGTACGCCTTGTCGGTCATCGCGGACGTGAAATCGGTGCTCACTGCTGCGGTTCCTCCGGAGCCTTCGCCACCGTGGCGAGGATGTCGCGGGCGCCGGGCGAATTCCGCACCGCCAGCGCCCGCTGGAAAACGGTGATGATGCTGAGCACGGCCAGTGCGTACATGGCGGCATACACCGCGTACGACAGCCAGTTGATGCCGAAATAGCCGCCGATACCGGTGAATCCGGCGCCGACGAGCACGATGACCAGCCGGTCCGGCCGCTCGATCAGCCCGCCGTCGGCCGACAGCCCACTGGCCTCCGCACGCGCCTTGATGTAGGAGATGACCTGCGAGGTGATCAGCACGACCAGCGTCGCGAACAGCAGATACTTCGAGTTCTCGTGGTAGACGGCCCACCACGCCAGGCTCGCGAAGATGGCGCCGTCGGCCACCCGATCACAACTGGCGTCGAGTACCGCACCGTATTTGGTGCCGCCGCCGCGGGCCCGCGCCATCGCGCCGTCCAGCATATCGAACATGACGAACAGCCAGATCACCATGGTTCCCCAGAACAGGTGACCGGTCGGGAAGAGCGTCACCGCCGCCGCGATCGAGGCGGTGGTGCCGATGAGCGTCACCGCGTCGGGCGTCAGCCCGGTGCTCACCAGCGCTTTGCCCAGCGGCGCAGTCGCCTTGGCGAACGTTTCGCGACCGAAGAAGCTCAGCACGCCGCGCAGAATCCTTTCAGGCGTGCCCGGGGGCGCTCCGTGGTTACGCAGGCTTCCGCCTCCGCGCCCTGACCGCTCACGCCGGGTCCTTTCATGCGTCAGCTTCCTTCCATGCCTCCGCCAGCAGCGCGCGCGTTTCCCGCAACAACTGCGGCATCACTTTGACGCCGCCGACGACGGTAATGAAATTCGCGTCTCCACTCCAGCGCGGCACGATATGTTGATGCAGGTGATCGGCAAGTGAACCACCGGCGACACCGCCGAGATTCAGGCCGACATTGAATCCCTCGGGCCGCGAGACCCTTTTCATGACTCGAATGGCCTGCTGCGTGAACGCCATCAATTCGGCGCTCTCCTGCGGAGTCAGGTCTTCGAGATTGGCCACGCGGCGATAAGGCACCACCATGGTGTGGCCGGGGTTGTAGGGGTACAGGTTCAGCACCGCGTAGACCCATTCGCCGCGCGCGAGGATCAGGCCGTCCTCGTCCGACATCTGCGGGATATCGGTGAAGGGATGCCCGGTCTTCTTGGGCACGTCGGCCACCGGCTCGTCGGCCTCGCCGATGATGTAGGACATCCGGTACGGCGTCCACAGTCGCTGCAGCCGGTCCGGGTCCCCCGCACCGCGGTCGATGATGGTCTCCCGCGGCGCCGAATCCTGTTGCGTCATCCTGTTACCTCCGGGCGTGATTGGGGGCACTCCATGGTTACGCAGGCTGCCGCCTCCGTGCCCTGACCACTCACGCCGCCCCGTTCGTCTTCTCGATGAGTTCCGCGGTGGGCGAGGCGTTCTCGCGCCGCTGCACCCAATCCACCACGGTGGCAACGGCTTCGGCGACGGGAATACCGTTGACCTGGGTGCCGTCCCGGAAGCGGAAGGACACCGCGCCGTTCTCCACATCGCGCGCGCCGGCCAGCAGCATGAACGGCACCTTCAGCGCGGTGTGGTTGAAGATCTTCTTCTGCATGCGGTCGTCGCTGCGGTCCACGTCGGCGCGAATGCCGTTGTCCCGCAACTGTTCGATGACACCGTCGAGATGCTCGGCGAAGGCCTCGGCGACCGGGATGCCCACCACCTGCACCGGCGACAGCCAGGCCGGGAACGCGCCCGCGTAATGCTCGGTGAGCACACCGAAGAACCGCTCGATGGAACCGAACAGCGCGCGGTGGATCATGACCGGGCGGTGCTTGGCGCCGTCCGCGCCGGTGTACTCCAGCTCGAATCGCTCGGGCAGGTTGAAGTCCAGCTGGATGGTCGACATCTGCCAGGTGCGGCCGAGCGCGTCCTTGGCCTGCACGGAGATCTTCGGGCCGTAGAAGGCCGCGCCGCCCGGATCCGGCACCAGGTCCAGGCCGGAGTCGGTGGCCACCTTGCGCAGGGTCTCGGTGGCTTCCTCCCACAGCTCGTCCGAACCCACGAACTTCTTCGGGTCCTTGGTGGAGAGCTCGAGGTAGAAGTCGTCGAGGCCGTAGTCGCGCAGCAGCGAGAGCACGAACTGCAGCGTGGAGGTGAGCTCCGCGTGCATCTGCTCCTTGGTGCAGTAGATGTGCGCGTCGTCCTGGGTCATGCCGCGCACGCGGGTCAGGCCGTGGATCACGCCGGACTTCTCGTAGCGGTACACCGAGCCGAACTCGAACATGCGCAGCGGCAGTTCCCGGTACGACCGGCCGCGGGACCGGAAGATCAGGTTGTGCATCGGGCAGTTCATCGGCTTGACGTAGTAGTCCTGGCCGGGCTTGCGGACCGTGCCGTCCTCGTTGAGTTCGGCGTCCAGGTGCATGGCCGGGAACATGCCGTCCCGGTACCAGTCCAGGTGGCCGGAGACCTCGAAGAGGTGGCCCTTGGTGATGTGCGGGGTATTGACGAACTCGTAGCCCGCGGCGGTGTGCCGGCGGCGCGAGTAGTCCTCG
Organism: Nocardia sp. NPDC020380; assembly: GCF_044386975.1. Lineage (NCBI taxonomy): Bacteria > Bacillati > Actinomycetota > Actinomycetes > Mycobacteriales > Nocardiaceae > Nocardia > Nocardia sp. NPDC020380. Next base: position 206,287 of record NZ_JBIRVQ010000002.1, on the reverse strand, counting down.
AGTTCCTTGCGGATGATGCCGCCCTTGGGGTGGAACACCGGCAGGCCCGAGCCCAGCTCGTCGGGGAAGGAGAACAGGTCCAGTTCCAGGCCGAGCTTGCGGTGATCGCGCTTCTCGGCCTCTTCGAGCAGGTGCAGGTACTCGTCCTGGGCCTCGGTGGATTCCCACGCGGTGCCGTAGATGCGCTGCAGGTCCTCGCGGCTCTGGTCGCCGCGCCAGTAGGCGGCGGACGAGCGGGTCAGCTTGAACGCCGGAATGTACTTGGTGGTCGGGATGTGCGGGCCGCGGCAGAGGTCGCCCCACAGCTTCTCGCCGGTGCGCGGGTCCAGGTTGTCGTAGATGGTCAGCTCTTTGCCGCCGACCTCCATGACCTCCGGATCGTCGATGCCCGACTTGTCGCCGATGAGTTCCAGCTTGAACGGCTCCTTGGCCAGTTCGACCCGGGCCTCCTCGACCTCGACCACCCGGCGCGAAAACCGCTGCGCGCCTTTGATGATCTTCTTCATCCGGGATTCCAGCTTGGCCAGATCCTCGGGGGTGAAGGGGCGCTCGACCTGGAAGTCGTAGTAGAAGCCGTCCTTGATGAACGGGCCGATGCCCAGCTTGGCCTCGGGGAACTCCTGCTGCACGGCCTGCGCCAGCACGTGCGCGGCGGAATGCCGGATCACATTGCGGCCGTCCGGGGAATCCGCGGTGACCGCTTCGACCTCGGCATCGGTGTCGGGAATCCAGGACAGATCCCGGAGGTTGCCCTCGGCATCCCGCACGACGATGACGGCATCCGCGCCCTTGCTGGGCAGATCCGCCTCGCGCACCGCGGAACCCGCCGTAGTCCCGGCAGGCACCCGGACGAGGGCGGCTGGGGTCTGCGGGGGTGAGGTGGTCACGGCTGCGCGCTCCTTGGCATTCATGGGCGGAGGTGTGGACCCGCCCGGCTTCACGCTCGCGCTGTTCGCGAACGTATTGTTTCGGCGCGCACCATGCTATCGGCAGGCCACCGGCCACGTGCTTCGTGGTGCGGTCAGCCGCGGGCAGCGAGCTCGGCCAGCAGTGTTTCCCGTTGGGCAGCGGGTCGTTTGGGACAGCTGGTGCACATCTCGCAACCCGGCACCTCGAAGACCAGGCAGCAGGAGATGCGCCGCACGAAGGTACGGCCACCGATATCGGTGAACCGCGGCACCGGCATCCGGCCCGCCACATCCCGGGCCAGCCGGGCGCCCGCCTCCTCGGCCCCGATGTCCAGGGCCCGGTTGCCGATGGCGTCGGCCACGATCGCCCACAGCGACGCCACGCCCGCCCCGGACACCTCGGCGACCACCGGGATGACCCGGGAGAGGGTATGCCGCAGCGCATTACCCATCGCGGTGTTCGCGCAGCACTGCTCGTCCTCGGCGGCGGCGTGCAGCTCGTCGAGCGGTGTGGCGCCCAGCGCCACGGTGTACTCGTGCGGGCGCGGCAGCACCTTCTCGACGCCACCGTCGGGCCTTATCTCCAGCGAAATGTGCTCGAGCGCCGGATCGAAAGCGGGCCGCCCCGCGGCATAGGCGCCGACGATGGGTTCGACCAGCGAGGACGCAGCCATGCACCACCACAGGGTCCCGGATACCCGGGAGTCCCCGGTTCCCCAGGAAATTCCCATATCGGCAATGCGTTCGCTCAGCCATTGGGTCCGCAACATTTCCGCTCCGGGCACCACCGACATCGAAACCGCAGGCTGCGCAACCATTCCCATCCGACTCCGATCGATTCGCGCGAATACGAGCACACCCTATTCCGCCCCCAGTTTCTTCCCCCGCAGGCGCGCCCGCAAGACCGTCCGGCCCCGCATGCGCTCGTTCAGGCGAAGAGTGTGGCCGATGCGGGTATTTTTCGGATATGGCAACCGAGAGCAGCCCGACCACCGCGGACCTGCTGGTGATTTTCGGTATCACCGGAGACCTGGCTCGAAAAATGACATTCCGCTCCTTGTATCTACTCGAGCGGCGCGGGCTGCTCGATTGCCGGATCATCGGTGTGGCCGGGCGTCCGCTGACGGACGCGGCGCTGGTCGAGACCGCCCGCACCTCGATCGAGGGGACCGGGGAGAAGATCGACGAGGAGATCTTCGACCGATTCGCCGCCCGGCTGTCCTATCTGAACGGCGATGTCCAGGGCCCTGACCTGTACCAGAAGCTGGCCGAGAAGGCGGGTAAGTACCGGCAGGCCCTCTATTACCTGGAGATGCCGCCGTCGCTCTTCGGTCCGATCGTCGAGCAGCTCGCGGCGGCGAATCTGCTGGAGAACGCGCGGGTCGCGCTCGAGAAGCCCTTCGGCAATGACCTGCCCTCGGCCCAGGCCCTGAACACGCGGCTGCACAAGGTGATTCAGGAGGATCAGCTGCTGCGCGTCGATCACTTCCTGGGCAAGGAACCGGTCATCGAGCTGGAGTACGTGCGGTTCGCCAATCTGCTGCTCGCCCAGGTGTGGGACCGCGCGAGCGTGTCCTGCATCCAGATCACCATGGCCGAGAACTTCGGCGTCGAGGACCGCGGCAAGTTCTACGATCCGGTCGGCGCGCTGCGCGATGTGGTGCAGAACCATCTGCTGCAGGTGCTGGCGCTGGTCACCATGGAACCGCTGGCCGGCGGTCTCGGCGACGAACTGCGCGACAAGAAGGCCGAGGTGCTGCGGGCGATCCGGCCGGTCGATCCGAAGCATTGCGTGCGCGGCCAGTACAACGGCTACCTCGACGTGCCCGGCGTCGCCGCGGGCTCGGACACCGAATCCTTCGTCGCCATGCGGCTGGAGATCGACAACTGGCGCTGGTCGGGCGTGCCCGTCTTCCTGCGCGCCGGTAAGGCCATGGCCGAGACCGTCACCGAGATCCGGCTGATCCTGCACCGCACCCCGCGCCTGGCCTTCGCGGACGCGCCCACGAAGATCGCGCCCAATCAGATCGTGATTCGCATCGACCCGACTCCGGGCCTGCGGCTGCAGATCGCGGCCCACGACGAAAAGGGCTGGCGCAGTATCGATCTGGACACCCTGTTCCGCGACGACTTCGGCGCCCTCGCGACGCCCTACGAGAAGGTGCTGGAGGCGGGGCTCACCGGGGACAGCCGGTTCTTCGCCCGCGAGGACGCCGTAGAGGAGACCTGGCGCATCGTGCAACCGCTGCTCGACGCGCCGCCGCCGGTCACCGGTTACGCGCGCGGCTCCTGGGGGCCGAGCACGACCGCCCTCACCGCGGGGTTCCACGGCTGGCAGGAACCCTGGCTGGACAGCAACGATTAGACCCGACGCGCCGCGGATGGGCTGTGCCCGTCCGCGCGCCGGAGTACCGTCGATTCGGTGTTGGGTCTCCCGGACAAAATTCGCGGCTGTCTGTTCGATCTCGATGGCGTGCTGACCCGGACGGCCACCGTCCACGCAGCCGCCTGGAAGGAGATGTTCGACGCCTTCCTGAAGCAACGCGCCGAGCAGACACACACGGCCTTCGTGCCGTTCGACAAGGTCGACGACTACGACACCTATGTCGACGGCAAACCGCGCGCCGACGGGACGCGATCGTTCCTGGCATCGCGCGGCATCGAACTGCCCGAGGGCACCGCCTCCGACACCCCCGACATGAACACCGTCGAGGGACTCGGCTTGCGCAAGAACGACATCGTGCTGCGGATGATCCGCCAGGACGGCGTCGAGCCCTACGAGGGTTCGATGCGATACGTGCGCGCGGTCCGCGATGCCGGGCTCGGGCGGGCCGTGGTGTCTTCCAGCACCAATTGCCAGGATGTGTTGGTAGCGGCCGGATTCGACGGTCTCTTCGACGCACGCATCGACGGCATCGTCGCCCAGCGGCAGCATCTGCACGGAAAACCCGCGCCCGACACCTATCTCGCCGGCGCCCGCGCGCTCGGGCTCGAACCGGCCGAATGCGCGGTGTACGAGGATGCCCTCGCGGGCGTGGAATCCGGCCGGGCCGGCGGTTTCGGATTGGTCGTCGGCGTGGACCGGGTCGGGCAGGCCGATGCGCTGCGCGCGCACGGCGCCGATGTGGTCGTCACCGATCTCGCGGAATTGTTCGGCCGATGATCAAGCATCCGGGCTTCGTGGTCGAACCGTGGTCCATCCGTGCGGAAACCACGGATCTCAGCGTGATCGCACAGGTCGAATCGGTGTTCGCCCTGTCCAACGGCCATATCGGCTGGCGCGCGAACCTGGACGAGGGTGAGCCCAACGGGCTGCCCGGCTCCTATCTGAACGGGGTCTGGGAATCCGCCGTCCTGCCCTACGCCGAGGGCGGTTACGGGTATCCGGAATCCGGGCAGACGGTCATCGACGTCACCAACGGCAAGTTGATCCGGCTGCTGGTCGACGACGAGCCGTTCGACATCCGCTACGGCCAATTGCATTCCCATGGACGGGAACTCGATATGCGCGCGGGCGTACTGCGCCGCAGCAGCGAGTGGACCTCGCCGACCGGGCGCACCGTCCGGGTCACCTCGGAGCGGCTGGTGTCGCTCACCCAGCGCGCGGTGGCCGCGGTCTCCTACGAGGTCGAGGTGCTGGACGGCCCGGCCCGGGTGGTCCTGCAATCCGAGCTGGTCGCCAATGAGCAGCTGCCGGATTCGGACGGCGATCCGCGCAGCGCCTCGCATCTGGACGCGTGCCTGGAGTCGGAAGCGCACTCCTGCCACGACAATTGGGCCGAACTCATCCACCGCACCACCGGCAGCGGCCTGCGGATCGGCTGCGCCATGGATCATGTGCTGAGCGATCCGACCGTGAAGCAGGAATCGGAGAGTTATCCGGATCTGGCCCGGGTCACGGTGACCGCGGATCTCGTTCCGGGACAACCGCTCCGGCTGGTCAAGTTCGTCTCCTACGGCTGGTCGGCGACGCGGTCGCTGCCGGGCGTGCGCGCCCAGGTCGCGGCCGCGCTGTCCGCGGCGATCGAATCCGGCTGGGACGGACTGGTCGCCGAGCAGCGCGCCTACCTGGACAATTTCTGGGACTGCGCCGATGTGCAGGTCGAGGGCGATGCCGAGATCCAGCAGGCCGTTCGCTTCGCACTGTTCCATGTGCTGCAGGCGGGCGCCCGTGCCGAGGGCAAGGCGATTCCGGCCAAGGGCCTGACCGGACCCGGCTACAACGGCCACACCTTTTGGGACAGTGAGACTTTCGTCCTGCCGGTCCTCACCTACACCGTGCCGGAGGCGGCGGCGCACGCCCTGCGCTGGCGGCACTCCACGCTCCCGGCGGCCCTGGAACGGGCGAGCCAGCTGGGGTTGCAGGGCGCGGCCTTCCCGTGGCGAACCATTGCGGGACAGGAGTGTTCGAGTTACTGGCCCGCCGGTACCGCGGCCTTCCACATCGGCGCGGACATCGCCGATGCCGTCGTCCGCTACATCCGCGTCACCGGTGACGAAAAGTTCGAGCGCACCATCGGATTGGATCTGCTGGTCCACACCGCCCGCCTGTGGCGGTCGCTCGGCCACCATGACGGCGCGGGCCGGTTCCGCATCGACGGCGTCACCGGACCCGACGAATACAGCGCCGTGGCCGACAACAACGTCTACACCAACCTGATGGCGCAGCAGAACTTGCGCGCCGCCGCCGACACCGCCCACCTCTACCCCGAACGCGCCCGTGAACTGGGCGTCGACGAGGAGGAGATGGCCGGCTGGCGCGATGCGGCCGAGGCGATCTACATCCCCTACGACGAAAAGATCGGCGTCCACCCCCAGGCCGAAGGCTTCACCACGCACCAGGATTGGGATTTCGAGCACACCCCGGCCGACAAATACCCACTGCTGCTGCACTTCCCGTATTTCGACCTGTACCGCAAGAAGGTCGTCAAACAGGCCGATCTGGTGATGGCCATGTATCTGCGCGGCGATGCCTTCACCAGCGCCGACAAGGCCCGCAACTTCGACTACTACGAGCGCATCACCGTGCGTGATTCGTCGCTGTCGGCGTGCATCCAATCGGTGCTGGCCGCCGAGGTCGGCCATCTCGGCCTGGCGCACGACTATCTCGGCGAGGCCGCCCTGATGGATCTCGACGATCTCGAGCACAACACCCGCGACGGGCTGCACATCGCCTCGCTCGCCGGTACCTGGATCGCGCTGGTCGCCGGGCTCGGCGGCATGCGGCATCACGAGGACAAATCGATCTCCTTCGCGCCGCGACTGCCGGAGGACATCACCCGCCTGGCCTTCAAGGTCTCGGTCCGCGGTCAGCGGCTCTGCGTCGAGATCGATCATCAGCGCGCGAGGTACTCCCTCGCCAATGGTGACGGCCTGGACATCCTGCACCACGGCCGATCCGCCCGGGTCACCACTGGCGACCCGGTAGAGCTCCCGATCCCCCTCATCCCGGTACTGCCCGCGCCGGCGCAACCCGCCGGCCGCGCACCCGCGCACCGTCACAGCGTCGGCACCAACTGATCGCTCCGTGACTTCGGCGGGGGCCGAAGTGTTCTCGCCTTAGCGTCGAGTCATGACCGAAACAACCTGGAGCATCCCGTCCGCGAGCCTGCGGAAGACGACCATCGAGCCGTCCATCCTCTACTTCGGCACCCCGGTTGCCTTGATCTGCACCCAGGACCCCGACGGCTCGACCAATATCGGCCCCATGTCCTCGGCGTGGGCGCTGGGCAAGACGGTCGTCATGGGCTGGGCCACCAAGGCCTGGACCCTCGACAACCTGGCCCGCACCGGCGAATGCACCATCAACCTGGCCTCCGCCGAACTCATGGACAATGTGGAACGCCTGGCCCCACTGACCGGTCGCAACCCGGTGCCCGCCGCCGTCGCCGACACCTTCCGCTACGAACCCGACAAGTTCACCGCCGCCGGACTGACCATGGAATCCTCGGAAACCGTTGTCCCGCCGCGCATCCGCGAATACCGCCTGCAACTCGAGGCGGAAGTAACCGCCATCCACTCCCCCGCCGGCCCCGACGCCAACCAGTTCCGCATCGTCGAAACCCACGTCCGCCGAGTCCACGCCGACCCCGCAATGGTCATCGACGGCACCGACCACATCGACCCCGCCGAGTGGAACCCCCTCCTCTACGTCTTCCGCCACTACTTCACCACCGGCCCCCGCCTCGGAAAAACCTTCCGCGCCAACGACAATGCGCACTGACGCGGGCCCCGGGCGGGGTCCGCGCCAGTGCGCATCGGTTATCGCTAGTGCAGCGCCTCGGCCAGGGCCGAGCGGCGGGCCTCCGAGATCTCGGAGATGCCGTCGTGGGTCACTTCCAGGACCCGGGCGGAGCCGATGTCGAAGAAGAGGCCGCTGACGGTGAGGCCGCGGTCCAGGATGGCCTGGCGCACCACGGGGTGGAAGCGCAGGGTGTCCAGTTGGATTGCGACGTTGACCATGCTGAGCTGGTCGGCGTGGCCGAAGCCGGATTCGGCGGCGGCGCGGGCGACCGGGTGGCCCTCATGGAAGGCTTCCAGGCTGGGGTGGCCGTTGGCGAGCCAATTGTCCAGGCTGGGGCCGGTAGTGCCGCCGGCGAGCAGGGCTTTCATTGCGCCGCAGGAGGAGTGACCGCACACCACGACGTGGTCGACCTGAAGGGCGTCGATGGCGAAGGCCAGGGAGGCTTCCATCGAGGTGTCGCGGCCGTTGGCGGGCACCAGGTTTCCGACATTGCGGATGGTGAACAGGTCACCGGGGCCGCTGTTGGTGATGACGTTCGGCACGATCCGCGAGTCCGCACAGGTGATGAACAGGGAGTGCGGGTTCTGGCTGTCGCGCAGTTCGTCGAGGTGCGGGCGCACCACATGGGCGTTGCGGCGGTGGTATTCGGCGACGCCGGAGGTGACCGGGTGGTTGTCGCCGTCGCCGCGCCACGGGCTGAGCACGTCGTCGAGCGGGCCGCGGGCGCGTCCGCGCTTGGGCGGGGCGGTCACGGCATCCGCCATCTCGGCGGTGCCGAGTTCGACGAATTCGACAGTGCCACCGGTGCTTTCGTGCTGTTTCGCCCAATCCTGGATGGATTCGTAGGCGGCGTGGTCGAGGAAGTCCACACTCATCTCGACCAGTACCTCGGTGCCGACGGGCACCTTCGCCAGTTCCGACGACAGCTTCGGCAGCGCCAGGAAGGTGGCGGTGCCCTCCACGCTGACCAGCCAGCGGTCGGTGCCCGCGACCGGGGTCGCCGAGACCGCCACCCGGACCACGCGCCACAGCAGTAGCGCGAAGGCCAACAGCAGGCCGATGAGCACGCCTTCCAGCAGGTTCAGGAACACCACGCCGAGCACGGTCACGCCGTAGACCAGCAGGTCGCCGGTGCGGCGGGCGAGGCGGATGTGCGCGAGTTTCACCAGCTGGATGCCGATGACGATGAGCAGTCCGGCCAGCGCCGACTTCGGAATCTGCTGGACCAGCCCGGCCAGGGCGACCGAGAAGACCAGGATCCAGATGCCGTGCAGTAGCGCGGAGGCACGGGTCTTGGCGCCCGCCTGGACGTTCGTGGCGCTGCGCACGATGACGCCGGTGACCGGCAGGCCGCCGATCAGGCCGGAGGTGGCGTTGGCGACGCCCTGCGCGACCAGTTCGCGGTCGAAGTTGGTGCGCGGGCCGGTGTGCATCTTGTCCACGGCGACCGCGGAGAGCAGGCTCTCCACGCTCGCGATCAGCGCGATGGTGAGGGCGGCGAGCAGCACCGCGCCCCAGCCTCCGCTGGGAATCTCGGGCAGGCCGATGGCGTCGAAGATGGAGCCGCTCAGCGCGATTCGCACCGGATCGCCCGGAATGACCATCGCCAGCAGGGTGGCGACGACGATGGCGACCAGCGGGCCGGGCAGCATCTTCACCTTGCCGGGCACATACTTCCAGCTCAGCATGATGGCGATGACCACCGCGCCGATGAAGAAGTCGTCGCCGTGCAGGTTCAGGATCTGGTTGGGCAGTTCCTCCAGGTTCTCCCACGCGGAGCTGTGCGAGGATCCGCCGAGCAGGACATGGATCTGCTGCAGCGCGATGGTGATGCCGATGCCGGCGAGCATGGCGTGCACCACGACGGGTGCGATGGCCAGCGCGGCGCGGGCGATGCGGCTGAGACCGAAGATGATCTGCAGGCCACCGGCGAGCACGGTGATGAAACAGGCTGTCTTCCAGCCGAATTGGTTGATGGTCTCGGCGACCACCACGGTGAGGCCGGCGGCGGGCCCGCTGACCTGCAGGGGTGATCCACCGATCAGGCCCACCACCACGCCGCCGACGACGGCCGCGATGAGTCCGGCCGCGATGGGCGCGCCGGAGGCCACCGCAATGCCGAGTGACAACGGCAGTGCGACGAGGAAAACCACGATGGATGCGGGGAGGTCGTAACGCAGGTTCTCGAACTTGCCGAGCTGGCGACCTGGCGGTGAATCGGTGTCGACGGACATATCGCTCCTTCTCCGAGCGCTGCGGGCACCGGAGGAGATCATGTTCAGGGGGCATCGAAGAACGTTGTGGACAGCACTGGCCACACACTCACCGGACTTGAGTAATGACAGGCTAAAAGTAAAGACTTAGCAAAGCCTGAGAAAACCGCTCCCCTTGTGTAAAAGGAGCGTGAACCGTTCCTACTCGGTGAGCGGTAGTCGATCTCGCTCGATTGCGGTCCGAACGGTCTTGGCCGCGGTCAGGTGGTGTTTACTGCCGGACCACTCCAGCCGCCCATCGGGGCTGGGGGTGAGACAGGACTTGTCACCTGCCACACGCTGCACTCGGTCCGAGACGGTCGCCACGCTCGAGGGTTGGCCCAGCACACTCCGCTGTGCGTGACGGGGACCGCTCGAGTGACGCGACAGCTTCATACCGAGGCCGCGCCTACCGATCGCCACGGCCGCCCCATGATGAGCAGTAACCGTGCAACCGGGAGTCTTCGTCTGATTCTGCAAGGGTGGGCGCCAATGCCGGCTTCCCGCCTTACTTGTGTAGGCCGGATCCACCGCCACCACGGCGATGCCGCGGTGTGCGGCCATGCTGCGCAGGCGTTCACGGAACTTGCCGGTGGGTATGCCCGCGACGGTACGACGGAACCGTTTGCCGCGCCGCCCGCGGCCCATCGTTTCTCGACCCGTGGCGCGGAGATCGGCGAAGTCGAGATTTTCGATCACAATCGCGGCACAACCCGAATATTCGGCCTCGTCCAGCAAGGCCGTGATGGCTGCCCGCAGACGCCCGTCCTGTCGAGATGCCGAAAAACCCTGTGCTGCAATCAGGATGGCGCCGGGCTCACCGACCGGGTTTCCAGAGCTGTCGAGTACACATGTCGCCAGATGCCCGCAATTGAGATCCACACCCAGCACGCGCCCGGAACGAACAGTACCGAGTGGAACCGGCAGAACGGGCGCCATACTCCATGAGGCGTCGAGGTACCAGCGGTGACGGGCCGCGTCGTAACTGATGTCGTAACGCACGGCACGGTTGTTTTCGACCCGATCACGCCACTCCGAGTGCCGATGATGAAATGCGACCGCTGTGGCAATGTTCAAGTGGGTGCCGAGCCGATCGGCCAGCGCTGCAGGAACCTTGATCCGGAGGCGTCCGGTCGCCGATGTGACGCGGATGGTTTCGTTTCCACCGGACTTGCCGGTTTCTCCGTCGGCGGTCAAGAACATGCGCGCCGCATCCCATTCTCGGCGCCATTCATTCTCCGACAGGCCCGCCTGTGCGAGGTGGTTGCGTTTGCGCCACAACCGTTTCCCGCCGACAACAATCCTCGCGTGGGCGTCGGCCAGATCACGTCGGGCCCGTTCGGACCGCTCGCGCAGTACAGCCAGACGCCGAGTCTTTGCGAAGCGTTCGGCAGCGTTCCGGTAGCCGATGATCTTGCCGTCACGTTCGTTCGGCTGGAGAGCGCAGCGCGCCTCGAGGATCGCCATCGCCGATTCCATCCCGCGCACATGCGTATCCACGGCACGCATACCCGACTGGTATTGATCTTCCACCGTTCGGGTGATCGCCCCGGCCCACCGCGACGAAGTCGCGGCGGTCAGTACACGTTTACGTTCAGTTCGGTATGCGGCCTGTTGTTTACGGTTCAGCGAACCTCGCCCGACACGTGCGGCGAGCTCCTGCCGATAGAGCCCGCCGTTGAAATTACCTATCTCGCAGAGTGTTCGGGCCTCAGCGGGGGTGAGATGCAGCCGGGTGCGGATACGCACCCCCGCCGATGCAGCAACGACGTGCGGCGACTGGCGCCTGGCCTTCTCCACGGACATCAGTCTACGAACTCGAACATATGTTCGTGTCGAATTCCGAAAACTATTGCAGTCTATCGGGATCCAGCACCCCCGAGCCGAGGTTCAGCAGGCCGGTAGAGCCTCGATCGGTCGCGCGATGTCGTCGATCTCCGCTATGGCATCGACTGTCACCTCCACCACCCGGGCGGTCGCGATGTCGAAGAACAGGCCGGAGAGCACTACTCCGCGTTCCTCCACGCCGCGGCGGACCACCGGGTGGGCGGACAGGGTTTCCAGTTGGACGGCCACGTTCACCATGCCGAGTTGGTCGATGGTGGCGAAGCCGGCTGCGGCGGCGGCTTCGGCTACCGGGTGGCCGTGGCGGAAGCGGTCCAGGCTCGGGCGGGCGTGGGCGAGCCAGTGGTCCAGGTCGGAGCCGGTTACCAGTTCGGAGTGGAGGGCTTCCATTGCGCCGCAACCGGAGTGGCCGCAGACCACTACCGAGCGCACATCGAGTTTGTCGAGCGCGTAGATGAGGGCGGCCTCCATGGAGGAGTCCTTGCGCCCGGCGGGGATCAGGTTGCCGATATTGCGGACGGTGAACAGGTCGCCGGGGCCGCTGCTGGTGATGATGTTCGGCACGATGCGGGAGTCCGCGCAGGTGACGAAGAGCGAATCGGGTTCCTGACCGTGCCGCAGGACGTCCATGTGCGGGCGCATGACGTGTTTGTGGCCGCGATGGTAGGCGGCCACGCCCGCTACGACGGGGTCGGTGTGGGCGGTGCGGCGCCAGGGGCTCAGCGCCTCGTTGAGCATGTGCCGTGACGGTCCGCGCACCGGCCTGCCGTCGGCGGCGTCGGCCATGCGGGCCGCGCCCATTTCCACGAATTCGACTGTGCCGCCGTCCTCCCGGTGCTGGTGCACCCATTCCTGGATGGCGTCGTAGGCGGCGTGATCGAGGAAGTCGACGGTGAGTTCGAGGGTGACGTCCGCGCCGGGCGGCACCTTCGCGAGTTCGGCGGTGAGCTTGGGCAGGGCCAGGAAGGTGAAACTGCCGTCCACGCTCACCCGCCAGCCGCGCCCGGCGACGGGTTCGGCGGTGACGCTGACCCGCACCACCCGCCACAGCAGCAGCGCGAAGGCGAGCGCGAGCCCGACCAGCATGCCCAGCAGCAGGTTCCAGAACACCACCACGAATACCGTTGCGGCATAGACGAACAGGTCGCCGCTGCGCTGCGCCCGGCGGATATGGGCGAGCTTGATGAGTTGTATGCCTACAACAATGAGCAGGCCGGCGAGCGCCGCCTTGGGGATCTGGCGGACGACCTCGACCAGCGCCACCGAGAACAGCAGGATCCACAGGCCGTGCAGCATGGTCGAGGCCCGGGTGCGCGCCCCGGCCTTCACATTGGTGATGCTGCGGACGATGACCGCCGCCACCGGGAGCCCGCCGATCAGGCCGGAGACCATGTTGGCCGCGCCCTGCCCGATCAGTTCCCGGTCCAGATCCGTTCGGCGCGTGGCGTTCTCGCGCCGCATCCGGTCGACCGCCACGGCCGATAGTAGAGTCTCCACGCTGGCGATGAGCGCGATGGTGACGGCCATGAGCGCCACCGTGGCCCAGCCGCCGTGCGGCAGTTGCGGGAAGCGGAGTTCGTCGAGCAGTGTGCCGTTCAGCGTGATGTGCTCGACGGTGACCGGCAGCACGTAGGTCAGCCCGGTCGCGACCACCACGGCCACCAGCGGCGCGGGGATGCGACGGACCGCGGCGGGCATGCGCCGCCAGCCGACCAGGATGGCGATGACCAGCAGGCCGATGAAGAGATCACCCAGGTGGACCGAGGCGAGCTGATGCGGCAGGCCGGTGATCGAATCCCAGGACGAGCTGAGCGATTTGCCGCCCATCAGCACGTGCACCTGTTGCAGGGCGATGACCACGCCGATCCCGGCCAGCATGGCGTGCACCACCACCGGAGCGATGGCCAGTGCGCCGCGCGCGATGCGGCTGAGCCCGAACAGGATCTGCAGACCGCCGGCCAGCATGGTGATGAAACAGGTGGCGGCCCAGCCGAATTGGTTGATGGCCTCGGCGACCACCACGGTCAGGCTGGCCGTCGGGCCGCTGACCTGGAGGGTGGACCCGCCGAAGAGTCCGGCGATCGTGCCGCCCACGACGGCGGCGATCAAGCCGGCGGCGACGGGTGCGCCCGCGGCGACCGCGATGCCGATGGACAAAGGTAAAGAAACCAGGAACACCACCAGGGAGGCGGGGAGGTCGTGGCGTATCAGGTCCGGGAACCTGGACGACATCCGTGGCGGCCGTTCGGTGTCGGTGGACATATTTCTCCTTCGCCGGACCGGCTGCGCAGCCCGGTTCATCGGTCAACATGTGCTGGCATCGAATGCTGGTCGAGCTGGTGAGAGACCGCCGGTAATCGTAAAGACAAGGCAAAGAACCCGAAAAGGGTTTGCGGCGATTGGGGTGAACCGGGACCGAACTGTGACCTAGCTCACCACCGGGTCTGCTCGGCGCGCACCACAGCGGCTTTGGCCCTTTCACCCCCGCGTTGACTGCGGGTTTGCGAGAATTCCTAGAGTGTCCGACAACGCGTGGGGCGTTCGTTCGACGATCAGCGCGGCGCTGCTGACCGACTTCGCGGAGAGCCGCGATATGTCCAGGGCGGCCGCGCTGTCCGGTACCGGGATCACCGAATCGCGGCTGGCCGATCCGGATGTCGAGATCGCCGTCGAATGCGAATTCCGCATCATCCGCAATATCCTCGCCCACGCCGCCAATGAGCCCGGTCTCGGCCTGCTGACCGGTTTCACGGTGCATCTGCCCATGCTGGGCAGCCTGGGCATCGCCCTGAGCACCTGCTCGACGGTGCATCAGATGGCGGAGATCTGGTCCCGCTACGCCCGCATCTCGCTGGCCTACGCGCACTACCGCCTCGAGGACGCCGGGCAGCGGGTCTACTTGCATCTCGATGTGAGCGAGGTGCCGCCGGATGTGCGCCGCTTCGCGCTGGAACGCGATCTCGCCATGCTGCGCACCGTGCAGCGCGAACTGCTGCGCTGGGATGTCCCCGTCCAGCGGCTGGAGACCGATCTGGAACGCCATCCGGTGTACGAGGCGGTCGGCACCCTGCTCGGCATCAGCGATATCGCCTTCGAAAGACAAGGCACCCTACTGGTATTCGAAGCGGCCGACCTGGAACGCCCCGTCCCGCAAGCGCATCCGCTGCTACGGCAGCAGCACGAGCAGATGTGCGCCGACATCATCCAGCGCCGCCGCGAACGCGTCGGCCTGAGCGGTCAGGTCCGCGAGCAGTTGGTCCGCCGCGGCGGCCTCACCGATCAGGCCGATATCGCCGCCACCCTCAATATGAGCGTCCGCACCCTGCGCCGCCGACTCGCCGAGGAAGGCACCAACTTCCGCGAACTCAGCACCGAGACCACCGGCATGCTCGCCGAGGAACTCCTCGCCAAGGGCTGCACCGTCGACACCGTCGCCGAACGCCTCGGTTACTCCAGCGTCTCCGCCTTCGCGGTGGCCTTCCGCTCCTGGAAGGGCAAGCCCCCGGGCCGTTTCGCCCGCGAGAACTACAGCGCCCGCCGCACCGCCGCCGTCTGACGAGCGGACGCGCTCGACACGGCCGCTGTCCTTGCGCATTCGGGCACACCGGACGCCGGGTTCGCTTAGCGTGGGGACGTCGATGTCGAGATAGGGGTCTTGATGCGTGCCGGAATGCTGAGTGTGCCCGAGCTGGTTCGGCAGGTCGAGGCGGGGGAGCTCGACACGGTGCTGGTCGCCATGACCGATATGCAGGGGCGGTTACAGGGGAAACGGTGTTCGGCACGGTACTTCGTGGAAGAGGTGCTGAATCACGCCACCGAGGCGTGCAATTACCTGCTGGCCGTGGATGTCGAGATGACCACGGTCGAGGGCTACGAGATGTCCTCGTGGGATACCGGATACGGGGATTTCGTACTGCGCCCGGATCTCGCCACGCTGCGGCCGGTGCCGTGGTGGCCCGGGACCGCGCTGGTGCTCTGCGACGTGGAGCAGGTGGATCCGGCGGGGACGCCGGTGGCGGCGTCACCGCGGCAGGTGCTGCGCGCCCAGCTCGATCGGCTGGCCGCGCACGGGCTGCACGCCTATGTCGGCACCGAGCTGGAGTTCCTGGTCTTCGACGACAGTTACGAGGACGCCTTCCGTGGCGGCTACCGCGATCTGCGCCCCGCCAATCAGTACAACGTCGACTATTCGATGCTGGGCACGGCCCGCATCGAGCCGCTGCTGCGCCGCATCCGCAATGAAATGTCCGGTGCGGGACTGTATGTCGAGTCCGCGAAGGGCGAATGCAATCCGGGGCAGCACGAGATCGCGTTCCGCTACGACGAGGCGCTGATCACCTGCGACAACCACAGCATCTACAAGACCGGCGCGAAGGAGATCGCCGCCCAGGACGGACGCAGCATCACCTTCATGGCCAAATACAATGAGCGCGAGGGCAATTCGTGCCACATCCACATCAGCCTGCGCAATGACGAGGGGCAGCCGGTCTTCGCCGGCAACGATGCCGGCGGCACCGCGGCGATCTTCCGCCACTTCATCGCCGGGCAACTGGACTGCCTGCAGGAGCTGACCTACTTCCTGGCCCCGAACATCAACTCCTACAAGCGCTTCCAGGCGGGTAGCTTCGCCCCGACCGCGGTGGCGTGGGGTCGCGACAACCGGACCTGTGCGCTGCGGGTGGTCGGGCACGGCCCGTCGCTGCGGCTGGAGAACCGGGTGCCGGGCGGGGATGTGAACCCGTATCTCGCCGTCGCCGCCACCATCGCGGCCGGCCTGCACGGCATCGAGCACCGGCTGCCGCTGGAACCGGAGTTCCACGGCAATGCCTATCGCTCCCAGCGCCCGCGGGTGCCGCGCACCTTGCGCGAGGCCGCGCAGTTGCTCGGCGACAGTAAGGTGGCGAAGGCGGCCTTCGGTGAGCAGGTCGTGCGGCACTACCGGAACGCGGCACAGGTCGAGCTCGATGCCTACGATGCCGCGGTGACCGACTGGGAGCGGGTCCGTGGCTTCGAACGACTCTGAGCGGCAACGCCGGCCGGTGATCGGCCTGCCCACCTATTCCGAGCGCACCCGCTTCGGGGTGTGGGATGTGGACAGTGCGGTGCTGCCGCGCAGCTATGTCGATATGACGGTCCGCGCCGGGGGTATCCCGGTGCTGCTCCCGCCCACCGGGGTCGCGCCCGCCGAGGTGATCGACCGCCTGGACGGCCTGGTCCTGACCGGCGGCGCCGATCTGGAACCGGCCCGCTACGGCGCCGAACCACATGCCACCACCCGCACCCGGGCGGACCGGGACGAATTCGAGTTCACCCTCTTCGACCTCGCCCGCTCCGCGGATATGCCGGTGCTGGCCGTCTGCCGCGGCCTGCAACTGGTGAACGTCGCACTGGGCGGCACACTGCTGCAACATCTTCCGGACGTCCTGGGTCACACCGACCACGCCCGCTCCCCGGGCGCCTTCGGCGTGACCACCGTCCGCACCCGGCCCGACAGCCGGGTGGCCGCCATCGCCGGCCCGGAGGTGAAGGCGCACTGCCACCACCATCAAGCGATCGACACCCTCGCACCGCAACTCACCGCGACCGCGCACGCCGCCGACGGCACCATCGAGGCCGTGGAGACGCAAACCGGCCCGTTCCTGCTGGGCGTGCAATGGCATCCGGAGGAGAACACCATCGACGACCGGCTCATGCGAGCCCTGGTCGAACAAGCCGTGGAGTACGGAAGGGAGCGCAACCGGTGACAGCGACAGAGGTCGTCAACCCCGCGACGGAGCAGGTGGTGGCCAGTATCGAGGGGGCCGACGAGGCCGCCACCGATGCCGCCATCGCCCGGGCGCAGCGAGCGCTGCCGGGCTGGCGGGCGCTGGCTCCCGGTGATCGGGCACGGTTGCTGCGGCGCTTCGCGGAGGCCGTGGACGCCGATCTGGAGCATCTGGCCGAGCTGGAGGTGCGCAATGCCGGTCATACGGTGGGCAATGCCCGGTGGGAGGCGGGCAATGTCCGTGATGTGCTGCATTACAGCGCGGGGTTGCCGGAACGGTTGCTGGGCAATCAGATTCCGGTCGCGGGTGGCGTCGACATCACGTTTCACGAGCCGCTGGGCGTGGTCGGGATCATCGTGCCGTGGAACTTTCCGATGCCGATCGCGGCATGGGGTTTCGGGCCGGCGCTGGCGGCCGGGAACACGGTGGTGCTGAAGCCCGCGGAACTCACGCCGTTGACGGCGATCCGGCTGGGTGAGCTGGCGCTGGATGCCGGTCTGCCGGAACACGTTTTCCAGGTGATTCCGGGTCGCGGGTCGGTGGTGGGCGCGCGTTTCGTCACCCATCCGGCGGTGCGCAAGGTGGTGTTCACCGGTTCCACCGAGGTGGGCCGGCAGATCATGGCGGGGTGTGCCGAGCAGGTCAAGCGGGTCACGCTCGAATTGGGCGGTAAGAGCGCCAATATCGTGTTCGCGGACGCGGATCTCGAGAAGGCCGCCGCCACCGCGCCCTACGGTGTCTTCGACAATGCCGGCCAGGACTGCTGCGCGCGGTCCCGGATCCTGGTGCAGCGCAGCGTCTTCGACCGGTTCCTGGAGCTCCTCGAACCCGCGGTGCAGGGTGTGAAGGTGGGCGATCCGGCCGACGAGTCCACCGAGATGGGGCCGCTCATCTCCGCGGCGCATCGCGAGCGGGTGGCCGGATTCCTGGAGCCGTCGACGAAGATCGCGTTCACCGGCACCCGGCGCGAGGGTCCCGGATTCTGGTTCCCGCCGACGGTCGTACTGCCCTCCGGCCCCGAGGACCGGGTGCTGACCGAGGAGGTGTTCGGTCCGGTGGTGGCGGTGCTGCCGTTCGACGACGAGGCCGATGCGCTGCGCATCGCCAATGCCACCGAGTACGGCCTGTCCGGCTCCATCTGGACCTCCGATGTGGGCCGCGCGCTGCGGGTGGCGCGCGGGGTCGAGGCCGGGAACCTGTCGGTGAATTCGCATTCCTCCGTGCGGTATTGGACGCCGTTCGGCGGGTACAAGCAGTCCGGCCTGGGCCGTGAGCTCGGCCCGGATGCGGCCCGCGCGTTCACCGAGCTCAAGAACGTCTTCATCGCCACGGAGTAGTTCCCCCGTCATCGGAGTAAAGGAGATACGTTGCAGCGCTTACAGGATCGAGTCGCGGTGGTCACCGGTGGTGGCAGTGGCATCGGACTCGCCACCGTCCGGCGCTTCGCCCAGGAGGGTGCGAAGGTTGTCGTCGCCGATATCGACGCCGGCTCGGGTGAGGCGGCGGCCGCCGAGGTGGGCGGCCTGTACGTGAAGGTCGATGTCACCGACGAGGCCCAGGTGCGGGCGATGTTCCAGACGGCGGTCGACACCTACGGCGGGCTCGATATCGCCTTCAACAATGCGGGAATCTCACCGCCGGAGGACGATTCGATCCTCACCACCGGTCTCGAGGCGTGGCGGCGCGTGCAGGAGGTGAACCTGACCTCGGTGTACCTGTGCAGCAAGTACGCCATCGAGCACATGCTGGTGCGCGGTAAGGGTTCGGTGATCAATACCGCCTCGTTCGTGGCGGTGATGGGCGCGGCGACCTCGCAGATCTCGTACACGGCGTCCAAGGGCGGCGTGCTGGCCATGAGCCGCGAGCTGGGTGTGCAGTTCGCGCGGCAGGGCATTCGCGTGAACGCGCTGTGCCCGGGACCGGTGAACACTCCCCTGCTGCAGGAACTGTTCGCCAAGGATCCGGAGCGCGCGGCCCGCCGCCTGGTGCACATTCCCACCGGGCGTTTCGCGGAGCCGGAGGAAATCGCCGCTGCCGTAGCGTTTCTCGCCAGCGACGACGCCTCCTTCATCACGGCTTCGCAGTTCCTGGTGGACGGCGGTATCGCGGGGGCGTACGTCACGCCCCTGGATTGATCGTCACGCGACCGGCATGACCCCGGCGGCCACGTTCTGCGCCGGGCCGGCGATCCAGTAGCCGTAGCGGGCGGCGGTGTCGGCGAAGCGGGCGAAGTCCTGTGCGGTGGGCTGCAGGTCCGCCTCGCGCATGGGTCTGCCCGCTTCGCGCATGAACCGGCCCAGCTTGTTCGTCGCGACAATGAGGACTTCCGCGGGGGCGTCGGCGGTATTGCGCCAGGCGTGCGCCGCCGCGCCGCCCATGTGCAGGTAGTCGCCGGCCTCGGCGTGCAGCCACTCCGGTATCTCGTCGGAGTCGCCCGCCGGATAGCGCAGGACCTCGACCGCACCGGCCACGACCATGAACCCTTCGGTGTCCGAATGACTGTGCAGCGGAACGAATCCGGCGGGCGGCACCACACCCCGCATGACGCAGAAGTCATTGCCGGTGTCGTCCGGGTCGGTCATGAACTCGATGGTCGGGCCCAGCAGATCGATGAGGACGCCGGTGGTGGGATTTCTGTCGATGCTCATGCCTGTCAGCGTCGGCGCGTGGGCGACGCGAGGGAAGCTGCTGCGTGCGACGCCATGGATTCCTCCACAAGGTCGGCCGCACCGCAGGATCCCGCCGTCTTCGACCGCCCGTTCGGCATTTTCGATAAAGATCCGCTTGATTCTTGGGGAACACGCGGTCCGGACGTCCTGTTGTTCTCCGATATGACTCTCGGAGTGACGCTCGCCCAGACGAATGCGGTCAACTACGTCGACGACACCGTGGAGCAATCGCGCTCGGCCGCGAATCACGGCGTGAAATCGGTCTGGTTCGGACAGCGAATGGACTACGACTCACCGCTGCTCGCCGCGATCGTCGGGCGCGAGGTGCCCGGGCTGCAGGTCGGCACCTCCGCGATCCCGATCGTCGGCCGTCATCCGCTACTGGTGTCGTCCCAGGCGCAGACCGCGCAGGCCGCCACCCACGGCCGCTACCATCTCGGTCTCGCCCTCGGATCGGCTTTCGCCGCACAGGCTTTCGGGTTGCCATTCGACCGGCCGATCGCCCGGCTGCGCGAATTCCTCACCGGTCTGCGGGAATTGCTGGACACCGGCACCGCCGATTTCCACGGTGATCTGCTCACCGTCACGCCCCCGTGGCCGGCGGCGGTCGCCGGCGCCCAGCCGCGGGTCCCCGTGCTGGTGGCCGCGATGGGCCCGCAGGCGCTGCGGGTGTCCGGTGAGCTCGCGGACGGCATTCTGCCCTTCCTGGCGGGACCGAAGGCGCTGAGCGAGCACATCGTCCCGCCGCTCACCGCCGCGGCCGCCACCCCGCAGCGCATCGTGGCCTTCGTGCCGGGCGTGGTCACCGCCGAGGTCGAGGCCGCGCGGGCCAAGGCGGCCGAGCAGCTGGCGTTCTACGAGCAGGTGCCCTCCTACCGTCGCGTCCTCGACCTCGAAGGGGCCGGGCGGGCAGCGGATGTGGCGATCATCGGCGACGAGGAGACGGTGGCGGCCGGCATCCAGCGCTACTACGACGCCGGCGCCACCGAGGTCGTGCTCAGTGCCACGGATCTGGCGGGCGCCGCCGATCAGATCCGGACCTGGAAGCTGGTCGGCGAACTCTCACGGTGAGCCGGTTTCCACCGGCTCCGCGCCCACGAAGCGTTTGGGGCCGGTGAACCAGCGGCGGGCGGAGACGAGCCACCACACGGTAATGCCGCCCACCACCACGACCAAGGCTATCGGCGCGTAATTGACTGCGTTCCAAGTGAATCCGTCCACCCACGGATAGCCGTGATCGTCGGTGGGCAGGATGAACAGCAGGCTGATGAACACGACCCAGATCAGCGAGATGATCCCGATCGGGCGGTACCAGCGGCCGAGTTGCCAAGGGCCGGTGCGGAATCGGCTGCCGTATAACTGCCGCAGCAGGATCGGGATGCCGTAGGCGATGTAGAGCCCGATGGTGGCGACCGAGGTGGCGGCGGCGTAGGCCGTCGGGGCGTCGGCGGCGGGCACCAGCATGGACGGGATGAGCAGGATGAACGCGAACACCGAGATGAACAGGACCGCGTTCACCGGCACCCGGCGCGCCGACAGTTTCGACCACAGCCGCGAGCCGGGCACCGCGCCGTCGCGGGCGAAGGCGAACAGCATGCGGGAGGCGGCCGTGACCGAGGCGTAGCCGCAGAACAATTGGGCGACCGCCGCGATGACGAGCAGCAGTCCGGACCAGAACGAGTTCAGCGAGTTCTGCAGGATGTAGATGACCGGGTAGCCGCTGTTCTTGTTCGGATCCAGCGCGTCGTCGAGATTGGGGATCGCGAAGGTCACCGCCATGATCAGCAGATACCCGGCGATGGCCGACACCACGATGGTGTTGATGATCCCCTTGGCCGCCATCCGCGCGGCGTCGCGCGTCTCCTCGGACATGTGCGCCGAGGCGTCGTACCCGGTGAACGTGTACTGCGCGTGCAGCAGTCCGAGCAGGAAGCTGACCGCGATGCCGCCGAAGCCGATGGCGCTGTTGTCGACGGTCTTGGTGAAGACGAACTGGACGCTCTGATGGTGGTGCGCGCCGATGCCGAGCACCAGCACGAAGATGGCCACACCCACCACATGCCACCAGGCGGACACATTGTTGATCACCGCCGACAGGTGCGGCCCGATGATGTTCAGCACCGCGTGCAGCACCAGAATGCCCGCGAACACCTCGAAGATGGCATTGCGGTCCGTCCCGATGTGGATGTCGAGCACGTTCAGCACCACGGTGGTGAAGATCGCCGCGCCGTAATCGATTGCCGCCGTGACCGCGATCTGCCCGACCAGGTTGAACCACCCGGTGAACCAGCCCCAGACCGGCCCGCCCAGCTCCGAGGCCCACCAGTACAGTCCGCCGGAAGTCGGGTAGGCCGAAGCCAATTCGGCCATGGCCAGCCCGACGAAGAGCACCATGACCGAGACCAGCGGCCAGCCCCACGCCATGGTGATGGGCCCGCCGTTCGCCAATCCGATTCCGTAACTGGCCAATCCGCCGGTCAGAATGGAGACGATGGTGAAGCTGATGGCGAAGTTCGAGAACCCCGACCACGAACGGGCCAGCTCCTGTTTGTAGCCGAGTTCGGCCAGACGCCGTTCGTCATCGGATTGGGGCCGGGTTTCGGTCATGGCTCGCTCCCGAGTGAAAAGGCCGCCCACACACGGCGTTTGCCAGAAGATCAGTGTGAGCTACTCCCCCGTTCACTCGCAGCCCAATGAACGAACTGACCAGGATTCTCGAGGGCCGCGACTCGAACGGAACCACCGCCGCGGCGGTCAGCGGGCGATCGCGGCGATATTGCCGATCATGGTGGGCCACACCGCCCGCGGGAACGCGCCGTGGCCGACGCCCGGCAGGGTGACCAGCCGCGCGCCCGGAATCGCCGCGGCGGTGGCGATGCCGCCCCTGATCCGGATCATCGGATCGACGTCCCCGTGCAGCACCACGGCGGGCACCGACACGTTCCGCAGTGCCGCGGTCCGGTCGGGTGCGGCGAGCATGGCGGCCTGCTGCCGCAGCTTGCCGTCGGGGTCGTAGGCGCGTTCGTAACTGCGCGCGCCGGTTTCGGTGAGCCACGGAATATCGAGTGGGTAATCGGCTTCGGGCGTGCCGATGAGCCGGTACACCTCGATCATCTGCCGCCCGGCCTCCTCGGCCGAGTGCAGCGGCTGCTGCATCAGGCCCGCCATCTTCATATTGGTGCGGAGGGTGGCGCGGCCGATGCGCGCCGACGGCGAGGACATGATCGACACCAGCGAGCGCACGCGGCGCGGATTCTCGATGGCCATGGTCTGCGCGATCATGCCGCCCAGTGAGCCGCCGACGACATTGACTGTTCCCCAGCCCATATCGTCCATGACCGCGAAGACATCGGCGGCCATATCGCCGAGCGAGTACCGAGCCGCCCTGCGGGGCCGCACGATCATGTCGAACAGCGCGGGCGCGCCCAGGTGCTCGAGGTGCGAGGACAGTCCGGCATCCCGGTTGTCCATGCGCACGACCTGAAATCCCTGCCGCACCAGGTCATTGCAGAAGTCGTCGTGCCACACCAGCATCTGCATGCCGAGTCCCATGATCAGCAGCAGCGGCCGGCCCGAGCCGGGTCCGAACACCTCGTAGGCGAGCTGAACGTCCCCGTGGTGGGCGGTGCGAATGGTGGTCGGATCGCTCATGGCGTCCTCCTGGATGAATCGGACTGTCTGCGAAGCGGTTCGAGAACAAGCGTAATCCAGAATCGTTCTCATGTGAACAGTTCTCTGGGGATCAGTTCTCCAATGAACATTCTTCCGGCTACCGGTACGGTATGACGATGCGAGGTGCGAGCGACCACTACAGCGAGTTCGGCTACTACATCCACCGCGTGGTCGCCCTGATAGACCGCCAGGGCGATGCCATGTTCCGCCGCGAACTGGGTCTCGGCCTGGCCCAGTTCAACCTGCTGCGCTTCCTCGAAGCCAGCCCCGAGGTCCCCTCCCAGCAGCAACTCGCCGACCGTCTCGGCATCGCCAAGAGCGCGGTCAGCCGCCAGATCGATATCGCCCGCCGCAGCGGCTGGATAGATGTGGCCGTCTCCGAGAGTTCCCGCCGGCAGCACACGCTCACCCTCACGCCCACCGGTCGCGAACTGCTCGGCCGCGCCAAGACTCTCATCGAGGACTCCGAGATCACCGGCTTCGGCGATCTCCCCGAGGCCGATGCCGAAGCCACCGTGCGCACCCTGAAAGCACTGCACGAGAAGCTGACTGCACAGCCCTAGTCTTCGACGTCATTGACGCCCGCGGTGCCCCGGCCGATGATCGATCGGGGCGCACTGTTGAGCGCGCCAGTGAATCCAGGAGATCTACCATGATTCGAAAAATCGCTGCTACCACCATCATTGCCGCCGCATTGGCCGGCGCCGGTACCGGTATCGCGTCGGCCGCCACCCCTGGTCCGGCGCCGCAGCCCGTCACTCCGGTCGCCGCCGGGCAGACCCAGGCCCTGGTCGGGGAGCAGATCGGCACAGCTGTCGGGACCGTCGCGGGTGCCGTGGTCGGCGCGGTCGCGGGCGGCGCCATCGTCTGCGCGGTCACCGCGCCCATCTGCCCGGCCGCGATCATTGTCGGCGTGGGCGTCGGCGGGGTCACCGGTGGCGTGGTCGGCGGCGCCCTCGGGTCGGGGGTCGGCGGCGCGATCGGCGCGCAGTTCCCCGGCTGATCCGGATCGGCAACCGGAAAGCCGCCCCGCCAAGGACGGGCGGCTTTCTGTTGTTCCGGTGAACTTCGTGTGCTCCGGTTGCGGGGGATTCGTTTGCCGGGTATGTATGAGCCGCGGTCCGCCGTCGCGAGCGGGGGCCGAATCGACTTACGCAGGCCGTGATTCAGTGCGGTGCTCGCTGTGTGACCAGACCACGGATGGATGGGTGATCGGGAGCTATGGCGCTCGAGTTCGGCAGGACCAGCAAGCGGACCGCACTCGACGGGTTGCTGGGGGCGACCGGTGGGGCCCCTTTGTCGGGCGAGCCGGGGCATCTCGGCGGCGAGCAGGCTCGAGGATGTCGAGCATATGGTGATCTCGATGCAGGGAACCGGTACCGGCAGTGCCCAGGAGCGTCTTTCAGCCACGAATGCTCCTCCTTCGCCTCGGCGAGCTGACGCGCCCGCTCGGGATAGCCGATCCATGCACCGCGCTCTCGATACATACGCCGTTGCGCCAGTGCGGTATTCCATACCGCACGGCAGTTGCCGCCAACCTGTTCGGCGTACTCGGCTTGTGCAGCGGTGAAGTCGAGGCGATACTTGCGTCCAGTCAGCAATACCCCACCGCCTCTCCTACTGCTCGACACGACCTTTCACGACTTCTCATGGCACGCCACCGAAGCAACGAATCCGCGAACGCATGTTCGAATATACAGTGTGGCGCTGTCCATACCACGCGAATTCATGCACTCGCCCACAACTGAATGCCCTGGGCGCCAGAGAACCTCACCACGGGCGGCGGATCGACTAGGCGGGGGATCGGCTACGGCGACGCCTACGCTATAGCCGTCCTTGCGCCCAATCGCTTCCTTTTCGAGGCGGCGGGCGCTCGCGATGCTGCGGCGCGAGGGGCGGCGGAGGTCGAAGGTTCCGCTGACACACCGGTCATCACCGTGACCGTGCGCAATTCGGGCACCGAGCAGGCGTCCTTCACGGTTGAGGGCGGCGCCATTTGCACCGTCGCACCCGGTGTGGCACCGGACATCACCCCCGCTGCGTCCGACGGCTGGTGCGGACCTCACCTTGACGTCGGCGAACGCCGCAGGCCGGCGGCGTCGTTTCACCGGTCAGCTGGAGAACGGGAAACCCAGCCGCACCGCGTGACCGATCAGGCGTTGCGCCGCAGATGGAAATCGCGCTCGTCGGGTGCCGCGAGCATGGTTTCCATGGTGTGGCGGTCGAACGGCAGCAGGTCGATATTGCCGCCCTCGGTGAAGTACCAGGAGTTGCAGCCGGTGTTCCACACGGTCGGGCCGAGGGCTTCGGCGACCTCGGCCTCGAACCGGCCGGTGGCTTCCTCGGTGACCTCGACGGTGTCGAATTCCCCTGCCTGCCAACGTTGGATCCACGCGGTGATGTACCGGGCGGTGACCTCGGCGGCATGGTGCAGCGGAATGGACCCGGTGGGCGAGTTGGGGCCCAGCACGGTGAACAGGTTGGGGAAGCCCGGGATCGCGGTCATCCGGTAGGCCCGCGGCCCCTTCGCCCAGGCCTCGTCGATCGAGATCCCTTCGCGGCCCGTCATATTCATCGGCCGCATGTAGTCGTGCGCCCGGAATCCCGTGGCGAAGACGATGACATCGACCTCGTGATCGCGGCCGTCGCGAGTACGGATACCGGTCGGAGTCACCGTCTCGATGCCGGTGGTGACCAGTTCGGAATTGCGGGCGCGCAAAGCGCGGTAGTAGCTGGCGGACAGCACCTGCCGCTTGCACAGCGGCTGGTAGTCGGGCGTGAGCTGTTCCCGCATTTCCGGATTGCGGATCTGCGCCCGCAGGCTCACCCGCGCGTACTCCTGCACCACGCGCCGGCGCCAGCTGGGCCGGGTGACGACATCGGTGAACAGCTTCGCGCCGGCCATACCGGCCTGGTACAGCGCCTTGTTGACCTGTGGCAGCTTCTCCAGCACCGCGCCGACCAGCGCGGGTTGCGGCAGATTCATGGGCGCCCAGATCACCCATTGCGGGCTGCGCACGAAGTGGGTGATCCGCTCCGCCTTCCGCTGCAGCGCCGAAACCACCTGGACGCCAGTGGATCCGGTGCCGATGACCGCGATGCGGCGGCCTTCGGTGGGCACGCTGTCGTCCCAGCGGGCGGTGTGCAGTACCTGCCCGGTGAAATCTCCCAGGCCGGGCAGGTCGGGCATGGCCGGGTGGTGCAGCACGCCGGTCGCGGCGATCACGAAGTCCGCCTCGTGGACGACGCCGTCGCCGGTCTCGACCCGCCAGCCGGATCCGGTGAATTCGGCCGCGACCACCTCGGAGTCGAAGCGCAGGTGCGGGCCCAGCTCGAAGCGCCCGGCCACGTCGGCGAGGTAGCGCTGGATCTCCGGTCCGGGCGCGAACACCTGCGACCAGTCCGGCTTGGGCGCGAATCCGAACTGGTACAGCTGCGAGGGCACGTCACAGGTCAGGCCCGGGTAGCGATTCCAGTACCACACCCCGCCCACATCGGATCCCTTCTCCAGGATCACGAAGTTGTGGAATCCATTGCGCTGCAAGGTGACCGCGGTGGCGATTCCGGACACCCCGGCTCCGATGATCACAATGCGCGGGTCCCGGCCCATGCCCAACCTCCTCGTTGGATACCTGCAGTATTCGAATACCGAAGGTATTTCAACGTCAGGAGCATGTCAATGACGCCTGGTCAGGGACCTTTCCCGAAAGGATCGCGCGCAGTCCCGCGGTGAACCGCTGGTCACGGTCCCCGGTCATGGTCGCGACGATGTCGCCCGAGTTCTCGGGCCGCGGATAGTTGCTCGCGGAGATGCTCTGTACGAGGGTCTCCCACTCCCCCGAGCTCTCCAGCTCCAGATATGCCTGTTCCTCGATGACGAAACCCGTGATGTAGGAACGCAATACCAATGCGATCTCGCCGACGTCGAACTGCGGCAGGGTGACGGCCCGCAGCAGGGCCCAGAGGGTGGCCGAGACCCGCAAGGTCGCGGCGGAGGGCGAATAGGAACCCGCCACGATGCGGCCACCGTCCCGGAAGCGGAGCATGGCCGCGCGGATGCGCTCACAGCAGGCGATCACCTGATCGACATCGCGATCGGCCGGATCGAGATCGGACAGCTGGACCGCGGCGAACACCGTATCGGCCATTGCCCGCTGCAGGTCCCGCCGGTCACGCAGATGCTTGTACAGCGCCCCCGACGACACCTCCGCCGTCACCGCCAACCGGCGCATGGTCAGCGCGTCGAGACCGTTCTCCGCGACGAATTCATGAGCGATGTCCGCCAGCCGTTCCCGCGTGAGTCCACGTTTGGTCATCGCTTCCGGTCCACTCCTCTGTGACTCCGCAGGTACCCGCACATGCGCGAAAGGTGGCGTCGGCCGGCCGCAGACGCTGCGACCGGCCGACTCCGTGCACTACACCAGCGTCATGCCCCCGACCGCGGCCTTGGCCTCGATGGCGGCGATGATGCGCGGCCGCAGTTCCGCGGCACTGACGACGGCGTCGGCGGACCCGACCTCGACCGCGCGCTGAATGCTGTGCACGCGATCGAATTCGGCGGCCACCTCGGCCAGCTTCTCGGTGCGGACCGTGGAACGCAGTTCGTCGAGTTCCGCGGGCAGCGTGGCCCGGTCCGGGCCGGAGGCGGCCGCGGCCCGCGCCTGCAGGTCACGCACGCGCGGATCCTTCGCGGTCCGGGCGTCCACCTCGGCGGCGAAGACCACCGCGGCGGCCGGCGCGCCACCCAGCACCGAGGCGAAGGAACCCTCCACCGCGAGTACGGTCATGGCCGGGTTCAGCGCCTTCGAGAACACGACGAACGCGCCGCCGTGGTACCGCGACAGCACCACGAACACGATGGGCCCGCGGAAATTCACGATGGCCCGGCCGATCTCGGCGCCGTACTCCAGCTGCAGTTTCCGCAGCGACTCCGGTGAACCGTCGAAGCCCGACAGGTTCGCCAGCACCACCAGCGGGCGATTGCCGCTGGCCGCATTGATCGCGCGGGCCGCCTTCTTCGACGACTGCGGGAAGAGCGTGCCCGCGGTGTAGGTGTCCGGGCCGTCGGTGGGAGGGAAACCGCGGCGCGGCACCGGACGCGACTCGATGCCCAAGGCGCACACCGGGATTCCGCCCAGGTGCAGGTCCTGTACCACCGCGGTGTCCGCATCGGCCATGCCCGCCCAGCGTTCCAGCGCGGGATGATCCTGATCGGCGAGCGCCCGCATGACCGAGCGGATGTCGAACGGCTTCTTCCGGTCGGGATTGGCTGTGGCGGAGAAGATTTCGCCGACGGTGGCGAAATCGCTGTCCGCCATGGTGTGCGGGTAGTTGCGGATATCACGGTCGATCGGGTCCGCGGTGGCGATACGACGCGGTCCCGGCTCGCCGGGGGCGATGTAGGTGTGCTCGTAGTAGGCCATGACGATATCGCGGGCCGCGGTCAGGTTCGGCGCCCAGTACTGGGCCTGACCGTTCGGTCCCATGACGCGTTCGTAGCCGCCGATACCGAAGTTGTCCTCGGCCGAGACACCGCCGGAGAAGTCGAGCGCGCCCTTACCGGTGAGCACCATGGCCGACTCCGGCATCATCACGAGAATGCCCTTGGTGTGCATGAGCATGGTCGCTTCGGCATTCCAGTACGGCTGCGCGCCGACATTGATGCCCGCGACGACAATATTGATCTCGCCGCCGTCCTGGGTGAATTCGACGATGCGCTTGAGCGCGGCCGCCACCCAGTCCATGTTCTCGGTACCCGATTCCATGGAGATGCGCGCACCGGCCGAGAGGGCGTACCACTCCAGCGGAACCTGCAGCCGCTCCGCGAGATCCAGTGCGGCGATGATGCGGCGGCATTCGGGTTCCGACAGCGCGCCCAGGGATTTCGTGGGATCGCCCAGCAGGACAACGCGTTTGACGCCTTGTGGGTGCCGTTTGGTCGGCGTGCTGACGACACCGGCGACGATGGCGGCGGAGTTGCGGCCCTTCGGGCGGTCGACGGGGATCAGCGCGTGGTTCTCGTCGAGGTCGTATTCGGCGAAATCGCCCAGCAGGCCGGTCAATTCGTACGGGTAGACCGTATTGCGGAGGCTGGCGCGCAGCACCTTCAGGCGGTAGTCGTCGAGCGGCTCGATCGGTTCCTCGGCCGAATCCCCGATGGACAGGGTGGTACCGCCGGTGGCGTCGAAGCGGATGCGCAGGGCGGTCTTGCGCAGTTCCCCGGTGCGGCTGTTGCGCTGGCGTCCGATGAAGACCATTTCCTCCAGGCCCGCGCCGCCGGCGGTCTGGAGCATGCGCTTGGCGAGCGTGTCCAGTTCCGCGCGGGTGATGCCGCTCGGCGGCCACACGTAGACGACGATCCGGTTGGTATTGAACCGCTTTGCCGTGGGCCGCTGCGACTGCGCGCGGCGGATGGAGTCGAGGCAGGTCGCCAGGACGATCTCGGCGGTCGGCAGGGCCACCAGGCGGCCGTCCAGATCGCGCAGTTCGGTCAGGTCCCGCACCTGTGCGAAGGCGACGAGCCGGTCATCGGAGGGATTGTCCTTGGCGACCGCGCGGAACAGATGCACCTCGTCGTCGTCCGAGGAGGAGACCCGGGTGAGATCGAACTTGCTCAGCCGCTCGAACTGCATGCGCTGCGCGATATACGGGTGCAGGCCGCGGATCAGGCGCTCCTCCACGAAGCCGGATTCCGTGTTGCGGAAGGTGAAGTGATGGTGCATCACCTCGCCCTTGCTGCCCGCGACGGCCACCGTGATCCGGTTGATGCGATCCGGCAGCGGCACCGAGGTCAGCACCTCCTGCAGGGCGGCGGCCATGGCGTCGAGATCGGCGGGCTGCTGTTCCCAGCGCAGGTAGATGTCGACATCGACGGCGTGGTCCCCGGTGACGAGGTCGGCCAGGCCGTGCAGGGCACTGCCCAGCGCGTCGAAACCGGTTGCGCAGGAGATCATCCGGGAGCCGTCGCGCTCGGCGCTGAAGAACGTGCAGCCGTCGATCTGGCTGGCCCGCAGGCCGGTGAGACCCTTGTTGCCGTAGTAGCGGCGGGTCAGCACCTCCAGCAGCACCGCGCTGTTGAGATTGCGCCGTTCCAGGCGCTGGCCGAGCAGCCGCACCAGTGGTTCGGTGCTGCGGACCATTTCGGCGATCCGCTCGTCACGGTCCACAGCCTCCGGCTGACTGTCCAAGTGCCGCAGGTGTTTACGGACGTCGGTGTAGGTGCGGGCGCGGTTGCGCAGCAGCAGCGGCATACCGAACCAGGCGTAGGCGACACCGCGGGCGAGATCGGCGATGATCGGGAAACGCAGCGGCGTCGCGGCGATCAGCCGTTCCAGGGCCAGACCCAAGGGTTCGCGCAGGGTGTGGTCGGGCATCGGGTCGAGCAGCCACTCCCGCAGCAGGGTGACGATCAAGGCCGCGTTCGCCTGTGAACGCTGCTGCGCCAGGAAGATCCGGAACACCGCGGCTTCCAGCTCCGGTGAGCGGTCCAGATCCGAGACTCCGTAGTGCGCGAGGGCCTTGGCCAGCTTGGTCTGGAAGGTGGCCGGCAGGCCCGCCCGGTCGACATCGAGGGACTGCAGGTAGACGTGGAAATACTCACGGGGACTGTGGATATGGCCACTGCCGTGATCGTCGGCCGGGCGATTGTGGGTGAGCGCGGCGAGATCGGTGAAGGTGTCGATGAGTTCGAGTTCCGCGGCCGGGGTGCGGCGGCGGCCCTGCCCGCTCAATTCCTTGCGCGCGGCGAGATAGTCGTCGATGACACGGCGTTCGTCGGCGGGATCGACGTCGTAGCCCAGCAGCAGGGCGCGGAGGTCCTCGCGGCCCTGCTGTTCGCGCTGCGCCGCGGGGACCGCGTCGGGGAGGGCGGGCAGGTCCAGTTCGACGGCCGGCGCGGGCGCTGCCGCCTCGGCCTCGTCGTCGGTGGCGAGCGGCTCCAATCGCAGCAGCGGCGAACCGGTTTCGACCTGGGTGCCCACGGTGACGAGGCATTCCTTCAGGCGGGCGGCGAACGGTGCGCGCAGCACCGTCTCCATCTTCATGCTCTCCAGGACCAGCACGGGTGCGCCCGCCGCGACCTCGGCGCCGGGCGCGAGCGGCGTCGCGACGACCAGGGCCGGGGCGGGCGCGCGGACCACGCCGCCGTCGTCGCGGTTGACGCGGTGGGTGACGCCGTCCACCTCGACCAGGTGGGTGGTGCCGAAAGTGCCGGTGAGCAGCCGGTATCGGGTGCCGTTGACAATGATCTGACCGGTATTGCGGTCGAAACGGTCGAGTTCGATGGCGGCGGTGCGGGTTTCGTCGCCGGACTCGATGACGACCCGGAAGCGATTGGCGCCGACCCGGGCGACGCGCACGCGGTAGGCGACGCCGCGCAGCTGCAGATCCAGCGGGCGGCCGCTGTCGTGCTGCACCTGGGGACGCCCGCCGGACGCGGTCGTGAGCAGCCGATGTTCCTCGGCGCGTTCGTCTTCCTCGTAGGTTTCGATGGCGGCGACGGCCAGGGCGACCGCGGAGTGCCGGTGCTGGATGAGCCGGCCCTCGCCGCGGACCCGGTCGATCCAGCCGGTGTCGGCGCTGGCGTCGATGATCTCGGGCTGGTCGAGCAGGTCGAGCACGAAGCTCTTGTTGGTGACGCCGCCCTCGATGACCACCGTGGTCTGGGTCATGGCCTGCCGCAGCCGGCCGAGCGCCTCGGTGCGATCGCGGCCGTAGGCAATGATCTTCGCGATCATGGAGTCGAAATCGGCTGCGATGGTGTCGCCTTCACCGACGCCGGTGTCCACCCGGATGCCGGGGCCGGCGGGCAGGGTCAGCCGCGCGATGCGGCCGGGGGCGGGCGCGAAATCGCGATCGGGATCCTCGGCATTGAGCCGGGCCTCGACGGCATGGCCGCGCTCGACGGGCGGCTCGCCCTGCAGCTTGTTGCCGGAGGCCACCGACAGCTGGGCCTTGACCAGGTCGAAGCCGGTGGTGCACTCGGTGATCGGATGTTCCACCTGCAGGCGGGTGTTCACCTCGAGGAAGGCGAACTGGCGGTCACCGGGGTGGTACAGGAACTCGACCGTGGCGGCGCCGCAGTAGTCCACCGCGAGGGCCAAGCGCTCCGCGGACGCCTTCAATTCGGCGGCCTGCTCGGCGTCCAGCACCGGCGACGCGGACTCCTCGATGATCTTCTGATTGCGGCGCTGCACCGAGCAGTCGCGGACGCCGAGCGCCCAGGCGGTGCCCTGCCCGTCCGCGATGACCTGGACCTCGACGTGCCGGGCGCCGGTGACGAGGCGTTCCAGGAAGACGACGCCGCTGCCGAAGGCGCGCGCGGCCTCCTGGCTGGTGCGCTCGTAGGCGTCCTCGAGCTCGGCGCGGCTGGTGATGACGCGGATACCGCGTCCGCCGCCGCCGGCCGTGGCCTTCAGCATGAGCGGGTAGCCGATCTCCGACGCGGCGGCGATTGCGGCGTCCAGGGTTTCGACCTCGCCCCGGCTCCACGGCGCGACCGGTACGCCCACCTTCTCGGCGAGCAGCTTGGCGCCGATCTTGTCGCCGAGGGTGCGCATGGCTTCGGCACCGGGCCCGACGAAGGTGATGCCGATGCGCTCGCAGAGTTCCGCGAACGCCGGGTCCTCGGCGACGAATCCCCAGCCCACCCAGGCGGCATCACATTCGGTCGCGACGAGGGCTTCCTCGAGCAGGTTCAGGTTCAGGTAGGGCCGCGCGGCGGCGGGACCTAGGTTGTAGGCGATATCGGCGTGACGCACGAACGCGGCAGCGCTGTCCACATCGGTGTAGAGAGCGACTATCTCGATGGGTAACGCCGTTTCCGCGGCAAGTTCCCTGACCGCGCGGATGAGCCGCATGGCGGCCTCTCCACGATTGACGATTCCGATCCGACTGAACACTTAGCGGGTCCTTCTCTCCGAGATGTGGCCATGTAACCCTGGTGAGCATTGTTCACCAGCCACCCGCGAAATCAACCCCTAATAGCCGGTAACCTCGGTTCCCCTAAGCGCGCTCACAGGAAAGTGGTCTCTTTCGCGAGGCCGAGGGCGGTATCGCCGCCGGTGATGATCGGCTGACAGTTGCCGTATCCGACACCACCGCCCACCGGATCGGTGATCCGCACGACCGTGTCGCGGATCTGATGCAGGCGGCGCGCATTCTCGTACGTGGAACAGTCGGCAATCCGCTCACCGTCCAGATGCGTACCGGGGCCTCGCCATTCGCCGTGATATTGCCAGTCCTCCGGAGTGATTTCGGTACGCGCGCCGTCGATTTCGACCCAGCCGGAGGCGACGCCGATCTGGTGATAGCGCACCAGATCCGCGGAGACGCGGTAACCGGCGCGCATCTGGGTGCGGTCCTCCAGATGCGCGGGAGTGCCGCGGTGAAGGTCCAGTCGAATGCGATCGGCTGAATATCATTGGGCTCCAGTAGCGGGCAGCAGTGGGTCGATCGATTCACTCATGAATCGGGCTTACCGGGCGGCGGCGGAACCGGTCCACAGCGATCCCGCTGAACGGTCGGATCGCCGCGCGATCTACGCTGATTTCGCGCCATCGATCGATTTTGCGAGCTCGCAGACCACATCCGAGAGCATGCGATTGCAGGGAGCGAATCATGACGGCGGGCACTTCGACCATCACCTCGGCCATCGGCGGACTCGACCGGATCCGGGGCGAACTCGCGGACTTCTACCGTGACCTGCATATGCATCCCGAGCTCTCGGGGGCCGAGCATCGCACCGCGGAGAAGGTCGCCGATCAGGTCGGGGCGCTCGGTTATCAGGTCACCACGGGTGTGGGCGGGACGGGTGTGGTCGCCATGCTGGCCAATGGGAACGGCCCGACGGTGCTGCTGCGCGCCGATTTCGACGCACTGCCCATCACCGAGACGACCGGGCTGCCCTACGCGTCCCGCAACGACGGGGTCATGCATGCCTGCGGGCATGATATGCACGCCACCTGCCTGCTCGGGGCGCTGCAGTTGCTGGCCGGTGCCCGCTCGACCTGGTCGGGCACCATCATGGCGGTATTCCAGCCGGCCGAGGAGACCGGGCGGGGCGCGCAGGGCATGGTCGACGACAAGCTGTTCGAGCGGTTCGGCAAACCGGATATCGTGCTCGCTCAGCACACGGCGCCGTTTCCCGTCGGGCTGATCGCCGGGCATCCCGGTGTCGCGGCGGCGGCCACCGACGCGCTGCGCGTCACGCTGCACGGCCACGGCGGGCACGGCTCACGGCCGGAGGTCACCGTCGATCCGGTCGTGATGGCGGCGGCCACCGTCATGCGATTGCAGACCATCGTGTCGCGGGAGATCGCCGCCAATGATGCCGCGGTGGTGACGGTGGGCTCGATGCGGGCGGGCACCAAGGACAACATCATTCCGGATGATGCGGAGCTGCAATTGAATATCCGCACCTATACACCCGAAGTGCGCCAGCGGGTGTTGTCGGCTGTGGACCGCATCGTCAAGGGTGAAGCGGCGGCCGCGGGTGCTGTTCGGGCTCCGGAGATCTCGGTGATCGACACCTTTCCGGTCATGAACAACGACCCCGACGCCCTGCAGCGGACCTTGACCGCCATCGGCGAAATCCTCGGCCCCGACCATGTTTTCGATCCGGGGCGGATCACCGGCAGCGAGGATGCGGGCATCTTCGCTACGAGTGCCGGTGTGCCCCTGTGCTATTGGATGTTCGGTGTCCTGTCTCTGGCGCAGTTCGGCGGCACCGATCCGGTCCAGATCGTCCGGGACGTCCTGAGCGGCCGGATAGACCCCAAATCCGTTCCCGGCCCGCATACCGCGAAGTACTTCCCCGACGTGGACCCGAGCATCACCGCGGGTGTCACCGCCATGGTCACGGCCGCCCTCACCTGGCTCGGTTCCGCGGCGCCTATGGCGTGAGCGCGATTCTGCCGAACACCTCGCCGGCTTCCATCTTCCGGTGGGCCAGGACGGCCTGATCCAGGGAAAACACCTCGTGCACAACCGCTTCCAGCTCACCGTTGCTCGCGGCGGCGAACAGGTCGGCGGTCGCGGCGCTTCTGTCGGCCATGGATACGGTGTCGGCGCTGAAGCTGGCGAAGGACAGCGACTTCCGGAAGCCCGCGACCATGGCCGAGCCGAAGTCCGCGGGTGGCATGCCCGCCATCACGCCGGCGACCACCATGCGGCCGTTCGGCTCGAGCCTGCTCAGGAAGAACGGCAGCTCCGGACCGGCGACGATGTCGATGATCACGTCGTAGCCGGTCGGCGTTTCCTCGGTGCTCCGGCCGGTTCGGTCCAGGACCTGGGTCGCACCGAGTTTGCGCAGGCGGGCGCCGCGCTCGGCCGACGAGGTCGTGACGGCGACCGCACTTGCCCCGCCACGCGCGGCGAGCTGGACCGCCATCACGCCGATGCCGCCGGCCGCGCCGCGCACCAGCACCGATTCGCCGGGCGCGAAATGCGCATGGCGCAAAGCGAAATGGGCCACCATGCCGGAGTTGCCGAGCGTCACCGCGTCGACGGCCGACAGGTTCGCCGGGAGGGGGACGAGTGTCTCGGCCGCGGCGAGGGCGCGTTCGGCATAACCGCCGGTCTCCCCGGTGAAGCCCCACACCCGGCGACCGATCCACTTGGTGTCCACGCCCGGACCGACCTCGGTGACGGTGCCCGCGATCTCGCTGCCGAGGATGTGGCCCGGCGTGATTCCGAAGGCGCTCAGCGCGCCGCTGCGGATCAGGGTGTCGAGGCCGCCGACGCCGATCGCCTCGGTGGCGATCAGCGCCTGCCCGGCGGCCGGAGTGGGGTCCGGAAGATCGACGACCGCAAGGGTTTCCGGACCTCCGAACGTCTGGACCATTACTGCCTGCATTGGTGTCTCCGTGTTCTGCTCGATCGGGACCGACCCTTCGGACCGTAACGGACGCCCCCGTCCGTTTAGCTAAAGTGAGAGCGGTGACCACCCGTTTGCCTCACTCCCAGCGCTCCGACGCCCGCGACAACCGCGAACGCATCCTCGACGCGGCGCGCGCGGTCTTCGTCACCGACGGCCTGGAGGTGCCCCTCCGGCAGATCGCCCGCCGCGCCGAGGTCGGCCCCGCCACCCTCTACCGCCACTTCCCCACCAAGGAAGCCCTGATCGCCGAGGCCTTCACCGACCAGATGCACGCCTGCCACTCGATAGTCGAGGCAGGCCTCGCCGAACCCGATGCGTGGCAGGGCTTCTGCCACGCCATCGAGCAACTCTGCGAACTCCAGGCCCGCGACCACGGCTTCACCGCGGCCTTCATGTCCACGTTCCCGCGCGCCGTGGACTTCGCCACCATCCGCACCGACTCGCTCACCGCCGCGGCCGAGTTGATCCGCCGCGCGAAGGCGACCGGCAACCTCCGCCCCGACGTAGTCCTCGACGACCTGATCCTGATGATCATGGCCAACAACGGCATCCAGGCGCCCACCCTCGCAGCCCGAATCGCCGCCTCCCGCCGCTTCGCCGCGCTCATGATCCAGGCGTTCCGGACCTCTTCCCCCACACCGTTTCCGCTGCCGCCCGTGCCGCGACTGCTGCCCGCGGAATCGATATTCGCCCGTTAGGCGGGGGCCGGCGCGATCTCGCGGACGGCATCGGCGACGGCGCGAAAATCCTTGCGCAAGATGGCGCCGTGGTTACTGGCCACCTTTGCGCTGATTCGAATGTTCGGATTGCGGTCGCATACGCCGGGCAGGCTGTCACGGATCCGTTCCTGCTCATCGCCGTGACTGCCGAATGACGAACCCGACGCGACCACGTACCGGACCGGGACAGTGATCCGGTCCAGCACCGGGCTCAATTCCCGCACCCGGGCGAGCTTTCCCAGTTGAATATTGATGTCTGCCATCTGGTCGGCACTCAGTCGCGGGGTCAAGCCCGTCGGATGCAGCAGCGGCATGAACCAATTCAGCCGCTTGAACAACTTCCGAATCCGCAATTCCATTGCGTCGTCGAGCCAATCGTAGGGCTGCGCACCGTCTACCAGCACGGCTCCCAAGGCACGCTGGGGATTCCGGCTGACCCAATGGGCGGCCACGAACGCCCCATAGGACCATCCCATCACGAGCGCCCGGCCCACGCCCCGGGCCGCCAGTACCGCGTCGACATCCCGGACGGCGGCCTCGAACGAGTAATCCGCCGAACGCCCGGACTTTCCGCGGGCTCGCTCGTCATAGGTGATATGCCGGAACCCGTCCCCGAGTTCGCCGATGACCCGCCGCCAATATCCTTGGGTCGCGAACTGGCCGTTCAGATAGACGACGGAAATACCGGACCCTCCGGTGTCGGTGACGGCGAGCGCCGTATCCTCGACCGGAACCATTCCACGCCACTTCGAATCAGTTTGTGCTGTATTGGTTTTCGCCATACCAGCGACGCTCCGCCGCCGACCTGACATCACCCTGACACGGACCTGACACGGCCCTCGGTCACGGGACGAGTACGAGCTTGCCGGGAGCATGCCCGGCTAGTCCGGCGCGGTGGGCCTGTGCCGCCTCGGACAAGGGATAGACAGCGTTGATGAGAATGCGCAGTTCGGTTGCGCGGGAAGCCAGATCGGCGCGGGCGGCCTCGCGGAGCTCGGTGCCCGCATCCTGGCCGGGGCCGTAGCCGAGGGCCTTGATACCGGCGGCGACGTGGCGGTCGGTGGCGACGATCGAGGCGATGCGCTGTCGATCGGATACCAGTTCCAAGGAGGCGTCGAGGGCTTCGTCGCCGCCGGCGCAATCGATTGCGGCGGTGACCGGCCCGGGGGCGGCGCCGCGCACGCGGTCGAGCAACCCGGGGCCATAGGTAACCGGGATAGCGCCGAGGTCGCGCAGCAGTTCGTGATTGCGTGCGCTGGCGGTGGCGATGACGGTTGCGCCTGCTGCTGCGGCCAATTGCACGACCAGCGAACCGACGCTGCCCGCGCCGCCGTGGACGAGCAGGGTGTCGCCCTCGCCCACGCCGGCGGCGTGCAGGGCATGTGCGGCCGTGGTGCCGGCCAGCATCAGTGAACCCGCCTCGGGCCAGCCCAGATCGGCGGGCTTGGGGATCAGCGAGGTCGCGGGGGCGGTGACGTAGTCGGCGTAGGCGCCGGTGACGGGGTAGACGATGACCTCGTCGCCGACCTCGATACCCCGCACCTCGTCGCCGATCGCGGTGACGACTCCCGCGCATTCCAGGCCGAGCTGGGGCAAGTCGTCGGCGAGTCCGGCGGAGTCCTTGTGCTCGTCGTCCACTTTGTGGAAGGCGCCGCTGTAGAGCTTCCAATCGATGGGGTTGACCCCGGCCGCGCGGACCTGCACGACGACCTCGTCAGCAGCGGGTTCCGGTATGGGCGTCGAAACGATCGCGAGGACGTCCGGTGTCCCGTATGCGGTCGGCCGCACGGCCCTGGCCTTGGTTGTCAATTCCTGTGCGCTGCTCATGAATTCAGTCTCGGCCGCACGTGACATGATGTCTACTGCAATCTCTGCACTCTGAGTTTGCGTTGAACGCAATCGTCAGGAGGGCTCATGGCCGACCAGTTGGACCTCAATCTGCTGCGGGTATTCGACGCGTTGATGGACACCGGAAGCGTGTCCGCGGCCGCCGAGCGCCTCCACCTGTCCGGCCCCGCGACCAGCAGAGCCCTGGGCCGGCTACGGCGAGCAATGAACGACCAGATCCTCGTACGCGCCGGCCGCGGCCTGGTCCCAACCCCGTTCGCCCTCCAGAGCGCCCCCAAAGTCAAAGCACTCCTGAACGATGCCGCCGCCCTCCGCTCCGACCCCGCGAGCAACGACCCTCGCTCCTGGCAGCGCACCTTCACCATCCGCATCAACGACGCGTTGGTCCCCGTACTCGCACCCCGCCTGACCCGCCTGATCGCCGACAGCGCTCCCGGTGTCCGACTCCGTTTCGCCCCTGAGGCCTCCGAAGCCGCCGACCCCCTCCGAGACGGCACCCTCGACCTGGACGTAGGCGTAGCCGACCCACCCCCACCCGACGTCTGCACCGAACCGTTGTTCACCGACCACTTCGTAGCCGTGGTAGCAGCCGACTCCGAATTGGGCCGTGCCCCCGAGCTGACGGTCGACGCCCTCTGCGCCTACCCCCACATCTCCGCCTCCCGCCGAGGCTTAGCCCACGGACCTCTCGACGAGGCCTTGCGCCGCGCAGGCCGCACCCGCACCGTCAGTGCGGTTGTCCCCTCCTACGCCGTAGCGGCCCTGATCGCCTTGGAGGAGGACGTCATCACCCTCCTCCCCCAAATCCTGGCCCAACACCTGATCCACCGCGGAATCCCCGTCCGCTCCCACAACATCCCCTTCCCCCTCCCCCCAGCCGAAGTCGAATCCCGCTGGCACCGCCGCCTCAACGACGACCCCGCATCCCACTGGCTAAGAGCCCAACTGAAATCCGCCCTCCACCCCATCGGGGAGCAGTAGTTGCCGGATGCGGGCGGCTTCGCGGGTGAGGTGGTCACGCTCGGGGATGTTGGTGGCGGTGCGGGAGGCTTCGCTGTAGAGGGTGGCGGCTTGTTCGAGGTCGCCGGTTCGTTCGACTAGGTAGGCGCGGACTGCGGTGTGGCGCGGGAGGTTCGGGTCGAGGTCGGCGAGGGCGGCCAGGCCGGCTCGCGGGCCGTCGGCCTCGCCGACCGCTACCGCGCGGTTCAAGCGGATCACCGGGGTATCGGTGCGGAGCAGCAGTTCGTCATACCACTCGACGATCTGGACCCAGTCCGTCTCGGCGGTGCTGCGGGCGTCGGCGTGCAGGGCGGCGATGGCGGCTTGGGCCTGGTATTCGCCCAGGCGATCACGGGCCAGCGCGGCTTGCAGAATGTCGACGCCCTCGGCGATAAGGGTGGTGTCCCAAAGGGATCGATCCTGCTCGGCGAGGGGTATCAGGCGACCGTCCAGGCCGGTGCGAGACGCACGGCGGGCGTGGTGCAGCAGCATCAGGGCGAGCAGGCCCGCGACTTCGGGCTCGTCGGTGGCGGCGGCGAGCTGGCGGGTGAGCCGGATGGCTTCGGCCACCAGGTCGATATCACCGCTGTAGCCCTCGTTGAAGACGAGGTAGAGAACGCGCAGCACCGTCGCGAGATCACCCGGGCGGTCCAGTGGCAGGCCTGCAATGCGCCGCTTGGCACGGCTGATCCGTTGCGCCATAGTCGCTTCGGGGACGAGGTAAGCCGTGGCTATCTGCCGAGTCGTGAGACCACCGACAGCACGCAAGGTCAATGCGACGGCCGACCCCGTGGGCAGGGACGGGTGCGCGCACAGGAAATACAGCCACAGCGAATCATCCGTGGCGGGAACGGGACCCGAGGGAGGCTCGACCTCCACTGCGAATTCCCTTCCCCGCCGCGATGTTTCGGCACGCATGGCATCGATGAACTTGCGCCAAGCGGCCGCGACGAGCCAGCCCTTGGCATCACGCGGCGGATCATCCGCCCACGCTTCCAACGCCCGAATGAGGGCCTCCTGCACCGCATCCTCGGCCGCGGCAAAGTCCGCTCCCCGCCGAACGAGGACGCCGATCACCGCCGGCACGAGTTCGCGCAACAGGGATTCGTTCACTCGGTCACCGTAGGCAACCCCGAAAAGAACGGCCGAATCTCCAGCCACTCCTGCACCGGCTTCCCACCCGCCCCCGGCGCCGCCGACAACTCCCCCGCCAGTTCGAGCGCCCGCTCATAACTCTCGACATCGATGATCGTCCACCCGGCGATCAGATCCTTCGTCTCCGCGAACGGCCCATCGGTAACCGGCGGCCGCCCCTCCCCATCCGACCGCACAAACGTGCCTCCCGGAGCAAGCGCCCGATGCTCGACGAACTCCCCACTCTCCTCCAGCCGCGCACCGAAGTCCTGCATGTACTGCACATGCGCCGAAATCTCCTCCGGCGTCCACTGATCCATCGGCACGTCGTTCACCGATGCCGGCGCCCCCCGATAGTGCTTGAGCAGCAAATACTTAGTCACGATTCTCTCCTCTTCAGTCAGTGTCATCCTCGCCTGTCCGATCGATTTCATGCACCCTGCCGCGCAGCCCGCTCCCGTATCAGCTCTTCGACCGCCGTAGGCAAGGTGTTCTCGAAGTCGATCAACTTCACCCAAGTAGGAGTAATAACAACCCGAACCATCCCGTCATACAACGACCGAACCTCAGCCTCCCACTCCACCCGCTGCTCAGCAGTCATCCCATAACTTCCATTCATCCGCAAATACTCCTCAGGAATCCCCTCCACCACATCCAACTCCGCCCGCCCCCGAATAAGCAGAATCTTCGGCGGATGCACCTCGGTATCAATAGTCAACGCCACCTCGGGATTCCCCCTGAGCGAAGCCAACTTCGGAGCATTCTTACTGGTACAAACAACGACTGCTGACCCGTTCCAGGTAAACGCAATCGGAATGTTCCTAGGCGACCCATCCTTCGCCA
The DNA here is from genome assembly GCF_044386975.1 of Nocardia sp. NPDC020380. Lineage (NCBI taxonomy): Bacteria > Bacillati > Actinomycetota > Actinomycetes > Mycobacteriales > Nocardiaceae > Nocardia > Nocardia sp. NPDC020380. The sequence goes on along the minus strand of NZ_JBIRVQ010000002.1, from coordinate 164,512 downwards.
CATACGCCATCCGCAACAGATCCCGCCCCAACAACTCCCGACTGATCGGCAGCCCCAAAATCCCAGCAATCTCGTCCGGTCCCATACCCACTCCTCAATCGATGTCACGGAGCCCCGTCCGGCTCCTCACCCCTGGGACGGAGCCACCCACCCGTTCTCGACAGTCCCACCCCAACAAATCTCCAAGTTCCGCGTCAGGGCTTGCCGAACCAGTGGGTGAGGGCGGGTTCGAGGGGGTCGGTGTTGTGGGTGGGGTCGGTGGTCCAGGCTATGTAGCCGTCGGGGCGGATGAGCATGGGGGCGTGGGGGGTGGGGTGGGTTATGCGGGTTAGGAGGGGGGACCAGGGGGCGGCGGTTTCGGCGAGAGTGTTTGTTGGGTCCAGGAGGAGGGGGCGGGCGGGGTGGAGGAGGGTGTTGAGGTGGGTGGGGCCGATTGGGAGGTTGGGGGCGGGGAGGCCGGTGCTGGGGTGGGTGGCGGGGAAGGGGTAGCGGATGCCCATGCCGGAGAGGGTGTCGTCGAGGTGGTATTGGACTTCGGGGAGGGTGGCGAGGGAGGCGAAGAGGGATTTGGCGGCGGTTATGTCGGGGGCTCGGGTGCCTTCCCAGTCCATGAGGAGGCTTTGGGCTTGGACGTTGCGGAGGACGGCGGCGGCTACCGGGTGGCGTTCGGTGTGGTAGGTGTCGAGGAGGTGGGCGGGGGCCCAATTGTTCACTGCGGCGGCGAGTTTCCAACCCAGGTTGAGGGCGTCTTGGATGCCGGTGTTCATGCCTTGGGCGCCGATGGGGAGATGGACGTGGGCGGCGTCGCCGGCCAGGAAGACTCGGCCGTGGCGGTATCGGGCGGCCTGGCGGGCGGCGTTGGTGATGCGGCGGGCGTAGCGGAGTTCGAGAAGTTTTACCTGCGAACCGAATACGCTGCTGAGGCCTGCGCGGATCTCGTCTTCGGTGACCGGGACCTCGCGGGAGAGGGAGCGGCCGGGGCCGCCGAGGGCTAGGCGGTGGAGGGGCCGGCCTTCGGGGTCGGTGCCGAGTGGGAAGATCTGGGCCCAGTGGCCGTCATCGCTCCAACTGTGGCTCAGCGCGGGGGCGTCGCCGTCCAAGCGGACATCGGCGGCGACCACGGTGACTGTGCCGGGGCTGCCAGGGAATTCGGCGTGCAGGAGTGATCGCACCGTGCTGTGGGCACCATCGGCGGCAACGACATACCCGGCCTCGATGACGACGCCGTCTGCGAAGGTCGCGGTCACGGACTTGTCGTTCTGGGTGAGGGCGATCAGTTCGTGGTTGCGGCGGACGTGGATGTCGTGGGCGGCCAGGTGGTCTTCGAGCACGCCCTCGACCACGACCTGCGGTATGGACCGCCACGGCTGACGATGCCGGTCGCGGGTGAGCGGGAGCGGGATGCCGGCGAAGTGCGCGGTGCTGATCTGGTGATTTCCGGTGGCCAGCAACGGTTCCAGCAGACCGCGCTGATCGAAGGCTTCCTGGGTGCGGGACTGCACGCCACCCGCTTTGGACAACATGCTGCGCGCCGCGAGCTTGTCGACCAGCACCGTCGATACCCCGGCTACTCGGAGTTCGTTGGCCAAGGTCATACCGGTCGGGCCGGCGCCGATGATGAGAACGTCTGTGTCCATTGCATTTCCCCTTTTCGCGTCGATCGGAACACCAGCAACGCTGCGCTCACCGGGGGCGCCGAGCCACAAACCGGCCCTATTGTGCCGATACCTGACACTGATTACCGTCTACACAGTGGAATTCGACACCGACGAGCTGGATCACCGTCTCCTGCACGCCTTGCAGATCGACGGCAGGGCCGCATTCAGCGCAATCGCGGAAGTTCTCGGCGTGTCGGATCGCACCATCGCCCGCCGCTACACGCGCTTGTTGTCGGTCGGGGCGGTACGAGTGATCGGCGGCGTCGACCCGACAGCACTCGGCGCGACGACCTGGTTCCTGCGGGTGCGTTGCGCACCCGCCGCCGCGGTCCCGATCGCCGAAGCACTGTCCCGGCGCCCCGACACCTCCTGGGTGAGCCTCTGCTCGGGCGGCACCGAGATCACCTGCGCCGTCCGCACCGAGAACGAAACCGACAGCGAGACACTGCTCCTCGCCAAACTCCCCCGCACCTCCCGCGTAGAGGGCGTCACCGCGCATTCCGTAATGCACAACTTCTACGGCGGATCCGACAGCCTGATCGCCAAAGTCGGTGCCTTGCAACCCGAGGAGATCGCGCGGCTGCGCCCACCCCCGATGCCGGAAAGGCCGGGCCCCGTCCACCTCGACGACGCCGACCGCACACTGCTCGCCACCCTCGCCGACGACGGCCGCGCAACCATCGAGCAGCTGGCCGCGGTAACCGGCTGGTCGCCCACCACGGTCCGCCGCCGCATGACCGAACTGCGCGAACACCGTGTCCTGTACCTGGATCTCGACATCGACTGGCGGCTACTCGGCCGCGGCACCCGCACCCTGCTCTGGCTCTCGGTAGCCCCCGCACACCTGGAGGAGGCCGGAGCCGCCCTGGCCCGCCATCCCGAAATCGCCTTCGCCGCAGCCACAACCGGCCCGACCAACCTCTACGCGACAGCCATCTGCGCTGATCAGCGCGAGCTCTACCGCTATCTCACCACCCGCGTCGCCGCCCTCCCCGCCATCACGCACATGGAGACCGCGCCGGTGATCAAAACCCTCAAACAAGCCGCGAATCGGATCCACGCCGGCGTACAAGTCGTCAGTACCTAAGTACGACAGATTCCGCCCCGGTCGAAGCTCAATAACTTTGTGGTCAGCAAGTACGGAACCACGAAGGAGAAACACCATGAGCGACATCAACGAGCTGGTCGACCGCTACCTGGACGCCTGGAACGCCACCGACCCGGCCCGCCGCGCGGAACTGGTCGCCGAGGTGTTCACCGAGGACGCCGAGTACGTCGACCCGCTGGCCGCGGTGCAGGGGCACGCCGACCTGGCCGCCACCATCGCGGCGGTGCAGGGCCAGTTCGCCGGACTGGAATTCAGCCGCGGCGGGGCCGTCGACGCGCACCACAATATCGCCCGGTTCACCTGGAATCTCGGACAGCCGGGCGCGGAGCCGCTGATCGTCGGCTTCGATGTCGCGGAGCTCGCCGCGGACGGGCGGATCGTCCGGGTCAACGGCTTCCTCGACAAGGTGCCCGCCGGCGCCTGAGCCCGCTCTTCCGGTGGGAAACCCGCACGGCGCGTGCGGGTTTCCCACCGGGCTCCACCGAATCACCTGCGGCAGTTCACGGGACACTGTCCATCGATCGCTAGGACATTTCGTCATGTCATCACCGACCCTTCAGCGGCCCTCCGCCGCATCAACCCGGCCCGAGGCCGACCAGGCGTCGCTGGGCACCCTGCTCATCCTGCTCGCCGGTATTTTCGTGGCCACCCTCGATTTCTTCATCGTCAATGTCGCGATCCCGGACACGCAGTCCGATCTGCATATCGGTAATGCCGCCACGCAGTGGATCGTCGCGGGTTACGGCCTGGCCGTCGCGGCCGGCCTGATCACCGGCGGACGCCTCGGCGACATGTACGGCCGGCGCCGCCTCTACGGGATCGGAATGGCGGTATTCACACTGGCTTCCGCCGTGTGCGCCCTCGCCGGTGGTGCGGGTGAACTGATCGCCGCACGGGTCGTGCAGGGCGCTGGTATGGCGCTGCTCATGCCGCAGGTGCTCGGCATCATCACCGTCGTGTTCACCGGCGCCCGGCAGGCCCGCGCCTTCGCCGCCTACGGCGCGACCATGGGCCTGGCCGCGGTCTTCGGCCAGTTGATCGGCGGCGCGCTGATTCAGGCCGACCTGTTCGGCCTCGGCTGGCGCACCATCTACTGGATCAATGTGCCGGTGGGCGTGGTCGCTCTCGCACTGCTGCGGCGTATGGTGCCCGAGTCTCGTGGCGCCGCCGGTACCCGGCTCGATCCGATCGGCGTGGATCTGATCATCGCCGCGCTGGTCGCCATGGTGCTGCCGCTGATCCAGGGTCCCTCGCAGGGCTGGCCGCTGTGGACCTGGTTGTCGCTGGCGACCGCCGCCGTGCTGCTGGTGGTATTCGCCTGGTACCAGACACGATTGGCCGCTCGTGGCGCCTCGCCGCTGGTGGATCCCGACCTGTTCCATGAGCGTTCGTTCCGGGTGGGTGTGGTGGTCGCGCTGATCTACCAGATGAGCGTCGCCTCGTTCTTCCTCTTCCTGGCGCTGTATCTGCAACAGGGCCGCCACCTTTCGCCCCTGACGTCCGGCCTGTTGTTCCTGGCGATCGGCGCCCCCTACCTGCTCACCTCGAAACTGTCGGAGCAGCTCGCGGTCCGGCTCGGCCGCCAGGTGATCACCGTCGGCGCCGTCCTCCAGGCCCTCGGCTTCCTCCTCCTCATCCCGGCCACCACCGAATCGATCTCCCTGCTGATCCCCGGCCTGATCATCGTCGGCGCCGGCATGGGCCTGGCGATGGTCCCCCTCCCCGGCACCGTCCTGGCCCGAGTCTCCATCCACCACGCCGCCTCCGCCGGCGGCGTCCTCTCCACCGCGAACCAGGTCGGCGGCGCCCTCGGCATCGCCGTAGTAGGAATCCTCTTCTATAACCACCTCACCGGCGGCCTCGGCTCGGCCTTCGTCTGGAGCCTGCTCCCGATGATCGCACTCTGCGTCCTGTCCGCAGCCCTGGTCCAACTCCTCCCCAAGCTGACCTCCGAAAACTGAATCGGCCCGAACAGTTTCGACCCCGGTCACCCCTACAGGTGACCGGGGTCGACACGCGCATTACCTGCGCACGCGACCCGCCCAGCTATCGACGATATTCTGGCCGTGTCTACGCGTTTGCTTCCGTCGCCCGAAAGCGGCCCCCTACCGTGAGGACATGACCGCCGTGCATGAGTCACTCATGACGATCGAGGAGTTCGAGGAACTCGCTCGTGCGGCCGATCGCATTGCGGAAGGTGTGAGGCTCGAGTTCGTCGACGGGAAGCTGGGGGCCAAGGCGGTGCCGGACGGGGATCACAATCGAATCATCCAATGGCTGATCCGCATCTTCATGACCGTCCGCCCGGATCTGTTCCTCAGCCCGGAGCAGGGGCTCCGGATCGAACGGTATCGCAAAGGCCGAGCCAGGCCGGACGGTGTGCTCGCCGATGCGGATGCTTTTGTCGGCCAAGGGGAATGGGCCGATCCGGCACCCGTCCTGTTGGCGGTCGAAGTCACCTCGGACGATCAGGACACCGAACGCCGCGACCGGCAGGAGAAGCCGCGGGCCTACGCGGACACCGGAATCCCCGTCTACCTGCTGATCGATCGCGAGACGTGCGAGGTAACCGTCTACAGCGATCCCCGGGACGCTCGGTATCACCGCATCCTGACCGTGCCTTTCGGCGCTGTTGTCGAACTTCCGGAGCCGGTGAACGTCACGCTGGACACCGAGCCGCTGAAGCACTGGGTGCAGTAGACCCGAAGTCCCCTGGAGCAGGCCATCAGCCGAAAGCTGATGGCCTGCTCTTTTGTTTTGGTTGACCCACCCCCGGAGCGGTGTTCATAATGAGCACAGACGTTCACTATGCGAACATTGGAGTGATGTGGGCAAGGTATCGGGGTTGACGGAGGCGATTGCGCGGCTTGTTCATGATGGGGATGTTGTTGCGCTGGAGGGGTTTACGCATTTGATTCCGGTGGCGGCGGGGCAGGAGATCATTCGGCAGGGGCGGCGGGGGTTGACGTTGGTGCGGATGACGCCTGACATCGTTTATGACCAGATGATCGGGGCGGGGTGCGCTCGGAAGTTGGTCTTCTCGTGGGGCGGGAATCCTGGGGTGGGGTCGTTGCATCGGTTTCGGGATGCGGTGGAGTGTGGGTGGCCGGGGGCGTTGGAGATCGAGGAACACAGTCATGCGGGGATGGCCAATCGGTATGTCGCGGGGGCTTCGGGGGTGCCGTTCGCGGTGTTGCGGGGGTATGTCGGGACGGATTTGGCCACGGTGACGGACACCATCAAGCCGATCGTGTGCCCTTTCACCGGTGAGCAGTTGACGGCGGTGCCGGCGTTGAATCCCGATGTCACCGTGATTCATGCGCAGCGGGCCGATCGGGCAGGGAACGTGCAGTTGTGGGGGTTGCTGGGGGTGCAGAAGGAGGCCGTGCTGGCGGCGCGGCGGAGTCTGGTTACGGTCGAGGAGATCGTGGACACGCTCGAACCTGTTCCGGGCGCGATCGTGTTGCCCGCTTGGGCGGTGACCGCGGTCGCCGAAGTGCCCGGTGGGGCGCATCCGTCGTACGCGCAGGGCTACTCGGAGCGTGACAATGCCTATTACGCCGCCTGGGATGCGATCAGCCGCGACCGTGACACCTTCGACAACTGGTTGCATGAAAACGTATTCGCCTCTGCCGTCGGGAACAACGCATGACCGCCGCCCAGCCGCTCGAAACCACCACCGGCACAAGCACATACACCGCCGATGAGATGATGACCATCGCCGCCGCGCGGGCATTGCGCGGAGACAAGCGGTGTTTCGTCGGAATCGGCCTGCCGTCGACCGCGGCCAACCTGGCCCGCACCACCCACGCGCCCGATCTGGTGCTCGTCTACGAGTCGGGCACGCTGGGTTCCAAGCCGGATCGCCTGCCCGCGTCGATCGGCGACGGCATTCTCGCCGAGACCGCCGACGCCGTGATCAGCGTGCCCGAGGTGTTCAACTACTGGCTGCAGCCGGGCCGCATCGATATCGGATTCCTCGGCGCCGCACAGCTGGACCGGTTCGGCAATATCAACACCACCGTCGTCGGCGACTACGCGCACCCGCGGGTCCGGCTGCCCGGCGCGGGCGGGGCGCCAGAGATCGCCGCTTCCTGCGGTGAGGTGTTCGTCGTGGTCCGGCAGTCGCGGCGCTCGTTCGTCGAGCAGGTCGATTTCATCACCTCCTTCGGGCACGGGCGGGGCCGCGGGGAACGCGCCGCGCTGGGCCTGCGAGGTGCGGGCCCGACCCTGGTCATCACCGATCTCGGAGTCATGCGTCCTGACCCCGACGGTGAATTGGTCCTTGCCGCAACGCATCCCGGCGTCACCGTGAACCAGGTACGCGAAGCGACCGGCTGGGACCTACGGGTCGCGGACGACCGCACGGTCACCGAGCCACCGACCACCGCCGAACTATCGGCGCTCCGGGCCTTGCAGGCGGCGTCATGAGCAACGCCTACCGCCGCGATCCCGCGGACACGCACCCACCGCTGGACTCCCCCGCCTACGTCTCCACCGCGCTCCGACATCCCGGCCATCCGCTGGTCCTACTGCCGCAACGACTCACGGAACTCACCGGCCCCGTCCTCGGCGAGGGCCGGATCGGAACGAAGGACAACGATCTCACCGCCCAGCATCGCGGCGAACCCATCGGGCAGCGAATCATCGTGCACGGCAGGCTCCTCGACGGTGACGGCAAACCCATCCCGAATTCGCTCGTCGAGATCTGGCAGGCCAATGCGGGCGGGCGCTACCGCCACGACCGCGATCGCTGGGATTCCGCACTGGACCCGAACTTCGACGGCGCCGGCCGGACCCTCACCGACAGCGAAGGCCGCTACGAGTTCACCACCATCAAGCCCGGCGCCTACCCGTGGCGCAATCACCACAACGCCTGGCGCCCGGCGCACATCCACTTCTCCGTGTTCGGACTGGCGTTCACCCAGCGACTGGTCACGCAGATGTACTTCCCCGATGATCCGATGTTCTTCCAGGACCCGATCTTCCAAGCCGTACCCGAGCCTGCCAGGAAACTGCTGATCAGCCGCTTCGATTACGAACGCACCGAACCCGCACGAGCCCTGGCCTTCGAGTTCGACCTCGTCCTGCGCGGCCGCGAGGCGACTCCCTTCGAGACCGACGAGGACGACCACGATGACTAGCCTGCCGACCACCCCGTCGCAGACCGTCGGGCCATTCCTGCACATCGGCCTGATCTGGGACGACGGACCCTACGCCGTACCGCTGGGCACCGAGGGCGCGTGCTGGCTCCGCGGCCGGGTACTCGACGGCGCCGGCGCGGTGATCGACGACGCCCTGGTCGAGATCTGGCAGGCGGACCCGGACGGCCACTTCGACCATCCCGGCAGCCGCCCGGTCCGGCCCGGCTTCCGCGGTTTCGCCCGCAGCGACACCCGCAGCAGCGAATTCGCGCTCCACACGGTCGTTCCCGGCGACGTGGACGACGGCCTGCAGGCCCCGCACATCGACATGTCGGTCTTCGCCCGCGGCTTGCTGCACCGGGTGGTCACCCGCGTCTACTTCCCCGAGCACGCCGACCGGCACCGCACCGATCCGGTACTGGCCGCTGTTCCGCCGGAGCGTCGCGGCACGCTGATCGCCGCGCGCGGCAACGACGGATATGTTTTCGATGTGCACCTACAGGGCGACTCCGAGACGGTGTTCTTCGATGTCTGACGGACTGTTCGACGCCGTGCTCGCGGCCGGACCGGTCGCCGGGCAGGTCAGCGATCGCGCCTGGGTGCAGGCCATGCTGGATTTCGAGGGCGCACTCGCCTTGGCCTCCGCCGACGCCGGCGTGATACCGACCGCGGCCGCCGAGGAGATCGCCCGCCAATGCCGGGCCGATGACTACGGCATCGCTGAAATAGGTTCCCGCGCAGTCGATATCGGCAACCCGGCCGGCCCCCTGGTCCGCGCCCTCACCACGCGCGTCACACCGCAGGCGGCCGCCTACGTGCATCTCGGCGCGACCAGTCAGGACGTGTCCGACACCGCCGCAATGCTGGTGACCGCACGAAGTTTCGACGCCCTGCGCACCGAACTGCGCTCGGCCGCCGCCCTCCTGGCCGGACTGGCCGAGGAACATGCCTACACGGTCATGCCCGGCCGGAGTCTGCTCCAGCAGGCGCCACCCGTGACATTCGGATTGACCGCAGCCGGCTGGCTCAGCGGTATCACCGCGGCGCAATCCCGGCTCAACGCGATCCGGCGCGACCGCCTGGCCGTCCAATTCGGCGGCGCCGTCGGAACACTCGCGGCATTGGGCGACAATGGAATACGCGTCCTCAGCGGCATCGCCCAGCGGCTCGAACTGACCGAACCGGTACTACCGTGGCACACCGAACGCAGCCGAATCGCCGAGGCGGCAACGGCTTTGGGCCAGACCTGCGGCGCAGTCGCGAAGATCGCCCGCGATATCACCCTGCTCGCCCAGACCGAGATCGGCGAGGTTGTCGAACTCGGACCCGCAGGCACCGGCGGCTCATCGACCATGCCACACAAACGCAACCCGGTCGCCGCGGTGCTGGCCGCCGGCTCGGCCGGTCCGGCGCCAGGATTGGTCGCCGCACTACTCGGTGCCTCGGCACACGAGCATCAACGAGCGGCCGGGGCCTGGCACGCGGAGTGGCGGCCATTATCGGAGTTATTGCGCACCACCGGATCCGCGGTGCACTGGCTGGTGATCAGTCTGGAACGGCTGCGCGTCGATCCGGAACGCATGCGGTCGAACCTCGAGCGCACCGGCGGGCTACTGCTGGCCGAGAATGTGGCGATCGAACTGGTGTCGGCCTCGCAAGGAGCGGTCGGCAGACAGACAGCGGGCGATGCCGTGGCAGCCTGCTGCCGAGCAGCCCTCGCCGACTGCGGTGAACTCGTCGAGCTGCTCGCGGACGATCCGCTGATCGGGCAATATCTGGAACGCAGACGGCTGGCCGAATTGCTCGACCCCGCAGGCTATCTCGGCTCGGCAGACGAATTCATCCGGCGAACACTGGACGACTGGAAGGCACAGTCGTGAACCGAGTCCACTCGCGCCGAGCGAGCTCCGTCGCCGTGCGGTATGTCGAGGACGGCCCGCGCGGAGGGCGGCCCATCGTATTGAGCGGATCGCTGGGTAGTGATCTGCGGATGTGGGAGCCACAGCTCGCGGCATTGACAGGAGCCGGGTACCGCGTCATCCGCTATGACCTGCGCGGGCACGGCGATTCGCCGGTACCGCCGGGGCCTTACACGCTCGCCGATCTGGGCAGTGATGTCCTTGCCTTGCTCGACCGGCTCGATATTGCGGCCGCGGATTTCGTCGGGTTGTCCCTCGGCGGCATGATCGGCATGTGGCTCGCCGAGCAAGCACCCGAGCGGCTGCGCACCCTGACCTTATGTTGCACATCCGCCGAGCTCGGTCCGCCCAGCGGGTGGTCCGAGCGGGCGCGGTTGGTCAGGGCCGAGGGGATTCAGGCGATTTCGCAGTCGGTCGTGCAGCGCTGGTTCACTCCGTCCTGGCTCGCCGCCAACCCCGAACGGACTCGCGACTACGAAAAGATGGTCGCGGCAACGCCTTCCGAAGGGTACGCGGCATGCTGCGCCGCGATCGAGACGATGGACATCGCCACGGGACTGCCGGGAATCACCACACCGACGCTGGTCATCTCCGGCGCCGAGGACCCCGCAACGCCACCACCACACGGCCGGCGCACAGCCACCGCGATCCCCGGGGCGAAGTTCGAAATCGTCTCTCCGGGAGCACATCTGGCCAGTGCCGAACAGCCCGCTGTCATCAATGACCTGATCCTCCGACACCTGAAGGACCATCCATGAACGAGCGAGCCGAACAGGGCATGGCCGTCCGTCGTGAGGTGCTCGGCGACGCGCATGTCGACCGCGCGGTAGCGGCGACCACCGAGTTCACTCGCCCGTTCCAGGAGTACATCACCGAGGCCGTCTGGGGTTCGATCTGGACCCGTGACGGCCTGGACCGGCGCACCCGCAGCTGCATCACGCTGGCGGTGCTCACCGCCCTCGGCCGGCACGAGGAGATCGCCATGCATGTGCGGGCCGCGATCGGCAATGGCCTCACGGCCGCCGAGATCGCCGAGGTGCTGCTGCATACCGGCGCCTATGCTGGTGTGCCCGCGGCGAATGCCGCATTCGCCATCGGGCAGCGTGTGCTGGCCGAGCTGGGCGATGACGCGGCCCGGACGGCACAGGAGTGAGGAGGACGAGGATGGCGAGCGACGAGCTCGACGGCGCGGCCGACCAGGACGACGTCAAACGCGGCGCGCATCATGTGCAGTCCCTCGAGCGCGGGCTGGCCGTCATCAAGGCCTTCGATGCCCAGCACCCGCAGCTGACGCTCTCCGATGTGGCCCGCCGGACCGGTCTCACCCGGGCTGCGGCCCGCCGGTTCCTGCTCACTCTCGCCGATCTCGGTTACGTCCGCACCGACGGCAAGCACTTCACGCTGGCCGCCAAGGTGCTGGAGCTCGGTTACTCGTATCTGTCGAGCATGACGCTGCCCGAAGTGGCGCAACCACATCTGGAGCAGCTCTCCACCGAGGTGCACGAGTCCAGTTCGGTGTCCGTGCTCGACGGCGCCGATATCGTGTACGTCGCCCGCGTCGCCGCTTCCCGGATCATGACGGTCAGCATCAATATCGGCACCCGGTTCCCGGCGTACGCCACCTCCATGGGCCATGTGCTGCTGGCCGGCTTGACCGCGCCGCAACTGGACGCCTATCTCGCCGCGACGGCGCTGGCCCCGCTCACCTCGCACACTCTCACCGACCCCGATGCCTTGCGTGCGGAGCTGGAAACCGTTCGTAACCAGGGTTATTCGATCGTCGATCAGGAGCTGGAGGCGGGCCTGCGCTCGCTCGCCGCACCGGTGCGCGACCAATCGGGCACGGTGATCGCGGCCATCAATATCTCCACCCATGCCACCCGGCAGGACATGGATTCCATTCGGACGCAACTGGTTCCGCGACTGCTCGCCGCCGCCGGGCGGATCGAGCACGATCTGGCCGGCGCGGCGCCGATAGCCCGCCTGGGTTGATCGCGCTCATTTCGAGTGCTGCCACCCCGTATAAGCTTCCGCGAGGTAGGCCGCACCGTGGCGCGACCCGGTAATCAGGGACAATTCACCGCGCTGCCGCTCGATATCGAATGCGGTCGCGCCTGCGGCACTGTGCAGCATGGTCGTCATCCAGTACGAGAAGTGCTGGGCCTTCCACACCCGGTCGAGGGCCCGATCGGTATAGACGCCGAGCACATCCTCATCTCCGTCCGCGAGGAACTCGGTGATCACCTCATGCAGTACCCGCACGTCCGCGAGTGCGAGATTCAGGCCTTTGGCGCCGGTCGGCGGGACGGTATGGGCCGCATCCCCGGCCAGCAGCATCCGGCCGTGCCGCATGGGCGCGGTGACGAACGACCGGAACGGCAATACCATCGCGCCGCTGATCGGCCCTTCGTTCAGTTCGAATCCGTTGCCGTTGACCCGCTTCCGCATCTCCGCCCAGATTCGATCCTCGCTCCAGTCCTCGACGCGCTCGTCGGGTGAGCATTGGAAGTACATGCGCTGCATGGCCGGTGTCCGCTGGCTGATCAGCGCGAACCCGTGCGCTGAGCGGGTGTAGATCAGTTCCGGATGCGATTGCGGCGCTTCCGCGAGGAATCCGAACCACGCGAACGGATATTCCCGGAACCACTCGGTGCGAATGCCCGGCGGAATGGCCCGGCGGCAGATCGAATGCGACCCGTCCGCGCCGATCAGTAGTTCCGCCTCGACACGCGTTGCGACACCGTCGGAGTCGGTGAACGTCATCGCCGGTCGATCGCCGATGTCGACGGCGGTATCCGAAACCCCGTAGCGCACGTCTCCCCCATCGGCCTTGCGACGCGCGGCGAGATCGAGGAACACATCGGTCTGCGGATACAGCCACACCGATTCGCCCACCAGGTCCTGGAAGTCGATGCGATGGTTCTCGTCGTCGAACCGCAGTACGACCCCGTCGTGCCGATCCCCTTCGGTGACAACCCGATCCGAGACGCCCGAGTCCACCAGCAACCGCACCGACCCGGCCTCGAGGATGCCCGCCCGGATCGTGGTGGCGATCTGCTCGTGCGTGCGATGGTCGACGACAACGGACTCGATCCCGGATCGATGCAGCAGATGCGAGAGCATCAGCCCGGCCGGACCGGCCCCGACAATGGCGACCCGGGTACGGAGAGTCCTCATGCCACATAGCCTTTCGACGTATCGAGCGCGCCGTGCTCAGCGACCGTGGGCCGACCGGCGGCCGCCAGGCGCGGCACGATCGCCATGGCGAGCAACCCGCAAGCCGCCACCACGGCGAAGAAGTAGAACCCCCACGGATTCGCCGACCCCGCGACAATGAGCCAGCCGGTAATGGTCGGCCCGAGAATCGCACCGAGCCGCCCCACGGACGCCGCCAGCCCGAGCGCGGTCGCCCGCACCTCCGCCGGATACGCCTGCGTGACATAGGCATAGACGAGCACCTGCGCGGAGAACACGAAGACCCCGGTAACCAGCACCAGCGCATCCAGCAGCAGACTGCTCGATACCTGGACGCTCAGCAATGCCAGCAATACGGCACCCGCACCGAACCACACCAGCGCCGTCTGTTTGATGCCCTGCCGATCGGCGAGCGCGCCGGCGATGAGCAGCCCGATGATCGCGCCGATATTGAGCACCAGCAGCAGTGTCAGCGAGGTCGACATGTTGTATCCCGCATCGCGCATCAGCTTCGGCAACCAGGTGTTGAGGCCGTACACCAGCAGCAGTCCCATGAACGATCCGACCCAAACCCCCAGTGTCACACGCAGATACGGCCGCTGCAGCAATACCGTCGGCCGGACCCGGTTGGGTGCGGTCCGCCGCGCCAGATACGCCTCGGATTCGGGCAGTTTCGCCCACATGACCGGCAGCAAGAGCAGACCCGCCACGCCGCCCGCATAGAACAGCGGCTGCCAGTGCGGGATCAACCGCAACGCGATGAGCGACGTGATCACGGCGCCGGTGTGATAGCCGGTCATGGTGATCGTGCTGGCGAACGCACGCCGGGAGGCGGGCATGTGCTCGGCCATGAGGGTCAGCGCCGTCGGCATGCACGACCCGAGCCCGAGCCCCGCCAACAGCCGGAACGCGCCGAACACGGCAACCGAACCGGCGAGCGGAAGCGCCGTGGTGAACACCGAGAACAGTGCGATCGAGGCGAGCAGCACGCTGCGGCGGCCGAACCGATCGGCGAGCGGTCCCGATCCGGCCGCGCCGATCGCCACGCCGACCAGCGAGATCGTCGCCGCGAATGTGGCCCGGGCAGCGGTGAATCCGAGGTGGTGGTGCTCGATGAGGGTCGGGATGGCCGCACCGAGCACGACGAGGTCGTAGCCGTCCAGCAGCACGGTGAGCCAGCACAGTGCGGCCGGCCAGGAAAGCAGTTTGCGCATCATCGACAATCTGTTCGCATAGCGCACAGCTGTGCGCATATTGTTCGATGTGACGGTAGTCACCGCCCAATGCGCATGTCAAGACGCCGAATTACGCTTCAGCGCTTCGCGACACCCCTTCGAGCAAGGCCGCCAACCCCAATTCGAAGGCGGCATCGGCCCGCCGGCGACCGGCCGGTCCCGCCGTCACCGCAGCGCTGAGCGCGGGCAGGTCGGCGCGATCGGCGACGACCCAGGGCTGATCCGGCGCCGTGAGATCGAATGCCGAACCCAGGGCGAACGAGTCGAGCGCCGTGATCCACGGGACGATATCGGCCCCGGCCACACCGGCCCTGGCCAGCAGGCCGGCGACCCGGTCGTAGCTGCGCAGGCCCGATTCGGAGGTCATCGGCTGCGCGATGAGCAGCGGGATCAGATTGGGATGTGCGGCCATGGCCCGGCGGTAGGCGTGCATCCAGCCCGAGATCGCGCCGGTCCAGTCGTGATCGTCCGGCGCGGGCGAATCGATTGTGGCCCCGACCCGTTCGCGCAGCGCTTCGATGATCGCGCCGCGGCCGGGCAGGTGGTGATAGACCGAGGACGGGCTGGTGCCGAGCCGCGTAGCGAGTTCGGCCATTGTCAGACGGCCGGATTCGTCGATGCAGGCGAGGGCCGCATCGAGTATCGACTCGAGGCTCAGTAACCGATTCCGTCGCTTAACAACCATGTCTCCACCGTATTCGTTACAAATATGTTGACTACACACTGAATCCGCGTTTCTCGAGGTAGCGTGGCGCCCAGCTCTTAACCGAATGACGTTCACTTAAGCGTCGCGGATCGAAAGAACGATCTCATGGTCGAAAATCCCAGCACGCCATCCGCCGGTCGGACCGGCAACAACGAACTCGAGCGCGGCGTCCTCGGGACCGGCAGCCTGGTGTTCATGGTGGTCGCGGCCGCCGCACCACTGACCGTCATGGCAGGCGTTGCACCGCTGGCCATTTCGATCGGCGGCATCGGCGCCCCGACCGGCTACCTGGCCGCGGGCCTGGCACTGGCCGTCTTCGCGGTCGCGTTCACCCGGATGACCCGGCACGTCGGCAATGCCGGCGCGTTCTACGCCTATATCGCCCTCGGCCTCGGCCGCGGCTGGGGCATCGCCGCCGCGGTGCTGGCCCTGGTCTCCTACAACGCACTGCAGATCGGCGTGTACGGCCTGTTCGCGACGCAGACCAATCAGACGCTCTCCGATCTCTTCGGCTTCACGCTGCCGTGGCCGATCATCGCCTTCGCGGCGGTCGCCGCGGTCCTGCTGGTCGCGCGGCTCGGCATCGATATCGGCGCGAAAGTACTCGGTGTGCTGCTGGTCCTGGAATCGGGGATCCTGGGGTTGATGGCAATCCGCGTGGTCGTCAAGGGCGGGGCCACGGGTATCGGCTTCGGTTCGTTCACCCCGTCGGCCGTGTTCACGCCCGGCATGGCCGGGGTGCTGGGGATCTGTTTCGCGGCGTTCATGGGCTTCGAATCGACCGTGCTCTACCGGCGTGAGGCCCGGGATCCGGAGCGCACGGTCCCCCGCGCCACCTATCTGGCCGTCGGATTCATGGGGATCTTCTACTGCTTCATCGTATGGTCGGTGATTCAGGCCTTCGGGCAGGGCAATGCGGTCGCGGCGGCGCAAAACGATCTGTCGGGGCTGTTTTTCTCCGTCATCCGCAGTTATGTAGGACCTTGGGCCGCAACGGTGATGCACCTGCTGATCATCACGAGCGTGTTCGCCGCGCAGCTCGCCTTCCACAATGCGATCACCCGCTACGCGCACGCCCTGGCTGATGACGGCGTGCTGCCGGCCTGGTTCGGCAAGACCCATCCCCGCTATCGCTCGCCCTACCGGATCTCGGTGATCCAGACCGTGCTCGCGGTGATCGTGATCGCCGCCTTCGCCGCCGCGGGGGCCGACCCGTACACGCGACTGCTGCTGTGGGGGAACACTCCCGGCGTGGTGGGATTGCTGGTCCTGCAGACGTTCACCGCGGCCGCGGCCGTCGTCTACTTCCTGCGCCGCAATCCGGCGGCGAGCACCCCGATCGCCTTGGCCGCCGGGATCGCGTCCACGATCCTGCTGGGCGGCGCGACCTACCTGCTCATCGCGCACATCGACCTGCTGACCGGCACGACAGGCCGGATCAATGCACTGATCGTGGGTCTCGTGCCGATCGCACTGCTGGCCGGCGGCGCACTGGCGCTGTGGCTTCGACGCCGACGCCCCGACGTCTATGCCGGTTTCGGCGACAGCACTCCGATCACCACCTCCGAGGAAACCAGCGGTCGGGTCGGGAACTGGAGTAGCGAATGATCTCTGACGGTAGGACCCAGGGCCTTCGTGCCGCCGGTTTCCCGGTCGGTTGTGCGTCCCCTGATGCCCGTGGTCAGGCAGTCACCTCTCCAGCTCCCGCCGCCTCAAACCGTGCATGCGGTTCTCCCGCACACGGCTTACCTACGCCGTTCACCGCCGGTATTCGGTTTCTCCCGCCAGGGCTTGTTCGCCCTGGGTGCCACGACAGTCCCGGTCAGGTCCACCAGCCCACATCCATCCGGCGAGTGACACATCGCGGTCCAGCCGAAGCCACGGCCGCGTTTGTGCTTCTTACCGATGAACAGGGCAAGTCGCAGACGAGCGTGTGTCTCGATCAATTTGAAGCGGGTAGCGCTGTGACCGTAACGGAAATATCCGGTCCATCCGCGCAGGAACCTGTTGAGGTCTTTCACCACTTCCTCGACCGGCAACAACAACCGGGACCGCCTCGTCAGCTCGGCGATCCGGTCCCGTGCTCGTCGCATCGCCCGATCACTGGGCCAGCGAGCCAGAAACACCACACCGCGCCTACCAGTGACACCCCGCGACCGCACCAGCCGAAGAAGAAAGCCGAGAACAACGACACCCTCTCCGCCCTCGACCAATTCGACGATGCGGGTCTTGGCTTCCTACGGCGACAAGCCGAGTTCAGCCAACAACTGCCGCAGCCGCGCGAGCGCGGCCTCGGCTTGGTACCGGGATTTACACATCACCAGCAGATCATCAGCGAAACGCACCAGCATCCCGAATGCGCGTGTGTCCCAAGCCCGATCGAGCCGATGCAGGTACACGTTGCACATCAAGGGACTGATCACCCCGCCTTGCGCGGTTCCGGTATCGGAGTGTTCGACCACACCGGCATCCATCACTCCCGCGCGCAGCATCGCTCGCAGCAGTTTGAGCACCGACTGGTCACACACCCGTTCGGAGATCGCTTGCATCAACCCGTCATGCGGTATCGCCGAAAAGCAGTTGGCGATACCGGTTTCCACCACCCACCGGCGGCCCCGGAAACTCTCGTCCATCAGGACCTGCAATCCGTCGTGCTGACTGCGTTTCGGGCGGAACCCGAAACTGCAGTCAGCGAAGTCGGCCTCGAAGATCGGCTCGAGCACGATCTTGACCGCCGCTTGCACGACGCGGTCACGCACCGCGGGAATCGACAGTGGCCGTTGCTCTTTCGTTCCAGGCTTCGGGATGAACACCCGACGCGCCGGCAACGGCCGATAGCGGCCTTCCCGCAGTTCGGTGGCCAGTTCGTCCACGAGCCGGTCCGCGCCGTACTCGTGTTCGATCCAGTCCAGGGTGATCCGGTCGATGCCCGATGCGCCGTTGTTGGCGCGCACCGCGATCCAGCCTCGCCACAGGACGTCTCTGCGCGAGACCTTGTCCCACAGCGCATGGAACCGTCGTCCGGGATCGGCCTTGGCCGTCCGGTAGAGCATGTGTTGCAGGGCACGCACCTTGTCCACCGAAACCCTGCCCTCGGCACGGGTTTCAGTTGCGGCGGGACTAGCCAGCTTGAGGGCACTCACCGAGCACTTCTCCTGTCAATCGCATGCATCGACGTAGTAGTGGCCCTTCCCTCACCGGCGGTTATGTTGTCCGCTCGGCTCGATCGGTACTACGGCCACCTCCGACGCCCTTCCGGCTGGCTTCCACTTCCCGGCTCCTCACCGGTTATAGGTCGCCGCACTCCGGCAGCACTGCGCAGTCTGCTGGGCCGGGGAGGGCCTCTCCAGTTCCCGCCGTCACTATCCGAACGTTCCGAGCCCTCTACGCCGGAGAGTCCTTCACGGCTGCTCTTCCAGGGTCTTCACCGCTTCCATGGCCTTCGCCCGTCCTTTCGGGGCTCGGCACTCTCTCGCCCCATCCGTTTCCGGGCAGGTCAGGTAACGACGCGGCAGGCTTCACTTCACGTTACGGACCGTTCGGTTGCACACCCCACACACGAGGGTGCTCGACGCTGGGCTTCGACCCCGCCCGTTTCCAGACGAGACCGCCAGCCTGCTACCGGGCCTCCTGGCAGCTACCCGGACCGGACTTCCACCGGCAAGCGACGACGAGCTTACGAATCAGCCGTCAGTACTTCACATACCAACCACCTTTCCTACTGGACGCACAAGGGACGACCCGATGAACGCAGATCTCATAGTTTGCGCCGACACCGTACACACGCTGGCCGATGACCCGCGGCCGGTCGAGGCGATCGCCGTGCGCGACGGCGTCATCGTCGCGACCGGATCCCGCGACGAGTCCCGGGACTGGCGCGGAAACCACACCGAGACACTCGATCTCGGCGCTGCCATCATCACCCCCGGGTTGATCGACGGGCACAGCCACCCGGTGTCCGGCCTCGAACTGACCGACGGCACAGACCTGTCCGGAGCCCGGACGCTCGACGAAGTGCGTGCGCTGCTGTCCACCGCCGCGGCCGAATGCGCGCCGGGCGAGTGGGTGCTGGCGTGGGGCCTCGACCCGAATGTCTTCGGCGCCAACCCCATCGACAACACGACCCTCGACAAGGCCGTCGACGGGCGGCCGACCTTGGTGCGCCTGTTCGATGCCCATTCCGCACTCGCGACCGCGGCCGCCTTACGGATAGCCGGCGTCGACGGACCACGAACCTTCCGCGAACGGGCGAGCGTGGTCTGCGACGAGCGCGGCCGACCCACCGGCCTGCTCCTCGAAAGCGCGGCGGTAGACCTTGTCGCCCAGCACATTCCGGCCCGATCGGCGGCGGTGCGCGGCGCCCGGTTGCAGGCGCTGCTCGCCGAGATGGCCGCCACCGGACTCACCGGCGCCCACGTCATGGACAGCAATGGTGACAGCGAAGCGATCCTGCGGGCCGCCGAGGAACTCGGCGATCTTCCGCTGCGACTACGCGTCGCGCCGTGGTGCGAGCCCGGCATCGACCGCGACGGACTCGCGGCACTGATCGACGGGCAGGGCAGCGGCGGTCACCGCTGGCGGATCGGCGGCGTCAAGCTGTTCATCGACGGCACCGTCGACAATGGCACGGCCTGGCTCGAAAAGCCCGATGCGCTGGGGCAATCCACCGACAGCTTCTGGCCCGACCCCGCCCGCTACACCGAGGCGGTCCGCATGCTCGCGGCGGCGGGCGTACCGACCGCGACGCACGCGATCGGCGACGCCGGGGTCCGGCACGTCCTGGACAGCCTCGACGGACTCGGCCGCCCCGCGGCGGCGCCGCACCGCATCGAGCACATCGAGACCCTGCCCACCGAATTGATCGGCCGATTCCTGCGGCAGCAGGTGGTGGCGAGTATGCAGCCCGCGCACTGCCGTTTCACCCGCGCCGATCACACCGATAATTGGTCGACCAGGCTCGGCGGCGAACGCGCCGACCGGGCGTGGCGTTGCCGCGATCTGCGGGAGGCCGGGGTGCCGGTGGTACTCGGCTCCGACTGGCCGATCGCGCCGTTCGACGCCCGCGCCGGGCTGGCGACCGCGCAATTGCGCCGGCCCGCCGAGGATCCGAATGTTCCTGCGGTGCAACCGGATCAAGCTCTCACCGCCCGTATGGCGTTGGAGGGCTACACAATCCTGGCCGCCGCAGCAGCCGGCGAGACGGGCGCCCTGACGGTCGGCGCGGGCGCGAACCTCACCGCCTTCGTGGTCGATCCGCTGCGATCCGATCCGGACGAACTGGCGGACGCTCCCATCGCATTGACCCTGGTCGAGGGCCGGATAGCCCACCGATCACAAAGTTAGCAAACAGTCTTCTGCAGAATTTCCTTGACCGGCTTCTCCCAAGGCGGCGAGGCGGCCACGGCCGTGGGTGAAGCCTTGCAGGCCAACCAGATCCCCGGCTTCGGACTCGCGGCACTCGCCCCGATCAGCGGCCCCTACGACGTACAGCACGTCGAATTCCCCGCAGGCGTCGACGGCCGTGTCTCCCCCGCCGACGCGGTCTTCTACTTCGCCTACTGGCTCACTTCGATGAACCGCATCTACCACCTCTACGACAACCCGGCCGAGGCCTTCCAACCGCCCTACACCGACGCGGCAGAACTCTTCGACGGCAAACACGACGAAGCGGCAATCGGCAAGGCCCTGCCTCCCACTCCCGACAAGCTCCTCCAGCCGGCCTTCGTCAGCGCCGCTCTCGCGAACCCCACCGGTCCCCTGCTGCAGGCCATGAACGCCAGCGACGGCACCTGCGACTGGACCCCGCACGTCCCGGTCCACCTCTACGCCGCGTCCGGCGACCGCAACGTCCCCATCGCCAATGCCCAGAGCTGCCTAGCCGCCCTTCACACCGACCAGGCTACCCTCACCGATCTCGGCCAAATCGACCACACCACAACAGTTCACGTCGCTCTCCCCCAAATTCTCACCTGGTTCCAGCAACAAGTTCCCGCCACCTGATCGGGCAGCCCGCCGGTGCGTCGTATGGTGGTGATCATGCGCGACCACCAGGGATGGTCTCGGTCGTGAGCCTGCCGGACTGAGGAGACGCGATGGGGCTCGGTGCAGGACATTCGGTTGCGGAGGAAACGTTCGATGTCATGCGCCGGTTCGGGGTGACGCGCATGTTCGGCAATCCGGGGTCGACGGAGATGGCGTGGTTCCGGTACTGGCCCGGGGATATCGAGTACATGCTGACACTGCAGGAGGCCAGCGCGGTGTCGATGGCGGAGGGATTCGGGATCGTCTCGGGGACACCGGGATTCGTCAATCTGCACTCGGCGGCCGGAATCGGGAACGCGATGGCCGGCATCATGACGGCTTGGCGCAATCAGTCGCCGGTGGTGGTGACCGCGGGGAATCAGGCTCGCGCGCTGCTGCCGGTCGATCCTTATCTGGGGCAGATCTATCCGACCGAGTTTCCCAAGCCGTATGTGAAGTGGGCCGATATGCCCGCACGGGGCGCGGACGTGCCGGGGGCCATCGCACGTGCCTGTGCGACGGCGCTGACCGCGCCCTGTGGGCCGACATTGGTGACCATTCCCAGTGACGATTGGGAGCAGCCCGCGCAACCGGTGCCGCCGCATACGGTGGTACAGGGCCTCGGCGCGGACCCGGCCGGCATCGCGCGCTTCGCGGAAGTGCTTACCGCGGCACGGAATCCGGTGCTGGTGCTGGGCCAAGAGGTCGACCGCGACAATGCCGGCGCCGATGCCGTACGACTCGCAGAGAAGTTGAACGCCGGCGTATTCGAGGCGCCATGGTCGTCACGGTGCAATTTCCCCGAACGGCATCCCTTGTTCCAGGGGTTCCTGGCCGCGTCGAAGGACGCGGTGGCCGCCGCGCTGCGCGGCCATGATGTGGCGCTGGTGATCGGCGCACAGGTCTTCACCTATCACGTCTATACCGACGGGCCGTATCTGCCGGAGGGCACCGCGGTGCTGCAGGTGACGGAGAACCCGGAGCACGCTTTCTCAGCGCCGGTGGGCGAGAGCCTGATCGCCACGGCGGGCAATGCGATTCGAGCCCTCATCGACGCGCTGCCCCGCACCGAGCGCACAGGTCCGCCGGTGCGCCCGGAACCGGAGCCCGTCGGCGCGGGAAAGTCCATGACGGGTGCGTACGTGATGAAGACCGTGCGAGATCTGGTGCCGCTGGACACGCGGACGTTCGAGGAGGTTCCGTCGTTTCGCGCGACGATGCGCGACCAGTACCGCGTCGAATCCCCCGGGCTGTTCTTCAATGCGTTCAGCGGCGGCCTGGGCTGGGCACTGCCCGCGAGTGTCGGTGGCGCGCTGGCGGATACGAGTCGCAAGACGGTCGCCCTGATGGGCGACGGATCGATGATGTACTCCATCCAGGCCCTCTGGACGGCAGCGCAGCAGCGGGCGCCGCTCACCGTCCTGGTCATGAACAACGGCGAATACGGCGCGATGAAATCGTTCGCCACACTGTTCGGGATTCCCCAGTTCCCCGATTCGATCCAGCGCAGCCTGGACCTCCCCCGCATCGATTTCTCCGCGCTGGCAACGGGTTTGGGCGTGCCCGCGCTGACTGCGGACAATCCGGGCGTGCTCGGCGACATGCTGCGACAGGCCATGGCCGAGCCCGGCCCGATCCTGGTGGACGTGCACGTCGAGGCCCTGCGCGGTGTCGGCCCGCTGTGACTACCGGTGGTCCGCGCGTGCGGCCGTATGCGTGGCGCGAGCCATGGCCAGTATCGGACCGAGCGTGCGGTCGGTGAGCCGGTAGCGGATCACCCGGCCGTCACGCGTTCCGGTGACGGCGCCGGAAGCCCGGAGCAGGCGCAGCACTTGGGAAACCGAGGTGGCGGTCAGGCCGGTGGCCAGGGCCAGATCGGTGACGCTGATCGGGCCCGCGCGATCGACGGAGAGCAGGATGGCGAGCCGGTTCGGATCGCTGACCAGAGCGAACCTTTCGGCCCAGGCGGCAACGTGCCCGGGATCGCCGAGAGCCTCGATGGCCTCGCAGGCCCGATGCTCGTCGATGGCGGGCTGACCGGCCCGCTCGGGCGGCACGAGGTGCATGCCCCCACTCTTCCACACGCCTGATACCTAGACAGCTATGCAGACTTGCAGGTGTGGTGCGGCGGGCCTTACCCTGAAATCCTCTGTGCCTGTCCGCATCCCCGGGAGGATGCCGTGTTCTCGACTCTCACTGCCCGGACCCGCTCGATCGCCGGCGCCCTGCATCCCGCCGAATGGGGACGATTGGGGTCGATGGCCCTGGTCATCCTCGCGCTCAATGTGTTCGGGTGGGGTATCTACATCATCACCGTGCTGCCGCACCACTTCCGATACACCGGGCTGGGCATCGGTTTGGGGGTCGCGGTCACCGCGTGGACCCTCGGCGCCCGGCATGCCTTCGACGCCGACCACATCTCCGCCATCGACAATTCCACCCGCAAGCTCATGGCGGATGGCCGGCGCCCCTTGGCCAGTGGCTTCTTCTTCGCGCTCGGGCATTCCACGGTCGTGGTGGCGGTCGGGGTCGGCATCACCTTCGCCGCGAAGGCGGTGTTCGGCGCCATGGTGGACCCCGCGTCCACCTACGAGACGGTCGGCGGCGCGATCGGCACGCTCACCGCGGCCGGATTCCTGTATCTGATCGCGGCCCTGAATCTGATTGTGCTGCTGGGCATCTTCAAGGTCTTCCGCGATATGCGGCGCGGCGTCTACGACGAGGCGGAACTCGAGCGGCAATTGCAGGCCCGCGGCATGATGTGGCGATTCTTCGGCCGTTTCATGCGCTCGATCAACCACACCTGGCAGCTGTTCTTCGTCGGCCTGGTATTCGGGATCGGATTCGACACCGCCACCGAGGTGGTCCTGCTCGCCGCCACCGCTTACGCCGCCACCTCCGGGCTGCCGTTCTACGCGGTGCTCGCCCTGCCGATCCTGTTCTCCGCCGGGATGATCCTGTTCGACACCCTGGACGGCTGTTTCATGAACTTCGCCTACGGCTGGGCCTTCGCCCGCCCCGTGCGCAAGGTCTACTACAACCTCGTCATCACCGGCTTGTCCATTGCCGCAGCCTTTCTCATCGGCACCATCGAAGCGCTGGGCGTCCTGACCA
Organism: Nocardia sp. NPDC020380; assembly: GCF_044386975.1. Classification (NCBI taxonomy): domain Bacteria; kingdom Bacillati; phylum Actinomycetota; class Actinomycetes; order Mycobacteriales; family Nocardiaceae; genus Nocardia; species Nocardia sp. NPDC020380. The sequence goes on along the minus strand of NZ_JBIRVQ010000002.1, from coordinate 140,412 downwards.
GCGAACTGCACCTGAGCGGCCCGTTCTGGGATTTCATGGCGAACTTCGATATCAACAAGGCCGGCTTCGCGATCGCCGGACTCTTCGTGATCACCTGGCTCGCCGCCCTGGCGTTGTGGCGATACGGCAGGGTCGAAGCCCGCTGGCAAGCCGCCCTCGGCGCCTCAGATCCGGTAACCGACCCCTCGGGCGCGGAGTAGCGGAAGGATTGCCCGCTCGTATAGCCTCCGAAGATCGGTAGTGACCCGCGAAACCAACGAGGGAGCACGAGATGTCCGACGATGACCCGGTGGCATTGCGATTCGACATCCTGTGTGGTCGCCGCCCGGGACTCACCCGAGATCTCCCACCCGGTAAAGAGGACCTGCAATGGGTGGTCAATACCGCCACCCTGATCTACGACGACACCGATGCAGTGCTGGTGGACACCTTCACGACCGTCGACCAGAACCAGGAACTGGTCGACTGGGTCGAGGGCTACGGCCGGAATCTGAAGTACATCTACATCACGCACGGTCATGGCGATCACTTCTTCGGCGTCAAACAGTTGAAGGAAGCGTTCCCCGCCGCCCGCGCAATCGCCACCGCCGCTGCCGCGAAACAAGCCGCATACGAGGGCAGCCCCGAATATCTGGACATCTTCTGGGGCAAGGCTTTTCCCGGCCAGATTCCTACGCCGCCGGTGGCTCCGGAGGCGCTCGACGGCGACCGGTTCGAGATGAACGGCCACACCTTCCAGGTGATCGAAACCGGGTACACCGACACACATGACACCAGTGCCCTCTGGGTGCCGGAGCTGCGGTTGGTAGTCGCCGGCGACGTCGCCTACAACGGCATCCACCAGTACATGGCCGAAACCACCACCGAGTCCCGCGAGGAGTGGGCGCGCGCCACCGATATCCTCGCGGCCCTCGACCCGAGGTACGTCGTCGCGGGTCACAAGATCCCCTCGAATTCCGACGATCCGAAGATCCTGGCCGAGACCAAGCAGTACCTGACCGATTTCAACCGCCTCGACGCCACTACCGGCACCGCCGGCGAGCTCTACGAAGCAATGCTGCAGCTCTACCCTGATCGCGCCAATCCGGGATCACTGTGGGGCGGTGCGAAGAAGGCGAAATCCTGACGGCGGTCGTTTCTCACTCAGGGGTTTCGGGCGCGACGCGGGCCGGAGGCCACGTCTGCTCCGCGCGCTGATACAAGGCATCCAACGGGAGTGGCGCCCGGCTCACCGCCAGCACCTGGTTGCCGATGTAACCGGCGAACACGTCGCCGTCCACCAGCACCCGGTGGGGGAACATCGCACGAATGTCCTCCAGATGATGCCGGGTGCCGACCAGGTTCAGCAGGTAGACGCCCTCGGGCCGCAGAACCCTGGCCACCTGGGCGGTGAAGTCCGCACCGGTGATGCCCTGTGCGATCCGGAGCCCTTCGAAGGCATCGGCCACCACGATATCCGCGGAATCCGCAGGCAGCGTGGCGATTTCGGTCAGACCGTCACCGATGCGCAAGTCGACGCCCGGCAATCCGCGTAACCCGAGTCGCTCGTCGACGAAATCCGCCAGTGGCGCGTCGGCCTCGATGATCAAGTGCCGCGAGCCCGGGCGTACGGCGGCCAGGTAGCGCGGGAAGGCGGCGCCACCGCCGCCGACGTGCAGCACGTCCAATGCCGCGTCGGCGGGTTCGAGTGCGTCGACGACATAGGCCATGTACCGGAGGTATTCCAGTTCCAGGTAGGTCGGGTCGTCCAGGTCGATATAGGACTGCGCAATGCCGTTGACGGTCAGCAGCCAGCCGCCGGGCCGTTCCTCGTCCGCCGACAGTTCGGCGATGCCGAAGCGGACCGTCCGGGTTCCGGGGAACGGTTCGGGCGCCGGGCGCATGTCCTCGTCGGAGGCGGCTTCGGGGTATTTACTCATCGGCCGGCTGCCAATTGCCGGTCAGGCGGGCGGTGGCCGCGGAGCGGACCTGGGCGATCATGTGCTTCTCGGCGCCGTCGGCGTCGCGGGCCTCCAGCAGGGCCAGCAGCCGGGCATTGGATTCGACTGCGTGCGCGGCCATTTCGGGATGCGACCAGACCGATTGGCCGATAGGGACCGGATGCGTCTCCCAGATCCAGCCGAGGTGGCGGGCAATGATCGAGCGGCCGCCGACGCGGGCGATCCGATCGTGGAAGCGCCGGCTGGCCGCCGCCATGGCCTGCGGATCACCGTCCGCCGAGGCCTGGCGCAATTCCTGATGGGCCGCCCGCAGCGGGCCGAGTTCGGCTTCGGTGATCGAGGTCGCTGCCAGGCGGGCGGCCAGCCCCTCGACGGTGGCGCGCAGCGTGTAGAGCTCTTCGATTTCGGCCGCGGTGAATTCGGCGACCTTCGCGCCGAAGTTGGCCTCGTAGACGACCAGTCCCACCGATTCCAGGTTGCGCAGCGCTTCCCGGACGGGGGTGATGGAGACGCCGAGTCGTTCGGCGATGGCGTCCTGCAGGATCGGTGCGCCCGGAGGCATTGTGCCGCTGAGGATCTCGGAACGCAGCACGTCCTGGACGTAGCTGGCCCGGCTGCCGGGTGGTTTGACGGTGCCGTAGGCCTCGCCCGAGATCGCGGCGATCGGCGCCGCCGTGGCGGCGGCGGACTTGCTGCGTCGAGCCATCGAATCCGTCTCCCGTTCGTGTCCGCAAGGTTTCCCTGAATCGTAGTGCGGCGCGGAGGCACCCTTGGCGCACTAACTTATAACTTAATCTCCATGATGCGGTACGAACCGCTGAAGGTCGGCACCAGCCGCGGCGCACCGGCCAGCCTTTGTCGGAAAACGAACTACGGGCCAACTATGACAATCCTGCGAGCCGGCGGCCGAGTTCGGCGGCATCGGGCGCCGCCGACGAGCCGGGACCGCCGACGACGGCGGACCCGCAGGCCACCGCGGCGGCAAGGCATTTCGGCAGATCCCATCCCGCGAGCCGGCCGTGGACGAAACCGGCGTCGAAGCAGTCCCCGGCGCCGGTGGTGTCCAGCGCCGCAACAGGCTGTGCCGCAACGTCGTAGCGCCGGCCGGCGTGCAGCGCGATGGCTCCGGCCCCGCCGAGTTTGATCACCACGGTCGGCGAGAGCGCACCGAGCCGCGCCAGCGCCTCGTCGACGGTCGCCGTCCCGGTCAGGCGGAGCGCCTCCGCGGCATTGGGTGTGAACACATCGGTGAGCGCCAATGCCTCGCGGACTCCCGGCGTCTCCAGGTCGGCGGGGATGTCCTGGCAATCCATGACCACGGCGGTGCCGAGCCGGCGGGCCAGCCGCAGCGACCGCACGGTCTCGGCGTCGTAGCGCAGCTGCGGCACCATCAGCAGCCGGGGGCGGTAGCGGTGCAGCAACACCGCTATCGGCTCGGGCGTGACGGGATCCTGAAAGCTGATCATGGCGCGGTCCCGCGGTGTGGACAGTGCCACCGTCAGGCTGCGAAGGGACCGTGGGTGGCGCCGGAAGGCGGTGTCGTCCAGGCCTTCCGCACGCGCGGCCCGCAGCACATGCGCGCTGAACGGATCGGTGCCGAAGTCGGCCGCCCAGATCACATCGTGGCCGAGCCGGTGCGTGGCCATCGCCAGGGTGTAGGCGCCACCGGGCACCATCGCGAAACCGTCGGCGAACACCTCCTGCCCCGGACGTGCGACCTCGGACAGTCCATGGAATATCAGATCCGCGAAATACGCTCCCACAACGAGAATTTCGCGGCCCTCGCCAGCGGATTCAGAACGGTATGTTTTCGTATCTTGTTCTACACCAGCAGAATTCGCAGCACTTTCCATACCCGGCAATGCTACGTTTTCCTCGGTGACGAACTCCCGGGCCGCGGCCTCCGATGGCGTGCACTCGCTGGTCATCGGCTATCACCGACCACCCGGTATCCGCTCCGGCGCCACGCGGCGGGCGCCGTCCAGCCCCAACGGGATCCTGCCCACCCTGACCGGCCTGTTCGAACAGGGCCTGCCCGGTATCTGGGTTGCCGCAGCGCCGGGCGCCAATGGCCACCACGCCGCGATACCGGAGGACGTGCCGCTCGCGTTGCTCCCGCTCACGACGGCCGAATGGAACGGCTACTTCCATCGCGCGTGCAAGGACACGCTGTGGCCGGTGCTCATGTCCGAGCCGCACCGGCTGCGCTTCGATGCGCGCGCCTGGGCCGAGTACCGCGCGGTCAACCGGCGTTTCGCCGCGCACATCGCCGCCCGGGCCGCGCGCGGCGCCACCGTCTGGCTGCACGACTACAACCTGTGGCTCGTTCCGGCGGCGCTGCGCCGACTCCGGCCGGACCTGCGCATCGGGCTGTTCCACCACACCCCGTTCCCGCCGCCGGAGGTGTTCGCCGCGCTGCCCGTCGCGGAGGAGCTGCGCCGTTCGCTCGCGATGCTGCACTGGGCGGGATTCCACACCGATGTCTTCGCCGGCAACTTCCGGCGCGCACTCGGCGACCGGCCCGGCCCGCCGGTCCTGGGTATCCACCCGCTCGGTATAGACCGCACCGCTGTCGAGGCGCTCGCCCGCAACCGCGCACGTCGCACGACATTCCCGGCCCACCGATTGGTGCTGTCGGTGGAACGCCTCGACTACGCCAAGGCGCCTGTCCAGAAGGTCGAGGCCATCGCGGACCTGCTGACCCACGCTCCGGAGTACCGCGGCCGCTTGACCTTCCGGCTGGTCTGCCCGCCGCCGGAGCCCGGCATCACCGCCTACGACAGCACCCGAGATCAATTGGAGCGCCGCATCGCCCAACTGAACCGGGTATGGCGTACCGGCGACTGGCAGCCGATCGACTACATCCCGCGCAACCTGTCGTTCCCGGACGTCATCGATCAATACCTGGCCGCGGACGTCTTCTGGGTGACCTCCCTCCAGGACGGAATGAACCTGACCGCAAAGGAATTCATCGCCACCCGCTGGGCCGCTCTGCCACTGGGCGGCGCACCCGGCGTCCTCGTGCTCTCCCGGCACACCGGCGCCGCGACCGCTCTCGGCGACGCCGCCGTACTGACCGATCCGCACCGTCCCGGCGATCTCGCCGCCGCCCTGTCCCACGCCCTGGCCCTCGGCCCACTCGAACAGCGAATCCGGCTGCGGCACTTGGCCATGCGACTGGGCAACGATCGCCCGCTGGACTGGGCCAACCGCATCATCGACGCCATCCGCGGCCGGACACCGGTGCGGGCAGGCTGACCGACGATGCGAGACCAAGTGCACGACTGCGCAGCGCGGTACGGGCGCCGTCGAGCCTGGGGATCGGGAGCCGCTGGAAGGTGTATTCCGCGCCGTCGAATTCGATGGCTCCGAGTCTCTCCTTGACGTGCCGGATCCCGTTCATGCCTCCGGATTCCCCCATGACGAAGGTGCGGCAGCCGATATCGCATGCGTACTCGATCGAACGGCACTGCAACAGTTCCTGCGCCCGCGAGGATCCGGCGAATGCGCGGTCACCGTACGCACGCCAGCCGACGGCGACATATTCGTGGAACAGGGCGATATTGGCGGCCACGGGTGCGCCGTCGAGCTCCGCGACCCAGATCCGGCAGTCCGCACCGAGCATCGCGGCGACCGTCTGGAAACGACACAACGGTTCCGCGCTGCTCCACAGAGCGGCCAGCGGGCGCAGCGATCGCCATTGCTGCGCCCGCTGGTCCAGCCAGCGCAGATAGACCCGGTAGAAATCCGCGACCAGGTCCGGAGTGTTGCCGATCCGGATATCGATTCCGGCCGCGACCGCCTTGCGTTCGGCATTGCGAATACCGTTGCGCGCCTTGGAGGTGAATCTATGGGACCACACCTGGGCGAATCCGCCGGAGAGGTCGAGCACGTGGGTGCTGCGTGGCACGCTGTAGGTGGACCGGAATCGCTGCCGCGGTCCCTCGGCCGAGATCCGGGCCCACGTATAGGCCGCCGCATAGCCGGGCCGGATCATGGTCCGCAGTCTCGGATTTCGGCACAGGTCGGCGTACACGACGGCGATATCCTCCGCGGTGGCCCCGCCCGGGGCGAGCACACCGCCCGTCCCCCAGCCATGGGGAAAAGACGCCTGCACGACGGGCACCGGTCCCCGGGTGGACGCACCCACCAGGGGGCGGCGCACCAGCGGAAGTATCAGGGTGCGGCCGTCGGGCATCCGATACAACCGGCTGGCGTCGTGCCACCCATCGCTGCGGCACACGGAGTCGAGCCAGGTCGGCGTCTGTGACGGCGTCGCGGTCGGGTCCGCCGACAGCACCCGCAGCCAGACGTCTCTCGGTGCCGGACTCGTCACTGATTCGATCCAGACATCGTATCGACGATTCCCCGATGCCGATATGACCTGTGCGAGACGATGTTTACATCGAGAACGAGCCGGTCACCGGTCCCGACGCGATCGACCTGCTGCAGTCTGCGGACGCGCTGTGCAGGTCGCTTCGCGAGTCGGTCGCGGCCGAGGAATGGCTCGACGCATACCTGTCGGCGTGCGGGTTGTGGCAGCTGGTCGAGGATCATCTGCATCCGGATCGACTGCAACTCAGGCGCATTGCCTCGTATCTGACGGAACCTCGGACTCCGCCACCCGCGCGGCTGGCCGGTCGGGCCGCCGCGGCGGCCGCCGTGCCGGTCAATCTGTCCGGTCCGCGGCGGCTACACCGATTGACCCGAGCGCAGAATGCGCTGACCACACTCACGGTCCGATTGGCAGCTCAGCTGCTCTCGGCGGACGGCAATGCGGCCGATACGGCGCCTATCGCCGGGCTGATCCGTGAGATCGAACCGGTGACAACAGTGTTGGAGGGCGATGTATTACGGCTTCCGGCCTGCTTCCGCGACATCGACCAGTCTCCCGACGATCTGCGCAGGCTGGCGGCGAAACTACTCGCGGAAGTAGAAGTGCCGAGCTCTCAGCAGCTCCACGTGGTCGGGGTCCGGACGTCCGGCTGTTATCTGGCGCCCTTACTGGTCGCAGCGCTACGCGCGCAGGGACGCTCGGGTGCGCAAATGGCGACCTACCGGCCGGGACGGCCATGGCGGCGCAGCGAACGGAATGCGTTGCGATACTGCGCACGTGCGGGCGGGCGGATTCTGTTGATCGATGATCCGCCGGTGTCAGGCCGGTCCCTGGTGGCATCCGCACGAGCGCTCGCAGCGAGCGGAGTCGCCGAGGCCCGCATCGTTTTGATGGTGGCGACAGGCGCTGACGCCGACGAGCTCCCGGAGTCGTTGCGGCACTGGCCGGTAGTGCAATTGCCGTGGCGAGAGTGGGCCGTACACGAGTTGCTCACGCCACGATCGGTCCAGGCCACGCTCGGCACACTGGCGGGTCCCGAGTGGCGAGTCGGTCTGCCGATCGCACGTCCCGAATCGATTGCGCCGGGCCGCGATCACCTGTGTGCCAGGTACTCGGTGCCGTTCACCGACGCGGACGGTGAACACACGGAGATACGTGAACTCGCGATCGAGGGCGCCGGTCAGGGGCGCTGGGGTCGGCATGCCGTTTTGGTCGGCGAACAGTTGGCCGCCGAGGTGCCACGGATGTACGGCTTCGCCGACGGACTGCTGTATCGCGAGTGGATACCTGAAGGGCCGCAGCCGGATTCGGCCATTACCGCCGATCGAATCGCCGATTACGTCGCACAACGCCAGCTGTGGCTGCGCACTCCTCACGACCCTTCCCGAGCACTGCGCGGCCGTGGCCCGATCTGGGAAGTCGCGGCCTACCTGCTCAGCGGCGAATTCGGAGCGCTCGGTCCGATAGCGCGATTACTCCTGCTGGAACCGATGACCCGCATGCTGCTGACCGTGGACCAGCCCTGCATCATCGACGGCGCCACAGAACGCCGCTATTGGGTGCCCGATCCGGTTGCGCCGCAAGCACTACGAAAGGTGACATTCCAACGATCAGCATTCGGCAACCGCCAATTAGCCTGCTATGACGCCGTATTCGATCTGGCTGGAGCGGCCGTCGACGCAGCCGATGGGGCGTTCACGCAAGCACTGAGATCGAATTTCGAGTCCCGGACAGGCGCCGACGTCGACGGTGAACGGTGGCTGCTCTACCGCCTGGTGCACCTCTGGCAGCTCGATCGCGCAGGCAAGATCGGCGCGACCGACTTCACCCGCCGACGTGCTGCCGTCGTGCACGACTACCTAGCGGAATATCTACTGCCACACCCCCAACCAACCACCGGGCCGATCTGTGCCCTCGATCTCGACGGCGTACTCGAAACCGGTCCACTCGGCTTCCCCACCACCTCACCCACCGGCGTACTGACCTTGCGAGCCCTACTCGCACACGGCTACCGCCCGATCATCGCAACAGGCCGCAGCATCGCCGAAGCGCGCGACCGCTGCCGGATATTCGGCCTGGCAGGCGCGGTCGCCGAGTACGGATCGGTCATCTACGACGCCGCCACGACCCGCGAGATCGATCTGCTCACCGATTCGGAACGACAGCTGCTCGATGAAGTTCGCACGAAACTGAGCGCCGACCCGCACGTCGAGATCGACGACGGATACCGCCACAGCATCCGCGCACACGTCGCCCACGGCCCCCTCCCGCCGGAAACACTCAGCGCCCTATCCACTTTCGCGCCCTCCGATCTGCGATTCGTCAACGGCCAGGCCCAAACCGACATCGTCATCGCCCGCGTCGACAAGGCCACAGGCCTCGCGGCGCTGGCACAACGGATGCCGAACGCCGAGCATCGAATGACGGTCGGCGACAGCGCCGAGGACCTGCCCCTGCTCCGAACCGCGCAACTGTCCTTCGCACCACGCAATGCCGACACCCGGATTCGAGCCGCCGACATCACCCGAACCCGCCACGCCTACCAATCCGGACTGGCCGAAGCATGCCGCCATCTACTCGGCCACCGCCTCGGGCACTGCCCCGTATGCCGACCCGGCAAGCTTCCGCCACGAACACGGATACTCCTCACGGCGCTCGCCCTGCGCGAGGACGGTTTACGCGGCCTCCCGATCCGGACGGCACGGCTCGCCGCGCAACTCGGCCGATGGGGCCGGGTGGCGCGGAAGTAGCGCCGGGCTACATCGTGTTGAGGACAGGGCATCAACCACGACAAGAGGATCCAACAAATGACTGCAATTCACGGTAGTTCGGTCGACGTGCAGACACCCGATGGTGTCGCCGACGCGTATGTGGTCTACCCCGATGACGGTGCTGCCCATCCGGGCGTGCTGGTGATTCAGGACGGTTTCGGGTTGCGGCCCAGCCTGCGGGCGCTGGCCGATCGTATTGCCGCGCATGGTTACACCGTGCTGCTTCCGAATGCTTATTACCGGCATGGGCGGGCGCCGGTGATCGAGCTGCCGGAGTTCATCGACCCGGCGCAGCGGCCGGAGATCTTCCAGCAGCTGTTCCCGATGATTCGGGAGATCACGCCGGAGCTGTTGCGCTCCGATGTCGGCGCCTACCTCGACTGGCTCGGGGCGTCGCCGCAGGTCGCGGCGGGGAAGGTCGGGCTGACCGGGTATTGCATGGGTGCGCGGCTGGCGGTGCTGGCGGCGGCCATGTTCCCCGATCGGGTCGGGGCGGTGGCGGGATTCCACGGTGGACCGCTGGTCACCGATACCCCGGACAGTCCGCATCTGACCGTCGGAAACATCACGGCGGAGCTGTATTTCGCCCATGCCGGCTCGGATCACGAGCGGGCTCCGGAGCACACGGCCCAGTTCGACAAGGCGCTGGAGGCCGCCGGCGTTCGGCATCGCACCGAGGTTTACGAGGGATCGCAGCACGGCTACACCCAGGCCGATACCTCCGCCTACGACGCCGAGGCCGCGGAACGGCACTATCGCGAACTGCTCGCCTTGTTCGACCGCAATCTGCGCGGATAGCCGACGGACTCGAGGCCGGCTCGCAAACGTCGCTCAGGATGCCTCGTCGAATACGCGGACGTAGTCGATGAGCATCTGTGCCGGGAATTTCGTGCCGGCGTCGGGTGGTCCGGGCCAGTTGCCGCCCACCGCGAGGCTGAACAAGAGATAGAAGGGATGGTCGAAGTCCCAGCGACCGGCCGATTGTTGTTTGGTCAGGGTCTGGGTCGTCTGCCCGTCCACCTCCCAGTCGATTTCGGTGGGCGTCCAGGTCACGGCGTAGGTGTGCCAGTCGCTGATGGACTGGCCACTCGGCAGGGCGAAGCCGGAGCCGAAGTCCAATCCCGGTGCGTGCGCGTGCTGTTCGACGGCGCCGGTCTGATTCCCGAGGGTCTCGACGACGTCGATCTCACCGGACTCCGGGTAGCCGACGTCATTGATATTGTCGCCGAGCAGCCAGAACGCGGCCAGCAGGCCCGCGCCCGCCGGCATCTTCATCCGGACCTCGAAGTGGCCGTAGCGTTGCGAGAACAGGGCGGAATCACCGCGGTACGTGATTTCCTTGCCGCTCGTGTACTGGCACGGGCCGTACCAGCAGGATCGAATACCGCCGGACTGAGCGCGGGCCTCGAGCACGAGATGTCCCTGGCCGTCGAGAAAGGCATTCCCGCTCGGCGTGTAGTACTGCAATTCCTGATTGCCCCAGCCGGTTCCGCCGTGATCGGGATGCCAGTAGCGTGAATCGGGGGCTTTGCCCGCGGGCCCGTCGAATTCGTCGTCGAAGGTGACCTTCCAGCCCGAGGGAACCGGGAACGCGGAGGAAGACGGAGCCGACGGAGCCGAGGTGGGCGCGGGCGGCGATGAGGTGGTGCCGCAACCGATCAGGACGGTCGCCAGCACCCCGGCGATGAGTGCGGTAGCCGGCCTACGCATCCCGGAATCCGATCGCCCATTTGACGCCGGTCCGTATCGAACGTTCCATCCGATACAGCGGCGCGCGTTCCATCCAATAGCGTGCGTAATCCACCGGCTGCGCACCGAATCGGCTCTTGAATTGTGCCAACCCGGCCGATCCACCGGACTCGCCCAGGTGATAGGCCCGGCATCCGGCCGCGCACGCCTCCTCGATCGCCGCCGTGTGCAAGGCGCAGTTCGCCTGGGTCCCGGCGGCGAACGCCGGATCCATTGCGCCACGCGTGTAGTGGGCATTGGCCCCGCCACGCAGCACGAGGATCGCCGCGGCGGGACTTTCGCCGACCCACGCCACCGAGATCCGGCAACGGTCGCCCAGCCGATCGGCGATGACGCGGAACTTGTCGATCGGGTCGCGCCGCCGCCCGCGTAGCCGGGTGAGCCAGGCGGGCTCGTGCTGTTGGCCTGCCCACCGGTCGAACGATCGCAGCAGCAGTTCATAGAAGACGGGGGCCAGCCGCCCGGTGGTATCGGTTTCGATGCGCACGCCGGACTTTCGCGCCCTGCGGACATCGGTGCGGGTCGCCGCCTTGAAACGATCACGCCAGACCCGCTCGAAGCCGCCGGACAGATCGAGTACGTGTGCCCGGGACGGGATCGCGGTCACCCTGTGGCGGCCGGCCGTCGCGGCATCCCACGCGTCCGCGTGCAACGGATTGGCTCGAATATGCACCCGCAGTGCGGAGGTAGCGGACAGATCGTCCAATACGGCCGACACCAGCTCGGTGTCGACCCCATCGGGTGCGATGAGTCCGCCGAACCCCCAACTGTCCGGCATGGATTGCAGGATCACCGGACCGCCACCGGGGAAATGCCTGCGCACCAGCGGAAGGACGGCCAGCCGCCCGCCCGGCATTTCGTAGAGCCGGCTGGCATCCCGGTAGCGCCCCGTGGCGGTCACGCAGTCGAGCCATTCCGCGGCCTGGGTCGGGACGGCCTCGCAATCGGATTCGTGCAGCTCCCGCCACAGCCCGCGCGGGACAGGGCTGCGCACGGTGAGACGGTCGCTCGATACGGCGGTGCGCTTCACGACTCTTCCTCAGACGACCGGGCTCGCCGCGAGTGCGCCGCGAAGCCATTCGATGGTGCGGGCGACGCCCTCGCGCACGGCCACCCGGGGTTGCCACTGCAAGGTCGCCACGGTGGTGGCGCAGTCCAGCGCGATGGCATCGATCTCCCCCGCCCGCGCGGGCCGATACGACGGCCTGGCGCGCACTCCGATCGCCTGGGCGATCAACTCGTGCAATTGCAGGGTCGAGGTCTGCAGGCCCGTACCGACATTGAAGGTGCCCGCGACATCGGGAGGTGCGGCCGCGGCGCGGACGAACGCGTCGACGACATCGCTCACATAGATATAGTCGCGCGTCGCACTGCCATCACCGAAGATCGCGGTCGGCCGGCCGGTGAGCAGCGCGCTGCCGAAGATCGCCACCACCCCGGCCTCACCGTGCGGATCCTGGTGCGGACCATAGACATTGGCGAGCGCGAGACTGACCCCGCTCATCCCGTACAGCCCGGTGTAGGCGTGCAGGTAGTACTCCCCCGCGACCTTGGCGGCCGCGTACGGCGAAACCGGATTGGCCGCGGTCTCCTGTTGCACCGGAAGCGATTCCGGCCGCCCGTACCGCGAGCCCCCGGACGCCGCGTACACGACCCGCCGCACCTGCGCCCGCCGGCTGGCCTCGAGCAGGTTGACGGTGCCGAGCACATTGACCCGGGCGTCGTACCAGGGATCCGCGACCGACTTGCGCACATCCACCTGGGCCGCCAGATGGAACACGACCTCCGGATGCACGACCGCCACCAGGCCGACCAGTTCGGGCGCGGTGATATCGCATTCGACGAAAGCGAAACGCGCGCCCGCCCCTTCGGCGGCGGCGAGATTGGCCGTACTGCCGGTGCGGAGATTGTCGACACCGACCACGTCATGCCCATCGGCGAGTAGTCGGTCGACCAGATTCGAGCCGATGAATCCGGCTGCGCCGGTGACCAAGGCACGCATGAAGTCTCCTGTCGGTGGATGGTGAGAACTCCGGTCAGTCGATGCCGGCGATGACTCCGCGCACGGACCCCGGACCGCGCCATCGCCGATAGGTGCGCCACGCCTTCGTGCGCAGTAGCTCGGCCTGCGGGGCGATCGGCGCGCCCCGGCCGCCGAGCCAGGCGCGCAGGGTGGTCACGGAAGTGGTGGGCCGAACAGTCAGGCGGGCCAGGGCAAATGGACGGTCGGCCGCCGAGCTGAGGGCATTGCCTACCGCGCACGCCGACCGGTAGCCCGCCGCCGCGACCGCGCTGCGCAATGCCGCGGTATGGAATCCGTGCGGATAGGCGAAGCCGGTGATTTCCTGGGCCAGAGCGTCTTCGAGCAGCACCTTGCCGCGGATCAGTTCCTCGCGGACGGCCGCGGGGCCGATGATGTCGAGCTGGGGATGCGTGTGAGTGTGGGCACCTATTTCGACACCCTGCGCGGCGAGGCCGGCGAGTTGTGACCGGTCGAGCATCTGCGCGGGCGGGAGCGCCAAGTCGGCGGGTGTGGCCCGGCCGCGAAGTGCACCTGTGGTGACGTACAGCGTGCTCGGCATACCGGCGTCGGCGAGTGTAGTTGCCGCAGTGGCGAAATCGGCGAATCCGTCGTCGAAGGTCAGCACGATCGGCCGTGCGGGGAGTTCGGCGTGGCCCGCAAGGGCGGCACGCAGACCGGACACGGTCAGCGCGGTCCGCCCGCTGTCGGCAATGAGCTTCAAGTGCTCGCCGAAGACGTGCGGCGGGACCGTGTACGGCGCAATCCACCCGGGCGGATCATCGGCGATGGAGTGATACAACAGAATCGGGACGACGGTCATTGCTCTCCCCCATCCCCGCGTACACCCGGCGACCACCACACGGCGGCAATCGTCGCGACTGTCGTCACCGAGGCGAGCACGGCCAGGCGCTGTACCGTCGAATCGTCGTGTAATTCGTTGAATGCCACGGTGACCAGCACCCCGAAGGAAATGCTCAGCGCCACCGTGAGCACCCACCGCTGCAATCGGTCCTCGGTCAGCAGCCCCGATATCGCCAGCCCGGGGCAGAACAGCACGAAGGCGAACACCGCCAGCACTCGCACCGGCATGCCGTCCGGCAGATAGCTGAACGCGGCGAGCGCGAGCCATCCGGACGCCGCCAGCAGCAGATGCCGGATCCGTATGCGCGAAAGCGGTTTCCGCCGATTCATCAGGCTCATCTCACCGCCTCCTGCGGAGCGGAAGGGTTCGCCGTGATCACCACGGCATCGGAATTGCGATAGACGACACGGAATTTCGGCGATCCGGTCAGATCGGCGGTGACCCGTTCCAGTGCGCCCTTGGGCAGTTCCCCGGTCATCTCGACATCCGCCGTCTCACTGCGGGTCAGGATGACGAAGGCGTGCGGGTGCCGCTTCGGATCGAGATAGTCGGAGAACATGGCGACGGGGTGATCGAGCACCGCCTGCCGGTCCTTGGGTTCGAGCAGGGCGAACCACATGTAGTCGTAGACCTCGTAATGCTGGAAGGCCCACGGGAAGTTGCTGGTCGCCCCGATGATGAGTGATCCGGGCGGCGCCACGTCGTACAGGTATTCGGCGGCGGCGACCTCCTTCGGGCTGAAGTAGTTCGCCTGCTCCTTGCCGTAATACCCGAAGACGAACCCGGTAAGGAGCAGTAGTACGACGGCCAGCGCACCGGCCATCGTCCGCAGCGAACGCCCTGACGCAGGCCGCGGGTAAAGGGCCGCCGCCGCGAAGAACGCCACGAAGGGCAATCCGAACAGATAGACCCGGAAGATCATCTCGCCGCCGTAGTCGTTACCGGCCAGCACCGGCAGCGGCGCCACCGCCAGCAGCACCAGCGCGAAGTCGCGCCGATACCGGAACCGGCGGGCGAACCCGATCCCCGCCAGCACCCACACACCCGCACTGTGCAACCGGTCGATCCGGGCTACCACCGCCTGACTGTGGCTGGCCAGACCGAGATCGATGAATCCGGAATGCGTGTTGTGCCAGATCGATCCGATGGTGGAGCGAATATTGCCGAGATTCCCCCGAATCCACGGTCCGGCCAGCACCAGATCCCAGCTCACGGTGAGCGCGAGGGTGAGCACAGCGAGCAGCGCGACCCGATACCGGCACAGCAGCACCAGCAGGACCAGGCCCGACACCACCATCAGCGGGGTCAGCTGATGAATCACGATGATCGCCAGCGACATCGGCACCAGCGCCAGCACGGTCAGCAGCACCCGCTGCCGCGGCCGCACGGCGACATTGCCGCGGAACCAGTGCAGGCACAGGGCGATCAGGCTCAGATACAGGGAGTAGGCGACGGCCTGGGGTGCGAAGTAATCCTGGCCGACCCACGCGCTCAGCACATAGATGGCCACGGCCGACCAGACCAGGCGGCGGTCGGTGGTGGCGGTGCGGAAGATCAGCACCAGCGGGCCGATGAGCAGCGCATTGAAAACCGGCGGCGCCCAGATCGCATAGCCGAGCGCGGAATGCAGGCCGCTCGCCTGCACCAGCAGCGCATTGAGATTGAAGAACCCGGGCCAGTACTGGTAGGCGGACAGCTCCTGGAGTGCGGCGTTCGTGCCCTGATGGTGCATGAAGTAGTCGACGAGGCCGACGTGCTTCCACGCCCACGAATAGCGGAGCGTGCCGTAGACGATGCTCGGCGTGGCATGCAGGATGGCGATCAAACCGCCGATGTGCACCGCGAGCAGGGCGCTCGGCGTGCGCGAATTGCGCACCAGCGCTGTGAAACTCACCAGCAGGACCACCAGTGCCGTCCAGAAGGTGACCGGCAGCAATGGAAGCAGTCCGTAGTCACCGATCCGGTCGAGGGCGATGTGGCGGAGCGACAGCGCCCACAGCAGCATCGCCACCGGCAGGCCCGCGAACGCGATGTGCCGCAATAGATATCGGCTGATCGGCCGGCGGGTGTCCGACTCCGGTGGTCGGATCGTGCCGGACGCATAGCCCAGCGCGGTGAGCGCCACGCCCGCGACGAGCGCGCCCGCACCGGCAAGTCCGGCGCGGTGGCCGCGTGCCGCTCGGCCGAGCTGATGCCCTACTCCGCGCGGAATCGTCGACGTGAGATACCCCCGCTCGCTGGACAATCCGTCCTGCGCACCGGCGAGGCGGCGGACGACAGCCTTGGATTGTCCTTCCGCCAGACATCGTGCCTGGAAGTACGACCACGTGGTGCGTTCCTCCGGCACCGTGTGATGGACGACGGCCGCGGGCTCGTACACATGCGTTCCGCCGGGATGCGCCCGGCTCACCCGGATGCACAGCTCGGTTTCCTCGCACCCCAGCGGACGACCGGCGATACGGCCCAATTCCCCTGCGAAACCGCCCGATTCCCCCAGCACACTGCGGCGCAGGGACATATTGGCGCCGATGTGATTGCGCACCGTGGCGCGTGCGGTCGGCAGGCCGCGGTAGCTGCAGCCGATGACCCAGTCGAATTCGGGCGGGAACCAGCCCGGCCGCGCGCCACGCCATTCGGGCTCGACCCGGCCGCCGACGCCCAGGACCTCGGGATCGGAGTACGGACCGACCAGCGCGGCGATCCAGTCCGGAGCCGCCGTGGCATCGTCATCGAGAAAGGCGACGATATCGGCGGTGGCCTCGGCGATTCCGGTATTGCGGGCGCCGGACAGTCCCTTCGCGTTCCGATTCGCGACGACGGTGACATCGTGCAGCTCGCGGGTGGCCCGGCGCAGCAAGGCGGGACAGTGATCGATAACCACCACGATCCGCTGAACCGGGCGGGTCTGGTCGTGTATCGAGGCGACGGCGTCGACCAGGTCCTGCCAGCGGTCTTCCGTGTAGGCACAAATGACCACATCGACGGTCGGCGATTCATCGACGGGGGTCGGTTCGGCGGGGGGCGCCGTACGTACCTGTTCCTCCACCGCCGGTGCGAGGTTGGCGAAAGCGCGCAGCACCGGGGTGACATTGAGGGACCACCAGATGGGCCGCGCGAGGTACGCCTCCGACTTGGTCCACAGGCCGACGATATGGTGCAGCCAGGTCAGCAGAATCGCCGCCTGGTCGTCGATCTCACCGGTTCTGCTTGTGCCCCAGGCGATCTCCATCGGCTCGCGCTCGGCCGGCGGGAGACCACCGGCGCGGAGACGTTGCCGCACAACGGCGCCGAGCTCCCGATCCTCGACGAGACAGCGCGTGGTGAGCACCATGAGATACCCGTCGAGCACGGTGAGCTGCCCGGGACGCGCACCGCCCCAGTCGACGATCCCGGTCACTCCGCCATCGGCTCCGCGCAGCCGCACATTGCCCGCGTGGAAATCGCCGTGCGCCCAGCCCGTATGGACGCGGCGGCCCGCCAGGGCGGTATGCAGCACGGCGCCCAGGCGCTGCACCGTGCCGGTGGACCGGGGCGACATGGTGGTGCACGCCTGAGCCAGCTGCCGAACCGGCTGGTCGACCCACTTGGCGAGCAGAGCATCGTCGACTACGGCGACAGCGCCCGTACGCCGGTGGAATTCGTCGATCGTCGCCAGCGCCTCCATGGTCAAGGGCGTGGACCGATCGGGATGGGCCGTCAGCACCGTCGTCATATCGACTCCGGGCAGGAACGATTCGACCGACACCAAGGTGTCGCCGTGCGCGCGCAGGTCCACGATGTGCGGCAACAGGACGCGCCAGTCCCCCAGTTCCGGGGTGTCCGCCAGGCGGGCCAGGGTGCGCGATTGCGCGCTGAGGTCGTGCACCGCCTGCGGGGTGTGCGCGATCTTCAGGACCGCGGTGGGGTGATCGTGATCGTCGCTGAGCAAGGCCACCTGCAGGTCGGTGACCGTCGGGAGCACTTGCAGGACATGCATATCCCCTGGCAGCTCGCCCTCGACCGCCCGCCGGGTCCGCGCACCCGCGCGAGCCTGCCCGGGTGAGCGCAGGCGCTGCGAGGCCGACCGCAGGTAGGCGCGCAACGGCGTACTGGTCGCCAGCCGAATCGTCGCGCCGACGGCTCGCATCCACCATCGCGTGGCCGTTCCGCTGGTGAGCCAGAGGTCGCGGCGGACCAGCAGCACTGTGGCCAGCACGATTTGGGTTCCCAGCCAGGCGAAGGCAGCGCCCCGGAGCCCGAATCGCGGTATCAGAATCGCGGCCAGCCCGAGCGTCGCCAGGCACATGGCGATCTGAATCGTCAGCAGCAGGCGCAACTTTCGCCGGACCCGCGCCGCGCTGATCGCGGTCGAGACGAGCAGATGCGGCAGGGCCGCGAGCGCGAGCAATCGCAATGTCGTTGTGCCGGACCGATACCCATCGCCGAACAGGCCGAGCACGTACGGTGCGAGCACAGTCACCGTCGCGACCGCCGGGATCAAGATCGTGGCAGTCCGGGCCACGACCCGCCGGGCCTCGGCGGCCAATCGGGATTGATCGGCCGCGGTTTCCACGACGAGAGACGTCCCCATATTCACATTGATGAGGTGGACGGCATTCGCGATGGCCCAGGCGATCGAATAGTAAGCGGTCTGCGCGGGCCCCAGCAATGCGACGACCAGCACCGGCATCGCGGTCACCGAGGCGATCGAAAAGACCGAGCCGACATAGTCGGCGGCCACGAACCGGCCGATATCGCGCAGCGGCGGCAACCGATCGACGGCCGTACTCTCGCGCTGCCGCCGCGGGATCGCGCGGGCGAACAGGAACAAACCGACAACCAGCACCGCGCCACCCAGCGCCAGCACCCACGACGCGAAGAGCCCGCGCACCGGCAGCGCGGTGGCGAGCGCGATCAGCAGCCCCAACTTGGTTATCGAGAACAGGAAGTTCTCGACCGGCACCAGCGGTGTCCGGCGCAAGGCGGTCAGCACGCCGTCCTGGAGCACGAAGAGCGCATAAGCGGCAACAGCCACGATGAACATCGCCTGCGCCGAAACATCTTCCAGGAAGGTCACGCCCGGCGCGATCAGCCAGATGGCCGCGACGCACACGATGCCCGCCACGATCGCCATCCCGGTGCTGACCAGATAGGCGACCGCGACCAGCCGCCGCGTGCGCGCACCGGCGGCCGGAACGAATCGCACCATGGCGCCGGACAGATTGAGCTGCGCGATCGCGGCCACCAGCATGGTCAGCGAGATGGCCGCCGAATTGCTGCCGACCGCGGCCGCCGAATAACGCCACGCCGCCACGGTCCAGTAGCCGAGCCCCACGATCGCCGACAGCCCCGAACTGACGGTCAGCAGCATGCCATCGCGTACCAGGGGGTTCCGCATATCGGCGAACTGCGCCCGGAACCCCCGGGCCCGAATTCCCGGCGTCTCGGGTGCGTCGGTCACGAGACCGCCGCTCAACCCCCGGCCCCGGCTACCGCATGCCGGGTCCGCCAGCGGCTGACCGCGTACGCCGGCGGACCCGACAGCACACCCCGGCGCTCCAATCCGGCCAGCTCGGCGGGCAGGCCGTCGAACCGCTGCTGCCGCGCCGACACCCCGGAGAAGGCATAAGCCGCACCCCGCGGCAGCCGGCGCACGAACGGCCCCACCATCTTCGGATCATGGACGAGCGCGCTGGTCAGATAGGCGCCGAGACCTACTCCGTAGCCGTATACCTGATTGCGCAGGGCCGTCATATCGCGGTGATGGTGATGGCGGACCAGGGCGCCCGGCTGATACACGAGCCGGTGGCCGCGCACGATGACCCGGAAGAACGCGGCCAGATCGTCGCCGCCGCGGGCGCGGGTGCCGGCGCCGATCGCCCGATCGAAACCGCCCAGGCCGCGCAGGACCGCGGTATCGAAGGCCATATTGGCACCCGAGCCGAATCGGCCTGCGGTGAAGGGGAACAGCGGGTCGTCGGGGCGATTGCGGTCCATATCGAAGACGCGCCGCGCGAAACCCTTGCCGAAACCGCCGTGTTGTTCCAGCATGAGTTGGGCGGGCGTCTCGAGCTGGGCGGGCAGGATCAGGCCGGTGACACAGCCGACATTCGAGTCGGCGTCGAAGCCCTCGGCGAGGGCGGTCAGCCAGTGCCGGTCGGCGATCACGTCGTCGTCGGTGAAGGCCACGATGCTGCCGTCGGCCTCGGTCAGGCCGCGATTGTGCGCCGCGGCCAGGCCGCGCCGGTCCTCCCGGAGGTAGCGCACCCGGGCGCCGAAGTGCTCGGAAATCATTGCGGCGGTGGCATCGTCGGGCGGATCGTTGTCGACCACCATGATTTCGGCCTGCGGATAGTCCATTCGCAGGAGCGCGTCGAGGCACCGGTGCAAGCTGTGCGGGCGGCCGCGGGTCGCCACGATCACCGTGATCGACGACGGCTGCGCCGAAATGCGTTGCCGGCGCCAGGCGCAGTGCGTGATCGCGTCCGCCCGCAGATGCTCGGCAACCGCGTCCGCCACCGCGGTCCGGACCGTGGATTCGTGTGCGGCCCAGGCGCGGCCCAGGCGCGCGTCCAGCAGGACGACGCCGACCGGATCGGTGTGGTACCGCACCAGCGCCAGGATCCGGTGTGGTGCGGGGAGGTCGTCGTCGATCTCCAGTTCCGTTGCCGGTGCGCTGAGTTCGATCTCGGTGCAGGCGACCGGCAGGTCTTCGACGCTGATCTGCTGTGCAGTGCTCACAGCGACTCCGCCGGCGTCACCGGCACTGCGGGCGGCCCGGCGTGGGCGGCTCGGGTGCGGAGTCCGGTGGCGCCGAGCCGATGGCCCGCGAGCACGGCCCCGAGCACCCGGAATCCGTCCCGCACGGCATGCAGATTGGATCGCCCGTCCCGCCTGGGCATCTCGAAACTGGGCACCTCGGCGATGCGCAACCCGACCTGCATGGCCCGTACCGTCATCTCGGCTTCGATCTCGAAACCCGTTGCCGTCAGATCGAGGTGCTCCAGATAGCGGCGATCGAATGCGCAGAAGCCGTAACAAAGATCGGTGAGCCGGGTGTGATACAGCGTATTGAAGACCGCCAGCAGGAACCGATTTCCGGCCCGCCGCAGCCGGGTGATATCGAGCGACCCGCCGCCGCCGACGAATCGCGAGCCCTTGACGAAGTCGTAACCATGATCGAGAAAGTGCAGAAAATGCGAGATCTCCTGCGGCGCCATACTTCCGTCGGCATCCATCATCACGATGATGTCGCCGGTCGCCGCAAAGAATCCGGCACGCAGTGCGCTACCTTTGCCCGTACCTTGCTGCGCTACAACCAAAATGTCCGGTCGGTATTTTCTGGCGGTGACCAGCGTGGCATCGGTAGAGTTACCATCGACGAGTATCACCTCGGTGACATCGTCTGGCAGTTGCTCGAGCACCCCCGCGATATTTCGTGCTTCATTCTTCGCCGGGATGACAAGGCTCACGGTTCTTTTCATCACGGAGTCCGGATCGATCCATGCTTACAGGGATAGACAAGCAACAAGCCTACTGCAATTAACCCGAATGCCAACCCCTGGTAGCCAATTCGCTACCCGGACTCCACTCCGTTACCGTCCCGTTACCAGCACGTGGGATCACCGGAAAGGCGTGATCTCCGAGAGTCTTCCGTCGCGGACCTTGTTCACCCATGCCGGATCGGCCAGCAAGGCCCGGCCGATCGCGACGATGTCGAACTCGCCGCGGTCGAATTGCTGTTGCAGGACACGGAAACGCTGCGCCTGCGTCTCGTCGATCTCGTCACCGCGGAAGACCTTGTCCACTCCGACCGAACCCACGGTGATCACCGGGAGTCCCGTGATCTTCTTGGTCCAGCCGGCCAGGCTCAGATCATCCGCGTGAGAAGTGAATTCGGGCAGCCAATGCCGACGCAGCGAAGTGTGAAAGATATCGACACCGGCGTCGACGAGCGGAGTCAGCAATTCCTCGAGCTCGCCGGGCGTCTCGGCGATGGTGGCACTGTAATCGACGCCCTTCCACTGCGAATAGCGGTAGATGATCGGGAAATCGGATCCGACGGCCGCGCGGATGGCGGCTACCACCCGGGCCGGGAAAGCCGCACGCCCGCGGCGGGCCGCACCGTATTCATCGTCACGGTGATTGGTTGCGGCCCAGAAGAATTGATCGAGCAGATACCCGTGCGCTCCGTGCAGTTCGATGCCGTCGAAACCCAGTCGCTGGGCCAGGACGGCCGACTCCACATACGACTCGACCAGTGTGTCCAGGTCGGCGGTCGTCAACGCCCGCCCCACCTCTCGCCCGGTGTAGTCCACACCGGACGGGCTCACGGTCGGTGTCGCCGGCTCGAATTCGGGGCTGTCCCCTCGCTCCAGCCCGGTATGCCACAGCTGCGGAACGATGGCGGCTCCCTCGGCGTGCACGGCCTCGACCACTGCCCGCCAACCGGCGGCACTGTCGTCACCGTAGAACCGCGGCACATTCGCATGCGGACCGGCGGCCGGACCCCGCACGTACGTCCCCTCGGAGATGATCAGGCCCACCCCACCGGCGGCGTGCGCACGGTAATAGTCGATATTCTCCGTATTCGGGACGCCGTCAGGCGATTTCATTCTCGTCATCGGCGCCATCGCGAATCTGTTCCGCAGCCGCAGCGATCCTGCCCGGAAATCGGTGAAGAGTTCCTCGAGATGGATCGACGCATCGCCGACCAATTCTTGTGACATAAGGCACATTTCCTTCCGGAGCGACAGCTCGACTTCGGGACTCCGGACGAAACAACGGCAATCCCCCACACATTCCTGGCCGGCCTCAGCTCCCGAAGGTGCGCCGGTAGGCGGTGGGAGTGGTGTCCAATACGCGCCGGAAGTGCAGTCGCAGATTGGCGGCCGTGCCGAGGCCGCAGTCCTGTGCGATGCGGTCCACCGGGTGAGCGGTGGTTTCCAGCAGTTCCCGCGCCCGGCCGAGACGGGCGTGGAGCAACCACTGCAATGGTGTCGTGCCGGTCTCCTCGGTGAACCGGCGCATGAGCGTGCGCTGCGAAACGCCTGCGTGCCTTGCGAGTTGGCGGAGTGTGACCGGCTCGCCGAGGCGTTGCAGCGCCCATTCGCGAGTGCCGGACAGGGACGCGTCGCCGGAGACCGCGACCGGGGCGGGCACGTATTGCGCTTGCCCGCCTTCGCGATGCGGGGCGGCGACCAGGCCGCGGGCGATCCGGTTGGCCACCACCGCGCCGAGGTCGCGCCGGACGATGTGCAGGCACAGGTCGATGCCGCAGCACACCCCGGCCGAGGTGAGGACGTCACCCTCATCGACGTAGAGCACATCGCGATCGACTGTCACAGCGGGGAATTCGCGTTCGAAATCATCGATGTACTGCCAGTGCGTGGTGGCGTGCAGACCGTCCAGCACGCCGGCCGCGGCCAGCGCGAACGCGCCCGTGCAGATCGACACCATCCGCGCGCCCCGCGCGTGCGCCTCGGCCAGGGCGACACGGACGGCTTCCGGTGGACGACTCGGCGGCTCGGACCCCGGCACGATCACGGTGTCGGCGGTACACAGCTGATCCAGGTCTCCCTCGGTCAGCACCGCGTAGCCGCCGGTGGTGTGCACCTGCGCGGCGACGGTGCACACGGTCGTCTCGTACGGGGTCTCCGGGCGAGCGGCGAAGATCTGCGCGGGAATCGCCAGATCCAGGGGCAGGACCCCGTCCAAGGCCAGGATCGCGATCCGATGAGACGGCATGGCAATATCCTAACGAACTGCGGCAATTTTGCCTATCACCAGGTCAGAGCGACACCGCGCATGCTTCGATACATGACCGAAGCAATTCGAGAGGCGATCACCGCAGGGTCGGCCGACTTCATCACGCTGCCCGGTACACCGCTCACCGAGGCCGTGGTGGATCTGATTCGCGCGGTGGAGACGCCCGCGGTGTTCAACCACAGCGTCCGCAGCTACCTGTTCGCCCGGCTGGTGGCCCGGCAGCTAGGCCTGTCCGCGGGCAACGATTACAGCGACGACCTGTTGTTCTCCGCATGCGCGATGCACGACCTCGGTATCGCGCCGGGCGGCCCGCACACTCAGCGATTCGAGGTCGAGGGCGCCGATCGCGCCGCCGAATTCCTCACCGGCCGTGGGGTATCCGCCGCGGACACCGACCAGGTGTGGCAGGCCATCGCATTACACACCTCGCCGGGCATCGCGGAGCGCCGCGGCACGCTGTGCGTACTCGTCCGTCAAGGCGTCGCCTTCGACTTCGGCGGATCGATCGGAGCCGATCACCTCGATGCGCTCACCGATCCGCAGGCCGAGGCCGTGCATGCCGTCTACCCGCGGCTGGACATGGCCCGCTCGCTCATCGACGCGATCGTCGCGCAGGCCGCGAAGAACCCGAAGAACGCGCCCCGCTATTCGTTCCCCGGTGAGGCGCTTCGCGAACGCGAGACCTTCGGCCGGACGCGGATGGAGCACTCCTGCGGCTCGTCCCGCTGGGGCAACTGAACTGCAATCCGCTCAAAACAAAAGGGAGACACCGCAAATGACCATCCACACCGTCGAGATCCCGCAGGACTCAGAGGTTTTCGGCAAGACCGTCAGCGCCTTCGCGAACTTCGGCTACTCCGCCGCGGTCCGCTCGCACGGGCATCTCTTCATCGCCGGCACCATCGGCCGCCGCGCCGACGGCACCATCCCCGACGACATCGAGGAACAGACCGAGATCGCCATCCGGCGCATCGAGGAAATCCTCCGGCTGGAAGGGCTCGGCCTCTCCGCCCTCGTCGACGTGACCAGCTATCACGTCGACATCCACCGGCACCTGCCCGGTTTCTCCGCGGCCAAGGCGAAGCTGATCAACCCGCCCTACCCGACCTGGTCACTGATCGGCGTCAGCGCACTGGCCAGCCCGGGGCTGCTCGTCGAAATCCGCGCCACCGCCGCCTATCCCGACGCATCCTGACAAGCGATTCCGGGCCAGGGCGGGCTGCCGTAGCCCGCCGACTCGGACGCGCTCAGGGCTGGATGTTCTCCAGGTCCGCGAGCAGGCTCGGATGGGTGGGCTGCCAGCCGAGCGCCTCGCGGGTGTGGGCGCTGGATGCGGGCTGGTCGGTGGCGAAGATCTGGCCGAGGGGGCCGAAAGTGTCCTGCGGGACGGACTTCACGGGGAGATCGAGCCTGCGGCCGATGACCGCGGCGATATCGCGGACGGCGTCACCCTCGTCGGCCACGGCGTGCCATACGGTTCCGGCGGAGGCCTTTTCCAGGACCAGGCGGAAGAGTACGGCCGCGTCGAGGGCATGGACGGCCGGCCAGCGCTGGGTGCCGTCGCCGGGGTAGCTGACGACGCCGCTGCGGCGGGCGGCATTGGTGAGCAGGCCGGCGAATCCGCCGGTGCCCTGATTGTGGACCGTGCGCGGCATGCGGACGGCCGCACTTCGAACACCGCGTGCCGCCAGGTCCAGCGCCGCCATCACCGAGCGACCGCGGCCGCCGACGGGTCCGTCGGTCGACGTCGGGTCCGCTTCGGTGGATGCGCGGCCCGCCGCGTAGGGCGTGCCCGAGACCATGACGAACGGGCGGTCACTGCCGAGGAGTTCCGCACCCATGGCCGCCGATGCGGCGCCCTCCTCCGCGACGGCCGCGGCGAGCGCATCGGGGGTGCTGAAGTCGTTGGCGAAGGCCAGATGAATGACGCCGTCGGCCTGGGCCGCACCGGCACGCAGCGTTGACAGATCGGCCAGGTCGCCGCGCAGGGTTGTGGCGCCGGCGGCTTCGAGGGCTGCCGCGGAGGAGTCGGAGCGGGCGAGCGCGAGGACGGTGTGGCCGTTGGCGAGTAGTTCGGCGACGACGGCCGAGCCGATCAAACCCGCGCCGCCGGTAATGAAGACATGCATATCGCTACCCTTCGATAGTGATGGGACTGCTGTCTCATCACTGTAGCGCAGCGACGGAACTTTTGTCCCATCACCTATCATGAGCTCATGGCCAGATGGGAACCCGGTGCACGTGAGCGGCTCGTCATTGCCGCGGTCGACCTCTTCACCGAACAGGGATACGACGCCACGACGGTGACACAGATCGCCGAACGCGCCGGCGTCACCAAGAGCACCTTCTTCCGCCACTTCCCCGACAAACGCGAACTCCTCGCCGCCGGACAGGAAACGCTGAGCCGGCTGCTCGCCGAGGGGATCTCCGAGGCGCCCGACAGCGCCACCCCGCTCGAAGCGGTCGGGGCCGGCCTCGAACGCGCTTCCAACGCAATGGGTCCGATGAACCGCGAACTCGCACCACGGATCAAGGCCGCCATCGACGCCAACAGCGAACTGCAGCAACGTGATGCGCTCAAGAACGTGGGCCTGGCGGCGGCCATGACCGATGCCCTGCGCACCCGCGGCGTGCCGGATGCGACCGCTCGGCTCGCCAGCGAACTGGGCGTCCTCGCGTTCAAACAGGGCTACGCGCAATGGCTGCAAGCCCGGGAGGATGCCGCATTGGCGCCCTACACCCTGGCCGCTCTCGAAGACCTGCGCGCAGCGAGCCGGTCGCTTACCTGAGCGACCTCACGGCAGGCTGGAGAAGCGCACGGTATGCGCCACCGCGGTCACCTGCAGACCGTTCGCGCCCGGCTGGATGGACGTCAACTGTGCGCCCAGCGGCAGCTTCTCCAACGGCACGGTGAAGGTCAGAGCCTGCTTAAGCAAAGACAGCGAAAGCGTCGGACCACCAGCCGCGGCCTGCACCGACACCGGCGTGACCTCGATACCGCCGCTGGTCGGCGCGACGGTGACGACGACCGTCGCGGGGACCGGAATCCCTTCCACCGAGAACGTTCCGGTGACGTGCAGCCCGTCCGGGCCATTGGAGATCGTCTTCACGCCGTCCGGCGCGAAGCTCTGCACGGTGTCGTACGGGACCACGGCCGTGGCCGAAGCCGTCGCCGCGACCAGGTTGGAGGTGCGGTTCTGGAGCACATCGCCGAGCGGCGCGGTGACATCGGTCAGCGTCACATCGAGGTTGTGGACGGAGAGCTTCTCCTGACTCCAGTCCCCGACCCGGATGTCGATCTTCTGGTATTTCCCGTCCACGGCCTGCGTCAGGAACGGGATGCCGGTGATGTCGACGCTCGGCTGATTCGGCAGATTGTAGGCGGCGGCGATCTTGCGGCCGATCTCGTTCTGCGCCATCACCACTGCCACCCGGTCACCGACGACCAGCGCAATCGCCAGGACGATGATCAATATCAGTAATGCGCGCATGCGCTCACCCGCTCGGCCATCCCACCATCATGCTGTGGATTCCGGCCGACCGGTGGCCTCGACCCACTTGCTCACGGAAATACCAGGTTGATCAGAACCGGGCGAGCGCCCGCGGACGCAGCAGCGGATCGACGCCGGTGAGTGCCGCACTGGCAGTCCACAGTTCGGCGGCGGTATCGAGGTCGGTCATGTGCGCGCGGGGCGTTTCCAGGTGTGGTTTGCCGCGGGTGCCACGGAATACCCTGGGTCCCCAGAGCTGGCCGCCGGTGATCCCGGGATCCAGCACGGCGCGGACGATGCTGCGCGCGCCCGCCTCTTTGCCCTGCACCACTACGGCGGCCGGCAACCCGCGCAGGTACTGGGCCGTGGTGCGGACGAACAGTGGCGGACGCGACGGGGTCAGCGAATCCAGCGCGCCGCCGGGGTGAGCGACAATGCTGGCGACGCCGGCGCCCTGCGCGCGCAGCCGTCGATCCAGCTCGAAGCCGAACAGCATCTGGGCCAGTTTCGATCGGCCGTAGGTGCTCTTGGGCCGATAGTCGTGCTCCGACTGCAGATCCGCGAGATCCAGCCGTTCCGATCGCGCGGCGAAACTGCCCACCGTGACCACCCGGCTGCCGGCGGTGGCCGTCAATATCGGTGCCAGCTGCGCGACCAGCGCGAAGTGCCCGAGATGGTTTGTCGCGAAGATCAATTCATGCCCCTGCGGGCTCAGGCGGCGATCGGGCCCGGACAGGGCGATCCCGGCATTGAGCACGACCGCGTCCAGCGTGTCGACGCCGAGCGCGTCCACCGTCGCGGGCAGCGATGTGAGATCCGCCAGATCCAGCCGCACACAACGGAGTCGAGCGTCCGGAACCCGTGCCCGGATCGCCTGTACCGCCAGGTCGGCCTTACCCGCGTCGCGGCAGCCCAGCACCACGGTCGCACCGGTGGCCGCGAGCTGCTCGGCGACGAAGTACCCGATGCCGGCGCTCGCCCCGGTAACCAGAAACGTCTTCCCTTCGGCACGAAGGCCGCTCTCCCAGGTCATGACATCGACTCTCGCAGCGGCCTCTTGCATCGCTCTCACATCCCGCTGGCGTGCGGCCGGGATCAGCCGAAGTAGCCCTGGAACAGCAGGTTCGCGACCTGGGTATCCGTGGCCCGGCCGATCTGATCGCCACCGGCGACCGTCTCGGTGTTCCCGGTGATGGCCACGGTGTACCGCTCGTCCGGCCCGACGAAGCCGACCGAATTGTCCAGCCAGGACCCGTCGGAATTGTCATTGGACCAGCCGTCCTTGGTGCCCGGTTGCGCGGCCGCCCCCGCACCCCACACACCCCACTGCTGATCGCTCCCCACCGACCGCATCTCACTCACCAGATAGTCGCGATCATCCGAATTCAGCTGCGAGAGTGCGGAATTGATCAGCCGATCCAGATCCGCGGCCGTGGTCCGCTCCCACCCCCAGTACGGCGACTGCGGGGTACGAAACGTCGTCGACGTCATCCCGAACCGGCCGAGATCCCCACCGAAACTCGAACCGCCATACCGCTTCCACAGTGTGTCCGCGGCATTGTCATCACTGACATTCAACATCCGGTGCATCAGATCGCGATCATCGTCGCTGAGCGTGATGGCCCCGGACTCATTGCGCAACAACAGATCCGCGACCATCTCCAGCTTCGCGGTCGAACAAGCCCACACCGGCGTGTTCGCATTACCGTTCTCCCACATCGCGCCGGTCGTCCGGTCATAGACGACGATCCCCGTGACCCCGGGCCGCGACTTGGCATAGGAGTCCGCAGCAACCGCCCGCGACACCAACCCCGGATCGATGGCCTGCGCCTGCGCCCCCGGCGCCACCCCCGCGAACGTCGCCGCCAACGCCGCGGCAACCACAATCAATCGTCGAAATCCGGACATATCTACCTGTCAAAGAGTGTTTTCGCAAGCTTCCAGCCCCTGCAGAGTATTAGTCGGACGATCACCCCGCAGAAGTTCGACGCCCCGCCAAGGCGGTCAGGAATCAAGAAGCGACGGCCGGGGCCGCACCCCTAGCGTTGGTGTCAACGGAGTTCGGAACACAGACGAAGGAGCACTCCAATGACGAAGAAGATCGACGCCATCCTCTACCCGGTCGACGACATCGCCGCGGCCAAGGCACAATTCACGGCCCTGCTCGGCGTCGAGCCCCTCATGGACCAGCCCTACTACGTCCACTTCGAAACCACCGACGGCGTCGCCGTCGGCCTGGTCCCCAACGGCCAGCAGCGCGGCCTCACCAGCGGCACCCCCTTCTGGACCGTCGACGACATCCAAGCCCAGGTCAAAGCCTTGGTCGAGGCCGGCGGCACCGTAGCCGAAGACGTCCACAACGTCGGCGGCGGCAAGCAGGTGGCCATCGTCAAGGACGTCCACGGCAACACCATCGGCCTGGCCCAGTCCTGATCCCGACGCCCGCTACCCCACGGTGTCTTCGGAGATGTGACGCAGGGCGGCGGCCATCGCGCGGCCGGCTGCCGACATCCGTTCTTCCGGCGGGGTGGCGAGCAGAACCTGCCACAGCAGCGGCGATTCGAGCGATACGGCACGGAGATCGCCGAATCGCGCTGCCTCGGAAGCGGGTACGAGGGTGGTGCCGAGGCCGTGCCGGACCAAGCCGGCGGTGGTGGTCAGATCGCCTACCTCGTAAGGTGATACGGGTTCGAGATCGGCCTCGGCAAAGGCTCGGTCGGCGAGGGTGCGGATGCCCCAGCCGGCCGTGAAGCGAATGAAGGTCTCGGCGGCAAGGTCGGTGATCGCGATCTGTTCACGGTCTGCGAGCCGATGGTCGGGGCGGCACAGGAAGACCAGTGGCTCACCGAGTAATACCTGCATGGTGACGCCGCGCGGTCGCTTGTCCGGCAAGGTGACCAGGGCCAGTTCCAGTGAACCGTCGGCGACGGCGGCGAGATGCCCTGCCGAGCCGCCGATGCTCTGCCGCAGCCGCACCGATACCAGTGGATGCGCGCGGTGGAATCGGCCCAGCACCGCGGGCACGTCGAGCGCCCCGGAGGACTGCAGAATTCCGATCTCGACCGTGCCGCTGAGCCGGCCGTGGAATCCGGTCACCGATTCCCGCGCTCGCCGCGCCGAATCGAGGGTCGCGCGGGCCTCGCCGAGAAACGTAATGCCCGCGGCGGTGAGGCTGATCCGCAGCTTGGACCGATCGAACAGCTCGACCCCGAGCTCTCGTTCCAGCTTGCTCACGGCGGTGGACACGGCCGACTGCACCACATGTACACGCGCCGCGCCGCGCGAAAAGCTGAGTTCGTCGGCGACGGCCACGAAGTACTCGAGTTGCCGTATCTCCACCTCTCGAACCTATCGCGTTGGGAGATGAAGGTCATCTCGAACGTTCGTTGGACGCGATGAGGCTGCCGGGCCGATGCTTTAGTCAGCGGAATTCACGGGCAGATCGGATAGGAGCAGCAGATGCGTATAGCGATCATCGGAATGGGCAGGATGGGACGCGCATTCGCCGGGCGCGCGCTCGACAAGGGGCACGCGGTCAGCGTGTGGAACCGGACTCCCGGCCGGGCGGATGAGCTGCGTGAGCAGGGCGCCACGATCATGGACTCCCCCGATGACGTGAGCGATGAATGCGAGGCCGTCTTCCTCTTCCTCGCCGATGACAAGAGCACCCTGGAACTCGCGGTGCCGGACGGTCAGCCGCGCAAGCAGTGGTCCCCGACCCGCGTGGTGAACACGGGAACCGTTGCGCCCGAGGTCATCACGGCGCTCTCGCAGGCGTACGGCGACAGCTTCGTCAATGCGCAGATCGTCGGCGCGCCGCAGGCGGTCCGCTCGGGCGAGGCCCGGTTCATTCTCGGTGGCCCGGCCGCCGGCCGTGCGGCCCTGGCGCCGGTGTGGCGGGTCTTCGCCGGCGCGTTCGATGCCGGTGATCGCCCGGAGACCGCGGCCGTCATCAAGCTGCTGAACAACCAGATGCTGCTGACCCAGCTGGCCGCGGTCGCCGAAACCGTCCGGGCCGGCCGCGCCGCGGGCATCGACGACGCGACCTTGACCACCATGCTTCGCGAGTCGCCGATGCTGGCCCCGGGCCTGCGCAATCGCATCGACGTCATGTTCGACCCCGAGCACGCCGGGTGGTTCACCAGCATCCAGTCCGCGAAGGACCTGACCCTCGCCCTCGGACTCGTCCCCGATGGCGTGGCCCTGCCGGTCACCGAAGCCGCGCGGGACGCCTACCGGCGGTTCATCGGCGACGGTTGGCTGACCCAGGATCCGGCGGCGCTGGTCGAATACGGCCGCCGCGCACACTGATTCGCGACGGCCGGTCCCCGACTACTTGCTATCGACCACGACTTCCACGCGATCGGTGTAGAACGCGGCGTGGCCGGCGATCTCCGCGACGGAGTCGTACGGCTCCTTGTAGAACCACACCGCGTCGGTCAGCTCGCGGTCCGGGAGGCTGATCGTGTAGTAGGAGGCGTCGCCCTTGTAGGGGCAGTACGTCTGGGTGTCGGTGGGCGTGAGCAGCTTGCTGTCGATATCGGCGAGCGGAACGTACTGGACCGCCGGGTAGTTCGCTTCCTGCAAGGTCAGGGCACCGGTGGTGTCGGCGAGAACGGTCTCGCCGACACGTACTACCACCCGGCGGCCCGTCTTCTCGACGGTGATCGGGTGGTCGGGTCCGGGGATCTTCGGTTGCCGTGCAGCCATGATTTCTCCTCCTCTGATGAGACCAGTCTGTACCTCATCGCGAGCGGGCGCCGCCGGCGGTCAGGAAATCGGCGCCTGCACGAGGGTCAGCATGGAGCGTTTGCGCAGTGCGATTCCGCTCAGTCCGCGGGCTTGGCCCAGCGGCCGCGGGCCTGGCTGATGTGGGTGTGCATGAAGGTTTCCACGGCGTCCTGATCGCCGGATTCGATGAGATCGACGATGGTGAAGTGCTCCCGGGCCACGTCGACGAGTTCGCCCTTCTCGGCGAGCGAGGCCAACCCGAAGAGCCGGGTGTGATCGCGCAGGTCCGAGACCAGCGTGGTGACGCGGGGGTTGTCGGCGTAGCCGAGCAGGGTTAGGTGGAAAACCTGGTCGGCGGCGGTGTATTCGACCAGGTCGCCGCGTTCGGCGCCGGCCACGATCTTGGCGGCGAGGTCGCGGAGCAGCGGGAAGTCGGCGGCCGGGATCAGCGGGGTGACATCGCGGACGATCGGGGGTTCCAGCAACAGCCGTATCTGGGTGATGTCGTCGAGGTCCTTCTCCGCGACCTCGATGACGCGAAATCCCTTGTTGGGCACGATGGAAATGAGGTTCTCGCGGGCCAGATCCTGCATCGCCTCGCGGACGGGGGTGGCGGAGACGCCGAATCGCGCGCCGAGGGTTGGTGCGGAATACACCACGCCGGGCTCCATTTCACCGGCGATGATGGCCGCGCGCAGCGCCCGGGAGACCCGGTCGCGCAGGCTGACCTTCTCCATCTGGGTGAACTGGTCGATGCTCACGTGATCGCTCCCCACGGCTGATTCGATCGGTCCCGGAAATTCTATGCCATGTCACGTTGCATAACCGAGCACAACCCCTTGCGTGACCCCGGCCACACCGGCTAACTTCAGTGCAATGTCACACAGCACTGAAGGACCGGAGGCCGCAATGCCCGAAACGACCACGCCATCGGTGAACAAGCCCTGGCACGGGGTCCTGGTCGCGACGACCCTGCCGTTCACCGCAGACCTCTCGGTCGACTACGACGCCTACGCCGAACACGTGGCGTGGCTGGCGGGCAATGGCTGCCACGGCGTGAGCCCCAACGGCTCACTCGGCGAATACCAGACCCTCGGCGACGACGAGCGCGCCAAGGTGGTGACCACCGCAATCGCCGCGGCCCCGGCCGGATTCACGGTCATGCCCGGCATCGCGGCCTACGGGGCCCTGCAGGCGCGCCGCTGGGCCGAACAGGCCGCCGAGGCCGGAGCGCAGGCGGTCATGCTGCTGCCGCCCAATACCTACCGCGGCGGCCGGGATTCGATCCTCGACCACTACCGGACCGTCGCCGCGGTGGGGCTGCCGATCGTGGCCTACAACAACCCGATCGACACCCGCATCGACCTGACCCCCGGCATCCTGGCCGAACTACACGGCGAGGGCCTGATCGTCGGCGTCAAGGAGTTCACCGGCGATGTGCGGCGCTTCTACGAGATCAAGGAGCTCGCACCGGAACTCGATGTACTCGTCGGGTCCGACGATGTGGTGCTGGAACTCGGCATCGCGGGCGCGGTCGGCTGGGTGGCCGGGTACCCGAACGCCATTCCGCAGGTGACGGTGGAGCTGTACAACGCCGCGGTGAACCGCGATCTCGACAAGGCGCTGCCGCTCTACCGCGAACTGCACAAGCTGCTGCGCTGGGACTCCAAGACCGAATTCGTGCACGCCATCAAGCTTTCGATGGACCTGGCCGGACGACCCGGCGGGCCCTGCCGGCCGCCGCGCGTGCCGCTCGCGCCGGAGCTGATTGCGAAGATCACCGCTGATACCCGCGAAGTGCTGGCCAAGGGTTACCGGTAACGGGAGATATCCGGGCCACGGCGAATACGGAAGTGAGCGCACGATGACGAGCAAGGGCGCGACTGCGGCCGTCGATACGAATCCGGCGGAGGTCGACGCGACGATCGAGGCCGCCGCACGAGCCGCCGGCGAGTGGGCCGCAATGCACTCGGGTGTCCGGGCGCGGGTACTGGAGGGCATCGCGGACCGACTCGATGCGCAGGCCGGCGAACTGATCGAGATCGCGGCGCGTGAAACGCATCTGGGTGTGCCGCGACTGACCGGTGAAGTGCGGCGCACCAGTTTCCAGTTGCGGCTGTTCGCGCAACTTGTACTCGAGGGCGGATTCCTCGATGTGCGCATCGATACCGCCGATCCGGAGTGGCCGATGGGTGTGCCGCGACCGGAGCTGCGCCGCATGAATATTCCGCTCGGACCGGTGCTGAACTTCGCGGCGAGCAACTTCCCGTTCGCATTCTCGGTCGCCGGTGGGGATACGGCGTCGGCACTGGCCGCGGGTTGTCCCGTCATTGTGAAGGGGAATCCCGGACATCCGGAGCTGTCCCGTGCGGTAGGCAGCCTGGTCGACGAGGCGCTGGCCGAATGTGGCGCTCCCCCTGGTGTCTTCGGCTTGATCCTCGGGCGCGAGGCCGGAGTGCAGGCGCTCACCCACCCTGCGGTGAGCGCGGTGGCATTCACCGGCTCGACGGCGGGCGGCCGCGCGCTCTATGACCTCGCGTGCGCGCGACCGGTGCCGATTCCGTTCTATGGGGAACTGGGATCGATCAATCCGGTGTTCGTGACAGCCGATGCAGCCGAGTCGCGGACGGCGGAGATCGCCTCGGGCCTGCTCACCGCGGTGAGTTCCAGTGCGGGACAGCTGTGCACGAAGCCCGGCCTGGTAGCGGTGCCTGAGGGGGCTCCGGTGCTGTCCGAGCTGAGCAATGCCGCACTGCCGCCGACGGGTGAGTTCCTGAACGAGCAGATCGCTGCCGGATATGCGAACGCCGTCGAACAGGTGCGCGCGCATCCGGACGTGCGAGTCCTGGCCGGTGGACGCCCGGGAGAAGCGTTGCTGCTGACCACCACAGCACAGGCGGCCTTGTCGGCCCCGGATCGATTGCTACACGAGATGTTCGGCCCGGCAACCCTATTGGTGACCTACCGGGATACCTCGGAGCTGCTTGCACTGGCCCGTTCGATGCACGGTGAGCTGACCGTATCGATCTTCGGTGAGAATGCCGACGAGACGACTCGCACCCTCTTCACCGCCGCAACCAGGGTGGCAGGTCGAGTCCTCTGGAACTCCTGGCCCACCGGACTTTCGGTGACATACGCGCAGCAACACGGCGGCCCCTACCCGGCCACCACCGCACCGGGCATGACATCGGTCGGCACCGCCGCGATCACACGATTCCTACGCCCGGTGACCTATCAGTCGGCCCCCGACGACCTGCTGCCCGAGCCACTCCGCACCGAAAATCCCCTCGGAATGCCACGCTCGGTGAACGGGGCACGCGCGCAATGATTTCCGACTCTTCCGATGCCGGTTCTTCGACCGGTAGCCATGTGCTGATCATCGGTGGCGGCATGATCGGGTGTGCGCTCGCGGATCGGCTGACGCTCGAAGGCATGTCGGTGCGGGTGTGTGAGGCCGGAGCGCTGGCTTCCGGGACCACCGCGCATGGTGAGGGCAATATTCTCGTCTCGGATAAGGGTCCGGGGCCGGAGCTGGAGCTGGCCTCGTTCTCTCGCAGGCTGTGGCCGGATGTTCTGCAGCGCATTGCCGGGCAGCTGCCCGAGGATGCCGCGGGCGTCGAGTGGGAACCCAAGGGCGGCATCGTCGTTGCCACCACAGCGGCCGGGGCCGCGGCGTTGGAGGAGTTCGCCCGTGGGCAGCGGGCGGCCGGAGTTCGCTGCGAATCACTCGATGCGGACCGGCTGGCCGCGGCCGAGCCCGCATTGACCCGGGATGTGACCGCGAGCGTCTTCTACCCCGACGATGCTCAGGTCCAGCCCGTCGGCGCGGCGGCGGCCCTGATCGGGTCCGCCGTCGCGGCCGGTGCGATTGTCGAAACACGGTGTGCGGTAACCGGCCCCATCGTTCGTGATGGGCATTTGGTCGGTGTCCGGACCAGCCGGGGTGCGCGCTACGCCGATGTAATCATCAACGCGGCCGGGCCCTGGTCGGGCCGGGTGTCCGAGCTGCTGGGCGCGCCGATCGCCGTCAAGCCCCGGCGCGGGGACGTGCTGATCACCGCTCCCCTGCCGCCGACCGTGTTCCACAA
The DNA here is from genome assembly GCF_044386975.1 of Nocardia sp. NPDC020380. NCBI lineage: Bacteria > Bacillati > Actinomycetota > Actinomycetes > Mycobacteriales > Nocardiaceae > Nocardia > Nocardia sp. NPDC020380. The sequence goes on along the minus strand of NZ_JBIRVQ010000002.1, from coordinate 104,674 downwards.
GGTCTACGACGCGGACTATGTGGGGGCGGTGGGCAGTTCGGCTGCCGACCTGCAGTCCTCGGCGGTGGTCGAGTCCACCCGTGGCGGCCCGCTGTTGCTGGGTTCGTCGCGCCGACAGTGCGGTTTCGACGACCGGCTGCGGCCGGACAGTCTGGCCGCCATCGCCCGCAAGGCCTTGCGCCTGTATCCGGTGCTGGCGGATGTCGCGATCATGCGTGCCTACGGCGGATTCCGGCCGTATGTCGACGATCATCTGCCGGTGATCGGTCCCGATCCGCGGCTGCCGGGCCTCTGGCATGCGACCGGTCACGAAGGCGCGGGCATCGGTCTCTCGGTCGGCACGGCGGAATTGATCGCCGACGCGCTCGCCGGCCGCCGCGCGGAGGTCGATATCGCGGCCTTCACCGTCGACCGGCCGGCCGTCATCACCGTTCGGGAGCAGGTATCCCTATGAGTCCCAGCATGATTCCCCCGGACTCCGATCCCGTCGGCCGCGCGGACCGGCCGTTGACGATCGTCGTCGACGGCGCCGAGATGCAGGGCGTTTCCGGCCAGACGCTGGCCTCCGTCCTGCTGGCCGCCGGCCGCTCGCACTGGCGGACCGCGCCGAACGGCACGCCGCGCGGTGTCTTCTGCGGTATCGGCATCTGTTTCGACTGTGTCGCCACCGTCAATGACGTGCCGGATATCCGGCTGTGCCGGCGTCCGGCGCGTGACGGCGACACTATCGCCACCCAGACCCGCGTCTTCGAGGAGGAACGTTGACCAGGCACGTGGTCGTGATCGGCGGCGGCCCGGCCGGTACCGCCGCCGCGGAATCCGCTCTGCGGCACGGGGCTTCGGTGACGCTGATCGATTCCAACGAAGCACTCGGCGGCCAGTACAACCGGCGAATTCCCGCCCTGTTCGGAGTACGCAGGCCTTTGTCCATCGGGCACGGCTACCGCGCGGCGGCCGATCGCGCGACACGGCTGGCGGCGCATCCGCGTTGTGAGTATCTGCCCTGGGCGGCGGTCTACCAGATCGAGCGGCATCTCGAAGGCGGTTGTCCCGCAGTGCGATTGCTGATCGGAATCGAAGGCGAGCAGCGCACGCATCGCGTCGTGCAAGCTGACGCCTTGGTGATCGCGACCGGCGCCTACGACCGGGTGTGCCCGTTCCCCGGGTGGGATCTGCCCGGCGTCTATACCGCCGGCGCCGCCCAAACCCTCGCCAAGACGCAGCGGCTGCTGGTAGGCCGATCCGTATTGCTCTCCGGCACCGGCCCTTTCCTGCTTCCGGTTGCCCAATCCCTGGCCACGAGCGGTGCGGACGTGCTCGCCGTGCTGGAGGCCAACCCCGCCCGGCGAATCCTCCGGCAGTGGACCACACGGCCATGGGAGCTACGGCACAGCCTCGGTAAGGCCGGCGAACTGATCGACTACCTCGGTTCCGGTGTCCGACATCGTATTCCGCTGCGCACCGCGACGGCGGTCATCGCGGTGGCCGGCGACGGCCGCGCGGAGGAGGCCACCATCGCCCGCCTCGACGAGAACTGGACCCCGATCCCCGGCAGCTACACGACGATGCCGGTCGACGCGGTCGCCGTATCGCACGGATTCACCCCGCAGCATGAACTCGCCGTCGCCGCAGGCGCGCGGCTGACCAGGGACGGCTTCGTCCAGGTCGACGAAAGCCAGCGAACAACCGCCGAAGCCGTATGGGCAGCCGGCGAAATCACCGGCATAGGTGGCGCCCAGGTCTCGGCCATCGAAGGCCGGATCGCCGGAATGAGCGCCGCCGGAGCCGATCCCGACGAGGATCGCGCCCTCCGCGCCCGCCACCGCACGGCCGAGCAGTTCGTCACCCGCCTCACCGCCGCCCACCCCATCCGCCCCGGCGTCCTGACCTGGTCGCAGCCCGACACCGTGATCTGCCGCTGCGAATCCACCACCCGCGGCGACCTGACCACCGCCTGGTCCCACCCCGCCGGCGGCTACCGCCCCGCCAAACTCGCCACCCGCGCCGGCCTCGGCCCCTGCCAAGGCCGAATCTGCGCCGCCGCCATCGCGGCATTGAGAGAACACGCGTGTCCGGCTGCCGAGCACGAGTCGCAGGACGACCCCTGCCGTTCTCGGGACCAGACGGTCAGCCACAGCGAGTGTCCGGACGGCAGTCCCGCGCACCCCACCCCTGGTTTGGCCGCGGCCACTCCCGCGTGGCGGCCGCTGGCGGCCCCGATCCGTCTCCGTGAACTAGCCGACCTCGATACCGAAGGACAGCCCTGATGCGTAGCAGCAAGATCATCTCCGCTATCGACACCCATACCGAGGGCATGCCGACCCGGGTGATCACCGGTGGCGTCGGCACGATTCCGGGCGCGACCATGGCGGAGCGGCGCACGTATTTCCTCGAGCAGCTCGACGGGCTGCGAAAGCTGCTGGTCAATGAGCCGCGCGGGCACGCCGCCATGAGCGGGGCCATCCTGCAGCCGGCCACCACCGCCGACGGGCACTACGGCGTGTTGTTCATCGAAGTCAGTGGGCTACTGCCGATGTGCGGTCACGGCACCATCGGGGTGGCGACCGCGCTGGTCGAGGCCGGGATGGTGCCCGTCTCCGAGCCGGTCACCGAGATCCGGCTGGATACTCCGGCGGGGCGTGTGGTTGCTTCCGTGAATATTGCTGCCGGGCATGCGGATTCAGTCACCATCCGGAATGTCCCCGCCTATTGCGACAGTCTCGACAATGCGGTCGAGGTGCCGGATCTCGGCACGGTCCGCTATGACATGGCGTACGGCGGAAACTTCTACGCCATAGTCGATCTCGGCAAGCTCGGCCTGCCGTTCGACCGCGCGCACAAGGACCGCATCCTCGACGCAGGTCTGCGAATCATGCAAGCCATCAACGAGTCCCGCCGCCCCGTCCACCTCGAGGACGAGCAGATCGCCGGCTGCAAGCACGTCCTGTTCCTGGACCCCGCCTCGGAGCCCGCGCACACCCGCCACGCCATGGCCATCCACCCGGGCTGGTTCGACCGTTCCCCCTGCGGCACCGGCACTTCCGCGCTCCTGGCCCGCCAGCACGCCCGCGGCTTGCTGTCCGGTGATCAATCGCTGCGCAACGACTCGTTCATCGGCACCACCTTCCACGCGCGGGCGGTGGACACCACGACGGTCGGCGGCCGCCCCGCGATCGTGCCCGCCGTCACCGGCCGCGCCTGGCTCACCGCCACCGCCACCTACCTGCTCGACCCGTCGGACCCGTTCCCCGAGGGTTTCATCTTCTGACGCAATCGATTTCACGCCCCTACGAGCACACAGTTTCACCGATCACCACCCGAAAGGCCACGACAATGGCTGTCGTAACCAAGCGCACCCGCGCTCCCATGACCATGAGCGGCATGCTGCGGCGCATGCCCGTGAACGTCCCCGATACCGGCGATTTCAAGAAGAGTATGGGCCTATGGCAGTTGGTGGCGCTGAGCCTGGGTGGGCTGGTCGGCGCGGGCGTCTTCTCGCTCGCGGGGGTGGTGGCGAATGAAGTGGCCGGGCCCGCCGTCCTGGTCTCGTTCGCCATCGCCATCATCGCCTCCGCTGCTGCGGGGCTCTGCTATGCCGAGTTCGCGGGCATGGTTCCCAAGGCGGGATCGGCCTACACGTATTCCTATGTGGCGCTGGGCGAGATCATCGGTTTCATGATCGGGTGGGATCTGCTGCTCGAGTACACCGCGATCGTCTCGGTGGTCGCGATCGCGGTCTCGGGGTATCTGAACTACATCACCCACTACATCGGATTCGACTTGCCCACTTGGGCTCTCGGCGCTCCGGGTTCGGGTCACGGTCACCGGGTCGATCTGTTCGCGCTAGTGCTGTGCCTGCTGCTCGCCTTCCTGCTGTCGCGTGGCACCCGTGAATCCGCCCGGGTGCAAACGGGTCTGGTCGCGGTGAAGCTGGTGATCGTGGCGGTGGTGATCATCGCCGGCGTCTTCCACATCAAATCCGGGAACTACACCCCGTTCTTCCCGTTCGGTGTCGGTGGCGCGGTCTCCGGTGCGGCGCTCGCCTTCTTCGCGGTCTACGGCTACGACGCGATGAGCGCGGCCGCCGAAGAGTCCAAGGACGGCAAGCGACTCATGCCCAAGGCGATCCTGATCAGCCTCGGCATAGCCTCGGTCATCTACCTGCTGGTGTGCCTCGTCATCGTGGGCATGGTCAACTACACCGATATCGCAGTGTCCTCACCCTTCTCCAGCGCATTCGACTCGGTAGGAATGGGGATCCTCGGCCTGGTGATCGCGGTCGGCGCGGTCGTCGGCGTCACCACCTCGGCCTTCGCCAATATGCTCGCCGTCACCCGTGTCGGCTTCGCCATGAGCCGAGACGGCCTGCTCCCCTCCTACTTCGGCAAGAGCAGCGCCCGCCGAGTACCGACCCGAGTGATCTGGCCGGTGGGCATCGTCTCCGCCCTCATCGCCGGCTTCCTCCCCATCCGCCAAGCAGCCGAACTGACCAATATCGGAATCCTGATGGCCTTCATAGTCGTAGCCCTGGGCGTAATGCGCCTCCGCAAAACCCGCCCCGACGCCGAGCGCGCCTTCCGCACCCCCTGGGTGCCGGTGGTCCCCCTGATCGGAATCGCCTTCTCGATCTGGCTGATCAGCGAACTCACCCTCATCACCTGGATCCGCTTCGTGGTCTGGCTGGTACTAGGCCTAGCCGTGTACTGGGGCTTCAGCTACCGGAATTCGAAACTGAACGAAGCCGCCGCCTGAGTCGACAGCACACCGAATCGCCGCCCCGCCAATAGATTTGGCGGGGCTCATTCCGTCCAGCCGCAAGCCGCCAGTAGCTGATCGTCAGCCGGCAGCGGACCGAGATCGAGGTGTGCGCCGGAGAGCACCCACGCCGGTGAGAACAGCACCGCCTTGGCGGGTTCGCGGCGCACCTGCGCGGTCATCGTGTCGGTGACGACACGGCCGATGTCGAGCCGAGGATGGGCACGATGGATCGCCCGCCCGAGCTCGGCCGGGATGTGATCACTGTTGCGCCCCAGCAGATCTACCTCCATACCGTGGTGTGTGAGGGCGATCTCGGGTCGCTTCCGCGCGGCGATGCGGGCGCTGGTGTGCAAAGCGATGGCGTCCCAGAGTATTTCGGCGCGGTCCGCGGCCAGCCCTGCCGCGGTGAGCACCTCGACTGCCAGGTCGGCGCCGTCGACCTCGAAGCGTTGGTCGCGCTCACCGGCGGTGGTCAGGCCGAGGTCGTGCAGGGCCGAGGCGAGGAACAGCAATTCGTCGTCATAGTCCACATTCGGGCGCAGGCCCTGGTGGGCGCCGAGGGCGCGGGCGAACAGGTAGCCACGGAGACAGTGATGGACGATCGCGGGCGGGCTGACCGATTCGACGTAGGCCAGGGCGACCCGAGCCAGTGGAGTGTCGGGAAGCGCCAGCGGATCGGTGAGGGGTACGGGGTTGTTCACGCCGTCGAGTTTCATCGGACCGGTCGGTCGTCACGAGTGGCAATAGTGCCACCCTTCGTTACATTCTTGCCATGCATGTCGTCGCCGTCCTCGCGCTGCCACAGACGATCTCCTTCGATCTGAGCACGCCGTCCCTGGTCTTCGGGCTCGCCCGGCGCGACGGCGAACCGCTGTACTCGGTGCGGGTCTGCCTCGCCGAACCGGAAGTGGCGGTGAGTGGGTCGCTGTATACGGAGGACTTCCTGACCGTCCGCTCCGCATGGACCTTGCAGGATGCGCGCGATGCCGACACCGTGCTGGTGCCCGGGTCCGCGCGCTACACCGATCCGCTACCGGCCGAGGTCCGCGACGTATTGCGCGAGGCGCACGAGCGGGGTGCGCGGATCGCGGCGATCGGTGTAGGGACATTCACGCTTGCGGAAGCCGGTCTGCTGGACGGAGTCTCGGCGACCACGCACTGGTCCCACCTGGACGAGTTGTCGGCCCGCCATCCAGGGCTGCGCCTCGAACCATCTGTGCTGTACGTCGAGGACGGGCGCATCGCCACCTCCGCCGGGCTGGCCGGTGGCCTCGACCTGTGCCTGCAACTGGTGCGCCGGGACTTCGGCGCCGCGGTGGCCATAGCGGTGGCACGCAAGATGGTCATGCCGCCACGGCGCGACGGCGGCCAAACGCAGTACATCGAGCACGGCGAACCCGAGTCCACCGAGGGATCACTCCAGCACGTGGTGACCTGGATGGTGGAGAACATGCGATATCCGCTCACCCTCGCCGATATCGCGAAATACGCGGCCATGAGCCCCCGCACCCTCAACCGCCGCTTCCACACCGAAATCGGCAGCACACCCCTGCAATGGCTGCGCACCAAACGAGTCATGATGGCACAGCGCCTCCTCGAAACAACCGACCTATCGGTGGAACAGATAGCGGATCGCACCGGATTCGGCTCCGCCCTGAACTTCCGAAAGCATTTCGCCCGATCGGTAGGCGCCACCCCGCAAACCTACCGCCGCACCTTCGGCCGGACCGGCGACTGAACCGCTCAGGCTGCGTCGCGGGCGTCGGCTGTCATGTCGAAGGTGGTGCTGAGGGTTGGGTTTTGGGGAGGGATGGTGAAGCCGCCGGAGGGGTTGGTGTAGCGGGCTTCTGGGATGGCGTGGAGGGATTCGGACAGGGTGGCGATGTAGGCGGAGAGCGTGGCGATGGCGGCGGATTCTTCGGGGTTGGTGGACCAGGGGGTCATGGGATCGCTTTCTCGAGTGGGGTGGGGGTGGCCAGGTGGTGGTCGGTGCGGCGTTGGTAGGCGTCGCCTGCTCGCAGGACGAGGGATTCGTCGAAAGGTCTGGCGGTGATGGACATCGAGAGTGGGGTGCGGGAGTCGGAGAGGCCGATCGGGACGGCCAGGGTCGGATTGCCCAGCGGGTTCCAGTAAGGGGTGTGGAGGGAGGCGAGCACGCTCATCGGCTCGAGTTGGTCGATGGCGTCCAGGCGGGGTGCACCCAGGTGGCCGGTCGGCGTGACTATGAGGTCCACGCGGGCGAACAGGTCTCGCACACGGTCCTGCGCGATGCTTCGGACACGTTGTGCTTGAACGTAATCCGGTCCGCTGACGGCGCTGCCGGCTGCGAGGATGATGCGGGTTGCGCGACCGTAATCGTTCCATCGGGTGCGGAGGTCGGCGCGGTGATACGCGTGCGCTTCGGCCAGCATGACCACGATGTCGATTGCGGTCACCTCCGGGTACATCGGGAGTTCCACCTCGATGATCGTGGCGCCCGCATCCCGCAGGGCGTCGAGAGCGGCGGAGAATCTGGCGGGTTGCGCGGGATCGATTCCGCCCGTGGCATATCGGTCGAGGGTGTCCACGCCGACGGTGACGCCGCGCAGGTCGCCCGACAGTGCGGCCGGATAGTCCGCGACCGGCACCCGCGCACTGTACGGGTCGGAGGGTGCGTGACCGGCCAGCACCGACAGCAGCAGCGCGCAGTCGGCGGCGCTGCGCGCCATGGGCCCGACATGATCGAGGGTGTAGCCCAGCGGCACCACGCCCGACTTCGGGACGCGGCCGAAAGTCGGCTTGAGGCCGGTGATTCCATTGAAGGCCGCCGGAATGCGGATGCTGCCGGCCGTATCCGTGCCGATCGCGCCGAGGAACATGCCCGCCGCGACGCCACTACCCGAACCCGAACTGGATCCGCCCGCCCAGCAGTCCAGGTCCCATGGCGTGCGCGGGATCGGAAAGGGCTTGTCCGGGTCGGGAACTCCGATGGCGAATTCCATGGTCGTCGTCTTGCCCACCACGATGCCGCCCGCCGCTTCGAGCCGGTGCGCGGCGACACTGTGGCCCGCGGACGCGGCCCAGGCGGGATCGAGCACGAGGCTCTGCGCGGTGGTGGGTGCGTGCGGGTGGGCGAGAATATCTTTGAGACCCAAGGGGATTCCATCCAGCGGCGCCAGAGGAGCGCCGGTGGAGAGCTTGGCGTCGACCCGCGCGGCCTGTTCCCGCGCCCGGTCGTCGAAGCGGCTGAGGAAGACGCCGATTTCGCGGTCGTGCGCATCGGCGTTCGCCAGCGCCTGGTCGACGAGATCCACCGCGCGGATATCGCCGCCGCGCAGCGCCGCAGCAGCCTCGGTCAGGGTGCGGATCGTGGGTGTGACAGTGCTCATTCAGTGCTCCTCGAGCGGTTCACGGGTCGTGCGAGTGAGGTCGATGCGCGCGAGCCGATCGATATCGATGCGCGCCACGCGGTCGATGCGGAATTGCAGGTCGCTGCAACATGTTCCGAGCGCATAGTCGACAACGGCGCCGGTGTGATCGCGAATCGACTGCTCCATCAGCAGCACCGGCTCACCGGGCAGGAGATGCAGCAGCGCCGCGGTGTGATCGTCGGCCCGCGCGGCCTGCACACCCAGGTCGAAGTTCTCGATCGCGACGTCGCCGTAGCGCAGCAGCGAGTAGAAGTCGTCGACGAACGCCACCCGATCGATGCGCGCCGCTTCGGGCGACCGCAGATAATTGGTGAACACCGCGATCGGCCGATCATCCAGCAGCAGCAGGTATTCGATGCACAGGCAGTCGTCGCCCGCCCGCACCCCGGTCAGGCGATCACTGATGGTCTCCGCCGCCGGAATCCACGCCCAATGCAACAGCCTGGGCGCGATCCGGCCGACCGCCAGATGCTCTTCCAGCGTGTGCCCTTCCGCCGGAAGCGAGCTGGACACAATGTAATCCGACCGAATCGGCATCGTCCCCATACCGCGCCGCCGCTCCACGACCCCGCCACGCCGCAGCAGATCCAAGGCGGCGCGCACCACATCCCGCGGCGCTTGATACGCGGCCATGAGCTCCCGCTCATCCGGCAGCCGCCCGTCCCCGAACGCGCCCCGCCGAATTCCCGCCCGCAGTGCATCCTGCAATCGCCGCGCCAGCAACTGCGACGCCGAGGGCAGCACTTCCCGGAGTTGATTCCGGAATCTCGACTGCTCATCGACGCTCAGGGGCCCGGATCTCCGGCCTGCCGACTGCTTTCCGTCCTGCATTGCCACAGCGTGCGCCGACCGCACGTTACGCGACAAGCAGTCGAGGTTAACGATCAGTTACGCTCCGCGCACCCGGCCTGACCTGGTTGTTTCCTGCCGGATCCGCCGCCGCGCAGTTCGGGCGGGCCAGAAACGCCACGGAATCACCGTGTTACGCGGATCCGTAACCATCCCGGTCGATCAGGCCGGGTCGGCGATCAGGTGAAGGTAAGCGGTGTCGAGGGGAATGTCGACGGAGAACCAGGCGGCGGGGCGGTCGTCGTCGCGGGGGCACCACGCGGTCGCTATGCACAAGCGGGCCACTTCCGAGGGCGCCAGGGCGGGTAGATGCCACTCGACGCGGGCCGGATCCGTGTAGCGCACACCGTATTCGAAGCCGGTCTCGTCCTCGTCGTGCGGCAGTAGATGCTCCCAGCTGTAGGGCATCAGCCTGCCGTCGGCGGCCTGCATACCCAGCAATTGGGAATCCGGCCCGCCGATCGACACCATGAAGTGGTCGTTCTCGACACTCACAGCCGCAAGGCATTCACCTGGATCCGGCCCGCAGTACGCATCCGCGGGGAAGTCGCTCAATTCAGCCGAAACAACCAGTCCGGACACACCGGCCGCCGCCTGCACCTGCCAGATCCCCGCCCAGATCGGAACCGCCGCTCCGCCATCCCAAGCGGGTACGTCCACACTCCCGATCAGCAGATCGACCGTCGCGCCGCGATGCTCCCACCGATGCAGATGCGACCCATTCGGCAACCGCCACAACGCATCAGGCTCTCCCGGTAGGACGTCCGACCCCAGCATCACGGAAAACCCGACGGTGCCCAGGGGCGTGTCGATCACAGCAGGGCGATTGTCCGCCCGGTCCAGATGGTCGGTGGGAAGCATGCGCCCATCATCCAGGTACCCCACGACAGCAAATCGTCGGGTCACCGGGGCGCCGCTTCAGCGCGGTATGTGATCGGTGTCCAGGGCGGCCGTGCGGGCCATGCCGAGGAGACTCTCCGCCTGGTCCACCGGGTCGAGCAGGTAGTCGCGGACGGTCGGGAATCGGGGCCGGGATCGGGAAGCCACGTCGGCCGGATCGCTCCGAAGGCACGCCGTAGTTCGTCCAGTTTCGCCACGATCTCCGGTATTGCCGGGCTCTCCGCGGTGATGACCTGACGCCATGCGCGACCGTGCGGGCCGAAGGACTCGCCGTCGAGATAGTCGGTCTCGTCGGCGAGTTCGCAACGCAGCCAGGTCTCGACATTGTGGAAGACCTCATTCGATCCGGAACTGAAGCTGCGCACCTGTCCGGTGGTGTGGTCCGGGCCGTCGGTCATGATGACGAAGGACATCTCGGCGTAGTACTCGCAGAGCGGCACGGTGTCGGCGGGATTCGCGGGCCATCCGAAAATCGGTCCCCCGTCGGTGGAGTAGATCTCGATCATCTCCACCGCCGACCGCCAAGTGTCGGACAGGCCGATATCCGCGGTGCCCAGCAGGGTGTGGCTGCCGTCGTATTCCTTCCATCCGTCGGCGATCTGGAGTAATTGCCGATGGATCGGGTCGAGGGGACGGCCCAAGCGCGCCTCGGCGGCGGCCAGATCCGATTCGGAGGCACCGGGATTGGGGTAGGTCGGCGGCGCGTAGAGGTCGGGCATCAGGCGGGCGCGCAGCTCCCGCTGCACGATGAAGCCCTCGATCAGCTCCGTCAGCGACCCGGTGCGGTCCATGGGTGGACAGTAGCGGCCGGTGTGATGGCGCTACCAGTACTGATGTCGTTTTCCGTCGGTGTCGGCGATGAAGATGACCGCGTCGGTTCCGGCGAGGTCGGCAGGGGTGAGCGGGATATGGCCGCGGAGAATCGGTTTGCCCGCTTCGATCGATGCGGGGAGGGTGGCGAGGAGGGCCGGGGTGGGGAAGAGCGCGCGGCGGGTAGTTGCTTCGGCGAGGACGCCTTGGAGGGTGGCGGGATCGGGGTGGGGGTTGGCGTCGGACGCTACGAACAGGTAGTGGTCGCCCAGGGCGATGGAGACGAGAGCGCCGGCACTGCCCCAGGTAGCCTCGCCTACACCGGCTTCCATGTGAGATTCCATGCGCTGGAGATGAGTGTTGTGGGCGAAAACCAGGGTGGGTCCGCGATGTTGCTCTCGGGCGATGATCGCCAGCAGGTTCTCGGCCATCATTTCGGCGCGCACGCTCAGCAGGGTCGAGATGCGGTCGGGGCGGGGATCGGCCATTGCCGCGTGATAGCGCAGGAGGCCCTGGGCGGTGCGGGCGTGGGCGAGAGCTTGGTCGTAGGCGGCCGGGTCGGCAGGATGCAGAGCGGGGGCTGCACGGCGCAGAGCGCTGGCGAGGTCGTCGGCGATGATGCGCAGGGCGCCTACGCGATCGGAGTCGCCGATGGAGGCCGCCGGGTCGTACATGGCGGCCGGGTTCACCCATTCCGCCTCATCGCCGAGCAGTGTGTCCAGGTCGCGGGCCGATTCGGGGCGCAGGGCGGCGGGCAGGTAGTCGATGATTTCGAACAGTGCGCGGCGCGGGCTGGGCGCGGCCGCGTATTCGACGGGCGCTTCGAAGCCGTAGAAGTGAATCCGATCCTGCGGCGCGCGATCCGCGTTGTATGCCCGGAGCCATTGCACGAGTTCACGATTGCCGGGCACATTGCCGAAGCTGTGGCTGAATCCGGTCGCCAGGACGGTATCGATATCCGCGGTCGCGCCGCGCACATAGTCGTCGACCAGTGCGGCGGCGAAGAAATCGATCTCCAGCGCGATCGAACGGTACCCGCGTTCGGCGAGGTGTGCGAGAAGTTCGTTGCGCAGCAATGGGAATGCCACGATGCCGTGTGTCGGCTCGCCGAGGGCGAGCAGGGCCGGCGGTTCGTTCCGCGCGGCGAGCAGTTCATCGAATACCCGGCCGAGACTCTCCGAGTCGTCGAGTTGGTGACCGATGGTGTGCAGTGATCCGGCAGTAGACATGGAGACCCCTTCCAGAAAGAACTACCTTCGACGATATCGTTGAAGAATCGATTGAAACTTGGACACGATTCACCGGCGATAGTTCGCGGAAAGTCTCAATCGGAGGTGCAAGCTGCGACCCATCGACCTCGCCCGCGAACACGGTTTGTCCGCACAGGCGATCCGCAACTACGACGAGGCGGGCATCCTCCCGCCGGCCGAGCGCACCGAGACCGGCTACCGCCGCTACACACCGCTGCACGCACAGGCACTGCGCACCTTCCTCGCCTTGCGCGGCGGCCACGGACATCAGCCCGCCATGGAAATCATGCGCGCGACGAACAGCGGCGAGATCGATTTCGCTTACCGGCTCATCGACGCCGCACATGTCGCGCTGCTCGCCGAGCGCGATACCCGCACGAAAGTCGCTGCCGCCCTCGGCACGCTGTCCACCGCGACACCGCCTCCCTTGCGCGGCAGGCCTTTGACCGTCGGCGAACTCGCACGCCGGCTCGGCATGCACCCGGCCACGTTGCGCACCTGGGAAACCCAGGGCATCCTGCATCCCGAACGCGATCGGGCCACGGGTTATCGCGAATACGGCCCGGATTCCGTGCGCGACGCCGAGATCGCACGGCAACTCCGCCGCGGTGGCTACTTACTGCCGCAGGTCGCCGAATTCCTCGATTCGCTGCGCGAGGCAGGGGGCGCGGATGCGCTCACCACCTTCCTCGACTCCTGGCAGAACCGGCTGACCGCACGCAGCCGCAACCTGCTCGCCGGTGCGGCTCAGCTCGACGTCTACCTCACTATGCTCGATCTTGATTGATCGTTATTGAGCGATACGGGGATAGACAGAGCATAAACACGCAACTACCCTGCCATACAACCGGTTTCCGGCTCAGCACCGCGATTCGGCCGCCTACGCTCGCAGTCTCAGAGGACCGCTCATGCACGAACTCCCCGCGCCCGATCTCCTCGGCACCATCCTCGGCTATCTGTTCATGACCCCGCAGTCCCTGTTCGACAATCTGAGCCTGCTGCTCGGCGCACGTTAACCGGAAGCCAGCGAATCATGAGCACTCGATTGTTCGGCAGGCTGACCGCCGTCACACTCCTGGCGGCAGGCGCCGCGCTCACCCAATTCCCCGCCTCCGCAGTGCCGATTCCCGGCGGGCAAGCGACCACGATCTTCGTTCCCGGGGCCGACGGGATTCAGTTGAATGCCGTGATCACCGCGCCACCGGACCTCGCCGCCCACAAGAATCCGCTGGTATTGCAGCCGTCCGGCTGGGGTATGCCCGCGATGGGGAGTATCGGCTCGGCCTACGAGCTTTCCAGCGCAGAGGGTTTCGTGTCCATCGAGTACACGGCTCGGGGCATGTATCTCTCCGGCGGTCAGGTCGATATGCTCGGCGAGAAGGATGCGGAGGACGCCTCTGCCGTAATCGACTGGGCCATAGCGAATTTGAACGTCGATCCGGACCGTATCGCCATTGCCGGCGGGTCGTACGGCGCGGGGCTCAGTCTGATTGCGGCAGCGCATGATCCGCGTATCAAGGCTATCGTCGCCGACTCTCCGCCCGGCGATATCGGTGAGGCCCTCTCCCCGAACGGGACACCGAAAACCGGTGGCCCGATAGCACTGGCGGCGGCCGGTGTCGCCACCAATCGGTTCAGCCCCGACGTGGTGCGGCGCGGTCTGGATGCCATCGTGAATCACGATGCGGGAGCGTTCGATTCGCTGCCGAACCGCTATCTGCTCGCGCGGGCGATCCCGCAGCTCAATGCGCACGGCACCGCGGTGCTGCTGGCTCACGACTGGCAGGACAGCCTGCTTCCGGTGGGGCCGAGCTATTCGCTGTTCGATCAGCTGACCACGCCGAAGATGCTGTTCCTGGTGCCGGGTGATCACTCCACGGGTGGCGGGCCGGGGCAGGTGGCGGGGCTGCCGAATCCGATCTGGGATGCCGGAATTCGATGGCTCGACCACTACGTCAACGGGGTCGACAATGGCATCGACCGGGAACCCGTGGTCAATATCCAGCCCGCCGACGAGCCCAGCGGGGCATTCGTACACCGGGAGTCGGTGGCCGATGCGGCGATCGCCGGCCGTGACTTCACGCTCTCTGCCCCCGGCGGCGGTGTGCTGGGGGCCGATCCGGCCGAATCCTGGAGTCAGCCGCTGACTTCCGAGCCCACCACCGCCGTGGCGGCCATTCCTTATGTCACGGGCACGCTGGCGCAGCTGGGCCTGGCGCCCGCGATACCGCTCGCGAGTGTGGATCGGAACTGCGCCGCCGTCTGGCGCAGTGAACCGTTCTCGAATGGCGGTGTCCTGTCGGGGATTCCGCGCGTGAAGCTCACGGTATCGCCGTCGAGTCCTGACCTGACGATGATCGGAATCCTCTACGACGAGGCGCCCGACGGGAACGGCAAGGTGATCAGCTATTGGCCGATCACCCGGCACGGCCTCGCCCCGGGGCAACCGGCCCAGCTCGACTGGGATCTCGCACCGACCTACTGGAATCTCGCTGCGGGACACCGGTTGACGCTTACCGTCACCACTCAGGATCCGGTCCCGTTCGAGAGTTCGACTCCGCTGGGCAGTGTGAACGTCTTCGATTCGCCGTCCACGGTGGAACTGCCGTTGAGCGCGTCATAAGCGATCGGTCCCGGCGCCGGGTCTCCCGTCATCGCTGGCCGACGCGCTCCTTTCCGGTGCGCCGGGACGCGGCGACCAGGGCCGAAGAGTAGGCGAGCATCTTGGCTTCGTACCGGCCTACAGCCTCATACGGCGAGGTCCTGGCGGCGAGGGCGGCGGACAGCATGCGGGTCAGCTCGCCCGCGTCGCGCAGTGCGGTGTTCGCGCCCATGGCGAGCACGGGACTCATGGCGTGAATCGCGTCGCCGACGAGAGTCACGCCCTGGGTGTCCCACTGTTCGACGGGCTGTGCGGTCGAGATCCGCAGTGGGAACAGCGTTTCGGTGTCCCAGCGGCCGAGAATTCGGTGAATGTCCGGGTGCCAGTCCGGTCCGATGATGTCGCCGGCGAGCTTACGGAGTGCGGTCCGATCGAGTCGGCGGAGCTCCTCGAACGGTGGCATGAGTGGATGATCGGCGGACGCACCGACCAGGCACGCCACGTAATCGCCGACCGGAGACAGTGAGATCGGCGGCGCCGACTCGCTTGCCGCGACCTCCGGCCGTCGTGCGAGATTCACCGGGCCGAGGCCGATATGCGTGTTGCCGGGGCCGGTGACCACGGTGAAGATGCTGTCGAACAACCACTTCGGCAACTCCGCGGCGCCTCCGTCCGGCAGCGGGATCTTGCCGTAGATCAGCCGCAATCCGGCGTCTTCGACCTGCGCCTGCGGCAGCAGTTGGCGGCGCACCGCCGAGCCGACCCCGTCGGCGCCGACCAGTAGGTCCGCGGTCACGGTCGTCGAGTCCTCGAAGCGAGCGGTCACCCGGCCGTCGGACGTGTGCTCGTAGGTCGCGAATCGTTTCCCGAAATGTACTGCGCCCGGCAGCCCCGCCAGCAGGATCTGTCGCAATGTCGCCCGGTTCACGGCGAACGAGAATGTCCCCCGCCCCGGTCGTTCCGCGGCGGCCCGGTCGGCGCGCACCGCCAGCCGATGATCGAGCACGGTCACCCGCCCGGGCGGCGCACCGGCGGTCGCCAGGCTCAACTCGAAAAGCTCTGGCGGCAGGCATCTTTCGAGTCCCGCTATACCCGGCGCGTCGAGCTGGATGCGGTATCCCTGCGATCGGGCATCCCAAGCGGGATCCCGCTCGTAGACGATCGCCTCGATACCGTTGCGCCGCAGGCCGTGTGCGAGCGTCAATCCGCTCAGCCCGGCCCCGATGATGACTACCCGAAAATCCACAGCACGCTGCCTTCGCTCGATCACGAAGGAAGCACCGGATCCCGAGGGGATTCACGCAGCGTGTGTGCGCTGTTCCGAAACACCATTCTGGAACAATTTTTCGTGCATCCTGTTCAGTTACCGGGCCATCGTAGCGTCTGCCCCGGCCGCTCGTCAGGCCCGGCCCACCTCGCGGTCGGCCGCATCGATGATCGCGTCGAGCAGCCCGGGGAACGCCCGCTCCAGATCGTCCCGGCGCAGGGTGTTCATCTTCAGCGTGCCCTCGTAGTGCTGCCAGATGATGCCGGCCTGCCGCAGCACCTTGAAGTGATGGGTGCGCGTCGAGGCGGTGACCTCGATATCGAAGGCTCCGCACACCACGTCCTCCTCGGCGGCGGCGAGCTGCTGGACGATGGCGCGGCGCACCGGATCGGTCAGTGCGTCGAGCACTCCCTGCAGCGTGATGTCCGTGGCGGCGAGGTGATCGGTGATGCGCTCGTCCGCGATGCGTGCGCTGGTCCGTGCGGCCATGTGGCCCCGCCTTCCTGTCCCTGCTCGATGCGGTCCATCATACGACAGCGATCGAACTATGATGGAGATAAAATTTGACGGCGATCGTAATAGCGGATTCAATCGATTCGGAGGGCTTCCCCAAAATCCTTGCAGGAGAGACCAATGCCGAACTCCGACTCCGAGACCCTGCCGGTCGACACCGCCCCGGCACCCCCGCGCAGCGTTCCGGCAGGTCTGACCCTGACCGCGCTCGCCGCGGGCTTCGTCATGGCCGCGCTCGATGTCACCGTCGTCAATGTCGCGGGCGCCGCGATCCAGCAGCACCTGCACGCCTCGCTGGGCGAACTCACCTGGATCGTGGACGGATACGTCCTGACCTTCAGCTCACTACTGATGCTCGCCGGCGGCCTGGCGAACCGCATCGGCGCGAAGACCATCTACCTGTGGGGCATGGCGATCTTCTTCCTCGCCTCCCTGGCCTGCGCCCTCGCGCCGACGGCCGCCACTCTCATCGCCGCGCGCATCGTGCAGGGCGCCGGTGCGGCACTGTTCATGCCGAGTTCCCTTTCCCTGCTGGTGTTTTCATTCCCCGAGCAGCGCAAGCGCACCCAGATGCTGGGACTCTGGTCGGCAATAGTCGCCACCGCCGCCGGTCTGGGCCCCACCGTGGGCGGCCTGCTGGTGAGCGCCTTCGGCTGGCAGAGCATCTTCCTGATCAACCTCCCGATCGGGATCATCGGCATGCTCTTGACCCGCCGCTACATCCCTCCGATCAGCGGCCGCGCCATCAAACTGGCTGTGCCAGGCCATGTCCTGTGGATCGTCGCGCTCGCGGCACTGAGCTTCGCACTGATCGAGGGCCCGCACCTCGGCTGGGGATCCGACCCGATGCTCGTCACCTACGCGGCATTGCTCTCCGCGAGTGTGCTGCTGGTAGTTCACGAACGCCACTCAGCCAACCTGGTCATGCCGTGGGAGCTGTTCCGCCGCCCCAGCTTCACCGGCGCCAACCTGGTCGGCTTCCTCTTCAACCTCGCCCTCTACGGCACCATGTTCCTACTCGCCCTCTACCTCCAGCACGCCCGCGGCGCCACCCCCTTCCAAGCCGGCCTGCAACTCCTCCCGATGACCATCTGGTTCCCCCTGGGCAATCTCGCCTACTCCCGAATCTCCGCCCACATCCCCAACGGCCCCCTCCTGACCCTCTTCCTATCCACAGCCGGAATCGCCTCCCTAACAATGACAACCCTCTCCCCCACCACCCCTTACTGGCTACTGGCCCTAACCGTCGCCACAGCCAACATCGGCGCCGGCATCATCTCCCCCGCCATGACCGCGGCCCTGATCGACGCCGCCGGCCCCCACCACGCCAACACCGCCGCCTCCACCCTCAACGCCAACCGCCAAATAGGCACCCTAGTAGGCATAGCAGCAATAAGCGTCACCCTGACCACCATCCCCAACGACCCCCGAGGCCCCGCCACCTGCTTCCTCCTGATCGGAATCGCCTACCTAACAGCCGCATTCACCGCCTGGCTCCTAATCACCCGCCCAAACCATTCCAGTAAACAGCTGACGAACGAGGCACAAGCCAGTAGCCATACCCCCGCTCGGTGCCCTGACGAGCCATCGCCTCGAGTCCAGCGAGGATGCGCGGGTTGACAATCCGGATCCAGCCAAACCCGATCAGACCGATCACCCCGACGAACAGCATGCTGCTGCCGCTGTCACCCGGCGAACGATTCTTCAGCAACAGACTTACGAAAACTCCGAGGAAAGCGAGCCCGAACGCCGGCAACAGCCAGGACAGAGCGAGGGCAGCCCTGCGACGAGTACGTTCCTCGACGATCAACCCATTCCATCGAACGGCTTCGTCGAATGTCCTGAGAACCGGCAATTGACGAACACGCGCCGAATCGAAGAACCTGCGCATCTCCTCACGCCCCCCGAACTGACTGCGCTGCCGCGCCGTACCAACCGTGAAAGAGGGTGTCCCAATGCTCGCAAGCATCACCCCATACGAGCTGAACCCCGTCACCGCCGCAAACCCCCACAACACAGCACCCACCAAGACAACGATCACCCACAACGGCGCGAACCACAGGTCCCACAACCGCCCCACCCACACATCGGCCCGCCGCCCAGGCGGTAGCCCTGTCAGTAGAGAATCCCTTGCGGCTGAACACCATTCGGACAAGCGAAGGCCCCTACAGCTCCAGCCCCATGCGGTGGAATGAACCCTGACACCGCATACTGCGGCCCGTTGGGGCAAACCTCGGTGCCGGTGACGGTCTGTCCCTCGTCGGTCGAGTTGTAGCAGAACGCACCCGCGCAAGTGACGCCCGGAGGCACTCCCGCCGATGCCGTTCCCGCAGAGATCGCCAAGGCCGAGCCTGCCGCCGCAACGGCAAGAACCCCATATCCGAGTCGCCCAATCGGCGAAACTGCAGATTTGCCGCCCATTCGAACTCCCTCCAGAACCTGACAATACGACCAGTTAATTCGATAGCTAGATAATTGCTAACTGCCGATCGCTTGACCAGAGTCATCGTCGATTCATGACCCTTCTCACCCATCGCACGAGGATCGCTACCGATAAACAACCAAGCACTTGCTTGTTTAGTCTGATTGGGTTACGAATGAAAGCAATCGCCGCGCAACGATTGCGCCTGGAACAAAGGACGTGCATGGACGACTTCGGCCACCGCTCCGGCGCCGCACTCGTGCTCGGAGCCAGCGGCGGACTGGGTCAGGCCACCGCCCGAATGCTCATGGAGCGCGGCAGCAATGTCGGACTCACCTACTTCCGCTCCGCCGCGGCCCTGGACCCCATCTTCGAGTTCGCCAAACTACAGGGCAGATCAGCCGCAGGATGGCAGCTCGACCTGACCGACGCGGCTAAAACCGCCGAGGTAGTCACCGAAGTCGCCAACGAGTTCGGCGGCATCCACACCTTGATTTACGCTGCCGGACCACACATTCCAATGCGCCACCTGAGCCGCACGCCCCCCGAAGCCTTCCACTCCCAGCTAACCTCCGACGCCGCCGCCTTCTTCAACGCCGTCCACGCCGTCCTCCCCCACCTCCGCGCCACCGCAGGCAATATCGTCGCGATAACGACAGCCGCCACCACCCGCTTCCCAGTCCGAGACGGCCTATCAAGCGCCCCGAAAGCCGCAGTGGAAGCCCTGATCCGAGGCATCGCAGCCGAAGAGGGCCGCTACGGCATCCGAGCCAACTGCGTAGGCCCCGGCATGACCACCGACGGAATGGCCGAACGCCTGATCGCCTCCGGCGAACTCAACGAAACCGCCCTGGCCATAACCCGCTCCAACATCCCCCTGGGCCGCTTCGGCGACGCCGAAGACATAGCCGAAGCCGTCTGCTTCCTGGCCTCCGACCGCGCCGACTTCATCAGCGGCCAAAAACTCGACATCGACGGCGCCTACGGCGTCTGAAACACCCCATCAAGGCTGTCCGCACCGAGAACCCGAGCAGCCCAAACCCGCAACTGCCCCGCATCAGCCCCACGAACCACTTCCGCGACCGACGCCGGCACCGCCCCGAACTTCACCACCAGTAATTCGAGGAGTGCCTCAGCCCGCCCACGAACCTCACCTTCAGCGCGAAGTCGTTCTGCAGTTGACATGATGACCTCCTTCACGTTCGGCCCGAGCCGATCGAAGACCGCTCCCAGCTCGGCAACCTTGGTTTCCCCGACACTAAGAATGTACGTCACCACGCACTCCAGAGCCTCTACGCCGCCGGGCGCCGAGACGATCGCCAGCAGGTCTTCTATCAATGGCAACATGTCGTCGGCCAGGCGGCGGTTACCGGCGGCGATCTTCAACAGCACCAGCAACACCCGCGTCGTGGACGTCAGGTCTCGCGCACAGAGCGCGGACACCGTGTGCACAGTGAGGTCGTCGAGCAGAAATCGGAAACGCGGCAGATACTCGCCGAGCGCCTCTCGGGCAGCCGGATCGACATCGATCAGTTCGGACAGCTCGGAGGCGGCATCCCAGCGTCGACCGTCCGGGCTGGCGTGCACAACCAGCGGGATCACGGCCGGCAGGGTCTTGGTTTTGGGGAACTCCCGGACGTGGCGATTCCAGATGCCGACCAGATACTCCATCATGCGCATCGGCATCAGCGGGTCGGGTCGACTCTGATGTTCGACGAGCAGGTAGATGTACGCAGGGTGGTCGTTCAAACGGGTACGAAACAATAGATCGCTGTAGCGCGACCGTAGTTGCTGGGATACGAAGCTGCACGGCTGCAAGATCAGTGTGTCCCAATCCAGCAGGGTGGCAACCTCTTTCGGTAGTACCGCCTGAAGCTCACCGGCGGCGTCGGCAGGTCGGGACATCACCTGCCGGAAGTAGGCGTCGTGCGGGTTAGACGGCGAATCAGCCACGGCTCGGCAAGCTACTACCAGACTGATTGCGACACGCAGATATTCGCCGTCTCAGTTGAAATCAGTAGCGGGCCGACAGCGTGGGTGAGGTATATCAAGATCGGGTTTGAGGGGACATTTGTCCCTTTCGGATGGGCTTGGTTGTTGGTGGTGTGGGTGGATGAACCGGCCGCAGCGCATCCGGCGTGGCCTCGAATCATTGCCCAGGAGCACGGTTTGTCACGTCAGCTGACGCAGCGAGAGATCTTGGCCGAGCTGGAACCCGTCGCGGAGGAGTGTGTGCATCGGCATTTGTCGATGGCGAAGGATTGGCGTCCGCACGACTATATTCCGTGGGACGAGGGGCAGAACTTCGCGCTGTTGGACGGGATCGATTGGGCGCCTGAGCAATCCCGGCTCAGTGAGGTTGCCAAGGCGGCGATGGTTACCAATCTGCTGACCGAGGACAATCTGCCTTCCTATCATCGCGAGATCTCCGAGAACTTCTCTCGCGACGGCGCGTGGGGCACGTGGGTGGGGCGTTGGACCGCCGAGGAGAACAAGCACAGCGTGGTGATCCGGGACTATCTCGTCGTCACGCGCGGAGTGGACCCGGTCGCGCTCGAGAACGACCGAATGGCGCATATGACAAACGGTTTCGGCGCACCCGCGGAATTGGCGGACGGCGATGCCGGCTTCCTGTACTCGGTGGCCTACGTCAGCTTCCAGGAACTGGCCACCCGCGTCAGCCACCGCAATACCGCCAGAGTCTGCAACGACCCCATCGCGGACCGCATGCTGCAACGCATCGCCGCCGACGAGAACCTCCACATGATCTTCTACCGCACCATGTGCGGCGCCGCCCTCGACCTGGTCCCCGACCAGGCAATGGAAGCAATCGACACCATCGTCGAAAACTTCCGCATGCCCGGCGCCGGCATGCCCAACTTCCGCCGCAACGGCGTCCTCATGGCCAAACACGGCGTCTACGACCTCCGCCAGCACCTCGAAGAAGTACTCATGCCGGTAGTCCGGCAATGGAACATCTTCAACCGCAACGACTTCACCGCCCGCGGCGAACAAGCACGAGACCGCCTCGCACTCTTCCTCGACGACATGGAAAACGTGAAGATCCCCAAATTCGAGGAACAACGAGACCGCGCCTTGGCCCGCGAAAGAGCCCGCGCCTAACCCTCCACGACCGGCTCGACGACCGGCTGGTCGGAGGGGAGGTCGGCGATGGATGCGACGGTTTCCGGGGTGAACTCGGTGGGACCGAATACTCGGCTGCCTAGTTCGGCGATGCCGGCGGCGGCTACGTGGAGGAGGAGTAGGGCGCTGAGGGGGGTTGGGGCGGATTTGCTTCGGGTGGCGGCGAAGTCGTCGAGGGCGGCCATGGCCGCCAGTTCTTCGTGGGGGGAGAGGATTGTGGCGAGGCGGGCGCGGATGCCGGCGCCGATGAACTCTGGGGAGACCGGGTCGCCGGTGCAGTCGTCGCGGCCGGAGAGGGTTTCGCCGTAGCGGTTGGCCTCGGTCAGGACCTCGCGGATGTGGCCGGAGTCTTCGATACGGTCGGCGATCTCCGCTACTCGGTCGGGGTCACCGAGCAGGTATGCGCCGACGAGTTCGTACATCACGGGGCGGAGATACGACGTATCGGTATCGGTCACCGCCGCATTTCAGCACATAAATCGGCGGGCGGCCGGGATCGACGCGGATGTCGTACGGGAGGGGCCGGATTTTCTGCGTGGGAAGGGGAAACCCGCTGGGCGGTTCATCGAAACGAGCCAGCGGGCTGCGAATGCCTTTGGGCCGTCGGTGATCTACTTGGCCGCGTTGTGGTACGCCGAGACGACCTCGGCCTGGATGCGGCCGCGGGTCGACACCGTATAGCCGTGCTTGCGCGCCCATTCGCGGATGGCGCTGCTCTGCTCACGGTCGACCGCCGGTCGAGGACTCTGGGTGCTCGTGCCGCGCGGCGCCCGCCCGGTCTTGCGGGCGTGCGGGACCCACTTCTCGAAGACGCCGCGCAATTCGCTCGCGTTGAGGACCGAGAGGTCCATCTCATATCCCGCGCCGTCGAGCGCGAAGGCGACCGTTTCCGTCGCCTCGGATTTGCCGTCGAAGTCGTCGACGAGCGTGACGACTATTTTCCGTGCCATTGTCAGGCTCCCTTTGCCGGAGGTTTGTGTACAACAGGATCCGAGCAAGAACAGCCGTCATCCGCATACCTACCGCGGACTTCGGCTGCGGTCGAAGGCTACCCGCAGCCGCGTAGGACGACAAAGCGAAGCGAGCACCGGGCTCACAAGACGTGGATGGTCCCCCAGCACCCCTTGCCCGCACTGCCCGACACCCAGGGCGTCATGAGCTGAAACGGGATCGATCCCGCCGGCTGCGCGGGGACCTCGACCCAGGCGTTCGGGCTGAAGTAGGCGCTCGGCAGGATCACCCGGATGTTCAGCGAGGGAATACGGAACTCGGACTGATCCGTGAATTGGAAGCCCGTATCGATATCGACGATGAACGGAGTATCGGCCGGCACGCTGACATCGGTGGTCGTGCAGTAGCCGTTGTGGAAGCCGAGTTGCGCGGTCGGCAGCGGATCCGCGAGCGCCGGAGGGGCACCGATCACGGTCGCTGCGAGAACCATCGCCGGTACAGCGCCGAGCATGCCGCCGTGAATGCCCCTCATGGTCGATCCCCTTCGTTCCTGACCGATAGGACCCTGTCACAGACCATACCGCCGAGATCGACCACCATGCGGCACTCCGGCAGTTCAGAACGCCGTCCACGCAGGTGTTGGTGTCGGCGGGCTGAGCGGGCGTACTGGGATCGAAGGTCCACTGCGAACTCACGCCATCGGCGCGCCAGAGGACATTTCCATTGAAGTCGACGGCCTGGAATACATACGTGGTGCCGGGCTGGACGGTGTCGGCAATACACGTGTCGAAGTAGGCGGTGCCGGGTTGCACTGCGCCGACACTGAATCCGGTGGCCGCGGCCTGAGTCGCGCCGGGACTGGGAACAGTATTCGCATGCCCCGGCGCGGGCGCCTGGTTCCACCGAGCGGCACTGCAGGTGAACGCCGACCCACCGGCATAAACGGTGTCCCCCTGCGGATAAGACGCGCCCGCCCACTGGCACGATCCACCCGGCGCCGCGACCGCCTCGGCCGGATTCGCCACCAACCCACCCGCCAAGATCGCCGCCCCGGCGACAGCCACAGCGGAACCGGTGATGGCCGGCCGCCCGAACGTCCTGCGGTTCCGCGCCGGCGGATTGGTGTACGTCATTTTCTCGTCCGTTCTCGGATATGGGGTTGTCTGAACAGACCGGCCGACGGATTCGACCGGCCGAATTCCATTTCTGATCTTTCGGCGTCCAATTACATTGCTGCCGCTCGGATTCCCATTCACCCAGGGGAGAAGAACCCGTCACATGAGATACCGGGACGGGTTACGCGACAGAAGGACGTCGACTGCAGCCAACGCTGTGGAACGAGAAACGGCCGGTCATCGCAAAGTTGCGATGACCGGCCGTCCGATGTGATGAAGCTACTCAGGCCAACCAGGCTCCGACCCCGGTTACCTTGGTGAGTCGAACGCGGATCCGGTGGCCCTCACCCACCGCCGGATCGGCGAGAAAGTCCGCGTCAGGACCGATGTACGCCGCCCCGAGCCGGTTCAGCAGCACCCGCCCGCCACCATCCCCGAGCACCTCGGCATGCCCTTCGGCAACAAGATATTCAGCCAGCCCATGATCATCGATCACCCCCGACTCATACGAGATCGATACCCGCGGATCCCGCTGCAGATTCCGGATATAGCGCTTATCCAAGCTCATGGAGCCGATCATCAACGAATCCACTTCGGCATACGTCCACACGCAGCGCACATACGGCGAACCATCCGGATCGATGGTAACCAGATGCGCGAGCAATCCACCGTTGATCGCGTCGACAGCCTTCGCGGGCAATGTAGTTGGCATCAAACGACGTTAACCGGAAGCACGCACGAAATCGACGATATTGCTGGTGAATTCGGCGCTGTCCTCGAAGGGATAGGCGTGGCCGGCATCGACGTCGCGATACCGAGCGTGGGGGATGGCTGCCGCGACGGCGCGTTGGGCGGCGGGCGGGATGATCTGGTCGTGGTTGCTGACCAGGACCACGGTGGGGGCGGTGATCGACGGGAGAAGACGGCGGATGTCTACCTCTTGGTCTACGCGGAGTTGGACGGCGCTGGGGCCGTGGGTCAGTTCTACGGTGGTGGTGGGCATGGTCAGACTTTCGTGGACAGAGCGGTGTCGGTGAGTTCGCGTAGTCGCCGGCGGGCGGCGGGGTTGAGCGCCTGCGGGTGGGGTTGCCCCGGGGTGAGGCCGTGGAAGTAATGGCCTGTGACTTGCGCGAGTGCTGGATCGGCGATCACGCGCAGGGTTGCTTCGACTCCTTCGGCGACGGTGCTCTGCGGTGCGGCGCCCGTCTCGGCGACCATGGTGGTGTCCATGAAGGTCGCTGGGTGCAGGGCATTGACGGTTACCCCCGCGCCGGTGAGATCGGCGGCCAGCTCGAAAGTGGACATGATCTGGGCGAGTTTGCTGCGCCTGTAGGCGCTTACGCCGTCGTAGTCGTGGTCGAAGGACAGGTCGTCGAAGTCGATTTCCTGCTGGCCGGCCGAGGCCACGTTGACCACCCGTGCTGGCGCCGACGCCTGAGGTAGCGGCAGCAGGCGCCGGGTGAGGCGGTAGGGCGCCAGATGGTTGACGGCCCAGCGCAATTCGAACCCGTCGCTGCTGAAGAGGCGTGGCGCATCAGGGCGGCCGAATCCGATGCCCGCGTTGTTGACCAGTACATCCAATCTGGTTACGCGGGTGGCGATCTCGTCGGCAAGTCGGTCGACCTGCGCCAATTGCGACAGGTCGGCCAACACGATCTGAGGAGCCGGTCCGCCGGCGGCGAGGATCGACTCGGCGACCTCGCCGGCCCGCCGCTCATCGCGGCCGTGCACGATCACCTGGGCGCCGGCCGCGGCCAGTCGAAGCGCCAGTGCTCGGCCCAGGCCGTCGGTGGAGCCGGTGATCGCGATCGTGCGGCCGGTCAGATCGGCGGTTGTGTTGTCGGACATGACTTCTCCTGCACATGTCCCGGCCCGGCGGCCGGTGAGAGGGATGGTGAATCAGCCGCGGGCGAGAAGGTAGCCGATGCCCGGGCCGAGTCCGGCGCCGAAAGCCGTCTGGATCAACAGCTCCACCGCCGGTTCGGTGTAGCGGGCGCAGGCCAGCGCACCGACATCGACGGCGTCGAATCCGAGTTCCTCGCCCAGCTTCAGGACCAGCTGCTTGGCCTCGGTGCCGTCGCCGGCGATCGGCAGGAACTGCGATGTTCCGCCGAGCTGCGCGTTGGCGAGGTTGCCGGCGAATACGGTGTTGAACGCCTTCACCAGGCGCGCACCGGTCAGTGTCGCGGCGTTCTGTTCACCGGCCGACGTGGTGTACCCGAGGGTCAGCGACATGAAGTCGGCGGCCAGCGGGTTGGTCGCGTCGATCACGATCTTGCCCACGGTCGCGGCCTTCACCCGCGCGTCCAGTTCGGCTACCGCGGGGAACGTCACGGCCAGAATCACCGCATCCGCCGCGGCCACCGCCTCCGCCACCGTGGCCGGGTCTGTCTTCGAATCCGCCACTGTCACTTCATGATCGAGCCGCGACAGCCGCTCCGCCAGCGCGGAGCCGACATTGCCATTGCCGATGATGCTGATCTTCACGATCGATTCCTTCCAAGCCGGATGAGGCCGGGCCGATTGCTAAAGTGCTTCGAATTCGAAGCAAGTGGGTAGCATGACTTTTCATGACCGAACCGAGTTGGCTGAACGAGACCGAGATGCGCGCCTGGACCGGGTTCCTGGAAACCAGCGACCTTATCCATCGCCTGGTCGAGCGGCAACTACAGGAAGCCGGCAGGGTCACGATGGTGCAGTACGAGATCTTGACCCGACTCAACGAGCTGCCTGGGCGACGGGCCGGCATGACGCAGCTGGCGAGTTTGGTCATCTGCTCACGCAGTGGGCTGACCTATCAGGTCGGGCAGCTCGAGAAGGCCGGATTGCTCACTCGGGAACCGGATCCCGCCGATGAACGCGGTGTGCTGGCTGCCCTCACGGCGGCCGGTATCGCCGTTCTCGAACGCACCGCACCCGGGCATCTCGACACCGTCCGCGCGGGGTTCCTCGATCGCCTGACCCCGGAACAGATCGCGCAGCTCGCCGAGATCACCGACCGCACGCGCGAGCACCTGCGGCAGATCGTCCCCCTCATACCGGCTCGATCGAAGAAGAAGCCGATTACCGAGTAGCCAAAGGTGTTTCGTGCGAATATGCCGGGATTCGTTGGCCCGCACGGCGTTCGAGCGCGCCCGACAGCACGGCCAGGACAACCGCTGTGCCACTGAGGGCCACGCCGACCCAGCTAGGGGCGGTGTAGCCGTATCCCGCGGCGATGACCAAGCCGCCGAGCCAGGCCGAGAGTGCGTTGCCGAGGTTGAACGCGCCGATATTGAGCGCCGAAGCGAGGGTGGGCGCGCTCGCGGCCTGGTCGAGTACGCGTTTCTGCAGCGGGGGCACCGTCGCGAAGCCGAGGGCGCCGATGATCAGGACGGTGATCACGGCCGAGATCTTGTTGTGTGCGGTCAGGGGGAACAACGCCAGCGCCAAGGTGAGACCCGACAGAGCGACGTAGAGCAGGGGCATGAGGTGACGGTCGGCGAAACGGCCGCCGACCAGGTTGCCCAGCAGAAATCCGAGCCCGAACACGACCATGATCCAGGTGACGGAACTGTCGGCGAATCCGGTGACCGTGGTCATCATCGGGGCCAGATAAGTGATCGCGGCGAAGACACCACCGAAACCGAGCACAGTCATGGCCATCGCGAGAAGCACCTGCGGATTCTTGAGTACCGAGATCTCGTGCCGCAGCCGCGCATTCTCGGGGGCGGGCTGATCGGGGACCAGTGCGGCGACACCGAGGAACGCCGCACCCCCGATCGCGGCGACGACTCCGAAGGACAGCCGCCAACCGAAATGCTGACCGAGCAAGGTGCCCAATGGAACTCCGGCCAGCGTGGCGACCGTGAGCCCGGTGAACATGGTGGCAATGGCCCCGGCCCGACGCTCCGGGCTGACGAGATTCCCGGCCACGACCGCACCGATGCCGAAGAAGGCGCCGTGCGCCAGCGAGGCGATGATGCGGCCGATGAGCGCGAACTCGAAGCCGGGGGCGAGCGCGGAGACGAGATTGCCCGCGATGAGCAGCGCCAGGCAGATCAGCAGCATGCGTTTGCGCGACATCCGGGGACCCAGTCCGGCCATGATCGGCGCGCCGAGGGTGACGCCGAGGGCGTAACCGGTGATCAGCCACCCGGCCGTCGGGATGGTTACGGAATAGCTGCCGGCGATATCGGGCAGCAGGCTGACCGGGATGAACTCGGTGGTGCCGATGGCAAAGGCTCCGAGAGCCAGGGCTAACAGTGCGAGAGGCATAGGAGTGCTTTCGAGGTGTGGCCGAACGGCGAAAGTACGCGTTATTGCGAACTGTACGCAATTTAGTGGACTGTTCGCATGTGCGTCAACAGAGGTACCATCGGCTGATGATCGGTGTGCACCCCGAACGTCATCAGATCCGGCTGGAGAATGTGTTGTCCGCCTTGGGCAATCCGCTGCGCCTGGAGATCGTGCGGGTACTCGCGGCCGAAGGACAGCAGGCATGCGGCAGCATCCTCGACGGGATACCCAAGACCACGCTGACCCGGCACTGGAAAGTGTTGCGCGACAGCGGAATCATCTGGCAACGCCCCTACGGCCGCGAGAACCTCCTGTCGCTGCGCACCGACGACCTCGAGGCCCGCTTCCCCGGACTCCTGCCGACCCTGCTCGATGCCGCCGAACGCAACGCCAACAGCACCTACTCCGAATCGGACCCCGCGAACACGGCTTCGAGCGGCGGGAACATCGCTCGCGAGTCATGACCGCCGAACCAGAGCCCGACCACGAACACCGACGTGGCCTCCAGATATCGCGCCCGATTCAGCCCGCCGGCACGGACCGGGCGCAACTCCAGATCCTCGGCCAGCCCGGCAACCAGGGCCACCGCCGTGGGATCGTCGCCACAGAGCGGGACGGTCAATCGGGCACCGCCGACCTCCCGCCGCGGCGCCGCCCACACTTCGGCCGCCAGCAGATTGAACGCCTTCACCACATGCGCGCCCGGCACGGTGGCGGAAATCCGTTCCGCAACAGCGTCTTCGGACAGGATCCAGCCACTCTCCTGCGGGAGGAACGCATTGGTGCAGTCGATGAGCGTGCGTCCGGCGAAGACCTCCGGACCGAGCTCGGCCAGCACCTCCCCCAGCGCGGACACCGGCAGCGCGAGCAAAACCACCTCCCCGAAGCCGGCGGCCTGTTCGAGCGAAACGCCGCGCGCACCATTGCCGATCTCGACGGCGGCCTGCGCCGCCTTGCCCGAATCCCGGCCCCCAACAACGACTTCGTGCCCCGCCGCAGCCCAGCCGGTCCCCAAGGCGCGCGCCATGGCGCCGGCTCCGATGATTCCGATTCGCATATCAACTCCCGGTTCGAATGTGTATCGACGCGTTCGAACGCTAGGAGTTCCGATGCGCACCTCCGGGTGCGTATCACCGATGAGAGACTGCGACTGTGCCGATCAAGCCCGACTCTGCGGTGACCATGGAGCCCTACGGTGAGTACGAAGCCGACTGCCCGGCCCACCTCGCGGTCGACCTCTTCGGCAATCGCTGGCTACCGGTGATCGTCTACACACTGCGTGAAGGCCCTTTGCGCCCTGTGGATCTCCAGCGCGCCATCGGCGGCATCAGCCAGAAGATGCTCACCCAAACCCTGCGCCGCATGCAGCGCATGGGCCTGCTCGAACGCCGCGGCTACGCCGAAGCACCCCCACGCGTGGAATACGAACTGACCCGGGCCGGACGCGACCTGCTCGTCCCGATCGATGCCTTGGGCGCCTGGGCGGACCGGCACGGCAATACCGTACGGACCGCCCTCTACGGGCACGACGAGGACGACTAGGTCACCGAGTCGAGCGAGGAGAAGACGACGACGTTCGACAGGTAGCTCTTGGTGGTCTGGTCGAAATCACCACCGCAAGTGACTATTTGGAGAGTCGATCCGCCACGGGCGCCGAAGACCAGCTGGTCGGGGAACTGGGTCTTGTCGTACATCCGGACGTCGGTGACCTTGAAGTGTGCGACTTTTCCGTCGGCGCGGGTCACGTCGATCATGTCGCCCGGCTTGACCTTCTTCAGGTAGAAGAAGACTCCGACGCCCTTGTACGAGTCGACGTGACCGAGGATGACTGCCGAGCCCTGCTCGCCCGGGGCGGGGCCTTTCTGATACCAGCCGGCTTGCTGGTAGTCGGCCGGAACCTGTACCGAGCCATCGGCATTGAGGCCCACCGCGATCAGCGAACCCGAGGCCTTGATCGAGGCGATGTCGAACGATGTGGGCGTCGAGCGGGTGATCGGCGCCGCGGTCTTCACGCCGGTCGTGGGCGCGGGCGCGGCACTGGTTTTCGGTGCTGCGGCGGTGGTGTGTGAAGAACCGCAGCCGGCGAGCAGCGCCATACTGATCGCCATCACGGCCAAGAGCGAAAATCGCAGCGGCCGAAGGTATTTCGATGCTCTCGGCGTGCCATCCACTGGGCTCATGGCGCACTCACCTGAGCCGCCATGCCGCCGGCGCCGGTATCGGGCGCGCCCTTCGGAATCACGTAGCCGCCCGCCGGAACCTGATCGGTGACGGCCGGGCCACCGGCAATACCCGTGGTCGCGTCGGCGGGAATCGCCATGCCGTTCACCGTGTCCCCACCGGCCGCGGCAGCCCCCGCGGCGGTGGTCAGATCGACGCCTCCCAATCCGCCGGCCTGCACACCGGCACCGAGATCCCCGGTGCCACCGGCCTGTACACCCAGGCCGCCGCCGATATTCCCATTGCCGCCGGCTTGCACACCGCCGCCGAGGTTTCCATTGCCGCCCGCTTGGACACCGCCCCCGAGGTTCCCGTTGCCACCGGCCTGCACGCCGCCCCCGAGGTTCCCGTCACCGCCCGCCTGCACGCCGGCACCCCCGTTTCCGCCGACCTGCACTCCCCCGCCGAGGTTTCCGTCACCACCGGCCTGGACACCACCTCCGGTGTTACCGCCGACAGACACGCTCGGCGGCGCGGGCAACGTCGGCGGAGCCGGCAGGCTCGGCACGGTGGGCGCGCTCGGCAGCGTCGGCAGGCTCGGCGAAATCGATACGCCGGCATTGCCTCCGAGCCCGAGCCCACCGCCCGTCTGACCCGGCACTCCGGCGCCCCCGGTCACTCCGCCGCCGACATTGATGGACCCATTGCCGCCCACGCCCACGTCCAAGCCGCCACCGACCTTGATCCCCGGGGCGGGCGCGGTCGTGGTGGTGGAGTCCGCGGCTGCCACCGGTGCGCACAAAGCCGCTGCGGCCACGAAGACCACCGCAGCGGAGAAAGTTCTTGCCGACATTGTGAGTTCACTTCCGAGTGTTCAAACCGATCGCCCTCCTGTCGAATCTCTCGGACCGCGCGTTACAGAGCGCATCACCACCAGGGCAACTATTCAAATGTCCAGGTCTACGTGTTGGCGCGCGCCTCCGGGCGGAGGACGGTGCCCGCCGTAATGGCGAGCAGACCGAGGAGCACTGCGGTCGGGGCGAGGGCGACCGCGCCGCCGAGGGCCAGCACGCCGCCGCCGATCGCAGCGCTCAGTGCGACGGCGAGGTAGATCGCGGATCCGTTCAGGCCCATCGCGATCGGGGCGAAGGCGGGGACGAGCGCGAACAAGCGATGTTGCTGGGGCACTATCGCGATACCGGCGCCGGCTCCCAAGCCGAACATCGCGGCCACCGCGCCGTATTCGGTGGTGCGCGCGAGGACCAGGATCGCCGCGAAAACCGTTACAGCGCAACCACTCAGCACAAGGACGAAGGGGGAACCTCGCCAGCGGATCAATCGCGGTACGGCCGCGGTGCCGAGTACCTGACCGCATCCGAAACCGAACATCGCCACTACGACGAGCATGCCCGAGATGTGCAGGACGGTCGGCAGATAGCTGACGATAACGAAGGCGGGCACCATCACCGTTGTGGTGCCGATCAGGATGTCGCGCACGCGAGTATCCGTGAGCACCCGCAGCCGGCCACGTAATCCGAGACCGGGAGCGTGGGCCGCGGGCAGGAAGGCCACCGACACGCACGAGATCGCAGCCAGCACGACCAGGATCCACAGCGTATTCCGCCAACCCCAGGCCTGACCGACGAGGATGCCGAACGGCAGCCCGGCCACCAACGCCAGCGACGCACCGCCCGCGACAACGGCCAGCGACCGGGCGCGGCGCTTGTCGTCGCTCAGCAGCCCGGCTGTGCTGAACGCGTTGGACTGATAGGCCGCCGCACCCAGCGCCGCGATGACACGTCCGGTGGCGACTATCGGAAAATCAGGTCCGCTGGCCTGCAACACCATTCCGACGATGAATACCGCCATCCCGCCGGCGAGCAGCACGCGGCGGTCCCAATTTCCGGTCAGCGCGGCGATGATCGGCGAACCGATCGCGTAGACGAGCGCGAACAGCGAAGTCAGCTGGCCCGCCGTGCTCACCGAGACATGCAGATCCGCCGAAACCTCCGGTAGCAAACCGGATACGACGTAGCCGTCCACTCCGAGTGTGAATGTGCCGATGGCCAGGATCAGCAGATCGACAAGCGTCAAGTGTTTCGCTCCGGCGCGTGTGCCGTGCTCCGTCGTCATCCCCATTGCGACCCCGCCATCATGCCTCACAGTCTTCAACCCGCTAGGGCCGGCGGTGAGCGCCTTCGGAATCTCCTATCGCTCCGAATCGAAAAACGAATCACCACAGAAGAATCCGGAATGCGCCTGCATGCTGGCCCGGACTCGACAGCGCAGATAGCGACCAGCCCCCTCATGCGAAGGGACTCAGCCATGAGCCCGGCCAGCACGCCGACGCAGCCCACTCCAGCACCGGGTGAACTGTCGGTTGAATTGCAATTAATGCTGCAGATATTCAATCCGGAGAATCGGCACGACCCGTTTCCTTTCTATCGGCAGTTGCAGGACCTGGGTCCGGCGCATCGGTCACCGCTGGGTTTGAGCCTGCTCACCCGCTACGACGAGGTCGCCACCGTGCTCACCAGCTCCGACTGGGGTCACGATCAGGAGGTCGAGCACCTGCACTCCGGCCAGGAGGAAGTGTTCCCGCCGGTGTTCATGTGGATGGAGCCGCCGGATCACACTCGACTGCGTGGCCTGGTTTCGAAGGCGTTCACCCCGCGCCGGATCATGGCGATCCGGCCGCGGATCGAGGAGATCGTCGGCGGATTGCTCGACACCGCCTTGGCCGCAGGCGAATTCGACGCGATCACCGCCATCGCCTACCCGCTGCCATTGACCGTGATCTGCGAGATCCTCGGCATCCCGGCGGGCGACCACGACCGCATCCAGGAGTGGTCGCAGATCCTGTCCTGGGGTCTCGACCCCGATCACCTGCTGCCGCAGCAGGCCAAAGATGCTCGCGCGGAAGCGACTCCGAGGTTCCTGGCGTACCTGCGCGCGCTCATCGCCGAACGCCGCGCCGCACCCTGCGAGGATCTGATCAGCGGGCTGGCCGCCGTCGAGGATCAGGGTGATCGGCTCACCGAGGAGGAGATGCTCGGCACCATCATCTTCCTGATCGTCGCCGGGCACGAGACCACCGTGAACCTGGTCGGCAACTGCCTGCTCGCCCTGCTGCGCCATCCGGACCAACTGGCCCTGCTGCGGTCACGGCCCGAGCTCGTCCGCCCGGCCATCGACGAAGTGCTGCGCTACGACGGTCCCGCGCACCTCAATACCCGCTCGGCGAAGGTCCGCACCACCCTGGGCGGCCGGACCTTCGAACCCGGCGACGGCGTGGTCCCCCTGCTGGCCTGCGCGAACCGCGATCCCCGGGCCTTCACCGACCCGGAAACGTTCGACATCACCCGCTTCGACGGCCACGCACCGGTGACCAAGCACCTCGCCTTCAGCCTCGGCCACCACTACTGCCTGGGCGCACCACTGGCCACCCTCGAGATGGAAGTGCTGCTCAACGCCATCCTCGCGCGGGTCGGCGGCATGGAACTCCTCGACGACAACCCGCCGTACAAGCCCAACGTGCTCATCCGCGGGCTGGCGGAACTCCGGGTCCGATTCCATTGAAAGGTCAGTCCATGAGTCAGGCTGTGGTGCTCGGTGCGGGCATCGCCGGATTGTTCGCCGCCCGCGTGCTCGCCGAGGCATACGACCGGGTGCTCATCATCGAACGGGACACACTCGACGGCGCGATGCCGCGGCGGGGTGTGCCGCAGGCCCGGCATGTGCACGGGCTCATGGATCGCGGCAGGCAGATCATGGAGGAGCTCTTCCCCGGGCTCACCGCCGAACTGGCCGCCGCGGGCGCGCCGGTCACCGACGTGCTGCGCGGATCTCGTTGGTACATAGCGGGATTGCGGGTCCACCCGACCGATACCGGGCTGACCGCCCTGCTCGCCAGCCGTCCGATGCTCGAGGACGCCATCCTCACCCAGGTGCTCGCCATGCCGGGAGTGCAGTTGTGGCAGCGTCGGACAGCGGCGGGGCTGATCGGCGACCGTGCCGTCACCGGCGTCCGCCTGGCCGACGGTGCGGAAGTGGCGGCCGATCTGGTCGTGGACGCCACCGGGCGGGGCTCGCGCGCCGCGGACTGGCTCGCCGCGCTCGGTCACCAGCGGCCCGACGAGGAACGCATCGACGTCGATCTCGGCTACACCTCGCGGATGTTCCGCCGCAAACCCGACCACCTCGACGGCGATCTGGCCGCGGTGGTCTCGACCACGCCCGGGTTCCACGGCGGCTCCGCCATCACACTCGAAGGCGACCGGTGGCATGTGACGCTGAGCGGCATGCTCGGTGACCACCCGCCGACCGATCCGGTGGCGTTCGAGCAGTTCGCGGCAACCCTGCCGGTGCCCGACCTGTACGAGATCGTGCGCGCGGCCGAACCGCTGAACGACCCTGTCCCGCACCGCTTTCGCGGCTCGCTGCGCCGGCGCTACGACAGGCTTCCCGCCGCGCCGCGCGGGTTTCTCGTCCTGGGTGACGCGATGAGCAGTTTCAATCCCCTGTACGCGCAGGGGATGACGGTGGCCGCGCAGCAGGCCCTCGCGTTGCGGGAGTGCCTGCCCGATCCGGTACCGGCGCAGTTCTATCGGCGGGCCGCCGTGCCCATCGAGATCGCCTGGCAGATGTCCACCCAGGCCGACCTGCGCTTTCCCGGAGTCGAAGGCCGGCGCTCCCTGCGCGGCCGGATCGTGGGCGCCTACACGTCGAGGATCCCGATGGCCGCACATCACGACGCCGAGGTGGCCCGCGCCTTCATGCGCACCGCGAACCTCACCGCCCCACCGACTTCACTGCTGGCACCCGCGATCGCCCTGCGGGTACTGCGCGCGAGCTCCTCGGAACGGAGTACACGATGACCGTGACCGCCGACCCGTTCGCCCCCGAATTCCGCAACGATCCAGCGCCGGCCTACGAAATCCTGCGCGACACCGGCAGATTGCACGAATACCGGCCCGGCATCTACCTGGTGCCGCACTACGCCGATTGCAGCACGATCTTCGCCGACCCGGCCTTCGGCCACGGCTACTTCTCCGGCATCAACCCATTCCGGCCCGGTATCGATCCGCGGACACTACCCGGCTCGTTCCTGCTGATGGACCCGCCCGACCACACCCGGCTGCGCGCAATGGTGGCACCGGCGTTCACGTCCCGCGCCATCGCCCAATTGCGCGACCAGATCACACACACCGCGATCGCACTGCTGGACAAGGCGGTCGCCACGGGCGAGGTCGACTTCGTCACCGACATCGCATACCTGTTGCCGCTGACCACAATCTGCACGATTCTCGGGATTCCCCCAGCCGACCACGAGACGTTCGGAATCTGGGCATCAGCGATCAGCCGCGGCCTTGACCCCGACGCGTTGTTATCCGACAACGAAAAACAGGCCCGTGCCGCCTCCGTGCTCGCGTTCACCGAGTACTTCACCGAACTCATCGGACGCCGCCGAACCGCCCCCGCCACCGACCTGCTCTCCGCCCTCGCGACCGAAACAGCCCTGGAGACAAAGGAACTCGTCGACATCGCCGTGCTCCTACTAATCGCAGGTCACGACACCACGATGAACCTGATCGCGACCGGCCTGCTCGCCCTGTCACGCAACCCCCAGCAACGCGAAATCCTGCGCGCCGACCCAGAGTCCAGCCGCCTCGCCGTCGAAGAATTCCTCCGCTTCGACACCCCCGTCCCGTTCCCCACCCGAGTCGCCATGCAAGACGTGTCCTTCGCGGGTCACACCCTCCCCCGAGGAACCGGCCTCATCCTCCTGATCGGCTCCGCACACCGAGACCCAACAGCCTTCACCACCCCCAACTCCCTCGACCTCACCAGATTCGCACCAGGTCAGCCCACACCACGCCACCTAGCCTTCAGCCACGGCCCCCACTTCTGCATCGGCGCCCCCCTGGCCAGACTCCAAGCCGAGATCCTCTTCACCGAACTCATGACCCGCACCCCGAACTTCACCCTGCTCGACCCAACCCCCACCTACCGCGCATCAGTATCCATGCGCGGCCCCCAATCCCTCCCCGTCCGCATGCCCGCCTGACCACGAAGGCAGGAGTCACAGCATCCAGCTTGCTGACACATAACAGAAGAAGCCGCAGGTCGATGACCTGCGGCTTCTTTCAGTGTGGTCCTAACGCTAATCAACCCGAACCACCCGACTGCGGAGGGTCCGATCCTTCGAATTAAGCCGGTTGGTACGCGCGAGACAGCACCGCACTATAAGTGAATCAGATTGTCAACGTGGCGTTCGGCGAAGGCAGCAGGGTTTCGATCACATGAGTCAACCGACGGCGTCCGGCATCCCCGCTAAACGCTGAGACAGCGCTGCCAACCTTCCAGAACTCGCTGCCCTCCACGATGTCGGTCTGACCATCCTTGACCACCTGGCCCTGCAATTGGTCGATGTCCTTGAGAACCTCGACGTATGAATCTGGGTCGCCGAGACGCTGATGGCTACTGCGGACAACCTCAATGACCTGCGGCAAGACGTGGTGCATTACCGCTACCCCGGTGCCGCGCTGGAGAACGTAGCCCTGGGGCGAGTTGAAGGCCGCTGGCAACACCCGTGACACAGCGGTCCAGTAGGCGTTGAGTACCGTCGCCAGCGTATCGACGTCGGTGTCCTTGAACATCCCCATCTCCAAAACCGGCTTCAGAGAGCGAGCGAACTGAGCCGCCTGAATGACTGCCGGATCGTTCTTGCTGCGGCGTTGATTGACAGCCGTGAAACGGCCCTCCCATGGACCGTCCGTGACCCCCAAAATTTCGGCGATCTCCTGGCCGCGCACGACCCAATCCTTGCCTTTCTCCAACAGCTTCATCTGAGTCACGGGGTCTTCCTTTGCCATATCCTGAAGCAAACGCAGCGCAATGTCTGTCCGCACCGACTTGGCGTTGGTATTGATCTGGTAGAACTCGAAACGCTCGTCGCGATCTGCCAAGTTGATCGTGATCGATACAGGGATCGGAAAATACGCGAACGTCGAGTAGTCCGATTTGAGCAATCGTCGTACGCCCTCCATGCGGTGCTGGCCGTCGTAGATCCACAGGACAACCTCTCGGCCGAATTCGACCACACCGGTACCGATCCAGTCCCCTCCCTCGGCGAGCGCCTTCTTGAATCCAGCTCCGTCTCGAGACGGGGTGACCAGCACCTCCCCGCTTGCGTAGTCGACATCTCGGATATTAAGGAGTAGGGGATTCGGCATACGCCCCGGCGCATTCCCATCGTCACTTCCGCGGTAGTACTCGGCAATGCCCTTGATGCGTGCCGTGATTGGGGCGCGTTGGTATCCGCACCCCTGATCCTGGTCATAGACATCGGAGTGTATGTGTACGTCGAGATCATCAGCCCCGTTTCCATACCATTCTTGGTATGCTCATCGGTATGAGCAAACAGATCACCATCCGCCTGCCTGATGAGCTAGTCGATTTCGTGGACGCCGAAGTGGCAGCCCAACATTGCGCCAGCCGGGCCGCCCTGGTCGCCGCGGCACTCGAGCACTACCGCGAACGCGCCGTCGGGGAAGCCATCGTCGCCGGGTACACCGCCATCCCCGACGGCGAAGACGAGGACTTGGACGAATTCCTGGACGCCGCAAGCAAGTCCGCGTGGGGTGATGAGTGAGGCCGATCCACATTGCCGAATTGGGCACAAAACCCCGGCCGGTACTGGTACTCACTCGTGAGATCGCCCGGCCAGTACTGAACACAGTCACCGTCGCCCCGATCACCAGCACCATCCGCGACATACCCACCGAGGTCCGGCTCGACGCGAGCAACGGTCTCGATCACGACTGCGTGGCATTGCTGGACAAGGTCACCACCATCTCCGCCGAGGCGCTCGGTCACCGTGTCGGCTATCTGCACCCCGGACAAGAGCAGAGCTTGACCGACGCCATTCATGCCGCGTTCGAATTGAAGTAGACAACCGAACCCTACTGGGCTGACGAACGCCGCGACGCCGCGGATCCCAGCTACCCGCTTCCCGTTCCCACCGCCCATCGCCCCAGACCAAATTCCCACGCTCGGCTACGAAATCGCCGACACCACCGTCGCTTCGGCCCAGAACTCGACCCGAGTTCACACCCACAGTTCGGCGATGCGCAGGTGAAGGGTCGAAGCGGTTCGGGTTGATACTTATATGCAGCGAAGCCGCAGGCCCTCTGGCCTGCGGCTTCGCTGTTTTGTGGTCCCAGCTGGGATCGAACCAGCGACCCCTCGCGTGTGAGGCGAGTGCTCTCCCGCTGAGCTATGAGACCGTGCGGGTGTTCGGTGGGGCGGATTTTCTTGCCGCTCCGAACGAGAGAGAACATTACAAGCATCATCGGTGTGACACCAAATCGCGTGGACAGCGGGGTAAAAGAGGGGGTTTACGAGGGGCTGTGGCGGGTGAGGTTTCATCGGGGCGTTGCCGGGTGGTTACGAGGGTGTCGCCCGGGGCGGGTGGGATGAGCGGGCGGATGGGCCCGCCTTCCGGTGGGCGGACCACATCGTTGGCGGATACCGGCACCGCGTTTGCGACGGCCGAGGAACTACATGGCTGTGGTTCACATTTTGGGGTGCCTACCAGGCGATTTGTTACCTGTGCGGATCGTCGACTAGTGTTCTCTCTCGTCAGCCGGACAGCCGAGAGGCGCCGGGGGACGAAATGCGGATGTAGCGCAGCTGGTAGCGCATCACCTTGCCAAGGTGAGGGTCGCGGGTTCGAATCCCGTCATCCGCTCGAGGGGCCAACACGGCCTGCTTGGCGGTGTGGCCGAGTGGTGAGGCAACGGCCTGCAAAGCCGTGCACACGGGTTCGATTCCCGTCGCCGCCTCTTTGAGGCAACAAATAGACCCGCGCGATTAGCTCAGCGGGAGAGCGCTTCCCTGACACGGAAGAGGTCACTGGTTCAATCCCAGTATCGCGCACCACGATTGACCAGATCAGGCCCGGCTTACGCCGGGCCTTTCTGCATTTCCGAACCGGATCCGACCCGAGAAGCATTGACGGCACGGGTCCGGGACATTAACTTGCTGGTTGACTAGTAAGTGTGTGCCGGGTCGGCCGGCGTCGGAGGGATCGCCTCGTGAAGGTTCGTCATTTGAACTGCGGCACTATGCATCTGCCGACGGGGGTCGAGCTGGTGTGTCACGTGCTGCTGATCGAGACCGATGCGGGGCTGGTGCTCGTCGACAGTGGGTACGGGCTGGACGATATTGCGCGGCCGGCGCGGCGGATCGGAGCGATGCGGCGGTTCGTGCGGCCGGTGTTCGAGGTCGCGGAGACCGCGGCGCGGCAGGTCGAAGGGCTCGGGTATCGGCGGTCGGACGTGCGGCATATCGTCGTCACGCATTTCGATGCCGATCACATCGGCGGGCTCGCGGACTTTCCGGAGGCCACCGTGCACACGACCGCGGCCGAATATCGGGGCGCGGTGACCGAACCCGGTCTGCGGGAACGGATTCGATTCCGGTCGGCGCAGTGGGCGCACGGGCCGGCGATCGTCCGGCACGAGCCGGCGGGCGAGCGGTGGCGGGGGTTCGCGGCGGCCAAGGAGTTGACGGAGATCGCGCCGGGGATCGTGCTGATCTCGTTGCCGGGGCATACGCGCGGGCATGCGGCCGTGGCCGTCGACGCCGGTCATCGGTGGGTGCTGCATTGCGGTGATGCCTACTTCCATCCGGGCAGCATCGACGGGTATTCGCCGGTGCCGGCCGTACTCGCCGGGATGGAGGCCGCTGTCGCATGGGATTTGCGGCAGGTGCGGGCGAATCATGCTCGCCTGAACGAGCTCTACCGGCGCAATGAGCCGGATCTCTTGCTGATCTGCGCGCACGACCCCGACCTGTTCGAGCACGCCGTAGCCACCGAATGAGCCATACCGCCCGGAACGGAGACGAATGATGAACCGCAGCAGCACTTCCGAACGCCGCTCACAGGAGGAGCGCCGCGGCGAAGCGGAACGGCGGCTACTGGAAGCGGCGGCCGAGGCGGTGGCCGAACTCGGCCCCTCACAGGTGACCCTGGCCGTCATCGGTGAACGCGCCGGGTACAGCCGGGGGCTGGTCACGCATCACTTCGGGTCGAAGGGCGCGATGATGGAGCGGCTCGTCGGCACCGTGTCCGAGCAGTTCCGCACCGAGATCCTCGGCAAGACCGCGTCCGAGTCGGCGGTCGAGGCGCTGCGTGGGTTCCTCGATCTCTATTTCACGGTCATCGCGGATCTGCCGCCGATCAATCGGGCGCGGCTGGTGCTGTGGGCCGATGCCGTGGCGACGCCCTCCGAGCGCCGCGCCACCGTGCTGGCCGCCGACCGCGAGTTCCGGGCGGAGTTCACCCAACGCATCGCGGACGGGCAGGCGACCGGTGAATTCTCCGCCGAGGTCGATGCGCAGGCCCTGGCCATGACGGCGATCGGCGCGCTGCGCGGCATCACGCTGCAATCGATGCTCGACCCCGAACTCGACCTGGAGGCCGGCCGTCGCGAACTCGAGCAGATGCTCTTCGCACGACTGTGCCCCGCAACGGATTTCCGATCCCACTGAGAAGTACGAAGGGCAGTACCCATGAGCCGGATCTTCGGCAATATCACCCAGCTCGGTTATGTCGTCCGCGATATCCGGACCGAGATGCAGCGCTGGCTCGACCAGGGCGTCGGGCCCTGGTTCTACGTCCATGACGTGCAGACCGACAACTTCGTCTATCGGGGCGCCCCGTCGCCGATGAAAATGAGTGTGGCGCTCGCGAATTCGGGTGATCTGCAGATCGAGCTGATCCAGCCGCGCAATGATGCGCCGTCGCTGTACAAGGAGTTCCTCGACTCCGGGCGGGAGGGCCTGCAGCACATCGCGTACTGGACCAAGGATTTCCAGGGCCTCTACGACAAGGCGCTGGAATTGGGATACACAGTCGGGCACGAGGGCTCGATCGGCGGCGAGCAGGGCCGCTTCGCCTACCTCGACACCGAGCAGACCTTCGGGCACATCATCGAGATCTCCGATACCAGCGGGCCCAAGGGGCAGTTCTTCGACTACATCCGGCAGGTCGCCGCCGAGTGGAATGGCAGCGAACCCCTCCGCGGCGAGATCGACAAGCTCTGACGCTCTCTCTCACAAAGGATTTCACCGTGGATTTCCCAGATATCCAGGCCCTGCCGAGCGCACTGCAGGAGACGCTGTCCACCCACAGCGCCAATGTCTATCGGATGGTGGCGCACTCCCCCGGCCTCGCGCCGAGCTTCCTATCGATGGCAGACGCCATGCTGCAGGCCAACTCGCTGCCGATGACACTGCGGGAGTTGGCGATCCTGCGCGTCGGCCACATCTATGCCGCACCGTATGAGATCCATCATCATGAAAGATTCGCTCGCGCAGTCGGTCTCGGCGATACCGCGATCGCGGCGGCAGCCACCGGAGCCGGTGCCGGCCTCGCGGCCGAGGAGGCGGCAATCCTCGCCCTCACCGACCGGCTGCTGATCGCCCACACTCTCGACGACGCCGACCGCAAGAAGGCGCTGGAATTCCTCACGGTCACCCAGCTGGCCGATCTCGTCCTGACCGTCGGCTTCTATCAGCTGGTCTGCAATTTCCTCAATACCTTCGAGGTCACCACCGCCGGAGAGCCTTTCTAACCGCTCGGATCCAGCAGAGGCGGTTCCTCGCCGAGGCACACGAGCAGTCCTTCCCTGATCGCTCGCACCGCCAGTTCCGTGCGCGAGCCGGCGCCCAGTTTGGCGAGAATCCGTTCGACGTGGGTGGTGACCGTGCGCACCGACATCTCGAGTCGCCGCGCTATCGAGCGATTGTCGTAACCGCGGGCGATGAGGGTGAGGACCTCGAGCTCTCGATTCGTGAGCTGATACGTGTGCGGCGGCCGGGTCGTGTATGCGACTGCCGGGCAGGATAATTCGGCGCCGGCGGGCGGTTCGGCCAGGATGACCCGCTCCCAGTCGACATCGGGCGTCTCCCGCCAGAGGAAGGCTCCCGATCGGGCTCCGGCGCGGACCAGTGCGACCAGCCTCGCGTGCAGTCCGGGCGCCCGGTCGTGCGCGGGTGCGCCACCGAGTCGTGTGACGCCCGCGCTCGTGACGGCCCAGATGTCATCCGTGCCGAGCGCACACCGCGCCAACGGCATCGGTGATTCCGGCCAGCGTCGGGGCCAGCAAGGCGACCAGATCTCGTTGCCGCGCCGAGGGATAGCGTGCGTTCGTGGTGCTCAGGCTCAGGCTTCCCGCATGCCGTCCGTCCCGGGTGAACAGCGCCGACCCGAGCCCCTCCCGGAATCCGGCCGGCGCCACCACTCGATAGCTGGTCAGATCCCGCCCGCCGCCGGGCAGATCCCGGAAGCGCACGGTCAGTGGCTGGTCGAGCAGGCCGAGCCGGGCGTGCTCGTCACGCCGCAGCTCACTGTGGATTGCCGCGAATATCGGCGGCGAGTAGCCGGCATTGACCACCGGCCGATACACGCCGGAGATCGGATCCCAGGCCGAGAGTGCGGCGCATTCGTAGGGAACGAGGTCGCGCAGTGCCGCGAGCACCGATCGCGCACGCTCGGCGATGGGCCGCGGCTCGGCGGTTCGCGCGGCGATATCGGCCAGCACCGCGCACGGATCCGCGGCGCGGCCACGCCGGGTCTGCGTTGTCGGTTGCATGCGCCTCACCTCGCTCCGACGGTATCACCGGCCCGCTGACCAGTCGGTACGTCACATTACGTATGGCCGCGGCCGGGACGCGGGACGGAGGGTGAATACGCCCCTTCCGGAGAAAGGAAATCCCGTGTCCGACAACGAAGAACTGTGCTGGATGCCCGCCGTCGAACTGTCGCGCCACATCGCGGCCCGCGAGATCACCCCGCTCGAGGTCGCCGAGGCCGTCCTGCGGCGCATCGAAGAGGTGAATCCG
The DNA here is from genome assembly GCF_044386975.1 of Nocardia sp. NPDC020380. Taxonomy (NCBI): domain Bacteria; kingdom Bacillati; phylum Actinomycetota; class Actinomycetes; order Mycobacteriales; family Nocardiaceae; genus Nocardia; species Nocardia sp. NPDC020380. The sequence continues at coordinate 61,333 of NZ_JBIRVQ010000002.1, read as the reverse complement.
GCGCTGAACGCGCTCGTCTTCCACCAGCCCGACCAGGTGATCCGCGATGCGAAGATCCTCACCGAACAGCTCGCCGGTGGCGCACCCGCCGGGCCCTTGCACGGTATTCCCTACAGCCTCAAGGAAGGCTGCGCGGCGGAAGGCACCCCGGCTACCTCGGGCATCGTCGCGCACCGCGATCGCATCGCCGATCGTGACGAACCCGTCGCGGCCCGCTTGAAGTCCGCGGGCGGCCTGTTCCTCGGCAAAACCAATGCGGCGGAGGCCGGTTACTGCGCGCTGTCCAAGAACCACCTGTACGGGGCCACGCACAATGCCTGGAAGCACGGGTACACCGCCGGCGGGTCCAGCAGCGGTGCGGGCGCGGCGGTGGCGGCGGGCCTGGGTCAGTTGGCGCAGGGTACCGACGGCGGCGGTTCGGTGCGGATCCCCGCCGCGGTCAACGGGGTCGTGGGCTTCAAGCCCTCGCTGGGCCGTATTCCGCAGACCCGGCTGCCGGGCCGGTTCCACTCGTTCATCTTCCACGGCCCGATCACCCGCACGGTCGGCGATGCGGCGCTGATGATGAACGCGGTCGCGGGTTTCGATCCGGGCGATCCGCTGTCGCTGCCGACGGATGGCGTCGACTACCTCACCGCCCTCGACACCGATATCGATCGCACCCGCATCGCCTGGTCCCCCGATCTCGGCTTCGCCGACGTCGATCCCGAGATCGTGCGGCTGTGCGAGCAGGCGCTGACGGCCTTCGAGGACCTGGGTTGCGTTGTGGAGCAAGCTCATCCGGGCTGGGAGCATCCCGGCCGCGTCATGTGGGAGTCGGTGTGGGCGCCCACCTATGCGGCCATGCTCGATGCCGCGGACTGGGATGCGCAGACCGGGCAGGTCGACGAACAACTGCTGGCGGTCATGCACGAGGGCGCGAGTCTGTCGGTGCGGCAGGTGCAGCGCGCCGACGCGGCCCGAGGCCTCATCTTCGACCAATTCTCCCGATTCATGCAGTCATTCGATTTCTTCGTCACACCGGTCACCACCATGCAGACCTTCCCCGTCGACGACTTCTGTCCCGCCCCGCTCGCCGGCGCTCCCCTGACCGAGCAGATCCTGGGCTGGCTGCTGACCTACCCGTTCAACCTGACGACCACTCCGGTCATCAGCGTGCCCGTGGGCTTCACCTCCGCCGGTCTGCCGGTCGGACTGCAGATCGCCGGCCGCCTGCGCGCCGACTTCGAAGTCCTCTCCGCCGCAGCGGCATTCGAACGTGCCCGCCCCTGGGCACAGCACCGGCCCGTCATCGAATAGCCGCGTCCGGTGGCGAGGTCCGGCACTGCTGCTCGACGAGATCCGCGAAGGCGCGCGCCAGCGGGGTGAGCGCGTCCCACCGCCGGACCGCCCAGCCGACCGGCAGCGGCGATACGAACGGCAGGGCCAGGTACCGGAGCCTGCCGCCGGTCGCTGCCGAGTTGTACCGGAGCGCGGGCACCACCGCGTGCCCGATGCCGAGTTCGGCGAGCAGCACCGCCGTATTCCAGTCCGTGACACCGGTTTCCGATGTCAGGTGGATGCCGAGGCGGGTGAGCGCGGTATCGAGATGTCGCCGGGAGGCGGCGTGCTCGGGCAGGCGGATATGCCTGATCCCGGTGAGATCTTCGGGGCCGATCGCGGACCTGTGCGCCAGCGGGTCGTCGTCGCGGACCGCCAGGACCCACGGCAACTCCACGACAGGTCGTAGCTCGACACCCGGCACTGTGCCGTTGATCGTCACCCAGGCCAGATCGACGCTGCCTTCCAGCACAGCGTCGAAGCTCTGGCGGCTGGACACGGTCGTCCGGAAATCGAGTGATGCGCGGGGAAATTGCCCGCGGAATTCGATGATCGCGTCGGCCATGAAATGCCGGATGGTGGTCGCTCCGGTGTGCAGGCGGACGGAACCGGCCTCGCCGCGCGCGAATTCGCCGAGCCTGCGTAGGGCGAGGTCGAGTCCGGAGATTCCGTCGCTGGCCGCCGCGTACAGCAGCAGGCCTTCCGGTGTGGGTGTCACCCCGTCCGGCCGGCGTTCGAGCAGGCGGACGCCGGTGGCCTGTTCGAGGCGTTTCACGTGCTGGCTCACGGCGGGCTGGGTGCAGGACAGGTCGCGGGCGACGGCGCTGAGGTTTCCGGCCTGGCAGACCGCCAGGAATACTCGCAGGTCGTCGAAGGTCATGCGCACGAATATCACCGTAGTTCGCGCCGCATCCAAGCCGAATCTTGGGGATTGCCAAGTTATTCCGAGAATTGACCGCGCACCGGCCGGGGGCAATGATCGATATGGGCCCATTGGGCGGCAACCCGGCCCGGTCTTTCGCCTGGTCCGGACCTCGCGCGGAAGCCGGGACGGGTGCCGACCCGCACTCCCGGAGGAAGGCGATGACCATGCCTGTCGAACGGACGAACGTCGAAGAATTCCTGCGCAGCAGAGGCGCGGATCGGATTGCGCATCCCGGCGGCACATTGTTCGCGCATCTGAACAGAGTCGCCGATTTGCTCGCCGCATGGGATGCCGGGGAGGACATTCGATACGCCGGGCTCTGTCATGCCATGTACGGCACCGATGGCTTCAACCAGCCGTTACTCGAACTCTCCGCGCGCGACACCGTGGTCGAACTCATCGGTGAGCCCGCCGAATCGCTGGTCTACTTCTACTGCAGCTGTGACCGATCCGCGGTCTATCCACGACTCGATTCGACGCCTGTCGTCTTCACAGACCGATTCACCGGCCGTGACTACGAGCCCGCGGACAGCGCGCTGCATGCCTTCATGGAAATCACCGCCGCGAACGAACTCGACGTCATGGCTCACAATGCCGAACTCGCCGCCGAACACGGGCCGGCGTTGTATCGACTGTTCGAGCGCACCAGAAGGCATCTCTCGCCGCAGGCCTGGCTAGCGTGCAGCAACCAGCTCGCACCGAAGGATTCCTGACTGCGCTGCGGTGAAACGCGATTCGATCCCGTAGCCGCTCACAGTTTCACCACAGCGTTGGCAGTCGGTTGCCAGAGCGGTCTGACGAAACTCACAGCCGATCGGGGTTTGCTTGCGCGGAAACGTTTTTCGAGCTCTACATTGGGAGGTCGCCATGTCGATTGCGACTCGCGGCGGAATACTGTTGTTGTCCGTCGCAACGCTGGTCGGAGTATCGGCGGGAGTGGCCAGTGCGGCGGTGCCCGGACCGGGTCCGGCGCCGGTGACGATTACGCCGCCGCTGAAGCCGGTGGATGCGAACGATGATTACAACAACGCGGTCGCGGCGCAGACCGCACAGGCACAGAGCGCATCCATCGGCGCGGGCCTCGCGGGTGCGGCGATCGGCGCGGTGCCCGGGTGCCTGGTCGGCGGGCTGATGGGTTTGCCGATACCGCCGGCCGAGGTGCTGTCGATTCCCTTCGGCTGTCTGATGGGCGCGGTCGCAGGTGGCGGAATCGGCGCCGCGCTCGCCAGCGGTAACGTCATCAATGCCACCGAGCCGGATGTGATGCAGAAATGCTCGCTGGCCATGCCCGCCTGGGCTTGCCAGATTCGCGAAAATCAGCGTCTCGATCCGGATGACGACAATCCCGTACCGCCGCTCCCGGCTGGGTAACGCTGCGGAATCGCTGTCATCAATGCGAATTCATGGTGCGTAGCAGCGCCACCGCTACCTGTGGTTGGGCGGTGCCGCAGCGTGGGCAGGCATTTCCCGCCTGCGGGACATTGAGCCAGTAACCGTCCACGAACGATCGGGTGGCGTCGATTGCGGCGCCGACCTGATCGGCCGTGACGGATTGACCGCTGGGATTGGTGCTGATTCCGGCCAGCACCACCACTTTCGGATTCGCGGCACGGGCCGCGGCGGCCGCCTGCTGCACGAAATCGGCGTACCGGGCGGTGTCCGCTTCACTCCCCTGGGCTTGAATGTCGATGACGTCGGCGGCTTTCGCTGCGGCAGAGGAGATTCCGAGGCGCAGGTACGCGTCGTAGCTGTTCTCGCCGGGAGCCAGGATGCGGGTCAGATCGGTGGCCGGAGTGGCTATGAGCAGCAGGTGATGAGCATGGGCGAGGGCGGCCGCGCGGGTTTCGGCGGCCGCCGGGTCCTGTTGCTCGGCGGTGGGTGTGAGCGGCCATGCCTCGTTGTCGTAGAGCACGGCCTGAGTCGCGGGGTCCAGGCCGCGCTCTACGGCGGACTGCAGCGCATCGACGCTCGTAAAGGTCTGTGTGCGAACAGCATCGGCATAGTCGTCCGCACCTTGTGTGCCGGCGACCAGGTAGGTCGACGGTGTATCGAAATCCGCGGTGAGTTCGGCCGATGACATGCCCGCCCCCGCCAGCAGTTTCAAGGCGGCGGACGAGACCAGCCATTTCGGCATGCTTTTCGGGGCCGCCGCAGCCGAGGAGGTCGCCGATACCGGCTTCGTCCCCGTATGCCCGTGCGAGGCCTCGCAAGCGCCGGCACTCAATATCACCGCCGCCGCGATCGCCGCCCCCGCCCGCAAACTTCCGCCCGCACGCAATCCCATTGCCGGCCAGCACCTCCGTGTGAACCACCTGCCCAACTCTCGCATTCAACCGTCCCGGCGGCCCGTTCGCGCCGATCCGGGCAGTTTCGTCAGCCGATCTTCAGGCGCGCGGCGAGGCGGCGAGGAATACCGGGAGCGGGAAACCGGTTCGTCATCGGATGGATATCGGTATCTCCACCTTCGTCACGGACGAAGGCATCAGTGGTCCGAAACTCGGTGTGGCACTGGAGGAACGGGGGTTCGAGTCGCTGCTCCTGGCCGAGCACTCGCACATCCCCGTCAGGTCGGCGATCTCCCCTTCGGGTGGTGAACTGGACCGGAAGTATCTGCGGGTGGTCGATCCGTTCGTCGTGCTCGGAGCGGTCGCGGCGGTCACCGAACGACTGGTCATCGGCACGGCGGTGACCTTGCTGATCCAGCGCGATGTGATCCACACGGCCAAGGAGGTCGCCACCCTCGATCTGGTGTCGGGTGGCCGGTTCGTGTTCGGGGTCGGCGTGGGCTGGAATCGGGCCGAAATGTCCGATCACGGCACGGATCCGCGTACACGGGGCGCCCTGATGGACGAGCAACTGGCGGCCCTGCGCGCGATCTGGACCGAGGATCTGGCCGAATACCACGGCAAATTCATCGATTTCGATCCCCTGTACTCCTGGCCGAAGCCCGTGCAGCGGCCGCATCCGCCGATCCTCATCGGCGGCGGCGAGGCCGCGGCGCAGCGGGCGATCCGGCACGGGGTCGGCTGGATTCCCGCGGCGGTCGCCGATCCGGCGGCGATTCCGGCGCAGCTGGGACAGCTCGGCGGGCACGATCTCCCGGTTACCGCGACGAATATCGCGCCCGATCCCGCGCTCCTCGACGCCTATGCCGAGGCCGGAGTGCGGCGGGTGACGTTCGGCCTGCCGACACTGCCCGAATCTGAAACATTGCGTGCCCTGGACGAATTCGCGAAGGTCGCCGCCAGCTACCTATGAGCAATCACTGGGAGTCTGCTGTGAGATTCGTGATGCCTGGTTCGTTTTCGCACCGGAGGGGTTATCGTGCCACCGAACATCTGTTTTGCGCTCGCTCGCTTCACCTCATCGGATCGATTCGACAGGGAGCCCGTGATGCAAACTCTCTCAGATAGTTTCGGCACGATCGGCTATGACGTACTGGGGATCGGCCAGAGCGTGGTGTCTTTCCTCAGCGATGTCATCGGCCTCGGTGGCGGCGGCTTCGGCGGGGGCGGACAGTTCCCAGGGCAGTATCCGCTGGGCTGATCGGACCCACCGAGCCGGCTAGACACCTCATTACCCGGAAGCCCGGCGCATGCTCACGGCGTGCGCCGGGCCTTTGCTGTATCCGGACCGCGCGGTACCGGACCCGCACCCGGCCTGAGTCTCCTCAGTGAACTTCTGTTTGAGAATGAATGAACGACCAGTTCTATTGTGAGATTCCTCCACATCCTCCTGAAGATGTTCTGTTTTAGAATGAAGCAGAGCAAGGGTTCGGAGGTTTCAGGGTGTTTGTGGAGTCAGCGCGACCGCGTACCGTGCGGGAGCACCCCGCCGCCGGCTGGTTCGCGGTCGCGACGGTGTGCCTCGGCGCATTCATGGGTCAGCTCGACGCCAGCATCGTGACGCTGACCTTTCCCGCGGTACAGCACGAGTTCGGTGCGCCGCTGGCGGGCGTGCAATGGGTGTCGCTGGCGTATCTGCTGACGCTGGTGGGCCTGGTCGTCACCGCCGGCCGCGTGGCCGATGCGATCGGCCGGAAATTCGTCTATATGCAGGGGTTCGTGGTGTTCACCCTGGCGTCCGCCGCCTGCGCGCTGGCGCCCGGGCTGGGGTGGCTCATCGGGTTCCGGGTGGTGCAGGCGGTCGGGGCGGCCATGTTGCAGGCAAATAGCGTCGCCTTGGTGGTAACGAGCGTGCCGCCGCAGCGCATGCGCGCCGCACTGGGCATTCAGGCCGGAGCACAGGCATTGGGTTTGGCGCTCGGGCCCGCGCTCGGCGGGGCGCTGGTGGAATCGGCCGGGTGGCGATGGGTGTTCGGGGTGAACATCCCCGTCGGAATCCTGGCCTTGATCGCGGGCCGCTACCTGCTACCGCGCACCCGGCAGCGTGCCGCCCTGCGTCAATTCGATTGGCGCGGACTGCTTCTCCTCATCGGCGGTACCACCGGCACTCTGCTGGTCGTCTCCGCGATCTCGGGCCTGCGCATCCCGGCCTGGGCGCTGTGGGCGCTGGCGGCGGTCTCGCTGCTGTGTATCGCCGGATCGGTCCGGTGGGCGCGCCGGGCGGCCGAACCATTGATCGATCCGGCGCTGCTGCGGCCCCCGGCGGTATCGGTCGGCCTGGTCGGGGCGTTCGCGGCGTATCTGGTGTTGTTCGGGCCGCTCGCCCTGTTCCCGCAGCTGCACGGCGCCGATGTCACCGGCAGCGGTGTGGTGCTCACCGCGCTGCCCGTCGGGTTCGCGGTGGCGGCCATCGCCGGGGCGCGAATCCTGCCGCGGGAGTGGGACACTCGCTTCCGCGAGCGACTGGGCGCGGCGGCCGCGGTGCTCGCGCTGGCCGGACTGGTGATCTCACCGTCGACGGCCTGGTGGGCGTTCACCTGCCTGGGCGTGCTCGGGCTCGGACTGGGATTTTTCATCCCCAGCAACAACACCGGCATCATGAGCGCCATCCCGCCCGGCCGCTCCGGGACCAGCGGCGGACTCGTGAACATGAGCCGCGGACTCGGCACCGCGGGCGGCGTCGCCGTCGTCACGCTCGCCCTGCACCTGGGCGGCCACACCGGAAATTCCAGTGCCGCACCGCGAATCGCGCTGGCCGGGCTGCTCGCCTTCGCGGTACTGGCCGCCGCGACTACGGTTGTACACAGTAGGAGAGGATCCGAAGGATCATCCGACAACGAGGAGCAGTCGATGACCGCATCCGCGATAGAGCCGTCGCCCGCCTGGACCGGCCGGCCGGACGAGAGCGCGCTGGCCGAGGTCATCGCCTGCCTGCGCCGGGCCATGCGCCGCGCCGCCCGCGCCGCCGATCCGGCCAATACGCTCTCGGTCGCGCAATTGGAGTTGCTGTCCTGCGTCTCCGAGCATCCCGGCATCCGGCCCGGACAGCTCGCGCGATTGCTGCATCTGGCGCCGAATTCGGTGACCACACTGGTCAACGGGCTGCAATCACAGGGCATGATCACCCGCGCGCCCGGCGACGACAAGCGCGCGGTCACCCTCACCCTCACCGCCGCGGGACAGGACGCGGTGCAATCCTGGCAGGCCACCAATACCGACATCCTGCGCACCGCGCTGTCCGGGCTGCACCCCGGCTGGCAGCATCTGCTCAGCGCGGCCATGCCCGCACTCGATGAACTCACTCGCGCCATCGACACCCTGGCCGATCCCCCGCTACAGACGACGAGCTCGTCCGAGAAATAGCCGCCACGGCTTGGGGTCACGTCCCGTCAATGGCAGAGTGGGCTGCGCGGCCGGACGCGACGGCTGCCACCGGCCGGCCCGGGAGGGCCCGCTCGAGTGCGGTTTCGACGATGAGGACGGGCGAACGATGAAGGGTCTGGCCGTAGCTGCGGTTTCTTCGATCATGATGCTGGCCGGGCAGTTGGGGACCGCGCACACGGCGGCCGCCCAGCAGCCGGGTTCATTGGATCGCCTGGTCGGACTGCTCGCCGACCGGCTCGACACCGCCGATACTGTCGCCGAGGTCAAATGGGCCGCGGCACAGCAGAACGGTTCACAGCCCACCATCGACGATCCCGCCCGCGAGGCCGCGATCTACGACGCCATGACCCAGCTGGGCGCGCAACGCGATCTGCCCGCGAATTGGGTGCGGCAGGTATTCCAAGGGCAGATCGAAGCCAATAAAACCGTGCAGCGCGGGCTGGTGACGGTCTGGCGCTCCGGGCTGCAGAGCGCGCCCGTGCCGGTTACCGATCTCACAGGAATTCGCCCGGTGATCGACCGCGTCAATTCCGAGATCATCGATGAAATGGCCGCCCGGCGAACCGAATTGGCGGCACAGGACTGCACCGCGCAGCTCACGAACAGCGTCCTCGCCGCCGGCTCGCGCGAACACGATCCCCTGCATCAAGCGGCCCTGGTGCAGGCCTCGATCCCCTTGTGCGAGTCCTGACCCGGTCCCGGAACCGGCGAAAACCCCCGATTTCCAGCCGATTTGCATTCCGGGCCCGGGTGTACGCTAAAGTTCTGTCCCGCAAGCCGACCGGCCCCGGAGCCACGGCGAGCGAATTGCGGATGTAGCGCAGTGGTAGCGCATCACCTTGCCAAGGTGAGGGTCGCGGGTTCGAATCCCGTCATCCGCTCTGCGGGGGAAATCTCGCGCGATTAGCTCAGCGGGAGAGCGCTTCCCTGACACGGAAGAGGTCACTGGTTCAATCCCAGTATCGCGCACCACAGCCGTTACGGCACAAGAGTATTCAGCTCTTCGGCGAAGAGCAGGGCGGGGTCGAACTCCATTCCGGTGAAATGACCGGCGAGTTCGAGGGAGAGGACGCCGTGCAGGCGGGTCCAGAAGGGCAGCGCGCGGTGCAGGACGGTGGCGGGCGCCGAAAGGCCTGCGGCCCAGCGGCGGTGCTGTTCCAGATGCGCGCCGAACGGGGTCTGCGGGAGGTCCGCGGCATACTCGGCGAAAGCTTCGATCAGCATTGTCATGATCTCGTTGGAGATCTCCGTGGTGTCGGCGGGGGCGTGGTAGCCGGGCACCGGGGTGCCGTAGACGAGGAAGTAGCGCTGCGGGTCGGCCAGGGCCCAATCCCGTAGGGCGTGCGCCAGTCCCCTGATGCCGCCGCCGGAGTCCCGGGCCGCGCGGATGGCGTCGGCCAGGCTGCGATAGGCCTCGCGAATGAGGTCGGTGATCAATTCGTCGCGGCCGGCGTAGTACCGGTACAGCGCCGGGCCGCTCATGCCCACCTGTTTGGCGATCGCGTTCAGCGAGAGGGCGGAGGCGCCCGCGGTCGCTATCTGCTCCCAGGCGCACTGTTTGATCTCCGCTCGCATCTGCACTCGGTAGCGCTCGCGCGGACTCGTGGCACCGGTTCCCGGCATGGACTGCTCCTTCCCGGCGGGTGTCCGCCGCTTTCAGTTAGAGGTTATCACTTTTGCACTTGCCTCTCGCCGCAAATCGTTATACCTTCTAACTAACGCAATAAGTGCTAACGAACAAGGAGCAGGACCATGATCGACACTCGCGCCGCCCTCATCGGACTCGCAGTCACCGCCGGCATTCTCGGCGCCACCGCCGCACCGGCCCACGCCGACGGATCCAGCGCGGATATCGCACCGCTGACCTGCGGCGGAATGGGCATCGATCCCGACGCCCCGATCCACTACCGGACCGAGACGCTGATCAAGGCGCCACTGGAGAAGATCTGGAACCTGCACACCGACGTGGAGGCCTGGCCATCCTGGCAGCCGCCCGTCACCAGCGTGCACCGCCTGGATTCCGGTCCGCTGCAGCCCGGTTCACAGTTCCGGTGGACCATGCCCGTCCCTGCCACCGACAAGACCCCCGCGACCACGCTGACCATCACCTCGACCGTGCAGCAGATGCAGGACCGCAGTTGCATCCGCTGGACCGGGCCCGCGGTCGGCGAGGGACTGAATATCGAAGGCGGGACCCATGTTTGGAATTTCATCCCGGTCCCGGGCGGCGTCCTGGTGCGCACCGAGGAGAATTGGCGTGGCGCACAGGTCGAATCGGACGTGCCTACCTCGACACAGTTCCTGGGAGCCGGGCTCGAAGCCTGGATGCACGACCTGCGCACGGCCGCAGAAGGATAAAAGAAAAGGCGGATTGATCTCCCGCCACTTTCAACATATATCGCACCAGGGGCCTTGCGGCAAGGCCCCGGTGGTGCTGCAGAATCTCCCGCCGAAGCGCAAACCTCGTTGAATGGAGTCTGCATGATCGACGTGATCGTGGCCGGTGCCGGACCTACCGGAGTGATGCTCGCCAGCGAATTGCGGCTGCACGGCGTGCAACCCCTCGTCGTGGAGCGGGACGCGGAACCGACCAAGGTCGTACGTGGTCTGGGATTGCATGCGCGCAGCATCGAACTGATGGATCAGCGCGGTCTGCTGGATCGATTCCTCGCGCTCGGCACCAAACACCCGGCAGGCGGATACTTCGCCGGCATCCCCAAGACCGTGCCCGAACGGCTCGATACCGCGCACGCGTACACCCTCGGCATTCCGCAGACCGTCATCGAGCGGCTGCTGACCGAGCACGCCACCGAACTCGGCGTCGAGATCCGGCGCGGCCGCGAACTGGCCGGGGTGCGTCAGGACGAGACCGGGGTGACCGTCGAACTGACCGATGGCACGGAATTGCGGGCCCGCTACCTGGTCGGCTGCGACGGCGGCCGCAGCACGGTCCGCAAGCTGCTCGGCATCGGGTTTCCCGGCGAGCCCAGCCGGAACGACACCCTGCTGGGCGAAGTGAAACTGACCGCGTCGCAGGAGACGCTGAACGCCGTGGTCGCCGAGGTCCGCAAGACCCACTTGCGTTTCGGCGCAGTGCCTCTCGGCGACGGGGTGTACCGGCTCGGCGTCCCCGCCGCCGGAGTGGCCGAGGACCGCACCGTCCCACCCACGCTGGACGAGCTGAAGCAGCAGCTGGTGGCGGTTGCCGGAACCGACTTCGGCGTGCATTCGCCGCGCTGGCTCTCCCGCTTCGGCGATGCCACCCGGCAGGCCGAGCAGTACCGCGACGGCCGCGTCTTCCTGGCGGGCGACTCGGCGCACATCCATCCGCCGACCGGCGGGCAGGGGCTGAACCTCGGCCTCCAGGACGCGGTCAACCTCGCCTGGAAGCTGGCCGCCGAGATCAGCGGGTGGGCGCCGCGGGATCTGCTGGACAGCTATCACACCGAGCGGTATCCGGTGGCCGCGCGCGTCCTGATCAATACCCGTGCGCAGATGGAACTGATGTCCCTCGAACCGGGCGCGCAGGCCGTGCGTCGGCTGCTGACGGAAATGGTCGGATTCGAGGATGTGAACCGCTTCCTGACCGAAATGATCATGGGAACGGACGTCCGCTACGACTTCGGTGAGGGGCATCAGATGCTCGGCCGCCGGCTGCGGGATGTGGCGCTGAAGCGCGGGCGGCTCTACGACCTGATGCACGAGGGCCGGGGGCTGCTCCTCGATCAGACCGGGCGGCTCTCGGTGGCGGGGTGGGCGGATCGCGTCGACCATGTCGTCGATATCAGTGAGGAATTGGAGGTGCCCGCCGTACTGCTGCGGCCGGACGGGCACGTGGCTTGGGTGGGCGAGGATCAGCAGGATCTGCTCGAGCATCTGCCGAAGTGGTTCGGCGCCGCGAGCTGACCGCATGTGTGGCGGCGGTCCCGACCGCCGCCACACGCCGACGCTGGATCCGAAGCACCCCGCTCGAGCGCCCGACCTGAAGGCCGCGCCCGCGCCGACTCGAAATCGGGCGCTCACGTGGACCCGACGGTCGGCGTCGGCCTGGAAGCCGAAGGGCCGGAGGTGTTTTGCGCTCCGAGTCAGCCGAGCATCTCGCGGAGTTGGCTCGGCGCCAGGTCGCTCGGGCGGTGGCGTTCGCGGGCGTATTCGTTGACCAGGCGCTGCAGGAGGTCGTTGACCGGCGTCGGCACTCCGTGCAGTCTGCCCAGCAGGGCGATCTCGCCATTGAGGTAATCGGCTTCCACCGAACCGGTTTCGCGGGCCAGGCTCTGCCAGGTCGATCCGCCGAGCCGGGAGCCGCCCTCGATCGGCTGCACCACCATCCGATCGCCTTGCACCGCGGCGCGTTCGGCTTCGCTGTTGTAGGCGATGCCCGCCTTGTCCAGCACCGCTTCGCCCTCGGCGCGGCAGGCCTGCCAGAGGTCGCCGGCCGGCTCGTCGCTGGTGTCGAGCAGCGCCATCAGCGCATTGCCCAGATTGTTGAGCAGCTTTCCGTACTTCCAGCGCATCACGTCATCGACGACCGGGGCGTCGAAATTGCTGTCCGACAACTGCTTTCCGAACTCCCGCACCGTGGAATCGCTGCCGTGCGGATACAGTCCGAGCGTCAGCATGCCGCTCAACGGCGCGGTGTGCGACAGCACGATCCCCGGCTCCACATGCGTCGCGGGCAGCCAGACACACATCCCGTACACGGTGCGGAACACCCGCTGCGCGACCCGCTCGTTCTCGACGCCGTTCTGCGCACAAACCAGCGCCAGCCGATCCGCCGCGATACCGCCACCCTCCACCGGCGCGTTCCCCCACTGCGCCAGCGCCGCCAGCGTGTCCTGCGACTTCACCGCAAGCACCAGCAGATCATCCGCCCGCAATTCCCCGAGCTCGGCCGGATCGGCCACCGCAGGCACCCGCACCGTCTCCGCCCCACCCGGCGTGACGAGCCGCAACCCGCTCTCCCGCAACGCGGCGAGATGCGCCCCACGCGCAACCAGCACCACGTCATTGCCACTCTGGGCCAGCCGCCCGCCGATCACGCCGCCGACCGCACCGGCCCCGATGATGATGTAACGCATACCCGCGATGCTATGCGCCGCCCCCCGCCCCGCGCGCGATCTCAGTGCAGGGTTGCGTGCATGAGGTAGACGTTGTAGGTGTTCCAGGCGGACATGGTGAAGTAGAGGTCCTTGCCGGTGGACCAGGGGTGGATGAAGCCGCCGTAGGCGGTGGGGTAGTCCTGGGTGCTGAGGAGGGGGACGGGATCGGTCCAGGCGCCCTGGGGTTCGGCGGCGGTGCGCATGACGATCTGCTGGCGTACGACGTCCAAGTAGACCATCTGCCATTGGCCCGAATCCTGGTCGTAGCGGACGGAGGTCTCGCTGGCGGTGCCGAAAATCAAAGGGGTGGCCTGTAATTCGTTGGCGCCGTCGGCGGGGGTCCAGGTGCCGTCAATCCAGTACTGGTAGGCCGTCTTGTTGAGGACCTGGTCCTTGGGGACGCGGGCCAGTCCGATCACGCCCAGGCGGCCGTTGGGGGTGCCGAACATGTAGACGTAGTCGCCGTGCGGGACCATGGTCGCCACCTGGAAGCGGCCGAGGCCGAAGAGGTTGTCCCACTTGGCCCATTCGGACTTGGTCCAGGTGCGGCCGTTGTCGTCGGACCAGGCGATGCCGCCGAGATTGGTCCACCACATGCCCGGAATCAGGCTCCAGCGCGCCACCGACATGTAGGTCAGGTACTGCCGGTCCCCCACCGCGAAACCGGAGGTCGGGATGGTGGTGTTCTCGAAATTCTTGATCTTGCGGCTGTCCAGGATCTCCGCGGCGTGGCAGCGGCTGTTCTGCACGAAATCGTCGAGCAGCAGGCCCTTCGACAGGTCGCGGTTGCTGCTGTAGCCGATCACATTGCTGCGCCAGTCACTCTGATCGGTGCCCGCGCCGCCGGGCGCCCAGCCCTTGCCGAAGGTGTCACCGAACACCACGGCCACCTGCCCGGGATGGGTCTCCCACATCAGCCCGAGGTCTGCGCCGTCCACCGACCAGCGCATATCGGTGCGGTTCGGGGAACCGTGGCCGGTCACCTGATTCACCAGCTCAACCGAATCCACCTGGCGCGGTGGTACGGGCGCGGCCGCCGGGGCCGGCGCGGGCGGCTGGGGATCCGGGCTCGGCATCGGCTGCGGGTCGGGGCCGTCACCGCCGGGCACCGGCACCGGAATCGGTTCGGTCTGCGGCTGAATCTGCACCTGCGGCAGGGCCAGCCCGCCACCACCGGGCACCGTGTTCGGCGCGGTCGCGGGGTCGCTGCGGATATCGGGGCACGGGTTGGCGCACGGATCCGAGGGCAGTGCGACCGAATCGATGCGGGTGTTGTCGGGCTTGGGCCCGGGCACCGGGACGGGCACGATCTGCGGCACCGGAACCGGCACCGTGATCACCGGATTCGGCGCCTGCTGCGGGGCATCGGGGTTCGGCTGCCGGGCCAGCGGATCGAATCCGGTTTCGCCGCAACTGTTCACCGGCGCGGGCGCCCACGGAGCCGGGCCGGCCGACGCGGGAGCCGCGGGCACCAGCATCACGCCGAGCGATAAGACACCGGAAAGAGCCAGCGCGGCAAGTGCTTCGGACTGTGACAGCGGTCGGCTACGCCGAAGGGCCATGACTGCGGTTCTCCCCGGTACTCGATCGAACCGGCTCACTCTAGCGACCCCGTGCCGGATATGTCGCGCCATCCGCAGATCGGATGGCTACCAGCAGATATGTGTATTGGACATGAATTATCGTCCGGCGCAGAGTCTTTGTCATGGCACTCTTTCGCGATCTACGGCATTACATCGACAATCTCACCGAACGCCTCGGCGACGACGAGGTGCGCATTGTCGACGGCGCCGGCTGGGATCTGGAAATCGGCGGGATCACCGAACTGGCCGCCGAAAAAGAAGGACCCGCCCTGCTTTTCGACAATATTCCCGGCTATCCGGCGGGCTATCGGGTTTTCACCAACTTCATGGGTACGGCGGCACGCTGCGCGGTGGCGCTCGGCCTGCCCGAGAACAGCACCAAGATGGATATCGTGCGCGCCTGGAAGGATTCGAGTAAACAGCTGAAACTGGTTCCGCCGGTCGAGGTTTCCACCGGTTCGGTCCTCGAGAACGTGCTCGAAGGCGATCAGGTCGACCTGCTGAAGTTTCCGACACCGCGCTGGCACGACGGCGACGGCGGCCGGTACATCGGCACGGCCTGCATGGTGATCACACGGGATCCCGATACCGGCTGGGTGAACGTCGGCACCTACCGCGGTTGCGTGCAGGGCCGGGATCGATTGTCGCTGTGGATGCTAGGCAATCGGCACGCCCGCGCCATCGCCACCAAGTACTGGGAGCGCGGGCAGTCGTGCGCGATCGCGGTGGTGGTGGGCTGCGATCCCATCCTCTCGACCGCCGCCGCCATGGCCGCCCCCGCGGGCGTCTCCGAGTACGAGATCGCGGGCGGACTCCGCGGCGAAGCCGTGGAAGTGCTGTATGCGCCCGGTAGCGAGCTGCCGATTCCCGCGCACGCCGAGATCGTCATCGAGGGCGTGATGCCGCCGCTGTCCGAGGAATCGGTGCTGGAGGGGCCGTTCGGCGAATGGACCGGCTACTACACCCATTCCGGCCAGGAGACCGTGGTGCGCGTCGATCGCATCCTGCACCGCGACGATCCGATCATTCTCGGCGCACCCCCGATGATCCCGACGGTGCCCGCAGGCGATCAGGCGGTGCCGCTGTACTCCGCCTCCGTCACCTGGGATCACCTGGAATCCTCCGGGGTGCAGAACATTCGCGGCGTGTGGGCCTACGCCCGCCAGTTGATGATGGTGGTCTCGATCGAGCAGACCGGCGCCGGTGATGCCATGCACGCCCTGCTGGCCGCCGCCGGGCGTAAACGCTCGGGCGGCATGGAACGGTATTTCGTGGTGGTCGACGAGGATATCGATATCACCGATATGAATCACGTGCTGTGGGCGCTGTTCACCCGGGTCGATCCGCACGAATCCATTCAGGTGCTGCGCACGCCCACCACGGCCATCGATCCGCGATTGTCGCCGGCGAAGAAGGCGGCCGGTGACCTGTCCATGGGCATTGTGCTCATCGACGCGTGTAAACCGTTCGCGTGGAAGGATTCCTACCCGAAGTCCAATCGCTTCGCCGAATCCGACCGCATCGCGCTCCGCGAGAAATGGAAGTCCGTGCTGCAATGACCATTACCCAGCTGCCCGCGGACCTGGCCGGACTACTGCGCGGATTCCCGGTCGCCGGGGAACTCGAACAGGCATTTCCATTCCTCACGGTGGACGAGCACGGGTTTCCGCACAGTGCGCTGCTGTCGCGCTCGGAACTCGAGCCGTCCGCCGACGGGACTCGCCTGCTTGCGGTCATCTCCAGTTCGAGAACCGGTGCGAACCTGCGGCGTTCGGGTCACGCCGGGTTGATCGCCGTGGCGGGCACCGTATGCCATCACGTGAAGTTGGGTGTCACGGCCTCCGTCGAGGACGGCCGATGGCTCGGCTGCGCCTTCGAGGTCACCGCGCACACCCGCGACGATATCGGAATCACCATGGAACCATTGACCTTCCGGACCTCCGCCGCACTGGCGGAACAGGAGTCCTGGGACCGGACCGCGGCCCTGCTCGCCGCACTCGAGCGCCGCCTCGAACAACCGGGCGGGTGAGCGGCATGGGCACCCGACGCATCATCGTCGGCGCCACCGGCGCCACCGGCGCACCCTTCGCGGTGCGCATCCTGCAGATGCTGCGCGAAATACCCACTGTGGAAACACATCTGGTGCTCAGCACCTGGGCGCGGACGAATATCGAGATGGAGACCTCACTGTCGGTGCGGGAGGTCACCGCGCTGGCTGACGTGAACTACAAACTCGCGGAGCAGGGCGCACCCATCTCCTCGGGTTCCTTCCGCACCGACGGCATGATCATCGTGCCGTGCAGTATGCGCACCCTCGCGGCGGTGCGGCACGGCCTGGCCGACAATCTCGTCACCCGGGCCGCGGACGTCGTCCTCAAGGAACGCCGCAAACTCGTGCTGGTCCCGCGCGAAACACCGCTCAGCGACATACATCTGGAGAACATGCTGGCCCTGAGCCGCATGGGCGCCCGCATCGTGCCGCCGATGCCCGCGTTCTACAACTCCCCCGAGACGATCGACGACCTCATCGACCACGTGGCGGTGCGGATACTCGATCAATTCGAGCTGGAGGTGCCGCAAGCCCGCCGCTGGCGGGGCCTGGATGTGGCGCGCCGGGAGCGGGCCCACGGTCACTCCCCCTGCGCATCGACCATCGCCACCGCGTGATCGATGAAGGCCCGTGCGGCCGGATCGACGATATCGCCCGCACGCCAGGCGATCCCGATCCGGCCCGCGGGTAGTTCCGGCACCCGCACCTCGACCATCCGGTCATGGTGCGCGAGCACCGATTCCGGGACGAGCGCAATGCCGAGCCCGCGCTCGGCCATGGTGACCAGCACATCCGGATGACCGGCTTCGAAACTCACCCGCACCTGGGCGCCGGCCAGCGCCACCGCGCGATCGAAGTGGTGGCGCAGGGCGGCGCCGTCCGCGAGCGCCATCAGCCGCCGGTCGCTCAATTCGGCGAGGGTCACCTGGGTCCGGCCGGCGAGCGGGTCGTCCGGCCGCATGGCGGCGACCACCGTCTCGCGATGCAGTTCCCGTGCGTTCAACCCCGGCAGCGGCTGCTCGGTGAGGCTGGTGAACACGACTTCGAGCCGCCCCTCCCGCAACTGCTGTGCGAGCGCGGCCGCCGAGTCCTCGACCAGCGACAGATCCACGCCCGGATGCCGGTCGTGGAACGACGCGAGAATGCGCGGCAGGTCCACGATCCGGGACGAGAACGGAATACTGCCGACCGCCACGTGCCCCTGCAGCAGACCGCTCAACGCCGCCACCGCCGCCCGCCCGTCCTCGACCGCCGCCAGCGCCGACCGCGCATGCGGGAGCAGCGCCCGCCCGGCGGCCGTGAGCTGCACCGCCCGCGTCCCGCGCTCGAACAGCGCCTGCCCCAGCTCCTTCTCCAATGCCTTGATCTGGGCGCTGATCCCGGACTGGGCCACATGCACGCGCTCCGCGGCCCGGGTGAACGTCCCCGCCTCCGCCACGGCGAGGAAGTACTGCAACTGGCGCAACTCCATGCACTGTTCATAGTCGCCGGAAGAATTCTCCGGCACGGCGGGAACCGATCGGCGTAACCAACCGACTATCTATCAGCGAGCATGCTGGAGATGCCGCGGATTCTGCGTGTGAAGGATGGTGCGCCATGGGTAACGGCGTGGCGGGATCCGTTCTGGCCGTGGCGTTCTCCACTATGGCGTTGTTCTACGGGTACCGGCTGGTCACGGTCCGGGAGCAGGGCGAGCAGATCGCGGAGGGGCTGCGCATCGTCATGTGCGCGGCCATGGTGGCCATGCTGGGGCCGTGGAACGCGGGCGTGCCCACCACCGTGGGGATCGCGGTCTTCACGGCGGCGGCACTGTTCTTCGTCCATCGCGCGCTGTTCAGCGCACGCGGGGCGGGACGACATGAGCATCCGCGGGTCGACGCGGCGAAAATGCTTGCGATGGTGTGGATGTACGTGGCGATGTCGCCCGTGTCCACCCGCCCGGTGACCGCGTCCGCCGACTCCTCGATGGCCGGAATGGCCGGAATGTCGGGCATGAATATGCCGGGGATGAGCACCACGTCCGGCAGTGTCCCGGTGCCCGTCTGGAGTGCCGCGTTCTCGATCCTGGTGGCCGTCATCGTCTTCGGGCTGGGTGTCTGGTGGCATGTGCGCCCCGCCGTCAAAGACCGCCTGGGCGCCGCGGGTGACCGGATGCTGCTGCTCGACGACGCCGTCGCCGCACTCATGACGACGGGGATGGCCGCCGCGTTCCTGCTGCTGCTCTGAAGAACTTGCCCTGCGCGCCGCACCGGGCGGCTCGCGATTTCCGCTATTGGAAGGTCAGAAAGAATGAACAACCGCTTCTGCCGCTTGTCCCGGGCGATGATCGCGACCGGCGTGGCCGCCGGTGCCGTCGTGCTCTTCGCCGGCCCGGCCTCCGCGCACGTCAAGGTTTCCGGTGTCGATGTCACGCAGGGCGGGTACGGGCTGCTGACCTTCCGGGTGCCGTCGGAATCCGCCACGGCGTCGACCACGGAGATCGACATCACCTTCCCGTCCGACACCCCGTTGATCTCCGTCGACACCAAGCCGAAGCCCGGCTGGACGGCCACCATCAAGAACAAGCCGCTCGCCACTCCCCTCACCGACGACGACGGCGCCAAGGTGACCCAGTACATCTCGGAGGTCGACTTCAAGGCGACCGCGCCGAACGCCGCCATCCCGGCAGGCTATTTCGACACCTTCGACCTGGAAGCCGGTGTGCTGCCGAATAAACCGCAGATCTCCTTCCCGACACTGCAGACCTACAGCGACGGCTCCACGGTGAACTGGAACGAATACTCCTCCGACGGCGGGAAGACCGAACCCGACCACCCGGCGCCGACCCTGGCGCTGGTATCGGACAATTCGGCGGCATCGTCGAGCAGCTCCTCGACTCCGGCCTGGCCGGGCTGGACCGGTTTCGGCCTGGGGATCGCCGCGGTGATCCTCGCCGTCGGCGCGCTGCTGCGGTCCGGGCGCAAGCACACCGCCAGCTGATCGGGTGAATCGAGTAGTCCGCGGCACGGCGAGGGCGCTGGCCGCGCTCGCCGTAATGCTCGGCGTCGTAACCTTTTTCGCGCCGTCGGCCTCCGCGCATGCGGTACTGGTGGCCAGTTCTCCGGCCGACGGAGCACGCGTGGACCAGGCGCCCCGCCAGGTCACCCTGACCTTCGACGAGGCGGTCGGGCTGATCCCCGGCGCGGAACGGGTCATCGGACTCGACGGCACCCGCGCCGACACCGGCGAGGTGCGGCTCGCCGACGGCGGCCGGACGATCGTCATCGCATTGCGGGCCGCGCCGGCCGATGGCACCTACTCCGCGAGTTGGCGTGTGGTGTCGGCGGATACGCATATCGTCAGCGGATCGATCCGGTTCGGGATCGGCGCGGCGCCCTCCGATGTCGCGGTGGCGGGCCCGCCCGTTCGCACCCGATCCCTCGATGACACCGCGGCCGTGGCGCAGGGTGTCCTTTATGCCGGAATCGTTCTCGGCTTCGGTATCGCCGCGGTCGCGCGCTGCCTGTGGCCGTGGACGCGGCGCCGCAGGCCGGTGCGGGTACTGATCCGGCTGGGCTGGGGGCTGTGTCTGGCAGGCACTCTCGCGCAATTACTGCTGATGGGACCGCGCGCCGACAATGTCGGCTGGTCCGGCGTCGCGCACTTCGACGGGTTCGGCGATTCCGTGGACAGCCATATCGGGCGCGTACTGCTGGCCCGGACGGCGCTGCTGGCCGTCTCGTCGGCCGTGGCGTGGACGCGACGGAACTGTTCGATCGGCGTATTGGCCTGCGGTGCGGCCATTCTGGTGACGGTCGCGCTGACCGGGCACGAGGCGGTCGGATCGAACGTCTGGGTGGCCACCACTTCCGCGGTCGTGCACCTGGGTTCGATGGCGGTATGGCTGGGCGGCCTGACGGTGCTGGGTCTGGTGATTCTGCCGCGAATCCGGTTGTCGCGCAGGGTGCCGATCGGATATCTCGCGCCCTGGTCACAGACCGCCTTCTGCTGTGTCGGCCTGCTCATATTGACCGGCGAATATCAGGCCCGGCGCCAGATCCAGCCGGTCCCATCGCTGTGGTCGACGCATTACGGTGTCGTGCTGCTGATCAAGCTCGCACTGGTGGCCCTCATGCTGGGCTCGGCATGGTGGGCACAACGCCAGATCGCCGGGCGCGGCGACCGCTCGCGAGAGCAACGCTTCGCCGCCGTCACCCGCAGCGTCGGCGTCGAAACCATTGTGGCCGTGGGCGTTCTGGCAGTGACAGCCTTGCTGGTATCCGAACCGCCCGCCCTCACCACCTACGGCCCGCCGGTCACCGCCACCGCCCCGGTCGGCCCCGGCAGCTCCGCCCGCATCCACGTCGACACGACCCGTCGTGGCCGCGAGGCGATCACCCTGCAAATCCTGGACGCCACCGCGAAACCGTTCTCCGTACCCTCACTGCAGGCAGTGCTGTCCTCCGACGACGCCGGCATCGCAGCCTTGACCGTGACCCTCCAACGCGACCCCACCGACCCGACCCGCTGGAACAGCACCGGCGCCGTCGTCCCACTACCTGGTGAATGGAAGCTGGCAGTAACGGTCAACCTCCCCGGCGACGTCGCCTACGTGACCTCCGTCGACTACCCGGTCTGGTGACCTGCTGCCGTTCAGAGCACGCCGTGGCGGGGTGGGGGTGCGCCGGTGAGGAGGTAGCGGCCGATGTGCTGGAGCTTCCAGCGGACCGGATCGTGCAGGGTGTGGGTGCGGGCATTGCGCCAATGGCGGTGCAGGTTCAGGGAATCCAGGGCCGAACGGGTGCCTGATACCTCGAACAAGGCGTTGGTGACGTCGAGGGCGGCGCGGTCGGCGGCGGACTTGGCGACCGCGACGGCTATGGATGCGGCGGCGGCCGTGTCGTCGGTGAGGTTCTGGTGTGCCTCGTCGATTGCTTGACCGGCGGCTGACAGCAGGGCTTCGGCGGCGCGGACGGTGACCTCGAGTTCGCCGAACTTCTGGATGGTGAGCGGGTCGTCCTGGGCGTGCTCGACGCCCGCTTCGAACCAGGGGCGGCTGCGGGTGCGGACGAATTCGGCCGCCTCGGTGAGGGCGCCGCGGGCGATGCCGGCGTCGATCGCCGCGTGCAGGACCTGGGCGCGCGCACCGTACAGCTGCGGGCCGGTGAAGGTGAGATGGTGCGGGACAACGCGATCCGCCGGGACGCGGACACCTTCCAGGCGGACCGTGCCGCTGGCGGTGGTGCGCTGGCCCATGCCGTCCCAGTCGTCGACGACCGTCACCCCGGCCGTGCCGGCGGGCACATAGGCGACGACGATCCGGTCGTCATCATCCTTGGCCAGCGCCGGAATCCAGTGTGCGAACAGGGCTCCGGTCGAGTAGTGCTTGACGCCGTCGAGCACGTAGCCGCCGTCCGCGTGGGCGCGCAGGCGGGTGCGGTAGTCCTGGACGTGTTTGGTGCCCGCCTCCGATTGGGCATTGCCGAATCGCTTGCCCGCCAGCACTTCCGCGAACAGTTCGCGTTGCAGTTCCGGTGTTCCGTTCTGCCGCAGCGCGTTCACATAGACGAGGTGACTGTGCGGGATCTGGGCGATATTCGGGTCGGCCGCGGCGAGCAGGCGGATCACTTCCACCACGGTGCGTGTCGGCACCTCGGCCCCGCCGAACTCGCGGGGCACGGTGATGGCGAGCAGGCCGCTGGCGGAGAGTTCGTCGAGTTCGGCGCGCGGCAGGGTGCGCTGGGCATCGCGGTCCGCGGCGCCGGCGGCGAAGCGGTCCGCGAGCCGCGCCGCGACCGTCAGCGCCTCCGCGGCGTCGGCGATCACGTGCGCGGTGCCCGGTCGTTCGACGAGGCCGGTCATCGGGTGACGCCCACCGGTTCGGGAGTTCCCGCGCCCGAGGGCAATTCGGCCTCGAGCTCGCGCTGGGTGAGCGCGTACTCGAACCCGTTGTTCTCGGCGAGCACAGCCAATTTCTTGTTGTACTCGTAGCTCCAGTCCGTGCGCTGCTCGATATTGCTCACGACCAGACCGCCGCTCACATTCGGCACCCAGTACGCGAACTTCACAGGCTCGTCGGCGGAATCGATGTCATGGTCCAGCGGCATGGAGATGCTCCATCGTCTCGGGGTCTCTGCAGCGAGTGTGCGACGCACACCGCACCTGTCAGAGGGTTTGAATCACCGAGATCGAGAGGCGATAGCGCTGTCCGCCTCCGGTTATGGCTAGCGGAAGATGTCGTTGATCAGGTCGTCGCCGATGCCGAAACCGGCGCCCATGGCCATGGCGCTACCGAAGCCGCTGCCGAGGAATCGGTGCAGCATGCCGCCGCCCTGCGGGGCCGCGCCGTAGCCGGGCTGCGGGTAACCGGGCTGCTGATACTGCTGCTGATACTGCGGTTGCGGCGGATATTGCGGCTGCGGCGGATACGGCTGCTGAGGTTGCTGCGGATAGCCGGCGGCGGGGTACTGGTTCACGTGGTTGTCGACCAGTTGATGCACCGACTGCATCACCTGCGCGGCCTGGTTCTCCTCCTGATGGACCGACAGCGCGGTCTCCTTGAGGTCCAGCAGCCATTCGCGGGCGTTCTGGTCACCGGCGGCGGCCGCGGCCTGCAGTTTGCCCGCCAAGGTTTCGATCAGCCGCGCTGTTTGCTGGGCTTGCTGCTGCAGGGCCGTCCAGCCCTGGTCAACCGTTTCAGCATCCATAGGGCCCGATGCTACGCCCGGATATTCATAATTCGAGGCCGGACTCCAGGTGGGCCATGGCCTCGTCCATCAGGCCGACGAGGTCGGCGTCGGGGTTGTCGGCCAGTTCGATCAGGACCGTGGTCAGCGCGCCGATGATCGCGCCGGCGATCACCCGCACCGCGAAATCGCCGGGGTTGCGGCCGGTGCGCTCGGCGAGCGGGACCGCGAGCAGCCGGGTGCCCTGCATCAGCTGATCGAGCATGGTCGCGCGCAGGGCGGGAACCGACAGGACGAGATCGATCCGTTCGCGTTGCTCGGCGCGCTCCCGCTCCGACATGCCCCCGAACACTTCGGCGACGACCCTGCGCATGGCCGTGATCGGGGGGACATCCGCCGGCTGCGCGCGCAGGCCCTCGACGAGTTGCGGGTCGTACTCGTCCTGCAGCACAAGGTCTTCCTTGGTGGGGAAGTACCGGAAGAAGGTGCTCTCGGAGATCTCGGCCGCTTCGATGATCTGCTCGATCTTGGTGGCCTCGTACCCCTGCTTCAGGAACAACTCCAGGGCATGGGCCTGGATGGCGGCGCGGGTGCGGGCCTTCTTGCGTTCGCGCAAACCGGGTTTCGCGGCATCAGCCGACATGGGCGGGCTCCTTCGGACGGTCGGGATCAGGGTATGTCCGCAGGCCCGGCAGGAAGAGCAGGGTCAGCACGACACCCGCGACCGCGATACCGGCGGCCGCCAGCATCGAGATATCGAGCCCATAGACGAGCGCATCCTGGACCGACCTGCCGAACGAGGGCGATCCCAGGTTCTGCGCCACGGCCATGCCACCGTAGACACTCTTGCGCGCTTCGGCTCCCGCCCCTGGCGGCAGCGCGGACAGGTCCAGGTGACGCTGATAGCCCGCCGCGAGAATGCTGCCCATGACGGCGGTTCCGACCGGACCGCCGGTCTTGTTGAACGCCTGCACCACCGCGGAACCGATACCGCTGCGCTCGACCGAGAGCGTGGTGATGGCCGCGGAAGTGGCTGCGCTGAGCGCCATTCCGGTACCGGCGCACAGGATCGCCATCCACACCGCCCCGAAAGCGGTACTCGACGAGGTCTGGGTGGTCGCGCCGAGACCCGCCCCGGAGGCCAGCAAGGTGAAGCCCAGTGCCACAGTGAGTTTCGAGCCGATCGCGCGGGTCAGCCAGGCTGCGGGCAGCGCGCCGATGAGCAGGCCGGCGACCAGCGGCAGCAACCGCAGCCCCGAACCCAGCGCATCCAGGCCGTGCACCGCCTGGAAGTACTGCGGCATGGTGAACAGCAAGCCGATCATGCCCAGCCCGGCCAGCCCGGCCAGCGCCGCGCCCGAGGCAAAAGCCTTGGACCGGAACAACACCGGCGGAATGAGCGGGGCGCCACCGCGACGGGCGACGCTACGCTCCCAGACGAAGAATCCGGCCAGGACGACGACTCCCGCGATCATGCACGCGACCGCCGCCGCATCCGACCAGCCGTCCTCCCCCGCCTTGACCAGACCGTATGTCACCGCGACCAATCCGATCATCGACGCGGCCGTGCCGATCGGATCCATGCCCGGGCGCTGCTCGGAACGCGATTCGGGCACCAGCACCCCGCCGACCGCGAGGCCCAGGAGCACGACGGGCACGTTGAGCAGGAACATCCAGCCCCACCAGAAATGCGACAGCATCCACCCGCCGAGAATCGGTCCCAAGGGCAGCGCGAGAAAGTTCGCCGCCTGGAACACCCCGACCGCCTTCGGCCGCTCGTCCTCGTCGAACAGGACCGTCAGCGCCGACAGCGCCATCACCGTGATTCCCGCCCCGGCCAATCCCATGAGCAGCCGCGCGAACAGGAACCATCCGGGCGACGGCGCGAGGCGCAAGCCCGAACCGCGGGCCGAATCAGCCCTAGGATCTGGGCATGGCGACACTGCGCGATATCCAGTTCCGGATGGTCACGACATTCCAACGGCGGGTGGGGAATCCGATCCTCGGGCGGTTGCCGGCACAGCAGTTGCTGGAGACGACCGGGCGGGTGAGCGGGGAGCCGCGGGTCACGCCGATCGGGGGCCGGCGGGTGGGGAACCAGTTCTGGCTCGTCTCCGAGTTCGGGGAGAAATCGCAGTACGTGCGCAATATTCAGGCGAACGATCGGGTGCGGGTCCGGTTGCGCGGGGTGTGGCACGACGGGACCGCACA
Source organism: Nocardia sp. NPDC020380 (assembly GCF_044386975.1). Taxonomy (NCBI): domain Bacteria; kingdom Bacillati; phylum Actinomycetota; class Actinomycetes; order Mycobacteriales; family Nocardiaceae; genus Nocardia; species Nocardia sp. NPDC020380. The sequence continues at coordinate 35,751 of NZ_JBIRVQ010000002.1, read as the reverse complement.
TCTGCTGCCCGAGGACGATGCGCGCGAGCGGTTGCGGTCATTGCCGCGAGCCAACAGCGCGGCGGTGCGACTGGTGGGGACCGAACTGCTGACCGTGCGCGTCGATCTCGACCACTGAGGCAGGTGGAGGCAGAGATCACCAGCGGGGAATTTGCCCCGGTGACTGGAAATTTGCCATTGTGGAGGGAGCCCCGCTCTGGGGCACCGGACGAGGGAGCCGTACCCGGCGCGCGACAAGACGGCCTCGGAGGTTGTCATGTCTTGGCTGATTCTCGTGCTGTCCGGCGTTCTCGAATCCGTATGGGCCACCGCCCTCGGTAAATCCGAGGGATTCTCGCGGCTGGGACCGACCGTCGTCTTCGGTGTCGCACTGCTGGCGAGCATGGCCGGATTGGCCTATGCCATGCGCGAATTGCCGATCGGCACCTCGTACGCGGTATGGGTCGGGATCGGGGCGGTGCTGACCGTCGTCTACTCCATGGCCACCGGCGGTGAGTCCGCGAGCCTGCTGAAGATGCTGTTCCTGGGCGGGATCGTCGCCTGCGTGGTCGGGTTGAAGCTGGTGCACTGACCGCTATTTGGCGGTGTCGAACTTGACGGCATCGGGCGGGATGACCGGGACCGATTGCACGGTGCGGATTTTGGCGGCAGGGTCCGGGAGGAGGAGCCGCCAATCACCCGAGGCCCACATGACGGTTTCCGGGCTCGCCGTGATGCTCTTGTCCGAATAAGTGCTGTACACGGTCAGATCCGTGCGGTCGGGCCGGTACGAGGTGACCTTGTATCCGGCGATCTGCGGGGCGACCTTCTGGTCGATCGGCGCGGTGATCGAAATCTGGGCGCGCGCCAGCACCCAGGCGTCCTTGCTCGGGCCGGGGATGAGGGATTCGGCCGCCAGCTGCGGCCATTCACCGTCCGGCGCCAGCGACAGGCGGGTGCTGTGATTGATGGCGGCCAGGGCCGCACCCTGCGGGCTGTGCGAATAGCCGGTGGCGGTGGTGCCGAGATTGGACGGGCCGTCGTGGTCGCCGATCGGTAGCCGGACACCTTCGTAGGTTTCCCAATGCAGATCCGCAGGGGGGCGGGACGGGTCCGGTGGGGTGCTGGTGGCCGGTGCGGTCGCCGGTTCCGCGCCACCGCAGGCGGTCAGGGTGCACGCGGCGGCGAGCGCCACCAGAATTCGCGCCGCGGGATTGCCACTTAGCATATTTCGTCCCAACTGTCCCGTATGCGGTTGTGGGAGGCGGTGATCCAGGTAGTATCAGGGCCGCAACATGATCATCGCACGCTGGTGGGGTCAATCATGGGTCATCGCTTACACATTCGATGGACCACGTGCGGATGGGGTCGGCCGGCGGCGTGGGATGCCGCGGCCGGCAGGGGGCCGGGCACACGCGGGCCCACTGTCCGTTCGGGGATTGGGAATGGGAATGAGTAGACGAACCTCCATCGCGCTATCCGTCCTGCCGGTCATGCTCGTCACCGGACAGGGAATAGCCGCGGCCGCACCCGGACAACCCGGACTCGCCGTCCCCGGCGAAGGCCAACCGGGCCTCAGCACCGCCCCCCAACCCCCCGTGAACACCGCCCCCAGCCCCTCGGACTGGATCCCCGACCCACCCATCGCCCCACCCGCTCGCCCCCGCCCCAAACAACAAACCCAGCCCGACAACGTCATTCAGCCCGACACCCCGCAATCGGAACCCGCCGCGAACGCACCGGACGTCATGCCGGCCGACCCGCACAAACTCCGGCTCGGAACGAATGCCGTCGAGCTGCCGGACTGGGTCGATGCCAAGAGCCGCGACAAGGCACAGGCATACGTCGACATGGCCGAATGGCAACTCGCGGCCGCATATGACGGAATCGGGCTATCCCGAGACGAAGCCGATCGCCGGGCCGCATCGACCCTGGCAGGTGGCATTCTCGGCGGCACGGTCGGCGCCCCGACGCTGGCGGCGATCGGTGTTGCCGGCGGCTGCGCAACCGGCGGCGCGATCGGCGCCCTCGCAGGCGCGGCCATCGGTGCCATCCCGACCGGCGGCGTCGGTGCTCCGGTCGGCGCGGTCGCCGGTGGCGTTATCGGTTGCGCTGTCGGCGCTGCCGTCGGCGGCGTACCCGGTGTGCTCACCGGGGCAACCGCTGGAGCGATCTTCGGCGGCGCATGGGGCGGATTCGCATCACCACAGAACAATCCACAACCACCCGCATCGATCCCACCCCTCATCGACACCGCAGCGCCTGTGGCACAGCCGGATTCCGCGCCCGCCCCGGCGAACGCCGCATCCATGCTGCCGCCACTGCCCGCGGCAATCGCGCCGGTTGCGCAGCAGGTGAGCGCGACAATCGATCAGGTTTCGCAAACCGTGCAGCAGCAGGTGGCGCAAATCCAGCAGCAGGTGCAGCCCGTAGCGCAGCAGGTGCAGCCCGCGATGCAGCCGGTGGATCAGGTGGTGCGGAACGTTGATGCGACGGTGAATTCGTTGCGGGATGCGGTTTCGCAGATGCCGGCGTTGACGCCCGAGTCGGTGCTGGCGGCGCTACAGCCGGCGCTGCCGGGCGCCTGACCACGACGGAACGGGTGACGCCGTGATCGAACGCGGAGATGATACGGCGGTGCGACCGGCCATGCCGGCACTGCCACCGGGGTACGAGGGCGGGGTCCGGGGTGAACCGGATGCGGGTCCCGGTTGGGCGCAGTGGCTTTCCGAGGATCATGCGCCTGCGATCGAGTCGGAGCAGCAGCGGGCGCGGCGGGCTACGGCGGAGGAGCTTTTCGCCGAGGATCCGATGGCGATCCTCATGGAGGAGGCGCGGCGGCGGGCCGCGCAGACGAAACGGCAGCGGACGGTACGGAATCGGGCGCTGGCCGCGGCGGCAGCGGCGATCGTGGTGCTGGTCGGGGTGATCGTGACGTTGGTGGAGGTCGGCGCCGGGCACTCCGGCCCGCAGACCGCGCCGACCACCAATTCGCTGCCCGCGCCGGTCGCGCAGCAGCCCGGTCTGGCCGCCTGGTGCCAGGAGAAGAGCAGCCCGCAGCTGGTGAGCGGTTCCGGCAGTGGCGATGTCACCTCGGGACCGGGCATCATCCTGCATCTCGAATACGCCTGGTACGTGCTGCGGGATCCGGTCGCGGTGCGCGCCACCCTCACCCAGGACGCGCAGGCCGCACCGGAACAGGCCACCCGCGACGCCATTTCGGCCATCCCCAGCGGCACCAAGCACTGCGTGACCATCACCCCGCTCATGCCCGACCGCTGGAACGTGACCGTCGACGAGAAACACCCCGACGGCTCGCAGAACTCATGGCAGAACACCATCGCCACCACCGCACGGGACGGGCAGGTGCGCATCACCTCCATCGTCGCCGGAGGGCAGTGAGCCATGGTCGACGTCGAGGCCCTGATCCGGGACGCCACCGCCGGCGCACCCGCCGAACTGACCCAGCCCGCACCCGCCGGCGCCCCCACCGACACCGTGCCCTTGCGCGGCGGACAGGGCCGGCTGGTGCGGGCGGCGGTGCCGTCGGTGCTGGTACTCGGCGGATCCGGATCCTCGGGCGCCTCGACCACCGCCCTCGGATTGGCGGCCGCCGCGGCCGTCGACAGCGAGGGCGAGGTGTGGCCGGTCGCGGTCGACGCCACCCTCGGCGGCGGTGACCTCGCATTACGCGGCTGCGATGCCGCCGAACCCGTCGGCACCCTGCAACGCTGGCTGAAAAGCCCGCATCCCGAACTCGCCTCCGCGGTGGGCGCGTGCGCGGGCCAGACCTCCACCGGTGTACGAGTGCTGCCGCGCAGCCCGGACCCGCTGCCGCGCCGGGAATCCCTGATCTCGATCGCCCGGAACCTCGAAAACGCCGGACTGCTCGCGGTTTTCGATGCGGGCGCGCCGGTGACCAGCAGGCTGGCCGCTCCGCTGCTGGCCGATCCGCGGGTGGGGCTGGTGCTCACGGTCGCGGCGCGGCCGGACGCCGTCAATCGGCTGCAGCCCGCGCTGCACTGGCTGGAGGAGAACTTCAGCGAATTCGTGGTCGGCGATGCCGTCATCGTGCTCACCGAGCAGGTGCCGGGTTCGGCGGCGACCGTAGCCGGGCATGTGCGCACCCATCTGGGGTCGTGGGTGCGGGCCGTGGTGACCGTGCCGTTCGATATTCATCTCGCGGGCGGCGGCCTCGTCTCCTGGCATCGGCTCACCGCCGGAACCCGCGACGCCTACCTCGCGCTGCTGGCGGCCCTGCGATGACCGCCCTCGACGAGAGACCTCTCACCACACCCGAGCCCGAACCGGAGCCCGCCGGAGAAAGACGGTCCGGCCCGAAACACGCACGCCCGGAACCGGATTACCGGCAGGCCGTCGCTGCCGCGCGGTTCGAACCGGATCCGGGGTACCTGCCCGCCGCGTCTCGCGCCGAGCCGGAACCGCAACCACTACCGACCGCCGTACCGCCCGTGCCCATGTGGCATAGGGCCGTGCCGAACAGCCCGCCGCGCCCGCCGCTGGTGTGGCTGGTGGGCGTGCACGGCGGCGCCGGGGTCAGCAGTCTCGCGGCCAGCCTGAGCTGGGCCGGGGATGCCGGGCAACGGTGGCCCGCCCGGATCGGCCTTGCGGCGGATATGGATTCACCGCTGGTGGTGCTGGTGGCCCGCACCAACATGCGCGGCCTCAATGCGCTGCAGCGCGCGCTCATCGCGCATCGGCAGCACGCCACGCCCGCGGGCAGTTTGGTAGTCGGCGTGGTGACCGTGGCCGATGTCGCACGCCCACTGCCGATTCCGGTCGCCGAGCGCCGCGACGAGGCCGAGGGGCTGGCCTTCGAGCTCGGCGCCCGCACCTGGCGGCTGGGCTGGCTGGAGCAGTGGCGCTCCTACGAACCGCACGAACTGGCGGAATGGACGCCCGCCGTCGACAGCACACCGCTGCACGACGGGGACCCCACCCGCACTCCACCGCAACCGGTTCGGCTCTTGGCCGAGCAGATCCTCACCGCCGCCCGCAGTGCGGGGGCGCGGATCACCGAAAACGCGCATCGAGGCGCGGGAAAAGCCAGTCCATGACCTGAAAAGGCGCGCACCGGTGGCCGGGCCCGAGGGCAGTGTCGAGCCGCCACCCGTGCGGGAAAGGACACCGCCATGGGTCGGAAACCGCTGACCAAGGCAGCGATTCGGAACTCGGCGCTGATCACCGCGGCCGCCTGCGCCGTCACGGTGGCCGTCGCGGGCGGGGCCGGCGCCGACCCGCCCGGCACCCAAGTGCCCATCACCTCCTGCCCGGCCCTGTTCGCACTCGGTATCCAGGGCACCGGGGAATCCTCGCCGGACGCGGCCGTCACCACCGATACCGGCATGCTGTCCACGGTTTTCCGGCCCATGATGAACGAGGCGGGCGATCCCGGACTCGTCGACCGCGCCTACGTACCGTACGAGGCATCCTTCGGCGGGGCGACGGAGATCGACAAGACGCCGTACTCGCAATCCATCAGCCAGGGCCTGGTCCGCCTGCGGTCCATGGCGAAACAGGTCACCGACCGCTGCCAGAACACGCGGCTGGCGATCGCCGGTTATTCGCAAGGCGCGCATGTCGCTTCACTGTTCGCGCAGGAGGAAGGCGCCGGGCAGGGCGCGGTGCCGCCCGATCGGATCGCCGCCGTGGCGCTGTTCGGCGATCCCACGCGCATGGCCGGGGCCTCGGTGTTCCCGGGCGCATCCGGTAAGACCACCCCCGACCCCGCACCCGACACCCCCGGGACCGCGGTCGCGGCGCTGCCACCCGCCCCCGCGCAACCGGTGAACGGCTCCGGGATCGGCCTGCAACCCGGTGCGACAACCGATTTCGGTCAGCTCGTCGGACGGGTCGCCAGCTTCTGCACCGACGGTGATCTCGCCTGCGACGCACCCAACAGCGCACCCCTGGTACGGACCGTCGCCAATATCGCGAGCCAGGTGGAACTGTCGGGCGGCGATCCGATCGCCTCCCTGAAATCCATTGCCGACGCCCTCGCCTACACCTCCATCAAGACCGTCACCACTGTGGTGAACAACGATGTGCAGGGCACCAGCCTCACCGACGCGGACTACGAACCGCAGGAATCCATTTCGCAGCGGATCGCCGACGCCGCCGACCCGAACTCGCCGGTCGATATGCCCGGCGCGTTCCAGGCGCTGCTGAAGATCGGCACCATCGCCATCAATTCCGTGGTGGCCGTGGTGAAGAACATTCTGACGCCGACCAATATCGCCGAGATCGCGACCGCGGGACTGGCGAATCCGCTGGCCGGACTGGCGGTGTTCGGCACCAAGCTGGTGGGCGCCGTCGCGGATCTGGTGCCGCCGACCACCATCAGCCGGCTGGTCACCTCGGCGTTCAGCGCGCTGACCCAGAACGTCACCGACAACAAGGACATGCTCGATATCAGCAACTGGGTCAAATACTGGAACACGGCGCAGAAGCACGACTACACGAAGGCGCAAGGCGCCGAATTCGGCAACAGCCCGACCCAATACGCCGGCTCCTGGTTCGCGGCGCTGGCACACGATCTCTCGGGCGCGAGCACGCCGGGCGGCACGCCGAAGGGTGGTAGTGACAAGCCGCCGGTGGGCATGGATTTCGCAGCACCCAGCTCGACGGTCCCCACCACCGGCCCGTCGAACAGCCAATTCCCGCTCGGCGCAGACCCTTCCAGCACGGCCCCGGCGACGACCGTGCCGCCGCTGTTCGGTGTGGAACCGACCGCGGCGCCGACGGTGACCTCCGTACCGGCCATCGATCCGGAGGCCTCGCGATGAGTGCCACGACACCCGATTTCGATCCGGAGGTCTACAGCGGCACTTGGTCGGATTGGATCGCGCCACCTCGGGTCCAGCGGGCGGCGGCGCGACCGGCCGTCGAGGAGTTCTACGACGAGGACGACTACTACGAGGACGATCCGCCGCAGCAGAGTCCAGGAAATCAGCGCGGAAATCCGGGAAATCAGCGCGGACGCGGCCTGCCGAATCATTGGCTGGTGCCATTGCTGGCGGTCCTGGCCGTGCTCGCTGTCACGGCGGCGGTCGGGGTGCAGATCGCCAAGCTGGCCGGGTCCGGTGCGGGGCCGCGGCAGCCGCTGGCCGTCCCGCCCTCGGTTGCGGCGGCGCCCGTGACGACGGGAGCGCCCGCCACCACGGATCAACCGGCGGCGGCGGGCAATCCGGACTTATGCCCCAATGAGACACGGGACGGGAACGTCCGCGGCAATGGTCCCGGCGGCTTCGGGTCCGGGCCGGATGCGATTCTGGCACTGCAGAACCGGTACTACGTGGATCGTTCCGGCAGGGCCGTGCACGAGATGTACTCGGCCGACGCCGCCGCGCCGACCGCCGAGCAGATCCAGGCCGGGATCGACAGCATTCCGGCGGGCACCACCTACTGCGTGCAGATCATGCCGGGGCCCTTCGACGGGCAGCACATCATGATCGTCACCGAGACCCACCCGGACGCGACGCGGCGCACCTGGACTCCGCAACTGGTCATCACCACCAGGAACGGGGACCGCACGCTCATCTCGGCGATCGTGCCGGTGCCGGACGGCAGCAAACCGCGCTGAACCCTCCTCGAAACGCCGTTGGCCAGTCGTTTTGGAACTTCCGCGGGATGTGGGCTAATGTTCTCTCTCGCACGCAGAAGGGACGGAAACGCCCCGGCAGCGGTTCGCGGATGTAGCGCAGTGGTAGCGCATCACCTTGCCAAGGTGAGGGTCGCGGGTTCAAATCCCGTCATCCGCTCCATCGAAGCCCCGAGTTCGCCATTATGCGACTCGGGGTTTCGCCATATCGGGATCAGTGCGACAATACCGACCGACCGGGCATCAAAGACCCTGTGAAAGATCCTCGCGCACAGTAGATCTCACACACATTCGTCAGCATCCCGGGCCGAATTGACGGTACCTTCATGTGGTGACGATCATGCTCAGCGCCTTCCACGACACTGTGCTCACGCATTACGGCAACCCGGGAGCCGCCGGACTCGGCAACCAGGTGCTCGCACAGATCAGCAACCCCACCCCGGAGACCCCGCCGGTGGCCGACAAGCTGCTGAAGCTGGTCCGCTACTTCACGTGGTTCGTCCTGCTGTCCGGCGTCCTCGCCATCACCTACGCCGGTGGCCGGTTCGCCTGGGAGAAGTGGTCGGGCAGCGGCCTGGCCTCACCGAAAATGGTGGCGGGCGCCATGATCGGCGGCATCATCGCCACCAGTGCGGGCACGATCATGAACGCGGTGATCGGCTGACGCTTTTTGTCGGTGCGCCCCGTTACGCTCGTCGAACAGACTGGCGAAGACGGTAGGGGCCGCCTTGACGACGAGCGATATGAGCACCACGCACACCGGGCTCGGTGACGACCCGGCCGACAGCGTGTCCTTCGGGCTGGAGGACGTCAACGAGGTGCTGGCCGCCATGGCCGCCGACGCCGCCACCGAACGGCCGCGCGACGGGGAACTGCTCACCTGCCGGCTCGGCCTCGACGGTGAGAGCCCCGAAACGCTGACCATGCTCGGCGTGCGCTTCGGCGTCTCCCGGGACCGGGCCCGCCAGCTCTATACCCGCGCCGTCGGCCTCGCCGTGCGGCAGGCGCAGGCCACCGGGCAGCCGGACACGGGCGTGTTCGCCGAGCGCTACCCCATCGGGTGGGGCGACGAGCGGCTGGTGCGCACCCTGCTCGCCGAAACCTATGCCACCGACAGCGATATCGCCGCGCAGGACTGGGCGTATCTCAAACTGCGGCTGGCCGGTCACGACCTGCAGGACGCAAAACGCATGGCGGGCTTCGTCTTCCAGCGCATCGCCGGCTGGCAGCAGAAGGGCCGCTGGCATCTGCTCCCGCCACTGCACCCCGAGGACGTCCCCGCCGACGTGTGGAATCCCTGGCTGCGGCGCGTGGAATGGGCCGACGGCACCCCCGAGGACCTGCCCCTGATCTCCACACGGCCCGCCGATATCGACGATGACAGCCGCGGCTCCATGTTCTCCGAAAAGCTGGGCCGCGAAGTAACTTTCGCCACCGGCCTGCAGGCCCGCCTCTTCCGTCTCCTCGACGGCAGCGAACGGGTCGAATCGTTCAGGGAACTTCCCGCCGCCCTCACCTACGAGATCGACGGCTCCGAACGCCTGCACTACCCCACCGTCGCCGTCCGCTTCACCGACGACCGGGTGGCCCTCATCGACGTGATCCCCCTGGCCCACACCGCATTCCACGCCCAGCGCGCCCGCGCCGCCGCCGGCCGCGCCCACGCCCACGCCCGCAACTGGGGCTGGCTGGTCTGGACCGGCAGTCGCCTGGGCGTAGCGGATCTCCTTACCCGGCAAGTCGATTCACACCAGGAACACGCCCTCCGGAACCGCCTGTCCACCGGCCCCCTCGGCTGGGACGAACTCCGCACCCTCCGCACCACCACCGGCCTCGAACTACTGGACCTATCCGCCCTCGTACTACGCAACAACTGGCGCTGGGACCGCGGCCCTTTCCGCCTCACCCGCTGAGCCCTTCGCGTCGGACCCTGGCCTTTCCGCCAGGTGCACTGGACTGGAGCCTCGCGCCGCGCCTTTCGGACTCGCGCCCTGCCTTTCGGACCGCGTGCGGCCTGCCGGCCTCGCGCGCTGATCCTCCTGGCTCGCATGCTGTGGTCTCCGGCCTGGGCACTGGATCTGCTGCCGCGCCGCGCATCAACTCCTGGCGTCGTCCCAATGACTGCCACACCTGGCTCGCAGGGGGTTGCCAGGGTTACCGGTCAGGCTATGAAGCATGGGCCTTGCAGCGCTGATCACCGCATTCGTGGCTGCCGTTCTGCCGGTGACGCCGACGGAGCCGACACTGGTCGGGTTGGGGGCGCTGGCCGCCTTCACGCATGTTTCGCCGGTCACCGTGATTCTGGTGGGCGGGCTGGGGTGCTCGGTTTCTGATCATCTGCTGTATGCCGGGGGACGCTGGGGTGGGCACCGGATCCTGGGGTGGCTCTCGCGGGGACGGTCGACGCGCACGGTGACGAACTGGCTGCTCGATCGGACCAGGCGGTGGGGGGCTCCGATATTCATCGGGGCGCGGTGGCTGCCCGCCGGCGGCAGTGCGGGTGCGGTGCTCGCGGGGACGCTGCGCTGGAAGCTGCGGCGGTTCACGCCGGTCTCGCTGATCGGGTCGATGCTGTGGGCCTGCTACGCGACCATGCTCGGCTACCTCGGCAGCAGCATCACCGGCAATCCGCTCGCGGGGCTCGGGATTTCGCTGCTCGTGGCCGTGGTGCTCGCGCTGGCCGCGCGGCCGCTGCTGCATCGCCACGGGCGGGCCATGACCGCACCGGACGATACCGCGACCGTGGCGGACCACGCCGCGACCCTGCCGGACACCACGACGACTTCGGCCGGCAATGCGGCAGGTGTGCCGAATGCCGAACCGGCTGTGCCGAATGGCGAATCGGCCCGGGTCGGCCTGATCACGGTGTGACGCGAGGCCGCACGCGACACGAACCGGCCCGCCTCCAGTGGAGGCGGGCCGGTTTGCTGTCCGGGCCGGGCTACTTCAGGAACACCCCGGCGGCGACGAACGTGATGATGATCAGCACGGCGAACCAGGTGATCAACTGCCAGTGGGTGAGCGCGGACTTCTGGGAGGACACGGTCATCCGGAGAGTCGCGTCCACCCGGTTGTGGTCGGCGATGCGGCGTCGCGCCTGGGCGAGGTCGTCGGCCTGCTGCTGCGAGGCCACCTCGGCGCGTTCCAGGCGGTGGTTGAGGCGCATGAGTTGTTTGGTCTTGTCGCGGGTGGCCTTGCGGGCCACGGCGAGTGCGGACCGCTGATTCTGCAGTTCCTGACGCTGCCGTGCGATGACGGCCGCTTGCGTGCGGGTGTGCCGTTCCCAGTCGGTCACCGTCGCCCATCCTCCCGTGTGCTCGTCGCGGTAGCCGTAGGACAGCTCCTCCGCGACCCAGGCGGTCATGAATTCCCGCAGATCGCAGCCGCTGTGCCGGGGTACGACGACACCGCCGGGCCCGGTGACCAGCAGGCCGCCCACGATCCGGTATTCGGAGCCCTCGGCCGCGAAGTCGTCGATGCCCAGCGCGGGCAGCTGTGCCGTCCAGAAACCCGGCGGGCAGAGCCACAGCACTTCGCTGCACCCGCCGCTCTTCAGGATACCGGTGCGCTGCCTGGCCTCGGCCAACTCCGGTGGCGCACTGGACACCTCGATGGCGACCAGCCGATCTCCCTTGCGCCACAGCAGATCCGGGATTTCCGTACCGACCGCCACGTCGACTCCGGCATCGTCCGCACCGGCCGCCAGCAGCCGTCCGCGTAGCCAGAATTTCATGCGCTGTACATCCCACCGGCAGTCCGTACAGCCGGGTTCGCGGCAGCACTCCCCCGGTCGATGACCACGCGAATCCGCAACGGTCGTCTTCGGATTCGGCTCCGGTGCCGGATCGGCCAGCGCTACCGCCCGCCCGTGCGGACCTTCCACTCGCCTCGTGCTCACAGGATCACCCCAGCCAACTCACCCACCATGGGCCGCTTCCGTTTTCCGGAAACCACCAGCCCACGCCGATACATCCAGAGTGCCGCAGCGTGACCACCCAAGGGCAGGAAAGCGGCCAGATTCGTTATCCAACCGCATGCCGCGCGTGATCAAGCGCAACGCGGATCGTAATCCCCGTCCGGGATGCCGGAGCGCCCTGGCCCCGCTACTCTTTCGGGATGTCCGACCCGCACACCACGAACCCGCAGCTAGGCGCCCTCCGGGCGGCGCGCGGCGCCAACTCTGTGGCATTCGCACTGCAAGGTTTCTTCCTGGCCGTCATTCTGACCGAACTGCCGCAGCAGAAGGACAAGTTCGGGCTCACGGACACGCTGATCGTGGTGCTGGTCGCGCTCATCTCGTTGCTGGCCGGAGTGGGCAGCGTGACCGCGGAACGCCTGGCGCTGCGCTGGTCCAGCCGGACCGCCTTGCGCATCGGACTCGGGATCATCGCGGCCGCGGGCGTGGTAATCGCGGTGGCGCCGAACAAGACTGTGCTGTTCGTGGCCCTCGGCGTGTACGGCGTGGCGGTCGGTATCGTCGACGCGGGCACCAATATGCAGGCCGTATTCATTCAGCACGGCTATGGCCGATTCATTCTGTCGTCGTTCTACGCGGCGTGGAGCGCCGGATCCATCGTGGGCGCGTTGTTCGTATCCGCCTTCGAGGCGCTGAAAGTGCCGCTGCTCGCGTCCATCCTGGTCGCCTCGGCGGTCGTGCTGGCGGGCTGTCTCGCCGCGGGGCCGCGACTGCTCGGCACCGACGAGGCCGAATCCGGGCCCGCCGAACAGGAACCCGTGAGTTCGGTATCGACCCGGGTCTTCCTGCTCTTCGGCGTGGTGCTGGCGCTGGCGTTCGCCATCGACCTCGCGGTGGGCAACTGGTCGGCGCTGTACCTCAAGGACGACCTGCTGTCCTCCTCTGCGACAGCCGCATTGGCGCTGGCCGCCTATCAGGGTGCGTCGCTGGTGGGCCGTCTCAGCGGCGATATCTGGGTGCGGCGTTTCGGCCCGCGCACGGTGACCCGGGTGGCGGCCGTGGTCGGCGCGATCGGCCTGGCCATCGTGGTGGCCGCGCCGGGACCGGTGGTCGCGATCCTCGGGTTCCTCATCGCCGGCATCGGACTGCCGATCATCGCGCCCCTGTGCTTCAGCGAGGCCGGACAACTCACCAGCGGACGCGGACTGGACGCCCTCATCGCCCGGCTGAACCTCTTCAACTACGCGGGCACCCTGATCGGCGGCGCGGTGGTCGGCGTGGTCTCGGACGCCGCGAACATGCGCGCCGGCTTCGCCATCCCACTCTTGTTCGCGGTGGCGCTGATCGGATTCGCCCGCATCTTCCACACCCGGACCGGCAAGACCGGCACGCAACCACAGCCCGCACCGAAAGCCGCCTGACACGGCCGGCGTTTGCGCGACGCACTCACCCCACATGTTTGACTGGATCGGTGAGCGACTCCGCAGTGCGCGTCGATCGAGCCGAGCTCGCGGACGCCGCCGAGCTCAGCAAGGTGGCGGCCGTGACCTTTCCGCTGGCCTGCCCGCCCACCACCACACTGGAGGACATGGCGGTCTTCATCGCGGAAGTGCTGTCCGAGGAACGGTTCCGCGAATACCTCGCCGATCCCTCCCGCATCGTGCTCAAAGCGGTACTCGATGCCCGGATCATCGGCTACGCCCTGCTGAACAGCGGCGAGCCCGCCAATCCCGCAGTGGCCCGGGTGATCACGGCACGTCCGGTGCACGAACTGTCGAAGATGTACGTCCTGCCGGGCTACCACGGTGACGGGGTCTCGGCCGCATTGATGAGCGGGGCCGTCGCGACCGCACGGGGCACGGGCAGCGTCGCCGTATGGCTGGCGGTCAATCAGGAGAACGCCCGCGCCCAACGGTTCTACGGCAAGCACGGCTTCGCGTGCGTGGGCACCAAGGACTTCATGGTCGGCACGCAGCTCCACCACGATTACGTGATGGAGCTGCGTCTCTGAAACCTGTTGTCAGGCCAGCATCTTGGCCTCGAGGGCGGCGATATCGCCGTCGGTGAGCTTCAGGCCGTCGTGGACGTAGTTGTCGAAGCTGCCGTAGGTCTGGTTCACCTGGTCGAAGGCGGAGTCCAGGGCGGAGGCGGTGACGCCGTTCATCATGTCGCCGTCCTTGGCGCCCCGGTAGTAGTTCGACAGCAGGTAGTCGTAGTAGACCGTGTCCTTGTCGACGCCGAGGATGGTCAGCAGCACGGCCGAGGTCCAGCCGGTGCGGTCCTTGCCCGCGGTGCAGTGGAACAGCACGCCGCCCGGGTTGTAGGCGATGTCCTTGATCACGTTGGCGAAGGCCTCGTTGGCGCCCGGCGCGGTGATGAAGGCGCGGTACAGGTCGGTGCCCGCGGACAGGGTGGACGCCATGACCTGCGGCGGGGCCTGGCCGATCACGTCGTCGTGGTGTTCGGTGGCGCCGGCCGGGACCTTGTCCACGCCGAAGATGGTCTGCTCGTAGCCGGTGCGCAGATCGTGCACGGAGACCACATCGTCGCCGGTGAGCTTGGCCAGGTCGGCGTCGGTGGCCTTGCTCAGGTCGCCGGTGCGGAAGACCAGGCCGGTGCGCACGGTGTGGCCGTCGGTGGTGCGGTAGCCGCCGGCGTCGCGGGCGTTGAGGACGCCGGTCAGGCCCAGCGCCCGCTGGTCGGTGTTGTCGAGCACGCTGCTGGTGGCGGGCGGCGGGTCGGCCGCGAAGGCGATCGCGGTCGAGCCGAGGCTCGCGGACAGGGCTACGGTCGCCACGAGGGCGGCCTGGATTGCACGGTTGCGCAGCACAGGTTCACTCCTTACGGGCCCGGCGACGTTGTCCGGACCGGCTTATTGCGGTCCCCCTGAAATATTACCTTGGGAAACTATCCGATCCGCCGGTCCTTGTCAGGCAGCTGTGATCGGCGCCTCGAAACGCGAGAGTGCGAGCAGGCGGGAGATCGCCCGCAGGTACTTCTTGCGGTAGCCGCCGTCCAGCATCTCCTGGCTGAAGATCTGGTCCAGTTTCGCGCCCGAGACGGTGACCGGAGTTCCGGCATCGTAGAGCCGGTCGGCCAGCACCACGATACGCAGAGCGACCGCTTGGTCGGTAACTGGGTGTACGCCAGTGACATACACCGCGGACACACCATTGATCAGCGCGCCATAACGCGAGGGGTGCAACGTGCTCAAATGCTTCAGCAGCTCGTCGAAATCATCGAGCGTGGAACCCGGTGTGGCCGCAGCCTTCTCGACCAGCAACTCTTCAGCCATCGGTTCGGGAGCGGGCGGCAGATCCCGATGCCGGTAGTCCGGCCCGTCCACGCGCACCGGCTCGAACAGCGAACCCAGCTTCTTGATCTCCCGCAGGAAGTCCTGCGCGGCGAACCGGCCCTCACCCAGCTGGCCCGGCAGCGTATTCGACGTCGCGGCGACCGACACCCCGCGCGCGGTCAGCTCCGACAGCAGCCGCGACACCAGCATGGTGTCACCCGGATCGTCGAGCTCGAACTCGTCGATGCACAGCACACTGTTGCCCGACAACCGCTCCACCGCATTGTTGAAGCCCAGCGCGCCAACCAGATTGGTGAGCTCACCGAAGGTGCCGAAGGACTTCGGCTCCGGCACACTGTGATAGATCGAGGCCAGCAGGTGGGTCTTGCCCACTCCGAAGCCGCCGTCCAGGTACAGGCCGATGCCCGATACCGGCTTCTTCTTGCCGAACAGATGCTTCTTGTCCGCGGCCTTGCGCAGCTTGGTGACCTGATCCGCGAACTGCTCGGCCTTCAGTACCGCCGCCGCCTGCGAGGGTTCCTTCGGGTCCGGAATATAGGACGCGAAGCTCACCTCGTCGAAGGTCGGCGGGGGAACCATCTGGGCCACGAGCTGGTCTGCCGGAACCTCCGGGTGGCGATCGACGAGGCGTTGTTGCACGGCGTAAGCGTACGGACGTGCCCCGATGGGTTCTAATGCAGCGTATGCCCATTGCGATCCAGCTCACAGATCTCGGCGCCGACGACCTGGTCCGGATGTACACGTACCCGGCCGGACCCGCCGAGCCGTACATCCGGGTCAACTTCATCAGCAGCATCGACGGCGCGGTCACGGTCGACGGGCGCTCCGGCGGCCTGGGCACGCCCGCCGACCGGCGGGTCTTCGGCGTGCTGCGGGATCTGGCCGACGTGATCGTGGTCGGCGCGGGTACCGCGCGGGCCGAGAACTACGGTGCCGCGCACACGGATTCACACCTGCGCACCCGGCTGCACCATCACGGCTTCGGCGGCGCCCCCGACGGCGCGCCGCCCCGCATCGCGGTGGTGACCGCCACCGCCACGCTCGACCCCGGCAGCAAGCTGTTCACCGATCACGGCGCACGGCCGATGGTCATCACCACCACCTCCGCCTCCGCCGCGAACAAGCAGGCGCTCATCGACGCGGGAGCCGAGATCGTGGAGGCCGGCGACACCTCCGTCACCGCCAAGGGCCTGAAAGACGCCCTCGCCGAACGCGACCTGCGCCGCGTGCTGTGCGAGGGCGGACCCAGCCTGTTCGGCGACCTCATCACCGCCGGCGAGGTCGACGAACTGTGCCTGACCGTGTCTCCCATGCTGGTCGCGGGCACCGAACGGCGAATCGCCGTGTCCCCCAATGCCATGCCCACGCCCATGCACTGCCGTCATCTGATCTGCGATGCGGACGGCACGATTCTCTCCCGCTGGGTGCGCTCGCACACCCGGTAGCTGAAACCGGCCGCCGGACCTGGCAGGCTGTACCGCATGCGCTGGACTCGGGCCGCTCTGCTGGCGGCGACCCTGTCGGTATTGGTGACCACCGCCTGCGGTGCCGGGCCCTCGGATCGCCCCGCCGTCGCGGTGGAACATCCGCACGACGCAGGGGCCGCGCAGACCACGCCGTCGAGTGCGCCGGCCCTGCCCGCGCCCGAGGTGCCCAAGACCGATCTGGCCTGGCACGACTGCACCGCATCGACGTTCAGCCAGCTGTCACTGGGCGCCCCGCCCACCGGATTGATCCTGGAATGCGCCGAATACACCACGCAGACCGATGTCAGCGGCAATGTGACCGGCAACTTCCGCAATGCGGCCATGCGCGCCCGCTATGACCGGACACCCAAGGACGTCGCGCCGCTGATCCTCACCTCCGGCGCCGATCGTTCGTCCACGGCCACCCTGGCCGGGCTGGCCGCCGGACCCAACAGCGCGATCCTGGCCTCGCGGCCCATCGTCGCGGTGGACCGCCGCGGTATCGGCAGCTCGCAGCCCATCACCTGCATGACCGACCCGGACCGCAAGGCCCTCGCCGATCAGGACCAATTCACGCACGGCGGAACCGATCCCGTGGACGCGGTCGCCGCCTCCGCGCAGAACGCCACCACCACCTGCCTCGACTTCCTCACCCCCGCACAGGGCGCCTTCGACGCCGCGCACGCCGCCGACGATATCGAGCAGCTGCGCAAGCAGTTCCAGGTCGACCACATCGCACTGATGGGCACGGGCACCGGATCGGGCGTGGCACTGAGCTATGCGCGCAAGTACGGCGATCACCTCTCCCGCCTGGTGCTGGACTCACCGCAGGCCGTCGGGCAGGACCAGGCGGGCCGCACCGAACTGTCGGTCAAGGGCGCCGAGGCCGCGCTCACCGCGTGGGCGCAGCAGTGCACCGCGCTGCAATGCTCGCTGGGCGCCGATCCGCACGCGGCGGTCATCGACCTCGTGAAGCGCGCCGGCAACGGCGAATTCGGTGATCTGTCCGTTTCGGCGCTGGTCACCGCGCTGCGCGGCTACCTCTCCGACCCGATGGCACAGGGCAATTCGCAGGTCACCCAATTCGCGGACGCGCTCTCCGCGCTCGGGCGCGGTGATCGCGGGCCGATCGGCGGCTACGTGCAGCGCGCCGCCGCGGCGGTGGTCACCGACGGGCAGTTCGTGAACCGCTGCAGCGACAACACCCAGCCCGCCACCCCCGACCGCGCCAAGCAGCTGGAGGCCACCTGGTCCACCCAGTACCCGGTCTTCGGCAAGGTCGCCGCGATCAACCTGATGGTGTGCGCCAACTGGCCCTCGGCCAACCCGGTACCCGCGCTGGAGAAGTTCAGCCTGCCCACGCTGGTGATCGGCGGCAGCGCCGACCCGGTCACCGGTCAGGACGGACGGCCGTCGGTCACCGGCGCCCTGGGCGCGGCCGGCGCCACCACCTCCACCCTGGTGTGGCAGGGCTGGGGTCACCCGACCTTCGCGCACTCCGGTTGCGCGCAGCAGGCGGTGGGTGACTACCTGAAGGACGGCACCCTGCCCGCCGACGGAACCGCCTGTCCCGCCTGAGGATCCGGAGCGAGCAGGCGTCATAGCAACACCGGAGGTATCGTGACCCCACCAGATGGGGTCTTCCGGTGTGTGGCACGGCACGCTGATAGCGGGTCGGCGCATCTATGACAGGGGTTTCCGGTGTACCGTGCCCGAGTGTTCCTTCGACAGCTCGAGCCCCGCACTGCTCGCACAACCTCCGAGGTTCTGAACTTCGCACTGTGGCCCCTCGCGGTCCTCACCGTGCTGAACCGGGTGTTCATCAAGGCTGTCAACTACTCGATCACCAATGACTTCAAGCCGGTGTACGACGCGTCCCTGGCGTTCCTGAACCATCGGGCCATCTACACCGACAACTTCAACTCGACCGATCCGCACTACCTGTACCCGCCCGGCGGCACGCTGCTGATCTCGCCGCTCGCGATCATCGATCCCGAGAAGTCGCGCTGGTGTTTCATCCTGCTGAACGCCGCGGCCATCATCCTGGCCGGATATCTGCTGCTGCGACTGTTCGGCTACGGACTGAACTCGGTGATCGCGCCCGCGCTGCTGCTGGCCATGTTCATGTCCGAGGCGGTCACCAACACACTGGTTTTCACCAATGTCAACGGCTGCCTGCTGCTGTGCATGGTGGCGTTCATCCACCTGCTCATCCAGCGGCGGGACCTGTGGGCCGGTGTGGCACTGGGATTGACGATCACCATCAAGGGCCCGCTGCTGGCGCCGCTGCTGGTGATTCCGCTGGTGCGCGGGCAGTGGAAGACTTTCATTACGGCCCTGGGCATTCCGATCGCCATGAACCTGCTGGCCTGGCCGTTCATCGTGGACTACAAGTCCTTCTGGAGCCACACGCTGCCGTATCTGTCCGAATCGCGGGACTACTTCAACAGCGCGATCGTCGGCAACTTCGGCTACTACGGCGTCGCCGTCTGGCTGACCTGGACGGTCCGCATCCTGCTCGGCGTCATGGTGCTGGTCACCCTGTGGCTGCTGTACCGCTACTACCGCGAGGACGAGGTGTTCTTCATCTGCACCACCTCCGGCGTGGTGATCGCCTCGGTGCTGGTGCTCGGACCGCTCGGCCAGGGCTACTACTCCATGTTCCTGTTCCCCATGCTGATGACCGTGGTGCAGCGAAACTCCGTGCTGCGCAACTGGCCCGCGTGGGTGGCCATCTTCGGGTTCATGTCCTACGACAAGTGGCTGTCGGACCGCTGGCAGAGCATCGGCCGCACGCTCGAATACCTGCGCGTCACCTTCGGCTGGGCGCTGCTGCTCATCGTGGCCTTCTGCATCCTCGGCGACCGCTACCTGACCGCCAAGCGCGAGGGCCGGCTGCGCCCGGGCCTCACCCTGGACCCGGCCTGGATGCACCCGAAGCAGAGCGCGCCGCAGCAGCGGCCCGCCCGCAACGGCCATGCCGTGGACGTGGTGGGCGAACCGGTCGGTCAGGCATCCGGGCACTGATACCGCTCATGCACGTATTAGCGTGGAGCCATGAGTTCCGACGCTGAGGCCTCGATTCCGGCACCGCGCATCCAGCTGACGCCGCAGGAATGGCGCACCCGGCTGTCGCCCGAGGAGTACCAGGTACTGCGCGAGGCCGGCACCGAACGCGCCTTCACCGGCGAATACACCGATACCGAAACCGAGGGCGTATACGCCTGCCGGGCCTGCGGATCCGAATTGTTCCGCAGCGGCGAGAAATTCCATTCGCACTGCGGCTGGCCGTCGTTCTTCGATCCGGCCGACTCCGATGCGGTGATCCTGACGACCGACGACTCGCTGGGCATGCGCCGCGTGGAGGTGCTGTGCGCCAACTGCCACAGTCACCTGGGGCACGTGTTCGAGGGCGAGGGTTACCCCACGCCCACGGACAAGCGCTACTGCATCAACTCCATCTCGCTGCGACTGCACCCCTCGGGCAAGGCAGCGGAATAGGTCGCAGAAATCCTATGGAACGTATGCGATTTCGCGCATGCCCCGAGTTCTGCGGGCAGCACGCGTAATACGCTCCGGCAGACAGCAGAGAGCCCGGCCGCAGGTAGCGGCCGGGCTCTCGCATTGTCTACTGCTCAGCTCACGGCAGTGCGGCGATGAGCTTCTCGACCTCGACGCGCGGGCCGGTGAAGAACGGAACCTCTTCGCGCACATGCCGCCTCGCCTCGGTGGCGCGCAGGTCACGCATGAGGTCGACGATGCGGTGCAGCTCCTGTGCCTCGAAGGCGAGAATCCACTCGTAATCGCCGAGCGCGAAGGACGCCACGGTATTGGCGCGCACGTCCGGGTAGTCGCGGGCCTCCTTGCCGTGATCGGCGAGCATCTTGCGACGCTCCTCGTCCGGCAGCAGGTACCAGTCGTAGGACCGCACGAACGGGTACACGCAGATGTAGTTGCCCGGCTCCTCACCCGCGAGGAACGCGGGGATGTGGGACTTGTTGAACTCGGCCGGGCGGTGCAGCGCGGCATTGCTCCACACCGGATTGCTGAGCGAACCCAGCTCGGTGGTGCGGCGGAAGTCCGCGTAGGCGGCCTGCAGATCCTCGATCTTCTCGGCGTGCCACCAGATCATGTAGTCGGCGTCGGCGCGCAGGCCGGCGACGTCGTAGATGCCGCGCACCACCACGCCGCGCTCCTCGAGCGAATCGAAGAAGGCGCGCGCCTCCTTCATCGCGGCCGCGCGGTCCTCCCCTAGCACTCCGGGCTCCACCTGGAACACCGAGAACATGAGGTAGCGGATGGTGTCGTTGAGGGCCTTGTAGTCGAGTCGCGCCATACCCCCATCGTGCCACCCGGGTTCAACGCGCCGGGCGCGGGGCACTGTGGCCTTGATCCGAATGGCCCGGTGGCGTTTATTCGCGACCGGGTATTGGTCCGCGCAGCGGGTGATTAGGCTCGAACGCACACGAAACGAAGGAAAACGCAGTGCAACCGACATACGCAGACGTGACCGCGGCGGCCGCCCGCATCGCCGGCCACGTCCGTCCCGTCGTCCTCGCACAGGCGGACGCGGACACCGTGCCCGTCGCCGGCGAGGTGTGGTTCGCCCTCGAGCACATGCAGCACACCGGCAGCTTCAAGGCCCGCGGCGCCGCGAATTTCATGCTCGCACACCAGGAACGGGGACTCCTGCCGAAAGTGGGCGTCACCATCGCCTCCGGCGGCAATGCGGGCGTCGCCTGCGCCTGGGCGGCGCGATTGGTCGATGCCGCCGCGGCGGTCTTCCTGCCCGCCACCGCACCCGCCGTCAAGGTGACGCGACTGAAGGCACTGGGCGCACAGGTGTTCTCGGGCGGCGAGTACTACGCGGACGCGGCCCTGGACTGCGAGCGCTACGCCGCCGCCACGGGTGCGCTGCGCTCGCACGCCTATGACGATCCCTATATCGCCGCAGGCGCGGGCACGCTGCTGGACGAGATCGTGGCCGGGCTACCCGATCTGGACAGCGTCGTGGTCGCGGTCGGCGGCGCCGGACTGCTCACCGGAATCTCCATTGCCGCAGCACATCACGGCGTGCGCGTGGTGGCGGTCGAACCCGAGAAGTGCCGCGCGTTCAACGCCGCACTGGAGGCGGGTCATCCGGTGGACGTCGATATCGACTCGGTCGCCGCCGATGCCCTCGGGGCCCGCCGCGTCACGCCCATGTCCCTGGCCGCCGCGACGGCGGGCGATGTGCGCTCGGTGCTGGTCTCCGACAAGCAGATCATCGCGGCGCGCCAAACCCTCTGGGACTGCCGACGTCTCGCCGTCGAGCACGCCGCCGCCACGGCCCTGGCCGCCCTGCTGTCCGGGGCCTACGTGCCGACTCCGGGAGAACGCGTCGCCGTCATCATCTGCGGCGCCAACACCGATCCCTCGGACCTGGTCGCGCCCAAGACGACCCAGCACTGAAACAGCCGCGACCAGTACACCAGCGAGCCGGAAACGGACGAAACCGCTCGCGGGTGTACTGGTCGCGCATGTTTCAGACCAGACCCGGCCGGGTGATTACAACCGGTCGAGGATGCGGGCGGCCGCGGCGGTGCCGGAGGCGGCGCAGGCCGGGACGCCGACGCCGTTCAGATAGGCCCCGGCCAGTGCGAGGCCGGGCAGATCGGCTGTGGCGGTGCGGAGTTCGGCGATCCGGGCGGTGTGGCCGGGCGCGTACTGCGGGAGGCCGCCGGGCCAGCGCTGTACGACCGCGGTCAGCGGACGGATCTCGGCACCCGTCACCGTGGTCAGATCCTCGACGGCCGCGGCGATGAGCTCATCATCCGTGCGGGTCAGGGCGGTGTCGTCGCCGAAGCGGCCGAACGAGGCCCGCACCAGCGCCACCTCGCGCGCGGCCAGGTGCGGCCACTTTCGGCTGGAGAGGGTGAAGGCTTTGGCGCGCAAGGGTTCACCGGTGGCCACCAGGATGCCGGAGTTGTCGGGGAGTGCGGTCTCCTTGGGCAGCGCCAGCGCCACCACGGCGGACGACGCCAGTTCGATACCGGAGACGAGTTCGGCCGCAACCGGTGCGACTTCGCGTAGCAGGGCCGCCGTGACCGGGGCCGGGGTGGCGAGCACCACCGCGTCGAACCAGCCGAGCGGATCCAGCTGCCAGCCCTCGGAGGTGGCGGTGAGAGCGGTTGCCGTGGTGCCGATTTCGACCTTCATATCGGCGGCGGTCCGCAGGGCGTCGAGCAGCACGGCGTAGCCGTCGCGGATGCCGCCGAAGACGGGCGTATTCGACGGCGGCGGCAGCGCGTCGGCCACCGCCTGGGACAAACTGGTCGCCCCGGCGTCGAGCGCGGCGGCCAGCGGCGGCAAGGCCGCGCGCACTCCGATGGACCCCGCCGTGCCCGCGTACACGCCACCGAGCAGCGGATCCACGCTGCGCCGCACCACCTGCTCACCGAACCGATCGGCCACCAGCGCGCCGACCGACACATCGGTACCCGGCACCCATTCGAGGGGCCGGTTCGGCTCGTCCGCAATGCGTGCCAGCGTCAGGGCGTCCACCAGGGTCGAAACCGCATGCGCCCCCGCCGGAATCCCCATGAGGGTCCCCTCCGGCAGTCGGTGCCCCACGCCCTGCGACCACACCAGCGGCCGCTTCCCGGCCGGATGCACCAGCTGGTCCTCGATACCCAATTCCCGCATCAATGCCGGTATTTCGGGCCGCCGCCCGACGAAGGCCTCCGCCCCGAGATCGACGGGCTCCCCCGCGATCTCGGCGGTCCGCAGGATCCCGCCGACGCGATCCCGCTGCTCGATCAGCACCAGTTCGGCGTCCGCGCCCAGCGCCCGCCGCAGCCGGTACCCCGCGACCAGCCCACTGATCCCGCCACCGACCACCGCGATACGCATCGACCAACTCCTCGTCACGTCAGCATTTCCCTTGCCAACGTACTCCCGGCGCCGAGGTGGCCCGCGCCACAGCCGGGCGCAGCGCGCCGCCGGCCCCGCGTAGGGGCCTCGACGCGGGCGCGATCCGCTACAGCGGGGCGGGGAGGCTGTGGACGAGGGCGACCGTGTCGGTGATGACCGTCGGGTCGGTATTGGGCAGGACGCCGTGGCCCAGATTGAAGATGTGCCCCTTGGCGCCGAGGGTGATGGCCTCGTCGGCTTCGTGTGCGATGCGGCGGACCTCGGATTCGATGGCCTTGGGCCCGGCGAAGAGGACGGCGGGATCGAGGTTGCCCTGCAAGGCTTTTCCGGGGCCGACGCGGCGCACGGCCTCCGTCAAGGGGACTCGCCAGTCCACGCCGACCACGTCCGCGCCGGCTTCGCCCATGGCGCCCAGCAGTTCTCCGGTGCCGACACCGAAGTGGATGCGCGGAATCCCCGCCGACGCGACCTCGGTGAAGACGCGTTCGGAGTGCGGCATCACGTATTCGCGGTACTGCGCGAGAGTCAGTGCGCCCGCCCAGGAATCGAAGAGCTGCACCGCATCCACGCCCGCGTCGATCTGCGCGCGCAGGAATTCGATGGTGATATCGGTGAGCACGCCCATCAGCTGATGCCAGGTGTCGGGATCGCCGAGCATCATCGCCTTGGTGATCTCGTGGTTCTTGCTCGGCCCGCCCTCGACCAGGTACGAGGCGAGGGTGAACGGCGCACCGGTGAAACCGATCAGCGGAATGTCACCGAGCGCGTCGAGCAGCAGTCCCACACCCGCGGTGACCGCGCCGACCTCCTCGCGCCGCAGCCGCGGCAGCGTGCGCACATCGGCGACCGTGCGCACCGGATTCGCAACCACCGGACCGACTCCCGCGACAATGTCCAGGTCGATGCCGGCGGCCTTGAGCGGAACCACGATGTCGGAGAACAGGATTGCCGCATCCACATCGTGGCGGCGCACCGGCTGCATGGTGATCTCGCAGATCAGCTCCGGATCGAAACAGGATTCCAGCATGCCGATTCCGGCGCGCAGCTCGCGATACTCGGGCAGCGATCGCCCGGCCTGGCGCATGAACCACACCGGACGCCGATGCGGTACGCCACCGGCAGCGGCGACGAGGAGGGGGGCATCGGTCAGCTGGCGTCGGGTGTGAGTGCTCATCACGGCTCATCGTAGTGGGGCCCGGCGGCGCGCCTCTCACTACACCGCACCCGAGAGGTCTACGGTGCCTTTCGTGACACCGCTCGACTTCCGCGACGGCGCCGCACCGACCCCGGAGCCCGAAGAACCCGCAAGGTTCCGCGCCGCGGTCGAGGCGATGGGAACCGCATCAGTGCATCCTCGAATAGAGCTCGCACCGATCCGTCCTCCGCAGCGCCTGGCCCCGTACTCCTACGCGCTGGGTGCGGAAGTCACTCGACCCGACACCAATGTGGTGCCCGTCGATTCCGACGGTGACGCGTTCGGCCGCCTGATCCTGTTGCACGACCCGAACGGGCAGGAAGCCTGGCACGGAGTGTTCCGGCTGGTGGCCTACATCCAGGCCGACATCGATTCGGCGCTCGCCGCCGATCCGCTGCTGCCCGAGGTGGCGTGGAGCTGGCTGGTGGATTCGCTGGAATCCCGCACCCCGTTCACGGCGCTCGGCGGCACGGTCACCTCGACGAGTTCGGTCCGGTACGGCGATATCGCCGGCCCGCCGCGCGCGCACCAGCTCGAGCTCCGCGCCTCCTGGACCGTGGGCGATACCGAGATGCGGCCGCACGTGGAAGCCTTCTGCGAGGTGCTCGCCTATGCCGCGGGCCTGCCGCCCGCGGGCGTAACCCGGCTGGACATCCACCGCCGCGTCGACGATCCCGACTGACCGGATCCGCCGAGAACTTCTGTACTGCAACCAAATCCGGGAACGCTGGTTACCATTCGCACTCGACCGGCGTCTTGCTCCGGGTTGCTGTTTCACCGACGTGACGCGGGCAGCCCCTGACCTATCAGTAGAGTTCAAGAACATGTCCGTACCAGAAGAACCGGAAGCCACTGTCGCGGTCCCTTTGCTCGCGCCAGTGGACGGTGTGCCGCCGGTACTGGACTCCGCCGCCGAAGTTGCCGACGCTGCTCGCCTCCTCGCCGCCGGTACCGGCCCCCTAGCCGTCGACGCCGAACGCGCCTCCGGCTTCCGCTACTCCAACCGCGCCTACCTGATCCAGTTACGCCGCGCCGGCGCGGGCACCTTCCTCATCGACCCGATCCCGGTCGACGGCGACCTCACTCCGCTCGCCGACGCGATCAACGGCCTGGAGTGGGTGCTGCACTCCGCCGACCAGGATCTACCCGGCCTGGCCGAGCTCGGCCTCTACCCGGCCCTGCTGTTCGACACCGAACTCGGTGGCCGGCTCGCGGGCTACGAACGCGTCGGGCTCGCCGCCATGGTCGAACGCCTACTCGGCCGGGAGCTGAAGAAGGGCCACGGCGCCGCCGACTGGTCCACCCGCCCCTTGCCCGACGAATGGCTCAATTACGCGGCCCTCGATGTCGAGCTACTCCTCGAACTCCGCGACGCGGTCGCCGTCGAGCTCGACGAGCAGGGTAAATCCGACTGGGCCGCACAAGAATTCGAGCACGTCCGGGCCGCCGAACCGGCCGCCCCCAAGGCCGACCGCTGGCGCCGCACCTCCGGCATCCACGCCCTGCGCCGCACCCGCCAGCTCGCCGTCGTCCGCGAACTCTGGACCACCCGCGACCGCCTGGCCCGGCTCCGCGACGTCGCTCCGGCCCGCATCCTCCCCGACTCGGCCATCGTCGCCGCGGCCACCAACGAGCCCAAGACCATCGCCCAGCTGCGCGCCCTGCCGATCTTCGGCGGGCCCCGGCAGCGGCGTTACTCCCGCGAATGGCTGGGCGCCATCGAACGCGCCCGCGCCCTGCCGGACAACGAACTGCCGCCGCTGACCCAGCCGTTCGACGGCCCGCCGCCGGTCAACCGCTGGGAGCGCCGCGACCCGGCCGCCGCGGCCCGCCTGCAACGGGCGCGCGCCGCGATGTCGGAGCTCTCGGGTGAGGTCTCGATCCCGGTCGAGAACCTGCTCACGCCCGACCTGCTGCGCCGCATGTGCTGGGACGGGCTGCCGCGCGCGGTGGCGGAGGGCAAGGCACCCGACCTCATCGACGATTTCCTGGCCGCGGGCGGGGCACGCCCCTGGCAAAGAGAACTCGCCGTGCCCCGGCTGGCCGCCGCGCTCTATCCGCCCAAGGACTGAAACACGCACGAACAGCACATCAGCGAGGGGATTCGTCCGATATCCCTCGCTGATGTGCTGTTCGCGGGCTTTTCGCCTCAGCTGGCCGCGCCGACCTTCTCGGCGTGCGCGGTGGTGAGGAGTTCCCAGGCGTGGGCGCGGCCGGTTTCGGTATCGCCCATGCCGGCCAGCATGCGGGCGAGTTCGATGATCCGCTCGTCCTGGGTGAGGGAGCGGACGCCGGATTTCACGCCCTTGCCGTCGTCGATCTTGTCCACCACCAGGTGGGTGTCGGCGAAGGCGGCCACCTGCGGCAGGTGGGT
Organism: Nocardia sp. NPDC020380; assembly: GCF_044386975.1. Lineage (NCBI taxonomy): Bacteria > Bacillati > Actinomycetota > Actinomycetes > Mycobacteriales > Nocardiaceae > Nocardia > Nocardia sp. NPDC020380. The sequence goes on along the minus strand of NZ_JBIRVQ010000002.1, from coordinate 8,972 downwards.
GACCACGATGACCTGGTGGGTGCGGGCCAAACTGGCCAGGCGGCGCCCGATTTCGACCGCCGCGCGACCGCCGACGCCCGCGTCGACCTCGTCGAAGACCATGGTGGTGCCGTGCTCGGAACTGGCCAGCACCACTTCGAGGGCGAGCATGATGCGGGAGAGCTCACCGCCGGAAGCGCTCTTGCTCAAGGGCAGTGGATGCGCGCCGGAGTGCGCGGCCAGGCGGAACTCGACCTCGTCGACGCCGGTGGAGCCCGCGTGCAGCTCCTTGCCGTCCACTTCCAGGGGGGCCGAATCCTGTACGCCCGCAAGGACGGGCGCGATGCCGACCTCGAGCCGGGCCCGGCCCATGGCCAGACCGCCCAGTTCGGTGCTCACCGCGGTCGCCAGCTTGCCGGCCGCCTTGGAGCGCGCCGCGGTCAGCTTCCGGGCGGTATCGCGCACCTTCTCCGCGGCCGACTCGACCTCCGCCGCCAGCGCGGACAATGCCTCTTCGGAAACATCCAGGGAGGCCAGGCGGGTACGGGCCTCATCCGCCCACTTGATGACCCCGTCGATATTCGGCGCGTATTTCCTTGTGAGGGTTTTCAGTTCCGCCTGCCGGGTCAGCATGGATTCCAGCGCACCGGGATCCGACGGCAGATCCGACAGGTAGGAGCTGAGCTCGGTGGTCAGATCGACCACCACCGAAATGGCCTCGCCCAATCGCGGTGCGAGGGCGGTCAGCAGGGGGTCGTCGGCGGTGTCCAGGCGCGCGCGGGCGGAGCCCAGCAGGTCCAGGGCGCCCGAATCCTCACCCGGGCTGTCCGAGGGGCCTGCGAGCGCATCGTGGGCCGCGGAGGCGGCCTCCCGCAGCGAATCCAGGTCCGAGAGTCGCCGCACCTCGGCCACCAGGTGCTCGTCCTCCCCCGGTTCCGGTGCGACGGCGTCGATCTCGTTCAGCGACTGTGTCAGATGGTCGGCTTCCAGTGCGAGTTCGCGGCTGCGGGCCGTCCGCTCCAGCAGCTGGTTGCGGGCGTCCAGCCAGGTTTTGCGCGCCTTCTGATACTTCTTCAGCAGCGCCGCAACGGAGTCCGACGCGAACTGGTCCAGGGCGTGCAACTGCTGATCCGGGCGCTGCAGCCGCAGCTGATCGTTCTGGCCGTGCACGGTCAGCAGTGGCCCGGTGAAATCGCCGAGCACCGAGGCCGGCACGCTGCGCCCGCCCAGGTGCGCGCGGGAGCGGCCGTCGCTGCCGACGGTGCGGACGGCGATGATGCTGCCGTCGTCATCCGGTTCCGCACCGGAGGATTCGAGCACCTCGGCCACCTCGTTGCGGGCGCCGTCGTGCACCTCCTCGACGGTGAACCGGCCCTCGACGACGGCCCGGGACGCGCCCAGCCGGACCCGGCCCGCGTCGGCGCGGGCGCCGCTGAGCAGGTGCAGGCTGGTCACGACCATCGTCTTGCCCGCACCGGTCTCACCGGTCAGAACGGTCAAACCCTCATGGAATTGTGCGGTGGCGGTGGAAATTACGCCCAGCCCGTCAATCCTGATCTCTGTCAGCACTCGTGCTCTCCGTTCGGCGGTCATCGATCTCGCCTGCACTCGGGCGCTGCGTGGTTACGCGAGCTGCCGCCTCCGCGCCTGACCGTGCAGACGGGCGGCCACGCCAGCCTGTCACGGGCAACTGGAATTTGCGCACCATCCGATCGGCGAACGGCGCGGAATCGAGCCGTACCCACCGCACCGGTTCGGCCCCGCGGACCGTTTCGACCCGGCCGCCCCGCGGCAGTGCGAGGGTGCGTCGGCCGTCGAGGAAAACTATCGCGTCATGGCCCGTCGCAACGGTTTCCACCGCGATCCGCGACTCCGGGCTGGTCACCAGGGGCCGCGCGAACAGCGCGTGGGCATTGCTCGGAATCACCAGCAGCGCTTCGAGTTCGGGCCACACCACCGGCCCGCCCGCCGAGAACGCGTAGGCGGTGGAACCGGTCGGCGTGGCGATCAGCACACCGTCGCATCCGAACGAGGACACGGGACGGCCGTCGACCTCCAGCACGACCTCGAGAACGCCCATGCGCGCGGCGTTCTCGATGCTGGCCTCGTTGAGCGCCCAACCACGTTCCACGACCACATCATCCACGCGCACACTGACATCGATCGTCATGCGCTCTTCGGTCATGTAATCGCCGCGCACCACCTGAGCGAGGGCCTCGTCCAGGCCCTCCGCCTCGGCCTCGGTCAGAAAACCGATCCGGCCCAGGTTGATTCCCAGTACGGGCACCGACACATTGCGCGCCAATTCGGCCGCGCGCAGGAAGGTGCCGTCACCACCGAGGGCCAGCACCATCTCGCAGCCGCGCGCGGCGTCCGGATTGTGCTCCATGACCCGTACCGGATATCCGTCGGGCTCGCCCTTGTCATCGACATCGAATCGCGTGCTGTACGCCTCGTCCACGAGCACGCGCAGCCCGATCCCCGCATCCTCGAAGATCTTCGCCACGCGATGCGCGGTCTCGGTGATTTCGGACCGACCCGGATGCGCGACCAGCAGAATCTCCCTGGCCGCACCCGCAGCGTTCACTGTGGACCCTCCTCGACCGCCCGATCGATCAGCGCGGCAACCCGCGCCGCCTCGTCCGAATCGTATGCCCACCCGCCGACGAGCGCCGCCACACCGCCGTCATCGGCCTCGGCGCCACCGTCCGGAACGCTCTCGCCGGTCGGCGCGTTCTTGCGCAGCCACAGGAAGTATTCGACGTTTCCGGAGGGACCGGGCAGCGGGCTGGCGGTCACCCCGAGGGTGCGCAAACCGAGTTCCGCGGCGGCCGCGGCCACCTCGCGCACGACCTCGGCGCGCAGGGCCGGATCCCGCACCACGCCACCGGATCCCACGCGCTCCTTACCGACCTCGAACTGCGGCTTCACCATCGGCAGCAGATCGGCGCCCGGGGCGGCGCAGGCCGCCAGCGCGGGCAGCACCAGGGCCAGCGAGATGAAGGACAGATCGGTGACCACCAATTCGACTGGGCCGCCGATGAGTTCGGGGGTCAGGGCGCGAACATTGGTGCGGTCGTGCACATGGACGCGATCATCGTTCTGCAGTCGCCAGATCAGCTGGCCGTAACCGACATCGGCGGCCACGACCTCCTTGGCGCCACGCGACAGCAGCACATCGGTGAACCCGCCGGTGGACGCGCCCGCATCCAGGCAGCGTTTTCCGGACACCGACACGCCCTGCGGCTCGAAGGCCTCCAGCGCGCCGAGCAGTTTGTGCGCGCCACGCGAGGCCCACTGCACCTCATCGGGCTCGTCCCGCACCAGCAGCGGCGTGGCCGTTTCGACTCCGGTCGCGGGTTTGGTGGCGACCGTTCCATTGATCAGGACGCGGCCCGCCGCGATCAGTTCGACCGCATGTTCCCGCGATCGCGCCAATCCGCGGCGAACCAGTTCCGCGTCCACCCGTGCGCGTCTGGCCACCTCAGATCTTGTCCACCGTTGCCAGGGCCTGCACCAGCACATCGTGTGCCTGCTCCAGAATGCGGGCGCGCCGCACCAGATCCGTGCCGTCGGAGACCGAATCCCGCGCACCGGCCGACAATTCGGACAGCAGCGCGGCCACCTCGGTACGCACCCGATCCGGGTCGGCGAACTCCTGATTCGCGCCCGGCAGATGCTGCCCGGGCATCGGCACCCCAGGGCGGGGTCCCGGCGCGGGGAACGGCGGGCGAGGGGTCGGCGTAGTCATCGTGGCGACAACGCTACCCGAACTCGCATTCGAACACACGTACCCCACCGCGTGAACATTCCGTCAATGACCATGCGCCAGCGCGAGCCGGCGCGCGGTGCACGAAATCGGTTGCGCCGGTCTGCAAGCATTGAGCAAATGGACCGCGAATTCGATGACCTGATCGCCGAGGCCGCCGCCGCGCCCGTCGAAGGCTGGGACTTCGGCTGGCTCGACGGCCGCGCCACCGAACAACGCCCCTCCTGGGGCTACCAACGCCGGCAGGCGCAACGCCTGGCCACCGCCGAAGCCGCCCTCGATATCCAGACCGGCGGCGGCGAGGTGCTCGCCGAGGCCGCCGTGCTCCCGCCGGCCATGGTCGCCACCGAATCCTGGCCGCCCAATATCGCCAAGGCCACCGCCCTGCTGCACCCGCGCGGCGCGATCGTCGTCGCCGATCCGGACGAACCACCCCTCCCGTTCGCCGACGCTGCCTTCGACCTGGTCACCAGCCGCCATCCGGTCACCATCTGGTGGGACGAGATCGCGCGCGTGCTGCGACCGGGCGGCAGCTACTTCGCCCAGCACGTGGGACCGGCGAGCGTATTCGAACTCGTCGAATACTTCCTGGGCCCGCAGCCCGAGGCCCGGCTGGGACGCGATCCCGAGACCGAGGCCGCCGGGGCGCGCGCCGCCGGGCTGGAGATCACGCAATGCCGCACCGAGCGCCTCCGCGTGGAATTCCACGACATCGGCGCGGTCGTCTACTTCCTGCGCAAGGTCATCTGGATGGTCCCGGGCTTCACCGTGGACGCCTACCTCGGGCGGCTGCGCGAACTGCACCAGCAGGTCGGCAGCGACGGGCCGTTCGTCGCCCACTCGGCGCGCACGTTGATAGAGGCACGAAAGCCGCTGTGAGACTTCACACCCCGACGGAGAAGTGGTGCGAGGTGATGGCCAGATGGTTCCGCATGTAGAGGCGATGCGCGGGGGCGCGATCCGCGGCGACACCCGAATCCAGGTGTACCGCTTCGCATCCGAGCCGCTTCGCCTCGGCCTTGATCCACTGCACGAGTGAGTCGGCGTAGCCGTGACCGCGCGCCTCGGGCAGGGTACTCAGGTCGTCGACATAGACGATCTGTCCCCACGCCGAGGTGAAGGTCGGCCGGAAACCCAGCACCGACACCGCCTCATCGGAGACGCCGTCGAACACGCCGATCAACCGGTAGCCGAGCGGGCGCAGCCGGTTGTCGACGAGATCGACGATCGCGTCCACGGTCTCCCAGCGCGGCCGCAGGGCCAGCATGGCCCGGCCGGCCAGCTTCGTCTCCCCGAGCTCGATTTCCCTGATGTCACTCATACCGTCGACGGTATCGACGATAGTGGCCCTTTCCCAGGACCAATTCCAGGGAACTTCAGAAGTCCACTTGGCGGGCGCGGATCAGTTCGGGGCGGCGGGCGGCGCGGCCACCGGAATCGCCCGGCCCGGGTATTCGCGCAGGCGAGCGGTGATCGCGTCGACGATATCGCCGTCCTCATCGGTGATCGTCGGGGTATCCGCGACCGGATGGTTCAGCGCGTCAAGCGATTCCGCCACATAGGTGGGGTGCTGATACGCCGAACGGGTGCGCAGGTCACCCAGCGTGCTCACGCCGGTCAGCACCATGAGGGATTCCAGGCCCACCGTGTGACCACCGTCGATATCCGTGTCCAGACGGTCGCCGACGACGAGCGCGTCCCGGGTGCCCGCGCGGACCAGCGCATCCTCCAGCAGCGGCGCGTACGGCTTGCCGGCGACGATCGGATCTCGGTCCGACGCGGTCCGGAGCGCGGCCACCATGGAACCATTGCCGGGCGCCAGGCCACGCTCGGTCGGCAAGGTGGCATCGGTATTGGCCGCCACCCAGAGCGCGCCGGACCGCAGCGCGTACGCGGCCTCGGCCAGATCGGCCCACGCCGTATTCGGTGAATGGCCCTGCACCACGGCGGCGGGCGCCTCGCCGTCGAACCGCCGGATCGGCTGCAGGCCAACGGCCTTCACCTCGGCGACCAGGTCCTCGGTGCCGACGACCAGCACCACCGCGCCCGGATCCAGACGCTCGGCGAGCATGTGCGCCGCGGCCTGGGCGCTGGTGACGACCTCGTCTTCCCGTGCGCCGAACCCGAGTTCGTGCAGATGCTCCGCGACCGCGGCGGCGGATCGGCTCGCATTGTTCGTGACATAGACCAGCTGCTGGCCGTTGGCGGCCGAAAGCGCCTCCGGCGCACCGGGAACCACCTCCCGGCCCCGATACAACGTCCCATCCAGATCCAACAGCAGTGCGCCGAACCGCTCCCGTAGCAGCATTCAGACGCTCCTTTCACATAGACCGGCTCGAAACCACCGACCCGATCCCGTACCCACAGGCCAGCGACCCCAGTATCTCCGGCCTACTCACTACCACCCCACCCGACCCGGGCCGGAGGGGTGAATGGGGTCATAGGAAACAAAAAAGCGGCAGGCGCATCACTGCGCCTGCCGCTCGATCGTCATGCTCTACTTCGCCGAATCGTCTGCTTCCGCAGCGTCGTCCGCCGGCTTCTTCGCTTCCGCGGGTGCGTCGGCAACCGCAGTTGCGCTGGAGACTTCCTCGTCGGCGATCTCGACCGGGGATTCGGCGGCGTCGGTATCGTCCGAATCGGTCTCCGCGGCAACCTCATCCGAGGTCTCGTCGTCCTCGGCGTCAACGTCCTCGTCGGAGTCCTGATCGTCTTCGTCGTCGAAGGCGGAGGTCCAGTCGGAGCCGTCGTCACCCTCGGAGAGGGCAGCGGCCCGCTCCTCGGCGTCGGTATCGCCTTCCACGTCGGCGGAGGCGGCGTTCATGAACCAGGTCAGGGCCTCTTCCTCGCGGCCGGCGGCGAGCAGCGCCTCGGCGTACGCGTAGAAGAGCCGCGCGGCGGCCGGGCCGGTGCGGGCCGGATCCAGTTCGGGGGTCTGCAGGGACACCACGGCCTGGTCGTACTGGCCGAGGTCCATGCGGGCGCCCGCCACCACGATGCGGAGTTCGGAGGCCTCGTCGCCGGTCAGCATGCGGGCCTCGTCGCTGCGGCCGAGTTCGATGGCGCGCTCCGGGCGGCCCAGACCGCGCTCGCAGTCGGCCATGACGGCCAGCAGGCCGGCGCCACCGGACATGCGGCGCGCGGTACGCAGCTCGGAGAGGGCCTCGGCCCACTCGCCCGCGTGATAGGCCGCCACACCGGCGGTTTCACGCACGACCGCGATACGCCCGGCACGCTGCCGAGCGGCCCGCGCATGCTGCAGCGCCTGCTCCGGATCCTCGTCCAGCAGCTGCGCCACCATCACCAGGTGGCGAGCGACCGCCTCGGCATTGCTCTTGTCCAGGCTGAGCAGATCGCGGCGCACGGCCGAATCCAGATCGGAGGGCTGTACCTCATCGGGCAGCTCCGGCTCGTCCGGCCGCGCCGACCGGCGCTCGCTCGGACGACCGCCGCCCACCCGAGCACCTTCACCGCCCCGTCGCCGGTCCGGTCCACTGCCGCCTTCGCGCTCGAAACCCTCAGCGCGCGAACCGCCCTCGACCGACTCGTCCTCGGACCGCTTGCGGCCGAATCCCTCCCGATCCCGATCGGGACGCTCGGCCCGGCCACGGTCGAACCCGCCATCCCGCTTGTCCCCGGAACCGCTGCGCCCGAAGCTCTTTCGATCATCCCGATCGCCGCGCCCGAAGTCCCGCCGCTCGCCATCCTTGGCGAACCCGCGCCCTTCGCCACCACGATTGAAGCCGCCTTCGCGGTTCCCGCCGGACCGGTTGAACCCACCCTCACGGCTGGATCCCCCACGAGAACCCTGACCTTCACCGGAACGGTTGAAGCCACCCTCGCGGCGATCGCCGCCACGATTGAACCCACCCTCGCGGTCACCGCCACGGTTGAAGCCGCCCTCACGATTGCCGCCGCGGTTGTATCCGCCCTCACCGGAACGGTTGTAACCACCCTCGCGACGGTCACCGCCACGATTGAACCCACCCTCGCGATCACCGCCACGGTTGAAGCCGCCTTCACGGCCTTCGCCGGAACGGTTGTAGCCACCCTCGCGACGGTCACCACTACTGCGGTTGAACCCGCCATCGCGGCCTTCACCGGAACGGTTGTAGCCACCCTCGCGGCTACCGCCGGAACGATTGAACCCGCCCTCACGACTACCGCCGGAACGGTTGAACCCACCGTCGCGGTTGCCACCGGAGCGATTGAACCCGCCCTCACGACTGCCACCGGAACGGTTGAAGCCACCTTCACGACTGCCACCGCCCTCGCGGCGATCGTCGGATCGGTTGAATCCGCCTTCGCGACGGTCGCCGGAACGGTTGAATCCGCCGCCCTCGCGGTTGCCGCCACCGCGGTTGAACCCGCCTTCCCGGCTTTCGCCGGAGCGGTTGTAGCCGCCACGCTCGTTGTCCCGGCCCTCGGGACGCCGGTAGCCGCCGCGGTCCGCGCCGTCACGGCCACCACGGCCGCCGTCGCGATTGAATCCGCCGCGGTCGCCGCCACTGTTGCCCTTGTAGCCGCCGCGGTCACTGTCGCCGCGGTTCGAGTTACCGCCCTCGCGGTTGCCACCACCACGGTTGAAACCACCGTCGCGGCCGCCTTCGCTGCGTTCCCGCCGGGGGCCGGAAGAACGGCCTTCACCCGAGTTGTCGCGCGCCGGCCGGTTGGAGCCGCTCTGTCCGGAACCGCCGTCACGGCGGAAGGGTTTGCGGTCGTCGTTCTGCTCCGCCACGGTGATCCCTCTCTAGTCTTGTAAGCCTGCCGTACCCGGCCGCGGCGCTGGTTCGCGTGAGGGCCGGCGGGACGCTCCCGCCTACCACGAATTCAATCACGCGTGCTCGAGCGTTCACGCAGCACGGGCGCTCAAACGCAGAAAAGGGGACCCCGTGAGGGTCCCCTTTTCGCAAGGATGTTCCGGCGGTGTCCTACTCTCCCACACCCTGTCGAGTGCAGTACCATCGGCGCAGGTGGCCTTAGCTTCCGGGTTCGGAATGGGACCGGGCGTTTCCCCACCGCTATAGCCGCCGTAACTCTATGAAACTGTCACACCCCGCGTCCCGCGGGGAAAAAGGAGAAGCGAGGGCCTTGCCCTCGCGCACCCATTTCCCCGGGCACACGGTGTCGTGTGTTGTTTCAGATACTGCACAGTGGACGCGTAGCTTCTTTGTTGGTAAGTCCTCGGCCTATTAGTACCAGTCACCTACATCCGTTACCGGAC